>JBBQYX010000006.1:0-80399 GCA_038208295.1 Candidatus Nanopelagicales bacterium | reverse complement strand
CAGACCCTCGGGGGCCTCGGTGACCTTCCCGGCGGGGGGCGGAGTGACCTTGACGTCAATACCGAAGTCGCTGTACTCCACCGTCGAGCTGGTTTGTACGCGACCGGCGGAGCCGGCCTTCAGGTCCAGTGCCGTCACCATACGGACGACCCGCTGGGCGTCGTCGAGCCACAGGTCGACCACTGCAGGGGAGTTCTTGGCGTCGGGCAGCGTCGAGTCGAGTGACTGACGCTGCTCCTCGGACAGCCCCGAGCTCTCCAGCGCCTTGCTCAGGTCGATCGTGGCGCGGTAGTGGGTTGTCGCTGCTCCCTTGACCGTCTCGGTGCCGATCTGCTGCACATCGCCGAGGGACTTCAACATGTCCAGCGCCTTGGTGGGGTCGCCGTTCGACCCGGACATGGCCGCGAGCGGCGCCTTGAACCACCGGTCCGTACCCGGGAGCTGGATGTACGCGGTGTCGCCGACGAAGATTTCCCGGATCTTGGTCTGCTGCCCGGCGACGGAGGTGGACAGCGTCAGGTCGCCGGTGTTGGTGGCGAAGTCCATCGGGCCACCGCCGGTGATCTTGACACCGCCCAGGCTCCCGATCGACGCCGTCATGGTCATCGACACCATCGCCGAACCGGCCGCCCGGGTGGTCTCCGAGGCCTGCTTGATGACCGCCGCGGGGCTCAGTGCAGCCGCGCTGCTGGTCGCCGGGGCCTCCGACGTGGCGTCGACGGTCGAGGACTGCGGTACGGGGGTGGACGGCGCGATGTTGTCAGTGCTGCTGGCGGTGCTGCTGGCGGTGCTGTTGTCAGTGCTGCTGGCGGTGCTGCTCGCGCCGCTGTTCGGCGACGTGGCGTTGGCATCCGAGGTCGCGGTGGTGCCGGCGCTGCACCCAGCCAGGGCCAGGCCACCAGCAGCGAGCAGGGTCGCCAGGGTGATACCGCGGCGCTGGGACGGGCGTACGGCGGTCATCGCGAACTCCTCGATCGGGGGCAGCTGGATCCAGTGGAACACAGGCGGGTACGTCGAAGGCGGGTGGCTCGCCTCCCTGATTCGCCTACCGGTGATGTGACGATCGGGGGGGTGGTGGGATTCCCGGGGGTGTTTGGTGGTGCGGTTGGCTGGCGAATCGTTAGCGGCGCGCTGCGCGCCGCCGGTGTGCGGTCGCAGGAAGGCAGCAGCGGCGCCGCCCTGTCGGGCGGCGCCGCTGCTTGAGATGAGGTGCTGCGACTGGCGTCCCTGTTCCTTAGAAGCCAGTGCTTATTGGACTTCTAGCGTCGATCCTTCGGATCGGCAGGGACCGGCGAAAGACATGCCGATCCCTACCGCTCCTCAGTCTCTCCTCAGAAGTCCATATCCCCCCCGCCACCCGGCATCGCCGGTGCCCCCGACTTCTCCGGCTTGTCGGCCACGACCACCTCGGTGGTCAGGAACAGGCCAGCGATCGAAGCGGCGTTCTGCAGTGCGGAGCGGGTCACCTTGGCGGGGTCGATGATGCCGGCCTTGATCAGGTCGACGTACTCGCCTGTGGCAGCGTTCAGGCCCCACGAGGTGTCCAGGCCGCGCACCTTCTCCGCTACGACGCCACCCTCAAGGCCGGCGTTGATGGCGATCTGCTTCAGCGGCGCCTCGACTGCGACGCGCACGATGTTCGCACCCGTGGCCTCGTCGCCCTCAAGCTCCAGCTTCTTGAACGCGCGCACGGACGCCTGGATCAGCGCCACGCCACCACCGGCGACGATGCCTTCCTCGACGGCGGCCTTGGCGTTGCGCACCGCGTCCTCAATACGGTGCTTGCGCTCCTTGAGCTCGACCTCGGTCGCCGCGCCGGCCTTGATGACCGCAACGCCACCGGCCAGCTTGGCCAGCCGCTCCTGCAGCTTCTCGCGGTCGTAGTCGGAGTCCGACTTTTCGATCTCGGCGCGGATCTGGTTGACGCGACCCTGGATCTGGTCGGCGTCGCCGGAGCCCTCGACGATGGTCGTCTCGTCCTTGGTGACGACGACCTTGCGGGCGCGGCCCAGCAGGTCCAGCCCGACGCCGTCGAGCTTAAGGCCGACCTCCTCGGAGATGACCTGGGCCCCGGTCAGGATCGCGATGTCCTGCAGCATGGCCTTGCGGCGGTCACCGAAGCCAGGCGCCTTGACGGCGGCCGAGCGGAACGTGCCGCGGATCTTGTTCACGACCAGAGTCGCCAGCGCCTCACCGTCGACGTCCTCGGCCAGGATCAGCAGTGGCTTGCCGGACTGCATGACCTTCTCAAGGATCGGCAGCATGTCCTTCACGGCCGAGATCTTGGAGTTCACGATCAGGACGTAGGCGTCCTCCAGGACGACCTCCATCCGCTCGGTGTCGGTCACGAAGTAGGGCGAGATGTAGCCCTTGTCGAACCGCATGCCCTCGGTGAGCTCCAGCTCCAGGCCGAAGGTGTTGCTCTCCTCGACGGTGATGACACCTTCCTTGCCGACCTTGTCCATCGCCTCGGCGATCATCTCGCCGATCTGCGGGTCGGCGGCCGAGATCGATGCGGTGGCAGCGATCTGCTCCTTGGTCTCGACCTCCTTGGCCATGTCCAGCAGCTCGGCGCTGACAGCCTGGACGGCCTTCTCGATGCCCTTCTTCAGTGACATCGGGTTCGCACCGGCGGCGACGTTACGCAGGCCCTCACGGACCAGCGCCTGGGCCAGCACGGTCGCGGTGGTCGTCCCGTCACCGGCGACGTCGTCGGTCTTCTTCGCGACCTCCTTGACCAGCTCGGCACCGATCTTCTCGTACGGGTCCTCGAGCTCGATCTCCTTGGCGATGGACACACCATCGTTGGTGATCGTGGGGGCGCCCCACTTCTTCTCCAGGACGACGTTGCGGCCCTTCGGGCCGAGGGTGACCTTGACGGCGTCGGCGAGGACGTTCATGCCCCGCTCCAGCGCGCGCCGAGCCTCCTCGTCGAACGCGATGATCTTTGACATGTGGTGGTGTTCCTCCCGGAACGAGAGACGTCTGCGATGAGCACCGGCCCGCGCCCGCGACGGACGACCGGAGGTCGTGGCGTCCCTTCGGCCACAACCACACGATCTCGCTGACCGGTGATGGATCGACTCAGGCTGTCACTCGGGCACCCTGAGTGCTAACGCTAATGATGAGCACTCGGGGCCCTTGAGTGCAAGCCGCGTATGCAACTGCGACTCGACGCACGCAACCAGCGAGGCGAGGCCCGACTTGACCTTGATCACCGCGAGTGGGGACTTGATCCATCCGACTGGGACGGCGTGGTCGCTTTTCCAAGATCAAACTCGACCACGAGTGCTCAGTTGTGGAATTGGGGTGGATCCGACACGCAAGGGCCACCAGACCGCGACACAGCCCGCTACTCGGGTCCATGCTGTATCCGTCGGGTCTCGCCCGACGCCGACCGCACGAGGTCCGCGTCCCGCCCACCGGGAACAGTGGGCGCGCCGACCAGAAATGCCCGGCCGGGACGATGTGGGAGGAGGCGGGCCATGACCCGCAACGGTGGACCGGGGTCCGGTCGCGGCTGGCAGGACGACCCTGCGCGCGACGTGGTCGAGGCGCTGTTCGCAGAGCTGTCCGAGGAGTTGGGCACGGATGGCCCAGCGGAGACGTTCGGCCATCCCGACGAGTCCCTGGTGGGTCGCCTGATCGCCGACGACGAGGGCGCGCATCCAGATGTCACCGCCGAGGCCGTGGCCCATGACAGTCGCGACGTGGTCGGTCTGTCACCCGAGGAGGCGGCCCTGCACTACGTCGACGCCGACGACCTCGACAGCGACCCCGATATGACGCCGGCCGCCCGCGAGCGCCTGAGCCTGTACGACCCCAGCTGAGCCGAACGGCACTGCAGCCCGTACGGGATGATTCGGGGTCCCGGCACTCTCTCGGGTGCGCCGGGGCCCCGGGGGACTTGGCGAGGAGTCGGGCTAGGGGATTGGCGATGCTGCCGCACGTAGGCGACTGGTTCGTCCGGCGTACCTCGACGGCCCAGGACTGGCCGCTGGACGTACTTCTCACGGCCAAGGGCGCGACCAGCGTTGCGGTGATCCTGCCCGCGTTGAACGAGGAACAGACCGTCGGGGACATCGTGCGGGTGCTGCGGCGTGCCCTCATGAGCCATTCCAACCAACAGATCGTGGACGATCTGGTCGTCCTCGACTCCGGCAGCACTGATGCCACGGCCCGCGTTGCGACCGACGCCGGTGCCCGGGTAGTCGCCCGCGACCACGTTCTTCCCCGGCTGCCCACCGTCGCTGGCAAGGGCGAGGCGATGTGGCGGGCGCTGGCTGCAACCGATGCCGAGGTCGTGGTGTTCATCGACGCCGACCTGCGCTCGTTCACCCCGGCCTATGTCAGCGGTCTGCTCGGTCCGCTGCTGTGCGATCCCGGCGTACAGCTGGTCAAGGCGGTGTACGAGCGGCCGCTGGTCCAAGGGGAGCGGGTCGTGGCGGCCGGTGGCGGTCGGGTGACCGAGCTGGTGGCCCGCCCGCTGCTGAATATGCACTGGCCGGACCTGGCGGGAGTGATCCAGCCGCTGGCCGGCGAATATGCCGCCCGCCGCAGCCTGTTGGAGCGACTGCCGTTCCCATGTGGCTACGGCGTGGAGTTCGCGATTCTGGTGGACACCCTCGGTCTGGTCGGGCTGGACGCCATCGCCCAAGTCGATCTGGGCGTACGCCTGCACCGCCACCACGACGAGCGCAAGCTGGGTCGGATGGCCGCCGAGATCTGGCAGACGGCGCTGGACCGGCTGGATCCGGACGGGCGGCTGCGGGCTGGTGCTGGTGAGCCGGGCGTCGCCATCGAGCGGGGGATCGGGACGACGTTGGCCCAGTTCGATCGTGGCGACGACGGATTCACCGTGACGACCCACGAGGTGTCCGGGTTGGAGCGGCCGCCGCTGATCACGGTGCCGGAGTACGCCTGCCGGTATGCGCGTACCTGAGCATTCGTACCAGCGAGGGTTACGGCTCGATGCCCAGCCGCCGGGCGGACCGGGCCCGCTGCCGCGCGGTACGCAGCCGCCGTAGCCGCTTGACCAGCATCGGGTCGAACGCCAGCGCCTGCGGCGTATCGATCAGGCCGTTGAGGATCTGGTAGTAGCGGGTCGCGCTCATGTCGAACAGCGAGCGGACCGCCTGCTCCTTGGCCCCCGCGTACTTCCACCACTGCCGCTCGAACTCCAGGATCCCCCGGTCCCGCTCGGACAACTCGCTGCTCGGGTCCTGGTTCGCGAACGACAGTGCGGCGTCCATGCAGGCGTCTCCCTCGTAACGGTCGGTCGGGTCACCGGCGGTCGCGGACCGGCAGGTGCCCTGGTCGCCGCAGCATCGTACGGGGTGGAATCCCAGCCATGTCATTCACCGCTAGGACTGGTGACGTGTCGCAGCCGACACGGGCCGCGGGCCGTTGGGCTCTGCCCGGTCATGCATAGGCAGCCACACGCTGGGGCGAGCGATGCGTCACGGTGGCGTTCGTCGCGAAATGTTGCCGAGAATGTTGCCCAGAATGAGGAGGAGCGCCATGCCCAGCCGCGCGCTGATCGAGGATTTCCTGGTCCAGCCGCACCTGGCATTCGTCGGCGTCTCGCGGGATCCCAAGGACATGTCGGCCACTGTCTTCGCCGCGCTGCAAATGCACGGCCACACCGTCTACCCGGTCAACCCCAACGCCAAGGAGATCTCCGGTCAGCCGTGTTACGCCAGCCTGGCCGACGTTCCCGATCCGGTTGAGGGCGTGGTGGTGATGGTGCCGCCGGCCGCGGCTGCCGACGTCGTACGAGCTGCCGTCGCGCGGGGCATCCCGCGGGTGTGGCTGCACCGGGGCACCGGCACCGGCTCGGTCACCGACGAGGCCGTGCAGGTGTGTCACGACAACCGCGTCGACGTCGTCGACGGGGCCTGCCCGATGATGTTCCTGGAGCCGGTCGGGCTGGTCCACCGGATGCACCGGTCGCTGTCGAAGCGCCGTTTTGTCTCCTAATTGAAGTCACGGCGCAATGGGCATCGCCTGAACGAGGAGGCGCAATGGGTATCGCCTGAACTGTTCAAGACGGCTGGAATCGCCGGTCAGCGCGGAGTTGTCGTGCCCTCAACGGCGAGGATCTCCTCGATGTGCTCCGAGATATCGCTGCGGCCGCTACGGCCCGCGCCGGCTGCCAGCAGGGTTCGGTAGCCGTGAGAGCCCAGTTGCGCTTCGATTGCTGCACGGCTGATGTCCGAGTTGGCGGCGTTCCCGGCCGCGGCGCCGTGCCGGGTTCGAGCCTCCAGATCCTCGGGGATTCTGGCCATCGGGTGCTCCATGTATGCCAGCGTACGGAGCCCTATGCCGGTGTTACCAGGAGGAGAACTCATGACCGTGACCGATGTCGTCCAGGACGCTGAGGCGCTGACACTCACCGTGACAGCGGAGTTCACTGCTGCGGTCGAACGGGTCTGGCAGATCTGGGCGGACCCGCGGCTGCTGGAACGCTGGTGGGGGCCGCCGTCATACCCGGCGACTGTGGTCGAGCATGATCTGCGCCCGGGCGGCCGGGTCAGTTATTACATGACCGGCCCCGAAGGCGAGAAATACCCCGGCTGGTGGGAGGTGACCGCGGTCGATGCGCCACGGTCACTGGACTTCCAGGACGGGTTCGCCGACGACGGCGGAACACCCGACCCGAACATGCCGGTCACCACCACGCACGTTGAGATCGTGGACGCTGGCAACGGGAGCAGTCGCATGACGCTGGTGTCGAAGTCCGGCTCCCTCGAGGCGATGCAGAAGCTGCTGGACATGGGCATGGTCGAGGGGTTCACCACCGCGGTGGCTCAGATCGATGACCTCCTCCCCGCCTGACCGGCGAGGGCGTCCATGGCGACGTAGCCTGCCGGGATGACCGAGCAGCAGCCGTACGCCGTAATCCGGTCGTACGGGGACTTCGAGCTACGGCGTTACGACGCGCACGTCGTTGCGGAGGTGACTGTCCCCGGCCCCCGGGACAGTGCTGGCAACCGGGCATTCCGGTCGCTGGTGGGTTACATCGGCGGGAAGAACGACGCCGGTCGGTCCATGGCGATGACGGCTCCCGTGGTCGGTGCGCCGGCGACTGGCCGCAAGCTGGCGATGACTGCCCCGGTTGTCCAGCAGCCCGCGGACACTGGGTTCACGGTCGCGTTCGTGCTGCCGGCTGGGGAGACCCTGGAAACGCTGCCGACGCCCACCGATGAGGCCGTGACGGTGCGGGCGGTTTTGGCGGAGACCGCTGCGGCGCTGCGGTATTCCGGTCGCTGGTCGGAGTCAGGGTATGCCGACGCCGAACTCCGGCTGCGAGCATCGGTCGTGGCCGCCGGCCTGACGGCCTCCGGCCCGGCACGGTGGGCCCGGTTCGACCCACCCTGGACGCCGTGGTTCCTGCGGCGCAACGAGATCGTGTTGCCTGTCCGCGATTGAGCCGCAAGGCCGGTGGCCACGGCGGTCGCTGTGTCGCGAAGGCACACCTATGCGGCTTGGTGAGTGCGGCTTGGTGAGCCCCTGTTCGGGATTGAACCGAAGACCCTTCGCTTACAAGGCGAATGCTCTACCACTGAGCTACAGGGGCGGGTACGGCGTACGGCGACCGCCGAGTCTAGGGGAGCCGTGGCCACGGGCGCGGCGCCGGTCGTGCTGATCGAGCGGCGTCGCCTGGCTGAACCCTCGTCGGAATCTACTGTCGACAAAGCATGGTCAGCACGGGCACGCGCGCGTAAAGTCCCGATCACAACTGCACACGGTCGGCACCAGCGTGCCGATTCCTTCCACTACGGATCGTCCGGCACGTTCCTGCCGGTGAAGGGATGACCCCCACATGACCACTGTCGTATTCGACAAGGCGACCCGCATCTATCCCGGGTCCACCACGCCGGCCGTCGATGCGCTCGACTTGGACATCGCCGACGGAGAGTTCCTGGTCCTCGTCGGGCCCTCCGGCTGTGGCAAGTCCACCAGCCTACGGATGCTCGCCGGCCTCGAGGACGTCGACTCCGGGTCCATCCGGATCGGCGAGCGCGACGTCACGTACCTGCCGCCCAAGGACCGCGACATCGCGATGGTTTTCCAGAACTACGCCCTCTACCCGCACATGACCGTCGGGGAGAACATGGGCTTCGCCCTGAAAATCGCGGGCGTCAGCAAGGACGAGATCAAGCGGCGGGTGGCCGAGGCCGCCAAACTGCTGGACCTCGAGCCCTACGTCGACCGCAAGCCGAAGGCACTGTCCGGCGGCCAGCGCCAACGGGTCGCCATGGGCCGGGCAATCGTCCGGGAGCCGCAGGTCTTCCTGATGGACGAGCCGCTGTCCAACCTCGACGCCAAGTTGCGCGTCCAGACCCGTACGCAGATCTCCTCACTGGTGCACCGCCTGGGGATCACCACCGTCTACGTCACCCACGACCAGATCGAGGCCATGACGATGGGCGACCGCGTCGCGGTCCTCAAGGACGGACTGCTACAGCAGGTCGACAGCCCCGGAAACCTCTACGACCGGCCCAACAACGTGTTCGTCGCGGGCTTCATCGGGTCGCCAGCGATGAACCTGGTGGAGGTGCCCGTCAACTCTGAGGGTGCCCGCATCGGGCAGATCGTCGTGCCGCTGGAACGCGACGTCGTCGCCGACGCGACCGCTCACGGCGCGAAGACGGTCACGCTGGGATTCCGGCCCGAGGACCTGCTGGTCTCCGGCGACGGCACCGGCTGGCCGATCGACGTCGACGTGGTCGAGAGCCTGGGCGCCGATGCCTACGTCTACGGGCATCTGACCCTGCTGGACGGCTCCACCAAGGACATCATCGTGCGCACCGACGGGCGCCGGCCACCCAAGCGGGACGAGCGGGTGCACCTGGCCATCAAGCCCGATCACGCACACGTGTTCTCCACGACCGACGGCGCGCGACTCGGCGACTGACCGATTCCCACGGTCGCGTTCTGACCGATCCACCCAGGCTGTGACACCTGAAAGCTGTGACACCTGTCGGGGCCCCCGCATGGGGGGGCCCCGATCGCGTGCACAGGCAGTGCTACCGAGGCCGCGGGGTTCGCTCGTGAGCGGAGTGCATCGATGAGTCTGCGACTGACCGGGTCCCCGGAGGACCCCGACATGTTGTTCCTGCCCTGGTCCACCCCATTGGAGGAGTGGCCGGCGGACGCGATCGTGGCGCTGCCGCGCGGTATCTCCCGGCATGTGGTGCGGTTCGTACGCCTGGGCCCGCGGGTGTACGCCGTGAAGGAGGTCGAGCAGCCGCTGGCGGAGCGCGAATACTCGTTGTTGTTCGAACTCGGCCGTCGGGACGTCCCGTGTGTGGAACCGGTCGGCATCGTCTCCGGTCGTACGGATTCCACCGGCGAGGCCTTGCCCGCAGCGTTGATCACCCGGCACCTGCAGTTCTCCCTGCCTTACCGTGCGCTGTTCTCCTCCGTGCTGCGCCCGGACACGTCGAGCCGGTTGCTGGATGCGCTGGCGGTCCTGCTGGTCCGGTTGCATGTCGTGGGTTTCGCCTGGGGTGACTGCTCGCTGTCCAACACCCTGTTCCGCCGTGATGCGGGCGCCTTCGCGGCCTATCTGGTGGACGCGGAGACCGGTGAACTGCGTGAGCGGCTGTCCGACGGGCAGCGCTCTTACGATCTGGAACTCGCCGGTACCAACGTCGCCGGGGAACTCATGGACCTGGATGCCGGCGGCCGGTTGCACGACTCGCTGGACCCGATCGTCACCGGGGTGGCGGTGCGTACCCGCTATGACGCGCTGTGGAAGGCACTCACCGAACCGTTGCAAATCAGGCCGAACGAGCGATATCTGCTGGACGCGCGAATTCGCAAACTCAATTCCCTGGGTTTCGACATCGCCGAGTTGTCGGCTCGCTCGGACGGCGAGGGCAGCACCATCACGGTGACGCCGAAGGTCGTGGACGCCGGTCACCATTCCCGCCGACTGATTCGCCTGACTGGTCTCGACGTCCAGGAGAATCAGGCCCGGCGGCTGCTCAACGATCTGGATGCTTATCGGTCCGGGCTCGGCATTGCCGCCCGGGACGAGGACATCGTCGCCCATCGATGGGTCAGCGAGGTGTTCGAGCCGGTCGTGCTCGCGATCCCGAGCGAATACCGCGGCAAACTCGAACCCGCCGAGGTATTCCACGAGGTGTTGGAACACCGCTGGTTCCTGTCCGAGCGGCAGGGTTCCGACGTCGGGTTGCAGGCGGCGACGGCCAGTTACGTACGCGACGTGCTGGCACACAAACCGGACGAGCAGGCGGTGCTGGGGGCCCGCCTGGGGACCCCCAGCGACGACACGGCCGAACTGCGGATCGTGCTGCCCGCGCAGTGAGTGCGCGGTTTCGTCTCAGCGGCGCGCAGCGGCCACGGCGTACAGCGCGATGCCGGCCGCGACTCCGGCGTTCAGTGACTCGGTGTCCGAGGTCATCGGGATCGACACCAGGTGATCACAGGTCTTGGCGACCAGCGCATGCAGACCGGCGCCCTCGCTGCCCACAACCAGGATGACCGGGCCGGTGAGCACCTCGGGGTCGAGGTCGGTCAGCGGCACGGCGCCGTCGGCGGCCAGGCCGATCACCGTGGCACCGGCCTGCTGGTAGGTGCGCAGCAGTCGGGTGATGTTGACCGTACGGGCGACCGGCACCCGCGCCGCCGCCCCGGCGGAGGTCTTCCAGGCTGCGGCGGTCATCCCGGCGGCGCGGCGCTCGGGCACGACCACGCCCTGGCAGCCGAAGGCGGCCGCGGACCTGACAACGGCCCCGAGATTGCGCGGGTCGGTGATGCCATCGAGCACCGCGATCAGCGGTGTCCCGGGCCGGTCGAGCAACTCGGCGGCGTCCGCATAGTCATAGACCGGGACCTTCAGGGCCAAGCCCTGGTGCACGCCGTGGGCGGTCATCCGGTCCAGTTCGGGCCGCGGGGCCTCAAGCAGCGGAATGCGCCGGTCGGCGGCGATCTGCAGTACCTCGCGGACGCGGTCGTCGCTGTCGAGATACTGCTGGACGAACACCGCGGTGGCAGGTACGTGGGCGCGCAGCGCCTCGACGACGCTGTTGCGGCCGAAGACCAGTTCGGTCGTCTCCCGCGATGTGCGGTTGCCACCAGGCCGATTGTTGCCAGGTCGATTGCCACCCGTGCGACTACCGCCGGTGCGTTTGGCGCCACGTTGCTGGCCGCCGCCGGACTGCCCGCTACCCGACGGCCCGCCGCTCCGCCTGGGAGCGTCCGCACCCGAGCCGGAGCCGGTCCGCGGTCCAGAGCCGGTGCGCGGTCCAGAGCCGGTGCCAAGTCCGGAGCGAGCGCCAGGACCAGAGCCGGTGCCAGGTCCGGAGCGAGCGCCAGGTCCGGAGCGAGTGCCAGGTCCGGAGCGGACGCCAGGCCCGGAGCTGGAGCTGGTGCCCCAGCCGGAGCCGGAGCCCCAGCCGGAGCCGGAGCCGGAGTTGGTGCCGGAGCCGGAGTTGGTGCCTGAGCTGGCAGTGCGGGCGCGCTTGGCGGCCGAGTGCTTGTCGCGGTCGACCGCCTTGGGGGTCGGGCCCTTGGGCTCCAGGCCACGGCGGCGTTGCCCGCCGGAACCGACGACTGGGCCCTTCTTGCTTCGGGGATTGCGGGTAGCGCCGCGTCGGGAGGAGTTGCCGGCCATGGTTCAGGGCCTTCCTGCGAGGGTCCAGCGGGGTCCGGCGGGGGTGTCCTCGACGGCGATACCGGCATCGCGCAGGCCGTCGCGGACGGCATCCGCAGCGGCATAGTCGCGTCGGTCACGGGCCTGCGTGCGCTGGTCCAGGGCCACGGCCACCAGGCCGTCGACGGCGCCGCGCAGCGCCTGGTCGCCGGCGGACGCCTGCGACCAGTGCGAATCGGTGGGGTCCAGGCCGAGGATGCCGGTCATGGCCAGCACCTCGCCCAGGGCCGTCGCGGTGGCGGTGTCATCGCCGGCCGCCAGCGCGGAGTTGCCCGCCCGGATGGTGTCGTGCAGCACCGCGAGGGCCTGCGGAACACCGAGGTCGTCATCCATCCCGGCGGCGAAGGCGGGCGGGATGGCTGTGGGAGTTGCCGCCGCGAAGCCCTGCGGGCTGGCTGTGGGCACCGTCGTACGAGGCGCCCCAACCCGCTCGATCGCATGCCGGACGAAACCCTCGATCCGCGCGTACGCCACCCCGGCCTCGGCCAGCGCCTCCTCGGAGAACTCGATCATCGAGCGGTAGTGGGCCGCGACGAGGTAGTAGCGCAACTGGACCGGGCGTACCCGCTGGACGACCTCGCTGACCAGCAACGAGTTCCCCAGCGACTTGCTCATCTTCTCCCCGCTAGTGGTCACCCAGGCGTTGTGCAGCCACCAGCGGGCGAACCCGTCGCCAGCCGCCTGGGACTGCGCGATCTCGTTCTCATGGTGTGGGAAGACCAGGTCCAGGCCGCCGCCGTGAATGTCGAAGGCGGGCCCGTTGTACTTGTGCGCCATCGCTGAGCACTCCAGGTGCCAACCCGGACGCCCGGGCCCCCAAGGGGTGTCCCAGGAAGGCTCGCCGGGGCGGGACGCCTTCCACAGCGCGAAATCGCGGGGGTCCCGCTTGCCGGGCAGGTCGGAATCAGCGGCGGGGAGCATCTCGTCGATCCGCTGCCCGGACAGCGCGCCGTACGATGGCCAGGCACGCACGTCGAAGTAGACGTCCCCCCCCGCGGCGTAGGCGTGGCCGTCGTCGATCAGCCGGTGCATCAGCGAGATCATCTCGGGCACGTGCCCGGTGGCGCGTGGCTCATAGGCCGGCGGCAGGCACCCCAGCACGTCGTAGGCGGCAGTGAAGGCCCGCTCGTTGCGCATCGCGATCAGCCAGTACGGGACACCCTCGTCCGCCGCCCTGGCGATGATCTTGTCGTCGATATCGGTGACGTTGCGGATGAACGTCACCTCGTAGCCGCGGTACGCCAGCCACCGCTGAGCGACATCGAAGTTGAGCCCCGACCGGATGTGCCCGATATGCGGGGGCGCCTGCACGGTTGCGCCACACAGGTAGATCGACACCCGGCCCGGTTGCAGGGGGACGAAGTCGCGGACGGTCCGCGTGGCGGTGTCGTACAGGCGCAGGCTCACCGCCGCAGGTTACAAGGTCACCGCCGCAGGCCCATGATCACCTCCGTAGGCCCGGGGTCGCTGCCGTAGGCCCGGGGTCGCTGCCGCAGGCCCATGATCACCTCCGTAGGCCCGGGGTCGCTGCCGTAGGCCGATGATCACTGCCGCGGGCCCATGACCAGAGCCGTCGCGATGGCGGCTACGCCCTCGCCCCGGCCGGTGAGCCCCAGCCCGTCCGTCGTGGTGGCGCTGACGTGAACGTCCGCGCCGCAGGCGGCGGACAGGGTGGCCGCGGCCTCGGTGCGGCGGGCGCCCAGCCGCGGCCGGTTGCCGATCACCTGAACGCTGGCGTTGCCGATCTCGTAGCCGGCTGCTCGGACCAGGCGGGCCGTCTCGGCGAGCAGTGCGGCCCCACTGGCGCCGGCCCACCGTGGGTCGGACGTGCCGAAGACGACCCCCAGGTCCCCAAGACCGGCGGCGGACAGCAGCGCGTCGCAGACCGCATGGGCCGCGACGTCGGCGTCGGAGTGCCCGGCCAGGCCGACCTCACCGGGCCAGAGTAGGCCGGCGAGCCATAGCGGTCGGTCCGCGTCGTACGGGTGGACGTCCACCCCGATCCCGACCCGGGGGACCGCGACGCCGTCAGCCCAGGACACCGGCGGCCCGTCGTCGCGCGAGGACCGCTTCGGCCAGCACGAGATCCAATGGCCGGGTCACCTTGAACGCTTCCTCGTGACCGGCCACGGTGACCACGCGATGGCCCGCCCGCTCCACGAGTCCGGCATCGTCGGTGATCTCGTCGTCGGGCGCTGCCTGCTGCGCGGCGACCAGTGTTGCCCGTCGGAACCCCTGCGGGGTCTGCACGGCGCGCAGCGTCGTACGGTCCACGGTCCGTACGACGGTGCCCGCGTCGTCGACCTGCTTGATGGTGTCAACGACCGGCAGCACCGGGACGACCGCATCCGCGCCGCGCCGTACCGCGGCCGTCACGTCGTCGATCAGGCCGACCGGCGCCAGCGGCCGGGCGGCGTCGTGCACCAGGACGACGTCGACGTCGGGCGGCAGCGCGGCCAGGGCAGCGGCCACGGACCGTGCTCGGGTAGGTCCGCCGGGCACGACGCGCAACTCGGCGTCCAGGACATGGTCGGCCAGCAGGTCACGGACGGCATCGACCTCCTCGGCCGGGGCAGCAACCACGACCAAGGCGACGCTGCGCGCGGCGGCCAGCGCGCGTACGGCGTGCACCAGCATCGGCAGCCCGCCGAGCTCACGCAGCGCCTTGGGGGCGCCAGGACCCAGCCGTTCCCCGCGACCGGCCGCGGGGACGACGGCAGCGGTCCGGCCGGTCGTCTCGGCGCCGCTCATCGCTGCCGCGCCCGGGCGGATTCGACCGGATCGTGCAGCGGGTGTGCGGTCGGCCGAGCCGGGTCGGACCCGGCGGTGGTGGCATCGCCAGGGTCCTTGCCAGGGTCCTTGCCAGGGTCCTTGCCGGGGTCCTTGCCGACGAGGCCGCCGGTCACATCGCCCCGGCCCGCCAGTCGGGCGAACACCATCCGGCCGTTCGCCGTGGTGAGCACACTGGTGACGATCACTCGGGCATCCTGGCCGACCCGGGGCCGGGCCGCCTCTACAACGACCATCGTGCCGTCGTCGAGGTAGCCGACCGCCTGTCCTGGCTCCTTGCCGGGCTTGGCCAGGACGACATCGACCTCGTCGCCGACCACGACCGGGGGGCGCAGGGCTAGCGCCAGCGCGTGCATGTTCAACACCCGGGCCCCTGCCAGGGCGGCGACCTTGGCCAGGTTCGTGTCGAAGGTCAGCAGGCCGGCCTGCCGGTCCAAGGCGATGCGGATGAGTTTGGCGTCGACGTCGGAGACGCCGGGGGCCTCGTCGCCGATGGGCTCCAGCTCCACGCCCTGTTCGCGCTCCAGGGCTTGTAGGACGTCCAGGCCGCGGCGCCCGCGCGCCCGGCGCAGATCATCGGCGGAATCGGCCAAGGCCTGCAGTTCGCCGAGCACCGGGGTGCAGATCAGCAGCCTGCCGTGGACGAAGCCGGCTCGGACGACGTCCAGCAGTCGACCGTCGATCGCCACGGAGGTGTCCAGCAGTCGAGGCAGCGAGGCGGTGGCTCTCGGCGGCGCGGCGATGCCCGTACGAGGTCCGGCCATCGTCAGCACCGCGCTGCGGCGGGCGCGGCCGACCCGGAAGCCAAACATGGCCCCGGTGAGTACGAGGAGCAGGAACACCGGCAGGACCAGGATCGGCCTACCGAGCAGGAACAGCGGCCAGCCAACGACGGTGATGAGCAATGCGCCGAGCAGCGCACCAAAGCTGCCGGCTACGACCTGTTCCGGGCTGAGCCGATCCAGGGCCCGTTCCCCGGAGTCGATGGCGCGGACCAGCGTGCGAGCGACGACCCCACCCAGCGAGTAGCCCAGCCCTGCGCCGATGATCACGCCGACCCAGACGCCGTCGAAGGAACCCAGCACGGGATCACTACGGGTGGCTCCGAGCCGCTGCGCCACTTCGAATCCCAAACCCGCGCCGAAGGCCACGACGAGCAGCCGCAACGCCTCCACGGCGATGCTGGGGACGCGGGACAGGCGCACGGTCACGACGAACGCACCTTCTTCGACGGTAGGACGGCGTTGACGGTAGGGCATCGCCGCCGCGCCGCGGGGAGCCGATCGTGTTCCACGCCGCGACATGCATCGAGCCCGGCCGTCGGGGGACGACCGGGCTCGATGGCCACACGGTGCGGAATCAGCAGGCAGGCGCCCGGCTGGAGGTCTGGATCAGCTGGCGAGGACCTCGTCGAGGATGGCCTCGGCCTTGTCCTCGTTGGTCTTCTCCGCCAGCGCCAACTCACTCACGAGAATCTGACGGGCTTTGGCCAGCATCCGCTTTTCGCCGGCCGATAGGCCTCGCTCACGTTCCCGGCGCCACAGATCACGAACCACCTCGGCGACCTTGATGACGTCGCCGGAAGCAAGCTTCTCCAGGTTTGCCTTATACCGGCGGGACCAGTTCGTCGGCTCCTCGGTGTACGGCTGGCGCAGCACCTCGAAGACCCGGTCGAGGCCTTCGGCATTGACGACGTCACGCACGCCCACGAGGTCGACGTTGTCGGCGGGTACGCGTACCGTTAAATCACCCTGGGCGACTCGGAGAACGAGATATTCGCGATCGACTCCCTTGATCTGACGAATCTCGATGGATTCGATGAGAGCGGCCCCGTGATGGGGGTAGACGACCGTATCGCCGACCTTGAACGCCATGTAGTGGTACCCCTTTCCAGGCTCCCTAGGCTACCACGTAACCATGATCATCCTGTTGATGCTCCCCTGGTCGGAAATTGTCAAGGGTCCTGGGTAACGACCCCCTCGCCCAATCGTCCTGTTCGGCCCATACTCATGCGCGTGAGCGCCCTCGAACCCGATGACCTGCCGCCGGCGCTGCGTCATTTGTGCGCCCCGGACGACGCCCGTGCGTTGGAGGCGGACCGGCAGGCCTACCTGCGCGAGATCGCCGACGTGCCGCGTGGTCGCCGCCGGTTCGTCCTACGACGCAGCGGCCGCCGTGAGCCGCCCCGGTTCGGGCCGCGGGCGCGTCCCGAGCGTGGCGACCTGGCCGAGGGCGATGATCGCCGCTCGCCTACGTTGCCAGCCGAACAATCGGCGGTGGAGCGTTGGGGCGTCGGGGCGCTGGTGATCACCGTTGTGGCTTTCATGGTCGTCGCCGCGGCAATCGTGATGACTGTGGCGCCGCGCCTGAGTGCCCGGCCGGACACGTTGGCACTGTCGGCTACAACCGACGCACCGATCGGTTCCGCTGGGGCTCTGCTACCGGCGGCCCAGGTCCAGGTCAACGGGGGCGTGCGCTCCCTGCGGGACCTGCGCCCCAGTGTGCTGGCGCTGTGGCCGCAGGGCGGCTGTGCGGATTGCGCCGCGGCCTTGGCCGACGCCTCCCGCGCCGCCCGCAGCCAGGGGCTGCGGTTGATCGTCGCCGGTAGCGACCGGGCGGCGATCCGTACGGCCATTGCGCAGGCAGCACCGGGCTCCGTCGCCTTGACGGATGCCCAGCAGGCGCTGAGCGTCTACCGACCGACCGGTCTGACGTTGGTTGCGGTCCACGCCGACGGCATCGTCGCCGAGGTCATCCGCGACCACCGGGCCGGGCAGCCGCTGGACGCGCTCCTGCGGACCCTCGCCTCGCCGGGGGCAGCGGCCCGCTAAGGTGCCGACCAGCCTCGGCCGCCCAGTCGGAGCCGATCGGCTGCCCCCGACGCACCGCCCCTGCGGTGTCGGCGGAACCAACCGGGCAGCGTTGCCACCCCCGTTACCGAGCAGGGAGCGAGCCCCCCCGTGACCCGCATCCGTCGTACTGCCGCCGCCGCCCTGATGACGGTGGCCCTGGTTCCTTCGCTGGCTGGCTGCTGGCAGGGCCAGAACGCCGCGACGCTGAGCCTGGAGGCCGCCGGCAACGGGGCCCAGGCCACCTCAGGGGATGTGCAGATCAACGGCGCGACCCTGGTGACCGGGCCGCAGGGCGGCAGCGCCACGCTGATCGGCACGCTGCTCAACACCGGCACCGAACCGGATGCATTGGTGGGCATCAGCACCGATCCTGCCAGCGTTACCACCTACATCACCGGCGGCAAGATCGAACTGTTGCCCTCGGTCTCGGTGGGGTTGGGCTGGGACAGCGAGCACTTCGTCAACACCTACGGCAAGGACCTCGTACCCAGTCAGTTCGTCGCCGTCACCCTGACCTTTGAGCGGGCCGGTCGGATGACCTTCCAGGCGTTGACCGTGCCGCCCACCGGGATATACGAGGGGATCGCCCCCAGGCCCGTGGCCCCGCCCACCTCATAGTGGCCCGAAGTCACGTCTCCAACTTGTAGCCCAGACCCCGGACGGTCACCAGGAAGCGCGGCTGTGAGGGGTCGGGTTCGATCTTGGACCGGAGTCGTTTGACGTGCACGTCGAGGGTCTTGGTGTCCCCGACGTAGTCCGATCCCCAGACCCGGTCGATCAACTGTCCTCGGGTCAGGACCCGGCCAGCGTTGCGCAGAAGGATCTCTAATAGTTCGAACTCCTTCAACGGCAATGTGGTTGGCACCCCTGCGATGGTGACCACGTGCCGTTCGACGTCCATCCGGATCGGCCCGACCTCCAGCGTCGGCGGCAACAGGTCGTCCCCGTCACCCTTGCGGCGCAGCACGGCCCGGACGCGGGCGATGAGCTCGCGGGAGGAGAACGGCTTGGTTACGTAATCGTCAGCGCCCAGTTCCAGGCCCACCACCTTGTCGATCTCGCCGTCCTTGGCGGTCACCATGATGATCGGGACGTTGGACTTGGCGCGCAGGGTCCGGCAGACCTCCGTACCGGGGATGCCCGGCAGCATCAGATCCAGCAGCACCAGATCGGCGCCGTGCCGGTCGAATTCCGCCAGAGCGTCCGGGCCGGTCGCGGCAATGCCGACCTCGAAGCCCTCCTTGCGCAACATGAAAGACAGGGCGTCGCTGAACGACTCTTCGTCCTCCACCACCAGCACTCGCGTCACCGGATAGCACTCCCGTCCGTGTTGTCGTGGCCGACCGGCTCCGGCGTCTCTTCCTCTGCGAGTTCGCGCTCGGTGAGTTCGACCGTGGCGGGGCCGTATGCGGGCAGTCTCAGGGTGAACGTCGAACCCTCGCCCGCCACCGACCACACCGTGACGTCCCCGCCGTGGTTGCTGCAGACATGGTTGACGATCGCCAGGCCAAGTCCGGTGCCACCGGTGACCCGGGACCGGGCCGGGTCCACCCGGTAGAAGCGTTCGAAGATCCGGGTCAACTCCCGCTCGGGGATCCCGATGCCCTGGTCCTTGACGGCCATCTCGACGACGCCCTTCGTCGACAACGTGGCCACCGCAACCCGGGTGCGAGGTGGCGAGTAGGCAATGGCATTGGTCAGCAGGTTGCGCAGCGCGGTGACCAACTGGGATTCCTCGCCATAGACCTCCAGGTCCGGGGTGCCGCCGACGACCAGTTCGATCTCCTTGGCGGCGGCCACCTGGCGGGTGGAGTCGACCGCCTCGGCGACGACTCGGTCGACCTCCACCCGATGCGCGTGCGACAGCGGATCGTCGCCTTGCAGCCGGGACAGGTCGATTAGGTCGGTGACCAGGTTCGACAACCGGACGGCTTCCGTCTGCATCCGAGCGGCGAAGCGCTGGATAGCAGCCGGGTCGTCGGTAGCACTGCGGACGGCCTCCGCCAGCAGGGACAGTGCCCCGACCGGGGTCTTGAGTTCGTGGCTGACGTTGGCGATGAAGTCCCGGCGTACGGCATCGACCCGGCGCTCCTCGGTCAGATCGTCGATCATCAGCGCCACGTTGCCCGCTGCCAGTGGGGCCGAACGCACCCGCAGTTCCAGCCGACCCTTGCGCATCGGGAGTCGACGCACGGCCAGCTCGCATTCACGCGCGACCCCGGCCGAGCGCGCCGCGCTGGCGCAGGCGGTCAGCTCGTCGAAGGCCAGCCGTTCGCGACGCAGCAGACCCAGCGCCCGAGCCCGTGGCGAGGCAAAAATCACCCGGTCGTCGGCAGCCACGACGACGGCAGCGCCGGGCAGCACCCCGAGCAGGGCGACCGTGTCCGGATCCAGGGCAGAGTCGGGTCCCGGCGGCGTCTCGACCGCAACGGGGGTGGAAGTTCGAGGGGAGAAGATCCTCGCCTCAGCCCGACCCAGATCGACCGGCATCCGTCGGGCGCCCGGCAGATGGGCGGTCGAGGGGACCGGCGTGCGGGTGAACCGACCGCGGACGGCAACCATGCCCCCCACCATCACGCCCACGGTGCCGGTCAGGCCCGCGGCCACTGCTGCGTCCACGAGCAGGACAATAGGCCGGTGGCCGGCTCGCGCTGGCTGGCTCGACCGGGCGAACCCCGGTGTTTGCGCAGCGTTCATCCGCTCCACCTAGCGTTCGCCTGCCGGCCGTCCGACGTTAACCCGCAGACTGCTCCCCGGACGGCAGCGCCTCTAGGCTGACGACCGCTGCACCCGGCGAACCGAGGGTGGGACGGCCGCCGCCAGCTCGCCGGTCGTCCCGCTCACCCGCTCACCTACCTGCAGGCCTGCAGGGGCTTGAAACGAAGGGCACGTCATGCGCGACCTCTATCACGAGCAACTCGATGTCATCAGTGACGAACTCGTGCAGATGACTCGCCTGGTCGGCTCGGCAATGAACCGCGCCACCCAGGCTTTGCTCGACGCCGATCTGCAGCTCGCCGAGAGCGTCATCGCCGGTGACGACTCCGTCGACACCCTCGCCGCGGAGATCGACGAGAAGTGCTTCAACGTCGCAGCGCGGCAGCAGCCGGTCGCCACGGACCTGCGCATCGTGATGAGCGGCATGCGGATGGCCTCGTCGATGGAACGGATGGGCGACCTCGCTGCCCACGTCGCCAAGCAGGCCCGACTGCGCTACCCCAAGCCGGCCGTACCGCAGGAACTGCGGGCCACCTTCGCGCAGATGGGCGCGTTGGCCGAGGCCATCACCTCCAAGACCGGTTCGGTCATCGCCACCAAGGACGTCCATCTCGCGGCCGACATCGAGCGCCACGACGACGCCATGGACGACCTGCACCGGGAATTGTTCGAGATCGTGCTGTCGCCGTCGTGGGCCTACGGCACCGAGGAGGCCGTCGACACGACGCTGCTGTCGCGCTATTACGAGCGGTTCGCCGATCATGCGGTCACGGTGGCTCGCCGGGTCGTGCACATCGTCACCGGTGAGCCGTACGCGGACCTGACCGCCGACCGGCTCTGACCGCCGACCCACGCGCATTCGGTCCCGGTCGCGGGCTTACGGGGAATAGGCCAGACTCCACCGCGGTTGGCCCGCGAGGGTCGACCCACCTGGGTCTTTGGCTGCGCCGACGCGGTTTCGATGCTCGCCTGGCGGGTCACAGTGACCTGGCGTAGGGATCGACCTCGACCCTCGAAATCTTGAGCTCGCGGGATCACGCTTTGTTGAGTTGCGTACCGGAAGGACTGTAGTTGTGACAGTGCTGGGCACCGGGCGCTGGCTGCCCCGCCGGGTCGCCATGCTGTCGATCCACACATCGCCGCTGGAGCAGCCGGGCACCGGTGATGCCGGTGGCATGAACGTCTACGTCGTCGAGACCGCCCGGCGGATCGCGGCTGCCGGTGTCGAGGTCGACATCTTCACCCGGTCCACCTCCTCGCGGCTGCCGGCCGCGGTCCCGCTGGCTCCCGGGGTGACTGTGCGGCATGTCACCGCTGGTCCGTACGAAGGGCTGCGCAAGGAAGACCTGCCCGGGCAGCTGTGCGCGGTCAGTGCCGGGGTGCTGCGCATGGAGGCCCGCCGCCCGGAAGGCTGGTACGACCTGCTGCACTCCCACTATTGGCTGTCCGGTCAGGTCGGCTGGCTGGCCGCCGAACGCTGGGGCGTGCCGCTGGTCCACTCGATGCACACCCTGGCGAAGGTCAAAAACTTGCAACTGGCCGCGGGGGATACCCCCGAGCCGGCCGTACGCCTGATCGGTGAGCAGCAGGTGGTCGATGCCAGCGATGCGCTGATCGCCAACACCGCGGACGAGGCAGACCAGCTCATCGACCTGTACGACGCCGACCCGGACCGGGTGGCCGTGGTGCACCCGGGCGTGGACCTTGACGTGTTCCGCCCCGGTGATATGGGGGAGGCGCGCCGGCGGCTCGGGCTGCGACCGGATGCCATCGTGCTGCTGTTCGTGGGCCGGGTACAGCCGCTGAAGGCCCCGGATGTCCTGGTCCGGGCGACCGCCGAACTGCTGCGCGGACGGCCCGAGCTGCGGGAGCGGCTGGCCGTGGTGATCTGCGGTGGCCCCTCCGGCAACGGACTCGCGCGTCCCGATGCACTGCTGGATCTGGCGGCAGAACTGGACGTCAGCGACGTGGTCCGCTGTGAACCGCCCGCGGACCGCGAGACGCTGGCCGACTGGTACGTCGCCGCCGACGTTGCCGTCGTCCCGTCCCATTCGGAATCGTTCGGGCTGGTGGCGGTCGAGGCGCAGGCCTGCGGGACACCGGTCGTCGCCGCAGCCGTGGGCGGGCTGCGCACCGCGGTCGCCGACGGAGTCAGTGGTGTCCTGATCGAGGGGCACGATCCCCGCGACTATGCCGACGTGCTGGAGCGGCTGATCGACGAACCTCGCTGGCGTGCCCACCTGGCCGCCGGCGCCCGTGGGCATGCTCAGTCGTTCAGCTGGTCGGCGACCGCCGCGGGAACGCTGAAGACGTACACCCGCGCCCTGCTCGGTCGCCGCGTCGACCGAGACCGCCGAGAGGCGGTGGGCGGGTGACCGGCCCCGTCGCGGCGCCGGAGGCGGTTCAGGTCGTCCGCGACTACCTGGCGGCCGGCGACTTGGAGCACGAGGAACCGACGCCCGGATCGTTTGCCATCGTGCTGCCGGGCGAGGCGAAGTTGCGCACGACCGTGTCCCTGGTGGTCGGGACCCACGCTTGGAGCGTCAACGCGTTCGTGGTGCGGCATGCCGATGAGAACCAGGAAGCCGTCTACCGCTGGTTGCTGGAGCGCAACCGTCGGCTGTATGCCGTGGCTTTCTGCCTGGACCATCTCGGCGACGTCTACCTCAGCGGTCGGCTGCCGCTGAGCGCAATGTCCGAGGCCGAACTCGACCGTGTATTCGGTGCCGTTCTGGAATACGCCGATACCTCATTCAACACGCTGCTGGAGTTGGGTTTCTCCGGCGCGATCCGGCGGGAGTGGGCCTGGCGGGTGGCCCACGACGAGCCGACCACCAACCTGGCAGCCTTCCGGCACCTGTTCGGCCTGCCAGCTGAGCCAGCCTGACGGGCCGGTCGGCGTCGTTCCGGTCAGGCCGCTACGGCAGGATGTGCCGCATGAGCGATGCGCCGTACACCCTGATCCTGCTGCGCCACGGGGAGAGCACCTGGAACGCGCTGAACCAGTTCACCGGCTGGGTCGACGTCGACCTGTCCGACAAGGGCGTCGCGGAGGCGCTGCGTGGTGGGGAGTTGTTGCGGGACAGCGGCTTACTGCCGGATGTTGTGCATACCTCGCTGCTGCGCCGGGCTATCCGTACGGCACAGATCGGGTTGGACGTGTGCGACCGGCACTGGATTCCGGTGATCCGCAACTGGCGGTTGAACGAGCGCCATTACGGCGCGCTGCAGGGGAAGAACAAGAAGCAGACCCTGCAGGAGTACGGCGAGGAGCAGTTCATGCTCTGGCGCCGCTCCTACGACACCCCGCCCCCGCCCATCGACCCCGACGACGAGTTCGCCCAGACCTACGACCCCCGCTACGCCTGGCTGCCACCAGAGTCCAATCCGGCCACGGAGTGCTTAGCCGACGTCGTGCGACGACTGATCCCCTATTGGGAGGACGTCGTCGTCCCGGACCTGCGCGCCAGCAGGACGGTGCTGGTCGCCGCGCACGGCAACTCGCTGCGCGCGCTGGTTAAGCACCTGGATGGCATCAGCGACGCGGACATCGCCGGGCTGAACATCCCCACCGGGATCCCGCTGGTCTACCGCCTCAACAGGGACCTGCGCCCGGTGGTCGCCGGCGGGGAATACCTGGACCCGCAGGCGGCCGCAGCGGCAGCCGCAGCAGTCGCCAACCAGGGCAAGTCCTGAACGCCCGCCCCGTTGGTCCCGTGATCGCCGGGATGCCTGCGCGGGCGCCCGCCGACACGGCAGGCTAGCCGGATGGCCCCTCACCTCACCCTGGTCGAAGGCGACATCACCACCCAGGACGTCGACGCGATCGTCAACGCCGCCAACCGTTCGCTGCTGGGTGGCGGCGGCGTGGACGGGGCGATCCACCGGGCCGGGGGATCCACGATCCTGGAGGAGTCCCGGGAGCTGCGCCGAACCCGGTTTCCCGACGGGCTACCCACCGGCTCCGCGGTGGCCACGACGGCCGGCGCCCTCCCGGCCCGCTGGGTGATCCACACTGTGGGGCCCGTCTATGGCGCTGCCAGCGGCGACGGCCCCGCGCTGCTGGCGTCCTGCTATGTCGAGGCCTTGCGGGTGGCCGACGAGATCGGCGCCGAGACTGTGGCGTTTCCGGCGATCTCCACGGGGGTGTACGGCTGGCCGCTGGCCTCCGCCGCGCAGATCGCCCTGGCCGCGGTCGCCGGGTCGCACAGCGCTGTGCGCGAGGTGCGCTTCGTGCTGTGGGGTGGTGCCGCCTACGAGGCCTTCGCCGCGGCGCTGGCCGCCCTGATGAAGGGCTAGCTGTCGCCGCGTGTATGCGGTTGTGTTCGTCCGCTAGTCGCGAGCGGTGGTCTGCGGTCGTTGTGGATCGTGGACGGCAGCCACTCGCCACCAGTCGAATGGAGTAGGGGCCCACTGCCGCCTGGCGTGACGGCGGTCCACGCCAGCGTGGCCTCGCCGAACCGCCAGCGGCGCGGGTCGTCCAGCACTGCCAGACCGGCCGCTCGGGCCTCGAACAGCGCCGCTCGCCAGTGCTGCCGCGGGCCGAACACTGCCTGCCCCGCTGTCACCGACCAGGCCCGGTCCAGTTGGGCGAGCACCTCGTGGACGGCTTCGCCGGGGACATTGCGATGGATCAAAGCCTTCGGCAGCCGCTCGGCGAACCGGCCGGGTCGCTCCAATCGCGCCAGGTCGGCCGCCAGCGTCAAGGACACCGGCTCTGCCGACACAGCAGCCGACACTGCAGCCGACACAGCAGCCGACACTGGCGCCGACACAGCATTCGACACTGCGGTCGAAGCAGCGATCGAACCATCGGCCGACATGCCGAACCCACCCGATTCGGGATGCCCGGCCAGCGTGACCCAGGTGGCCAGCCGCCCGAGCTCGTCACAGGTGCCCTCGACGAGCAGACCGTCGGGTGTCAATCGGTCGCGCAGCATCGTCCAGATCGCGGCGACCTCCGACTCGTCGTACTGGCGCAGCACGTTGAAGGCACGGATCACCACGGGTCGGCGACCGGGCAGCGGCACCTCGAATCCACCGCGTACGAACGAGAGCCCAGGCTGCGCAAAGGGCTGGGCCGCGGCCACCCGCTCCGGGTCGATCTCAACACCGACGACCTCGATGTCCGCCCGCACGCTGCGACGCAGTCGACGAAGCAGCTCCACGGTGGTCGTGGGAACCCCGCCGTAGCCCAGATCCACGACCAGCGGATCGGCTGCCCGGCGCAGGGCGGGACCTGCTGCGGCGATCAGCCAACGATCGGCTCGGCGCAGTCGCTGCGGGTGCGTCGTCCCGCGGGTGACGACACCGATCGCAGCCCGCCGCGCTACCAGCGCGGGCCGCCGCTGAGCTCGGCGATCCGGGGTCGAATGTCGAACAGGTAAATCATCGCCACCACCAGTCCAGCGAACCCGATCAGGCCGAGGGTCAGGCCGGGCAGCAGGGCAGTCAACGCGGTGATCCCGGTCAGGATGAGCCACAGGTTCTTGGACTGGCGACCCACGGCAGGGAACGCGTCCTCACGCTGACGCAGGCAGTCGACGAACGCCCAGATCTTCAGGATGCCGAACACCACCCACAGGACGAGCTGGACCAGGTTCTGCGTCTCGTAGAACAGCATGGAGTCACGGTATCCGGCGCAACGCGACTCGGCTCGCAGCCGGTCATCACGATCGGGTGGCCACGTTGCGGCGCACCTGCTCGCGGACCGAACCCGCTCGGCGCCTGAAGGACTCAGAATTCGGGCGCCGCGGCGGTGTGCTGCTGCGGTCACCGGGGGCCGCAGGCAGCAGCCCAGAACGTACGCAGGGCCCGCCCGCCGAAGCGGAACGGGCCCTGCTGCACGGTCGGCACTCGGGGTGGTCGTCACGGATGCCGACCGTGGTCGGTGACGTCAGCGGCTGACGGCCTCGCGGACGCGGGTCACGGCCTTGGTGACCTGAGCCTGCAAGTCCTTGGCGGCCTCGGTCGGGTCCTCGCGGAACGCCTCGACCTCGGTGGTCATCCAGTGCCGCAGGTCGTCGGCTTCGGTGCTGACCCACGTGCGCAGGTCCTTGGCGACCTCGGTCGGGTCGTCGCGGAACGCCTCGACCTCGGTGGTCATCCAGTGCCGCAGGTCGTCCGTTTCGGTGGACATCCACTTACGCAGGTCCTCGACCCGGGTGGGGGCGTCCATGACCGCCTCTTGGATCTCGTCGAGCATCTTCACCAGGGACGCCCGCATCTCCTCCAGGCTCGGCAGCTCCAGCGTGGACAGGTCCACGGTGGGCAGATCCACCTTCGGCATGTCGACCTTGGGCAGGTCGAAGTTCGGCATCTCCAGCTTGGGCAGGGTGACCTTGGGCAGCTCGAACGTACGAGGGTCGAGCGCGGACAGGTCGCCGAGGCTCTTGGGCAGTCGGTCGCGCAAGGTCTTCGCCTGGGGAGCGGACTTCGGCTCGCTCTTCGGTGCTGCCTTGGGCGCGGATGTGGTTGTGGACGCGGTCGCCTTCGGGGCGGCCTTGGCGCTATTCGTACGCGGTTTGCGGGCCTTCGGCGCTGCCGTGGCCGGAGTCACCGTGGGCTCAGGAGTGGGGGTTGTCATGATGCGACCTTTCGGGGTGCTGGGTCTGGGTTGGTCGAGGTTGCCGAGTCACCGGCTGGTTGCTCGGCCGCGGCGGTCGCCGTCGGCGCTGGTCGAGGTCTGTCCCCCGACGGCGCGGTTGCGGCGTTCTCCGCCTGGAACGCGGCGTAGATCTCCAGGACTACCTTGCGCTGCCGCTCGCTAAGCGTGGCGTCCGCCGCTATCGCGTTGGTGACGTCGGCGTCACCGAGGCGTTCCTCCAGGATTCCGGCCCGGACATAGAGTGTTTCGGCCGAGATCCGCAGCGCGGTGGCGATCCTGGCAAGGATCTCTGCGCTTGGGTGGCGCAGTCCGCGTTCTACCTGGCTCAGATACGGGTTGGAGACTTCGGCGGTGCGGGCCAGTTGCCGCAGCGACATCTGCGCCACATCCCGCTGTTCGCGGATGTATGCACCTACCGCTCCTACGTCGATCCGAGCCATGGCTCCAGTCTGCGCGGAGGTGCTTGCAATTGCAAGCGGCTGGCTAGCAGTCTGCCCGTGACCTGCCTCACGCTGGTGGCAGATCCCCCCGGCTGGGGCCAAGGGACCGGAGTCATTGGCGTCCCCACAAGCCCATCACCAGCCCCCGCTCGCGGTGATCAAGAAGGCGCGGTCTACGTACGCGGGATCAGGTCGTCGATGTTGGTGAGTCCGGCCCGGTGGCGGCGGACCAGTTCGGCGGACAGGTCGTCGGCCACCCGCTGCACCGTGTGCCGCAGTTGCGACACATCGGCCTCGTACGCGCGCAGTCGGTCGAGCAACTCGCGCAGATCATCGTCGGTATCCGTGGCGATGTCGGTGGCGGTCGCGCCCAGGCCGACCCGGTCCAGGGCGCGGCGGCCGCTCTCGGCGGAGCTGGGCTCGACCGACAGATGGCGACCCAGTCCTCGCGTCGAACGCGTGCTGCCGTCGGAAAGCACGGCCACCAGTTTCTCCACCAGTGCCGCGTCCGTGCCACCGGCCGGCCTGGCCCCTGCCCGCTCGCCGTCGGGTGCGGCAGCGTGCGCTGCGCTACCGGCCACCGGGTCGGAGCCCGTAGTCCCGGCTGGCTCCACGACGGCCGCGGCCAGGGCCGAGCCGCCGGACTGATCGGTGGAGCTACGCAGCTCGCGGGCGCGCAACTCGGCGGCGACGAGGTCGATGCGCCCCTGCAGCATGCGTCGCTGGTAGGACAGATCGGCCTCCTCCTGCTCCGCCTCCTGCCGGCGGGTGCGCACCTGCTCGATCGTCAGCACTGCCAGGTCCGCATCGGCAGGGGTGGCGAGGACCCGGTCGCGTCGGCGCCGGGTCGGCGTACTCGCGTCGGCGCCCGGAGGTTCGTTGCTCGGGGTCGGCCCCTCGACGTTCATCGGCGCTCCTCCAGAGGGTGCGGCGTCGCAGTTGCGGAAGCCGTCGCGCCCGAATCCTCGCTGGAATCAGCGGGGACCTCGGCAGGCTGGACCAGTCCGAGCAGTTCGCGGGCCTGCGCCGGGGTGGCCACCGGACGCAGTGCAGCGGCGGCCAACCAAGCCGCTCGGGCGACCAGTTCGGCATTCTCGCGTACCGGACGCCCCGGGGCATAGGTCAACGTGTCCTCCATGCCAACCCGCGCGTGACCACCGTGAGCGATCGCCGTCAGCAGGACCGGAAGGGTGTTACGACCCACTCCGGTAGCCGACCAGCTGGCGTCACTGGGCAGCGCCGCCACCGCGGCGGCCATCGCCGGCAGGGTGCCCGGCAGGCCGCCCGGCACGCCCAGGACCAAGTCGCAGTGCACCCGCCCGCCACAGGGCGGACCCTCAGCGTCCAACAGGCGGTGCAGCGTGGCGATGTGGCCCAGGTCGAACAACTCGAACTCCGGGACAATCCCGCGGGCCTGGGTCGTCCGGTAGAGCTCCACGATGAACGGCCACGGGTTCAAGAACACGTCGGTGCCGAAGTTGACCGTCCCGCAGGTCAGCGAGCACGAGTCCGGTTGGGCCTCGAGCACCGCCAGCCGGGCATCCAGGGAATCTGTCACTGCGCCGCCGGTTGACAACTGGACCACGAGATCGGTGTGCGCACGCAGCGCGTCGACCGTTTCGGTCAGGCGCGCGATGTCCAGCGACGGCGCATCGTGACCATCGCGTACATGGACGTGGATCAGCGCGGCACCGGCTTGCTCGCAGGTCACGGCAGTGCGGACCAGGTCATCGAGGGTCACCGGCAGGCCGGGGGCGTCGGCTGCGCGGGTCTCGGCTCCGGTGGGAGCGACAGTGATCATCACGGCAGCACCCGGCATGCTCGTCATGCTCTCACCCTTTCGGCGTAGTGAAGTTCAACACAGCGCGCCGGTGGCGTCGATGCACGGGCACGACGACCCAGCTGTTGCCACGGTGCCTGCACACCGTGGCAGTCGACGACGCCCGGCGCAGGCCGGCCGGACCACTGCTCGCCCGCAGCACGAAGGAGGTGCTCATGACCGTGGATGGTTATGTACGCACCGGCCTGAAGGCCTCGGTCGAACCTGCCTTCGAGGCACTGCTGCACCGGCTGTCTCATGACGAGGCCACCGGCGCCATCGTGGTGCCGGCCACCCCCGCTGGACAGGCGCGGGTCTGGTTGCGGATCGGCGCGGTGGTCGCCGCTGATGTCCCCGGTCGACGCCCCGACCTCGGCCTGCGCATGGTCTCCGCGGGGGTCCTGAGCCCGCAGGCGCTGGAGTCGGCACTGGATGAGCGGGCCGCCCGACGCCCGAGCCCAGCTTTGGTGGACCTGCTCAGCACCGAGGGGTATGTGGACCGCGCGGTCGTCCTGGAATACCTGACCGAGGAGATCGTGGACCAGGTCGCCGAACTGGTCCGGCAGACCGCTGCCGATGCCTGGTTCGACGAAGGGGGCGAGCCGGGTGAGATCCTCGACAGCACCATCGCGCGAGAGATCCATCTAGACGCCCGACAGTTGATCACCGCGGCGCGGGAGCGGCGGGACAGCTGGGAGTTGCTGCTCGCCGAGTTGGGTGGCGCCTCCAGCGTCCCGGTGCTGTCGACCAGTTCGGTGCCGGGGGCCGACGTGGTGCTCGGGCCTGGGGACTGGTCGCTGCTATGCAAGGTCGACGGTGGCCGCACCGTCACGGACCTGGCCTACGACTGTGGCTTCACCATTTTCGAGGCCGCCGAGGTGGTCCGCGGGCTGCTCGATGCCGGCTTGGTGGAGTTGGACGACGACGTCGACGGGGACTACTGGAACGACGGGGACACCGACTTCTCCGATTCCGCGCTGGCGGACGTCCTGTGCCTGCGGCCGGAGGATGGCGACGCGGCGCCGATGACGGAGCCGGCGTGGCCCGACCGAGACGTCGTGGACGACGCCGCCTGGGCGCTAGCCGCCCTCGGCGGCCTGTTCGGCGAGTCGGCCGCGCCGGCCGTGGGCAGTGTGAACGCAATCGGTACGGACGCGTCCGATCGCGAGCGGGCAACCAACGGTGACCCGGCCGCGCACGCGGATGCGTTCGACTTCACCGCCCGCGATGCGGCCTGCGACACTGCGGCCTCCGACATTGCGGCCTCCGATGGCACGGCTTCGGGGGACGCCGAGTCGGCGGAGCTGGCGTCCGACGAGAACGCCGCCGACGAAGTTCCGGTCGCCGAGATTCCGGTCGACGAGAACGCCGCCGACGAGACTGCGGCCCAGCCACTCTCGGTCGACGAGAGCGTGGCGCAGCAGGCCCTGGCCGACGAGAGCGTGGCGCCGGCGTTCCCGGCCGATGGGAGTGCGGCACTGCAGTCCTCGGTCGAAGAAGCTGCGGCACAACAGATTCCGGTCGAGGAGAGTGCTCCCCAGCAGGTCTCGACCGATGAGAACGAGGACGATCAGCACGTCGCCGAGCACCTCGACCAGACACCGTTTGTCGAAGCGGCCGGGAACGACGAGACGGGGCGCGCCGACACCGGGCCAATCGAGACGCTGGACGAGACGGCGAGCGTCGAGACCGAGCTGGACGCGACAGCACCGGTCGGTACGGCGTGCGTCGAGACCGAGGTGGACGCGACAGCACCGGGCGAGACAGCACTGGACAACACGGCGCTGGACGAGGCTGAGCTGGACGCGACAGCACCGGGCGAGACAGGACTGGACAACACGGCGCTGGACGAGGCTGACCTGGGCGCGACAGCGCTCGTGGCGACCCAGCTGGACCAGACGCCAAGCACGGCGGATGTCCCGGCACCCGCCGATCAGCTCTTCTGCGACCCCGCCGATGTCCGGCACGGCGCCCACGAGCGCGGGCCGACCGCGGCAGCAGCTGACGCCCCTGCCGACGGCACTGCAGTCGACGGCACTGCAGTCGACGGCACTGTCGAGACAGCTGCTGAGCAGTTGACGGACATGGCTGCGAGCGAAGAGTTCCAGGTCGGGATCCAGCCGGCAGCGGACCGTGCCGTGAACGACTCAGCAGCCAACGTTCCCAGTGGATCGGCTGCCCCTGCGGTCGCTCCCGCGGCGGTGCCGACCGGACCCGGACGTCCCGTCCTCATCGACGCAGCGCATGGCGCGCCGCCCCAGCCGTCCTCCCCCGGTGACGGATTCCAGCACGCGGTGGTGCCGAGTCCCGTATCAGCCGCCCAGGTTGCCGCGCTGTTGCACGAACTGTCGTTGGACGCCCCGGCGGCGCCCGAGCAGCCGGCCCCCGAGGTGTCCCCTACCGCGGCAGTTGCCGAGCCCCAGGAGCGCGCCGGCCTGTCCGGGATGCAGGACGGCAGCGGGGCCCGTGACGACCAGACCGACACCGCCGCGCTGCTCCGGGAACTGTCCAGTCTCGGTGGCTTCGGTGCCGAGGAGCCGCGTGCAGCGGCCCCCGGTCGCCCGACCACCGTCCGGTCGGCGACCCCGCAGCGCGAGACCCGCAAGCAGCGGCGGGGCTTCTTCCGCTGACCCGACGGGCGCTTGCCACACCACGGAATCACCCAGCAACGACGACCTCCTGGGTGGCGGAGACCGGCCCGACGGCCAACGGGTCAGCAATGGGCGTCGAACGCCGAATCACCGCCGTGGCGATCGGGCCGAGCTCGTGGTGGCGGGCCACGCTGGCAACCCAGCCGATGTCCCGGCCGCCGTGTCGGACGGGATCGGCGTGCGCGGGCACCTGCTCCAGGCTTCCGTCCAGGTGCAGCAGCACCAGTCGGCGCGGCGGGCGGCCCAGGTTGTGCACTCGGGCCACGGCCTCCTGGCCGCGGTAACACCCCTTCGCCAGGTGGACGGCCGGACCTACCCAGCCGACCTCGTGCGGCAGGGTGCGGTGATCGGTCTCGTGATTCAGCCGGGGGATCGCAGCCGCCACCCGCAGTGCCTCCCACGCCCAGGTACCGACCGGGCGCAGGTCACCGGTCAGCAGGTCGGCCGCGGCGGTTCGGGGGACCAGGATCTCCCGTACGGGCATGACATCGGGGCGCTGCGGGACATAGCGCGAGGCGTCCCCGCCCGCATCCGACCCGGCGTCGGTGTGACCGGTGCCCCGCCACTCCGCCGGCATCAACCAGGACAATGCCTGCTCGGGCGGCTGGGCGATCTCCGGCAGCCCGAGGACCGCCCACTGGGAGGCGGCGTCGGAGACCTCCACGCGGAGCAGGAAACGCATCGAGTCCAGGTAGGCGATCAGGTCCGCCGCGGTGCCCGGTTCGACCATCAACCAGCTGCTCGTCCCGTCGTCGACGACGTGCAATTCATGCTCGACGTGGCCATGCGGGTCGAGGATCAGGGCCAGGGCGCTGGCGCCGGCCGGTAGGTCCCGCAGCCATCCGGTGGTCAGATCGTGCAGCCAGGTCAGCCGGTCCGGACCGGTCACGCGGACCACGCCGTGGTGGGACAGGTCAACGATGCCGGCACCTGCGAGCAGGGTCCGTTGCTCGGCATGCGGATCGCCGTAGTGCCACGCCACGCCCAGGTCCGCACTGGTGTCCGTGGCCGGGCATGCGCCAGGCAGGTCCAGGCTCGGGCCGGCTTGTCCCGGGTTGCTGGTCATCGTGGCACCTCGCAGGTCATGTGGCTGGTCAGGTCAGGTCAGGTGGCTGGTTGTATGCCGTCGGTGCGGCACCGGACTTACCGAGGCCACGGCAGCAGCCCGGACCAAGCGGGACTACCCGGATTCCACTGCGCCCGCACCGGGCCTACCCGGTTCTACCGCCGCCGCAAGGGATTCCGCTGACCCGGCACAGTCGGCGCACCTGCCGTGCAGTGCGATGTGCCCGACTTCCAGGCCGAAACCCCAGTCCTGCTGAAGGGCCGCGGACAGCGGCTCGGCGATCGCACCCGGCACACCCTGGACCTCGTGGCAGTGATCACAGACGAGGTGGATGTGCGGCCGGTCGTCGACGGAGTGATAGGTCGGGGCCCGGTGCTCGATGTGCGCATGGGTCACCAGGCGTACGGATTCCAGGACGTCCAGAGTGCGGTAGACGGTGGACAGATTCACATTGGGTGCGGTGAGCTGAACCTCGCTGAGGATCTGCTCCGGGCTCGCGTGCTTCAGCCGATTGACCGCCGCGAGCACCAGCTGCCGCTGTGGAGTGATGCGGTATCCATGAGCACGCAGCCGTCGACGCCAGTCCTCGACCGCACCACTTCGGGCAGGGACTGCCGCTGCATCGGTCTCCCGGGAGCCGGTCATGGCTGCAGATCAATCAGCCAACTGCAGTCGGGTGGACAGGTGGTTCTGCAGCGGTTGGCCCACCGCCGCCATGTCGTAGGTCCAGAGCAGATCGCCCTCGACCAGGCCGTACAGCCGGTGACCGGCCGTGACCTCCTTGGCGGACCCGGTGCGGGCCACGACATCGGTGTGCAGTTCAGCCCGGGCCCCGGTGATGACGGCATTGTCCATTCCGGTGACGGTGAGACTCCCGTACCAGACCTCGGCGAAACCGCTGCCATGGGCCAGCACGACCTCGATCTGATTGTCCGGTTGGGGGCGCCAGAATCCGGTCTCACTGGCCAGCGGACGGACCCGATCACCGTGCTCATCAAGCAGCCAGGTCCGCGACCAGTACGTAAGCAGGGGCCGACCGTCGGTGGCGAACTGGACCTCCTGGCCGAAGCGGAAATCCTCGATGGTGGGGTATTGCCCCAAACCGACGCCGAGCCAGCGGCCGATCAGCCATGACCACGGCAGCAGAGCCGGGGGCACCGCCGCTGCGGCAGGCTCCGGCGCGTCGACCTGGCTCACTCAGGCCTGGCCCTTGTACAGCTTGAAGACGACGTAGCCCGCGAACCACACGATGAGCAGGCTCACCAGGACCAGAATCGTCGTATAGAAGGCTTCGACCACGCCGGACACTCTAGCCGGGAGGTCCGGTTCAATAGACGACGGCCTGGGCCCCGGGTCGCAGGATCTCCTCAAGGTAGCCGGCCGTCCCACCGATCCGGATCCCGCCGATGAGGTGCGCCGGCTCGATACCCCGCCGCTGCGCGCACTGGGTGCATACGGTCACCGTGCCCGACTCCAGGACGGTGCCGAGCAGTTCGGCCATCGGGGTGGCGAAGGGCAGGACGAACCGCTCCGCCCGGCCTGGGATGGCCAGCCACGCGGCCTCGCCCACCAGCCACAAAGAGATGTCGACATCCGCCAGGGCAGCCGTCGCCGCGACGGTGAATCCCTGGCTACAGCGTTCCGGCGCATCGGACCCGGCAGTGACCTTGACCACGAGGGAACGGGGCATGCCCGCAGACTACGAGCCGCAGCCTCCGGAAGCCGTGGTGAGAACGTCGTGAAAGTCAGCCCCCGGCGAAGGGGGGCAGCGCCTCCACGACCGCGCCGGGCGGCAGTGCGAGCCAGGCCGGGTCGCGGCTGCCGACGGGGGCGCCGTCGATCAGGTAAGAGCACACGGCGAGGACGGCGGCCAACTGGGGTGAGTCATGCCGAGCGCGGATCGCAGCCAGCAGGTCACCCAGATAGGGCGGGCAGGGGTATTGCTCCTCGGCACAGCCGGCGGCTGCCCGGGCGGCGGCCCAGTACCGCACGGTGCAGTCAGCCCGGCACTCAGCCGGTGCCGGGCCGGTGGGCTCGCTCATGAGGCAAACCGCTGCTGCCCGCGGGATGCGCCATGCGTCGTGTCATCGTCGATGTCCATGTCGATCACCTTCTCGATCCAGCTGGCGATGCGGTCCAACAGCGGGCCCGGCGCCGCTGCCTCGGCGTGTCCGAACGGCTCCATCCACAGTTGCGGTTGCGGGCCACCGGAGCGGCTCGTCCCGCACTGAGCTGCGGCGTACAGCGCCCGCGGATGCTCCAGCGGGAAGAAGGCATCCGCCGTGCCATGCACGATCAGCAGCGGTGTGGGTGCGATCAGAGCAGCGGCCTCGACGGGTGGCATCGGTGGCGGCGTGGGCCACTGCTCGTCGTCCAGCCGGGTACGCAGGATTGAGCGGATGTACGCGCGGCCCGCGCGATGATCGACGGCCCAGTGCAGCCGCCTCATGATGATCGTGCCGCGGTAATACCAGAACGCCGGGCCACTGACGCTGACGACCGCGTCGACGCCGCCCACGAGGCCGGCGGTGCGGACGGCCACCGAGGCGCCCATGGAGAACCCGACCACCGCTACCCGGCGATAACCCAGGACCCGAGCCCATGCGATCACTGCCGTCAGGTCCTGGACCTCCCGGTCGCCCAGCGTGCAGCGCCCGGCGGACCGCCCGTGGCCCCGGAAGTCGAAACCCAGCACGCCCAGGCCGTGGCCCGCGAACCGGTCCAGCACCGTACCGAGGATGGGCCGTCCGAGCGAGCCGCCGAAACCGTGCGCCACGACGACGGCGGTGCTGGGCCCGGCGGCCTGCCCCAGCGGTGAAATGCCGGGCCAGTGCACGGCACTGATCCGTACGCCGTCGCCGGTCAGCAGCGTGCGCTGCTGCGGGTCATCGGAGCGCTGGTGATCGACTGCGCGCAGAGCCTGGGCAGACATGGTGGGCTATTCTCACCCCGGGATCCAGGCGATGGCGCCGCGGGTCCCTTGCCGTATCCCCGAGTGCCAGGGCCTCGTGGGGCCGTCGTCGAGAAGGGCGTGGCATGAGCCGACTGCTGCTGCTGACCAACGCGATGGTGCCCTCCACCGAGGTGCTGCCGGCGCTGGGCCTGCTGACCCATCAGGTGCGCGCCATGCCGGCAGAGGGCAGCGCGCTGCTGGACGCCCCGCACGTGGACGCGATCCTGGTCGACGGGCGGCGCGACCTGCCGCACGTACGGTCCCTGACCCGGCTGATCCGACAGACCGGCGTCGACGTCCCGGTGCTGCTGGTGGTCACCGAGGGGGGCATTGTCGGGGTGCACGCCGACTGGGGGGTCGACGAGGTGCTGCTGGACTCGGCTGGTCCCGCCGAGGTCGAGGCCCGGTTGCGGTTCGCCGCCGGTCGGCTGGCCGCGACCCGCGACCAGGTGCCGGACGAGCCGCCGGACGAGATCCGGTCCGGCGAGCTGGTGATCGACGAGGCCACCTACACCGCCCGGATCCGGTCGCGGACCCTCGACCTGACGTTCAAGGAGTTCGAGCTCATCAAGTTCCTGGCCCAGCACCCGGGTCGTGTCTTCACCCGGGCGCAGTTGCTGCAGGAGGTCTGGGGTTACGACTACTTCGGCGGGACGCGAACCGTGGATGTCCACGTTCGGCGGCTGCGCGCCAAGCTCGGGATCGAGCACGACCAACTGATCGGGACCGTCCGAAACGTCGGCTACCGGTTCGTCCCGCCGCGGGCCGACGAGACCACGCTGGCCACCCTGGCCGAGGACCTCCAGGTAGCCCGCTAGTCGCGGCCCATCTGTACGACAAGGGCCGGTCTCCCGTTGGCGGGGGGACCGGCCCTTGTCACTATTGGCGGGACTGGGCCGCCGGGTGATCAGGAGTGCTCAGGAAACCCGGGAGACCTCGCAGTAGGAGCTGCCAGTGGCGGCGCCGTCGGTGATGGTCTTCTTGACGATCGGAACGAAGCCCTCGCTCGCGATGGTCTTCTCGATGACGCTGCGGAACGTGGCGCCCTGGGCGTTCTTCACGGTCTCGGACTTGGTCCCGCACAGGAAGCCGTTGATCGGGTCGAGGTAGTTGGCGACGTTCGCCTTGACCGGGTCGTTGGTCACGAAGTAGAGGTTGCGGAAGCCGGGGAAGTCCTTGCCGCCGATGGTGTCGGGGGTCGGGGCGATACCGGCGATCTTGCCGATCGCATCGGTGTAGTTCGGCCGCCCGGTGGAGTTGCCCACCAGTTGGCCGGCCTTGCCGACCGACTGGGCGTACCGGCCGGTTGAGAAGAAGAAGATGGCGTTGGCCGCGTCCCCATTGTCCACAATCGGGTTGGCATTGTTCTCGAAGATCGACTTCGGCGCTGCGTCACCCGTGGGGTACGCGTTGCTGCCGGTCCCGATACCCAGGAACGAGTTCCATGTCGACAGCGTGCCGGAGCCCGGCTGTGCGATGTAGAGCTTGATCGGGGCGTCGCCGCCGGTGATGGTCTTCTGCTGATTCACGTACGTCTTGACTACGGAGGTGACGGGCACCACCTTGCCGGTCTTCGCGTCCTTCTTGAACACCTTGACGAAACGTCCGGTCTTGGGGTCCTTGCGGTAAACCGGCTTCACGACGTACTTCGTGACCCGGACCGTCTCCAGCGAGGAGATGTCCTTCCAGTTCGTGGTCTTGCCGGTGAAGACGTCTAGGAGTTGCTGCTGGGTCAGGTTCGTGATCTGCGCGGAGGGGGTGAACTTCCCCGCGGCCTTGGTGAAGTGGAACCAGGTGACGCCGTCACGGGCGAACGCCACGAACTTCGTGGTCTTCGCGTCGGTCCCGGGGCCCCGGGAGGAGCGGGCGAAGTCGACCTGCGGTACGCCGGCGCCGCCCTGGTTGACCAATAGTTTGATGCCGCTGCCAGAACCGACCGGGAACGCCTCGTTCACCTGGTCGTGCTGGGGATTGAGGTACATGGCGTCGTTGGCGTCGGGGGTGGCAACCTTGCCGGTGGCCGGGTCGATGCAGGAACCCAGGTCGGCCGTGCCGATCGACACACCGGGGTTTGCGATGACGCCGCACCCGGGCGCGTTGTTGTACAACGCGTCCAGCTTCGTCATGACGTCGTAGTTGGTGTCGGAGCCCTGTCCGACGATCATGACGGGTTTGCCGGTGGTCCAACCGGCGGCCGCGGAGGCGGGCAGCGTCGTCGCGACGACGCCGACGGCGGCGCAGATGGCGATCGCAGCGCCGACCTTGGTGGTGACTCGCACGTGGGTGTTCCCTTCACGCAGGGCGTGGACGAAGACGAGCCACCGGGTTGGGGGCCCGGGCCCGGTCGAGCCCGGGCCGGGCGAACTATGACGGCTCCAGGGAATCGACCGGGATCAGTTCGCGGTATCACACGTATCGCGATGATGAACGAATGATGAACTCACCCGGCAAGGAGTTTGACCTGGTTCCGGACCGGTCAGAAACTCGGGTTGCCGCCGCCAATCTGCACCGCAATGCGGTGGCCGTCAGGTCACAGCGTCGGGGGCAGGAACGTGTCCAGGGTCCGGGTGAGCACGACCAGTAGGGCCAGGGCCAGCGGGGTCGCCAGCAGCCAGATGACGGGTCGCGCCAGCCCGATGCGCAGCGCCACGACGACGGCGGCGAGCAGGCCCAACCCCAGGGACAGCCAGAACACCAGTTGCGCCCACGCGGCCGGTGACCCGGAGTGCAACGGCCGGTCGACGAGGCCGTTCTGAGCGGTGGGCGGGAACGGCGCCCCCTGCAACGCAGCGCTCACCGCGTAGTCGGTCGATGCGAGCAGCGGCGGGTCGGAGGTGACCAGGGTGAGCCGGTTGTCGGCGGTCAGCGCCAACGGGTCCGGCGTCCCGGTGCCGGTGACGATGTAGCGGGCTGTACCGGCGACGGTGGTGACAGCGATCGGATCGCCGACGCGCAGCCCGGTCAGCCCGCGGAATGCGGCGCCCCATGCGGTTCGGTGCGCGCTGATGACTGAGTTGCCCGGCTCGCCCGGCCCGGCGGTCCCGGGGACGTGACCCGGGCCGTTCTGCAGGGTGGCCCCGTCCGCCCCTTCGGTGACCACCTGGCTGAGCCCGAGCGCCGGGATCCGCAGCAGGGCCACCGGCTCGCCGGTGGCCGGGGGGTACGGCGGTAGGGGGGACAGGCCGACCTGGCCGGCGGTCGATGCAGCGGTGGCGAGCTTGTCGGCGAACTGCTGGTGCAGCACGGTCTGGCTGCGCGCCTGCAGGGGCGCGCCGAGCAGGAACTGCACGGCGAGCATGGAAACAATCAACACGCCGACGCCCAGCAGCAGCTGCGCCCGCGTCGGACGGGGCCACCGGGAGTCGGAGTAGCGGGCGACGGCGGCCACGGGCGGCGGCTCGGGCGTCTCGAAAGGGTCGTCCGGAAGATTTTCCACGTCCGCCGCCAGCAGTTCCGCCGTCGGCACTGGCGCGGTCGGTGGCGGAATCATTTCCCGGACGTGGTCCGTGGGTGCGCTCACGACTGGCTCCCGCGGCGGCGGCTGCGCGGCGCTGCCAGCAGCGCGGTCACGGCACCGAAGACGAGGGCGAGGAACAACCAGGATGATGCCGGCAGCCCCTCTGGGGCAGCCGGAGCGAACACCGACGTCGTCACGACCGCCGGCACTGCCGCGTCGGGAGCGGCCATGACCGGGTCGGTGACGCCTGCCGAGGCGCTGGGCCGGCGCGTGGGCGCGTTGGTCGGCTGGCCTGCAGCCAGGGCGGTCGGGGCAATCGGGACGACCGGAGCAGTTGCCGGCCCCACCGATGCGGGGACCGGGACGCCGGGCTGGACGGGCGCGGGGGCAGGGGCGGCCGTGGCTGGACCGGCCGAGGGCGCCGAGCCGGAGGCGCTGGCCGAAGGTGCTGGGCTGGGGTCGGCCGCGGCGGGCGCACGCTTGCTGTCCCCGCGCAGTCCGTACGCGTTGGCTGCCTGGCTGACCAGCGTCGGCGGCAATGCCAGGTAGCCCAGCGGCAGGATGTCCTTGCTTTGCCCGGTGGTGGTCACCCAGCCGGTGAACAGGACCCCGGCCGCGGTTACCGTGGCCGGCGAATCGGCCGGAGGCAGCAGGAAGTAGGAGACGACCGGCAGCCGGTACGCCCGCGGATCCTTGGGTGCCGGGTTCGCGACGAGGGTCCCGGTGGGACCGGGCTTCATCGCGGCCAGCCCACGGGCCAGTGAGTCGGCGGTCGGCGGTACCCACGTCTTGTCGTCGGTGCCCAGGATCGAGGCGCTGGGCAGCCCGTAGGCAGCGGCCATGCTGGTGTCGAGCACGCCGATGTAGCCGTACGTCGGGTCCGACTTTGGGTTGTTGTCCGGCGGTCGGGCGACGGCGAGAGCCACTGGGTCGCCACCGGTGCGGGCGTCCACCCCGCCCAGCGTGGGGAAGACATCGATCGGCCCGGCGCTGAACGCGGGACCGCCGGAGGTGTACGCCGTGTGCGCGGTCTGCCAGAAGAACGTGGACATCTGCACGGTGAGCTGGCTGCGGTCGGCGCGGGCGATGGGACGCAGTTTTGTGGGCAGTTTCACGCCGGGGTTGAGTTTCGTGATGCGTGGATCGCGCCCGGACAGGATCTGGCCGGTGAAGATCTCGGCCAGGACGTCCGGGGTGAGTTTCAGTGCATCGATGCGCCGCCCGGTGTCGGTGTCGCGCATGTTGAACGCGAAGGCCAGCCCGGAAACAGCCACCGGCGCAACCGCTGACGCCGGCCGGCTCTTGCCGGTGAACGGGCAGGAGTCATCGGGGGGAGCCGCCTGGACACCCGCGATGTCGCGCAGCCCGCAGGCCACATCCTCCACACCACTGGGGTCGTTCTTGGGTACGTAGTCGGCTGACACCGACAGCGGTGGGTCGCAGACCTGCGGGATCCACGCGAGCATGGCCCGTTCCAGGCTGTCGCTGCCTTCCCCGCGCAGGGTCAGGGCACCCGGCTCAGGGCAGGCGGCGCGGCTCTTGGCGAAGGTGATCGCCGCGATGGCTGCCTGGCTGAGGTCATCGGGGGCGGTCTGCGGCACTACGGCGATGGAGCACGGATGCGTTGCGTCGCAGCGCGCCTCCGGTGCCCCCTCCAGGAGCCGGTTGTTCACCGGGTCGGTGATGACGACCGGGATCGAGGCCGTGCCTCGGCCGGACTCGTCGGAGGACTCCCCGGCGACCAGCGCCGTGCTGCAGGCGGACGCCTCGGTGGGGTCGGGGCCGCACTGGCGGATCACCACGCCCGCGATCGGCGCGAAACCCGACCAGGACACGGTGAGCGTCTGGTCGTCGGTCAGCCCGCCGGCCGGAACGACCGAGACGGTGCGCGGCCCCGAGTTCGCGGCGGCGGACGCCGGGATTGTTTGGATCCCGCAGAACACCGTCACCACCGCCGTGGCGGCGGCCAGCACGGCACGAGTCCCGGCGCGCACGCGCTCAACTCCCCACAGTCTCGCCGACGGCCCCGCCATGGCTCGGCAGGACCGGGGAGCACGGTGCGCGGCATCGCCGCATGGCGTCAAGCCGGTGCAAACGCAGATCGCTGACTGTTCATCTGCTCGTCACGGCTTGTTCCCGCCGGTATCGCCCTGCCGTTGCGCGAGGCCGCGGATGCTCTGCGGCGCAGCCGGGGCGCACCTATGCGCGGCCGCCGTCAATGCGCCCGCCGGTGGACTGCGTACAGCGAACCACCGACACCGGCGCCGATCCACGACCGAGGAGCCCCATGTCGTCGCCGCTGGAACCGTTCTTCGGCGACTCGGATCTCGCGATCGAGGAGAACGAAGCGGACCAACCGCGCGAGTTGACCTCGGCCCGGACCAGGGTCGACCGGGTCTACCGAGGTTTCGCGCTGGCTGCCGGGATCGCCACGTTGCTGATTCTGGTGCTGATCGGCGCGTTTCTGCTCATCCGGGCCGAACCAGCCCTGGCCAGTCAGGGGTGGTCGTTCTTCACCGAGCAAAGGTGGAATCCGGACCGGACGCCGCCCACGTTCGGGATCGCTGCGGTCCTGTACTGGACGGTCGTCATCGCGCTCATCGCCCTGGTGATCGCGGTGCCGCTGAGCATTCTGGCTGCGCTATACCTGACGGACTATGCCCCGCGCCGGCTGCGCGGACCGCTTCGCTCTCTGGTCGATCTGCTGGCCGCCATTCCCAGCCTCATCTACGGCATGTGGGGACTGATCTTCCTGCAGCAGTACCTGGTGCCCCTGGCACAGGCGCTGTCGACGCACTTGTCGTTCATCCCGTTCTTCGCGGTCACGGCGGAGTCGTACTCGTCCTCGGCGTTCATCGCGGGGGTGGTCGTGTCGCTGATGGTGCTGCCGATCACCACGTCGGTCGTGCGGGAGGTTTTCAGCCAGACGCCGCCGGGAGAGAAGGAGGCGGCGCTGGCGCTGGGCAGCACCCGCTGGGGCATGGTGCGCGCGGTCGTCCTGCCGTTCGGCCGTGGCGGCATCATCGGCGGCGCGATGCTGGGCCTGGGCCGGGCGCTGGGCGAGACCATCGCGGTGGCGCTGATCATCTCGCCGATCTTCGAGATCCGGCCCAACCTGCTGCAGACCGGAGCGAACTCGGTCGCCGCCCTGATCGCCCTGCGCTTCGGCGAGGCCGACCCGTTGCAGTTGTCAGCCCTGATGGCCGCCGGGCTGGCCCTGTTCGCGCTGGCGCTGACCGTCAACTTCGTTGCCTCGGCGATCGTGGCGCGGTCGAGAAGCGGTGCGGGGGTGGAGCTGTGAGCACCGGACCGAGCGAATGGATAGGACTGTGAGCCTCACCGAACGCACCACGGTGACGGGCGAGCGGCCGCTGGAATCTCCGGAGGTCGAACGGCACATCCACGGCTCGACCACCGAGGACCGGATGCTGCTGTTCGGTGCGGCGGTTTCGTCCCTGTCCGTGGTCTGGCTGCTGTGGACCCAGTTGCTCCCCACCACCGGTATTGCGGGCTTCCTGGTCCTGTGGCTATTGGCCTTCTGGGCTCTCTACTGGGTGGTCTGTCGGGCCACGCTGGGTCGGCTGCCGGCCCGGGACCGGGTGGCAACGACCGTGGTGACGCTGGGGACGGCGATGCTGTTGGTCCCATTGATGCTGATCCTGCTGTTCGTGTTCGGCCGCGGCGTGGCGGCGCTGAAACCCGACTTCTTCACCCGGGATCTCTCGCTCACCGGTACCCTGGACGCCGGCGGCGGCCTGGCGCATGCCCTGGTCGGCACCCTGCAACAGGTTTCGCTGGCCGTGGTCATCTCGGTGCCGCTGGGTGTGTTGACCGCGGTGTTCCTGAACGAGGTCGGCGGCCCGCTGCGCCGGCCGGTGCGCATGTTCATCGACGCCATGAGTGGCGTGCCATCCATCGTTGCGGGCCTGTTCATCTACGCGGTGTGGATCGTGCAGTTCGGTTTCTCCTTCAGCGGTTTCGCGGCAGCGATGGCGTTGTCGGTCCTGATGCTGCCCACCATCGCGCGGACCTCGGAGGAGGTCCTCCGGTTGGTGCCCGACGGGCTCCGCGAGGCCTCGTTGGCGTTGGGCTCCACGGAGTTCCGTACCGTGTGGAGCGTCGTGCTGCCCACTGCGCGATCCGGGCTGATCACGGCCGTGGTGCTGGGCGTGGCCCGGGTGGTCGGAGAGACCGCGCCGCTGATCATGACATCGTTCGGCTCGACCGCGATGAATGCGAACCCGTTCGCCGGGGCTCAGGCCAGCCTGCCCCTGTCGGTGTACCAGTTGCTCACGAACCCGTTCGCCGCGCAGCAGGAACGGGCCTACGGCGGCGCATTCGTGCTGGTGTTCATAGTCCTGCTGCTGTTCAGCATCGCCCGTTACCTCGGCCGGACCCGAACGGGGAGTTCCCGGGTCCGCCGTTTCGCGAGGAGGAGATCGTGACCGCGACCCTGGACGCTCTCGAACCGGTTTCCGTCCCCGAACGCGGCGGCATTGTCGCCGAGGCGGTCAGTGCCTGGTTCGGCGAGCGCAAGGTGCTCGACCGAGTGGACCTGGCGATGCCGCCGCGCACGGTGACCGCCCTGATCGGCCCGTCCGGCTGCGGCAAGTCGACGTTTCTCCGGATCCTCAACCGGATGCACGAGCTGATCCCCGGCGCCCGGCTGGCCGGCCGGGTACTGCTGGACCACCAGGACGTCTACGGCGTCGAGATGCGTGCGACCGAGACCCGCAAACGGATCGGGATGGTGTTCCAGAAACCGAACCCGTTCCCGGCGATGTCGATCCGCGACAACGTGCTGTCGGGTCTGAAGCTCGCCGGGATCAGGTGCGCGGACAAGGACGAGCTCACCGAGATGTCACTTCGTCGGGCCGGATTGTGGCGGGAGGTGGCCGACCGACTGGACCAACCCGGCGGGGCGCTGTCCGGCGGGCAGCAGCAGCGACTGTGCATCGCGCGGTCCCTGGCGGTGGACCCCGAGGTGCTCCTGATGGACGAGCCGTGCTCGGCGCTGGACCCCACCTCCACCCGGGTGATCGAGGAGACGATGGCGGAGATCTCCCAGCGGGTGACCATCGTGATCGTGACGCACAACATGCAGCAGGCCCAGCGGGTCTCGCAGCAATGCGCGTTCTTCCTCGCCGCCGAGAACCGGCCGGGCTACATCGTCGAGCACGGCGATACCCACCAGTTGTTCAGCGACCCGCAGGACTCGCGTACCGCGGACTATGTGAACGGAAGGTTCGGCTGATGGTGGTCTCGTCCCGGCGGCTTGTCGCCGCGGTGCTCGCCCTGGTGAGCGCCGCCGTTCCGGTGGTGCTGGTCGCTCCGCCGGCCCTCGCCGACGGCCCGACTGTCACGGGGGCCGGATCCACCTGGAGCCAGATCGCGGTCGATCAGTGGCGGGCCGACGTGGCCAGCGCACAGGCGCTGAACGTCAACTATTCCGGCGTGGGGTCCAGCGCCGGCCGGCAGTTCTTCGTCATCAACCAGGTGGACTTCGCCGTCTCGGAGATCCCTTTCCTGCCCGATGAGGTCGGTCAGCTGAAGGGTCGCGGACGAACCTGGGCGTACCTGCCGATTGTCGCCGGCGGCACCTCGTTCATGTACAACCTGACCGACCCGGCCGGCCGTGCGGTCCGCGACCTGCGGCTGTCGCCGGACACCGTGGGGAAGATCTTCACGGGGCAGATCACCGACTGGTCGGACCCGGTGATCACGGCCGACTACGGCAAGGCACTGCCGAAGCGGCCGATCACGCCGGTGATCCGGTCCGACGGGTCGGGCACATCGGCGCAGTTCTCCGCCTATCTGGCCAGGCAGACCTCCGGCATCTGGGGGAAGTTCGCCCGGGAGCAGGGGATCCCCGCCGAATCAACGTCCAACTGGCCTGCGTTCAGCAACTCCGTCGCCCAGAAGGGTTCCGACGGGGTCGCGAACTTCGTGGCGAACCCGGGCACCGGCGTCGGATCGATCGGGTACGTCGAGACCGGGTACGCGGTCCAGCGACGCTTCCCCGTGGCGGCGCTGAAGAACAGGTCGGGACGCTATGTCCTGCCGACGTCGCGCAACGTCGCCACGGCGCTAACCCTGGCCCGGCTCAACTCCGACCAGACGCAGAACCTGGACGCGGTGTATGTCAACCCCGACCCGAACGTCTACCCGATGTCCAGCTACTCCTACATGATCGTGCCTACCACTGGGCTGGATCCGGCCAAGGGTGACGTGATCTCGAAGTTCATGGCGTACTTCGCCTGCGCCGGCCAGCAGAAGGCCACGATCCTGGGTTACTCGCCGTTGCCGGCCAACCTGGTCAAGGTCGTCTTCGACGCCATCGGGCAGGTGCCGGGCCACGCGAACTTTCCGGCGCCCACGGCGGCGAACTGTGCCAACCCGGCGCTGACCGGGTCGCTGGGCCAGGGAGCCACCGACATCCTGCCCGGCAGTGCGGCCTGGACACCGGGGGCGGGTGCGGTCCCCGGGAGCGGCACTTTCGACGGGGGCAGTGCACCTGCGGCGGGTGGTGCCGGTGGCCCGACTGGCGGTGGCCCGACCGGCGGCGGCTCGACCGGCGGGGGGACTCCGGCCGGGTCCGGCTCGACGGCGGGCGGTTCGACCGGTGCCCTGCCCGGCGCCGGCACCGTGGCACCGGGTGGTGGCACGGTCGCCGGGCCGGGGACGGCCCGTGGCACGGTGACCGGCAGGTCCGGAACGGTGGCGGCCGTCGGCGGCGTGGGGGCCGCCCCGGTGGGCGGTGGGGCCGCCGGGGCCGGTGCTGCAGCGGGCGGCGGCGTCGACGCCGGGGTCTACGCCGCGCTGCAGCCGACCGTGCTCCAACTGGATTCCGGCAGCGGCGGGGGAGCTGCGGCCGCCGCGGTGATCCTGGTGGCCGTGCTGGCGACGCTGGCGGTCGCGGCGCTGCTGGGCGGGCGGGGCTGGGGGCGGCTGTCCTCGCGCCGACTTACCTCAGTGCGTCGGCGGCTGCACGTGCCGCACTCCGGCTGACGATCGGTTCGGCACCGGGCCTGCGTACAGTCCGCGCATGGCCGGGGTCGGAAGCGTCGAGGTGGTGCCGCACCTGGAACCGGTCGAGGTGGACGCGGTGGCAATGCTGGTCGAGCGGGTCACCGAGGCGGACGGGGTACGGCCGCTGTCCGAGCACGTCACGTTGCACCTGCGCTACGGCGGCGACTACGACGTGCGCCACGTCCTGGTCTGGGCAGAAGCGGCCACCGGTCCCCGGCTGGCCGGCTACGCCCATCTCGACGTCACCGACGTGGTGGAGGGTTCCAGCGCCGAGATGGCCGTCGATCCGCACTTCCGCAGCCAGGGCCTGGGCCGACTGCTGGCCCGACGCCTGCTCGCCGAGAGCCCGGACGGTCGGCTGCGGCTGTGGGCCCACGGGGAGCACCCGGCGGCCGGCCGGCTGGCCCGGGAGCTGGGATTCACCCGCGCCCGCGTGCTGTGGCAGATGCGCCGGTCCCTGTACGCGCCGCTGCCCAGCTATCGGCTGCCCGCCGACGTCACGATCCGCGCCTTCCACCCGGGGGAGGACGACGAGCACTGGGTCGCCCTGAATGCGGCCGCCTTCGTCGAACTGCCCGATCAGGCCGGCTGGACGGTCGCAGACCTGCACCGTCGGATGGCTGAGCCGTGGTTCGACCCTGAGGGGTTCCTGGTGGCGCAGAGCACGTCGGCGCCCGGGCCCGGGGCGGGCGACCCGACCGGCTTCGGCCCGCTGGTGGGATTCCACTGGACCAAGATGCACGGGGGTGAGGCGATCCACAGCCACGACGGGGGACCGGCCCACCGGCATGACGACCACGGGCATGCGCCGATCGGCGAGGTCTACGTGGTCGGGGTCTCGCCCCAGCGGCGCGGGCAGGGGCTGGGCCGCTCGCTGACGATTGCGGGACTGCAGCATCTGCGCGCCCGCGGTCTGCCCGACGCGATGCTGTATGTGGACGCCGTCAACACCGCGGCCATCCGGGTCTACGAATCGCTGGGTTTCACTCGCTGGGACACCGACGTCCTGTATCGGCGCTGACCGGTTCCGTCAGTGACCGCGGACCGGGTCGTCCGCTCGCCGGTCCTACGTCTGCGTATGTGACAGCATCATGACCATGAGTCAGGACGTCGAGGCCGCAGCCGAGTCCGCCGCACCGGCTTCCGAGCCGGCTTCGGCACCCCAGCCAGCGCTGGAGACGCCGCTGCCGCCGTCGGCCACCGACGAGCCGCTGCCCGAAAACCGCTTCCTGGACCGGGAGCTTTCCTGGCTGGCGTTCAACGAGCGGGTGCTGGAGCTGGCCGAGGACGCGAACCTGCCGCTGCTGGAGCGAGCGAAGTTCCTGGCCATCTTCGCCAGCAACCTGGACGAGTTCTTCATGGTCCGGGTCGCGGGTCTGAAGCGGCGGATCGTGACGGGTATCGCGGTGCGGGCCGCCAGTCGCCGGTTGCCGCGGGAGGTGCTCGAGGCGATCTGGCTGCGCAGCCGGGATCTGATGATGCGCCAGGCCGAGGTGTTCCACCGTGAGGTGCTGCCCGCGATGCAGGGCGAGGGCATCGAGATCCTGCGCTGGGAGCAGTTGACCGAGTCCGAGCGCGTACGAATGAACGACATGTTCGTCGATCGGGTTTTCCCGGTGCTCACCCCGCTCGCGGTCGATCCGTCGCACCCGTTCCCGTACATCTCGGGACTGTCGTTGAACTTGGCGGTCGTGGTCCGCAACCCGCAGACCGGCACCGAGTTGTTCGCTCGGGTCAAGGTGCCACCGCTACTGCCGCGGTTCGTCGCCCTCGGTGGTGAGCGGTTCGTACCCCTGGAGGACGTGATCGCGGTCAACCTCGGGGAGTTGTTCCCGGGGATGGAGGTGTTGCAGCACCACACCTTCCGGGTCACCCGCAACGAGGACATGGAGGTGGAGGAGGACGACGCCGAGAACCTTCTCGCCGCGCTGGAGCGTGAACTCACCCGACGCCGGTTCGGTCCGCCGGTCCGCCTGGAGGTAGAGGAGTCGATCGATCCGTACGTACGCGAACTGCTGGTAGGCGAACTCGGCATCAGCGAGCAGGAGGTCGTCCAGCTCCGGGGGCCACTGGATCTGACCGGGCTGTGGGCCCTGGTCGGCGTCAACCGGGACGACCTGAAACTCCCCGCCTTCGTGCCGAAGACCAGCCGTGCACTGACCGACGTCGAGACCGCGATGGCTCCGGACGTCCTGGATGCGATGCGCCAGCGCGATGTCCTGATTCACCATCCGTACGACTCCTTCTCCACCAGCGTGCAGCGGTTCCTGGAGCAGGCGGCTGCGGACCCGAACGTGCTGGCCATCAAGCAGACCCTCTATCGCACGTCCGGGGATTCTCCGATCATCGACGCCCTCATCGACGCCGCCGAGGCGGGCAAACAGGTGCTGGCCCTGGTGGAAATCAAGGCCCGGTTCGACGAGAAGGCCAACATCGACTGGGGTCGCAAACTGGAGGAGGCCGGGGTCCACGTCGTCTACGGCCTCGTCGGGCTGAAGACGCACTGCAAGCTGTCCATGGTGGTGCGCGACGACGGCGATCAGCTGCGCCGCTACTGCCATCTGGGCACCGGTAACTATCACCCCAAGACGGCCCGGTTGTACGAGGACTACGGCCTGCTGACCACGGATAAGGTGGTTGGTGAGGACGTCGCCCGGCTGTTCAACGTACTCTCCGGGTATTCCCGCAACACCGATTACGACCGACTGTTGGTCGCGCCGCATTCCATCCGTACCGGGTTGATCACGCGCATCGAGCGGGAGGTCGAGAACCACCGGGCCGGCCAGCCCGCCCGGGTTCGTTTCAAGTGCAACTCGATCGTGGACGAACGGATCATCGACGCGCTATACCGCGCGTCGCAGGCCGGCGTGCCGGTCGATGTCTGGGTCCGGGGGATCTGCGCGATCCGACCGGGTGTCCCGGGCCTGTCGGACAACGTCCGGGTCGTCAGCGTGCTCGGTCGTTTCCTGGAGCATTCCCGGGCGTACGAGTTCGAGACTGCCGGTCAGCCCGAGGTGTGGATCGGCTCGGCGGATCTGATGCACCGCAATCTGGACCGGCGGGTGGAAACCCTGGTCCGGCTGGGTAGTGCGGATCAGGTCCGCGAGATCGCGACTCTGTTCGACTTCGCCCTGGACCCGGGCACCAGTTCGTGGCGACTGGGTCCGGACGGCAACTGGACACGGATGACCCACGCCGAGGACGGCACGCCCCTCACCGACTACCAGGAGACCCTCATCGTCACTAAGCAACTGCGCCGGGCCCATTGATGAGCGACACCTATCGCGAGGTCGAGCGCAAACTCCGTGTCCATGCGCTGTTCCGGCTGCCCGACCTGAACGACGCGCTGTCCCTGGTGGCCTCGGTCGAGCGGCAGGAGCCCCTGACGTTGACCGCGGTCTATCACGACACTGAGGATCTCCGGCTGTTCCGCTGGGGCATCACCCTGCGGCGGCGGGAGGGTGGCCACGACGCCGGCTGGCATCTGAAACTCCCCGTCGAGGGTTTCGGGTTGGGGGTGCGGGACGAGGTCCGGGTGCCCCTGGACCACGGTGTGGACGGTGCGGTTCCGTGGGAACTCGCCGACCTGGTGACGGCCCTGACCCGAGAGCACCCGCTTACCGCGGTCGCGACGCTGCGCAACGTCCGGGTGCCGCACCTGCTGCGTGACCACGACGGGCGAATCCTGGCCGAACTGGTGGATGACACCGTCTCGGTGCTGGACGGCGAGCACGTCGCGGCCCGCTTCCGCGAGATCGAGGTGGAGGTTGTCGGGGACGACCTGGAGGCCTCGGCGGCCGTGCTCAGTGAGGTGGTGGACCTGCTCGTCGACCTCGGCGCCGTCCCCGGGACGTCGTCCAAGGCCGCGCACGCCCTGGGCCCGCGCGCATCCGCGCCCCCCGACCTCGTACCGCCCGGACCGGTGTCGCCGAAGGACCCCGCCGCCGACGCGGTACGGGCCCACCTGGCCACCCACGTCCGCCGGTTCCTGCTGCAGGACGTCCGGGTCCGTCGGGACCTGCCCGACGCGGTCCACCAGATGCGGGTCGCCGCCCGGCGGCTGCGCAGTGGCCTGCACGCGTTCGGGCCGCTGGTGGACCCGGAATGGGCCGCGGCACTGCGGACTGAACTGGGCTGGGCGGCCAGCGAACTGGGCGCGATTCGGGACACCGAAGTGCTGCTGGGTCGCCTCGATGCGCACGCGGCTCGACTGGCACCGGACGACGCGGCGCTGGCCTGCGAGGCCGTGGACCGAGTGCTGCGCGAGCGGTTGACGCACGCCCGCGAGGAGGCCTTGGAGGCCCTGCGCAGCCAGCGGCACCGTGACCTGCTGGTCGCGCTGGTGCAGGCGGCGCACGCGCCGTTGCTGACCGACGCCGCGCAGGCCCCGGCCCGCGATGTGCTGCCCGCGTTAGTCGACAAGGCCTGGCGGCGGTTGCGCCGGGACGTACGCGGGCTGCGGCTGGACGGCCCCAGCACCGACTGGCACGAGACCCGGATCGCGGCCAAGAAGGCGCGGTACGCGGTGGAGGCGGTGGTCCCGGTCTTCGGGGCGCCGGCCAAGGCGCTGGCCGAGCAGCTGTCAATGGTGACCGAGGTGTTGGGCGAGCACCAGGACGCGGCCATCGCCCAGGACACCGTTCGGGAGATCGCCGGCCATGACGGCATCGACGGGCGCACCGGCTTCGCGCTGGGCCTGTTGCACGGCGTGGAGGTGGAAGCCGAGCACCGCGCTCGGCTGCAGTTCGTCAAGGCCTGGCCGCGCGTACGCAAGGTGCACCAGCGCACCCGGCTGGGCTGACCACCGGCGATGAGTTGCGGATACCTACCACGGCCGGTCCCCGGGGGGCGGCCGCGGTGATGGTGATCGCACCCGACGGCGTGGTCCGCGCTGCCGGCGTCGTGCTGCTGCGCCAGTCGCCGGCCGGCCCGCAGGTGCTGGTGGTGCACCGGCCGAAACGCCGGGACTGGTCACTGCCCAAGGGGAAGCTGGATCCGGGTGAGTCGTGGGTCGCGGCGGCCGTCCGCGAGTGCGCTGAGGAGACCGGCATCACTCCGGTGCTCGGCCCGCGGCTGGCGAACCAGCGGTACGAGGCGCTGGGTCGGCCCAAGGTGGTGCGTTATTGGGTGGCCCGCGCTGCGGCGGACCTGGGGCATCTGCCCGATGACGAGGTGGACGAGCGGCGCTGGGTGCCGGCCTCCTCCTGCGCCGCGGTGCTGACCTACCCCCGGGACGTGGACCTGGTGACCGCGGCGGTGGCCGTGGGCGCGACCGAGCCGCTGGTCGTGCTCCGGCATGCCCAGGCCGTAAAGCGGGCGCAGTGGCACGGGGCGGACGCCCACCGCCCGCTGTCGGGCAAGGGCCGCAGCCAGGCGCAGCACCTGACCGCTGTGCTTGGTGCGTACGGCGTTGCGGCCGTGTACTCCTCGGATGCGACCCGGTGTCACGACACCGTCCGGCCTTATGCGGACCTGATTCGGGCGACGATCGAGGACGAACCCGTGCTGTCCGAGGAGGGGCATACCCGAGCCCCCGATCAGGCCCGTCGACGGGCCGAAGAGCTGCTGGGGGCCGCGCGGCCGCTGGTGGTGTGCAGCCACCGGCCGGTGCTGCCCACCGTGCTGGGCGCTGCCGCAGCGGTGGCGGCCGACGGTGTGCCCGCCCGCGGCTTCAGTCCGAAGATGCGTCCCGGGTCAGCGGTGGTGCTGCACCGGCGACTGCCTGCCACCGACCCGTCCTCGACGGGCCCAGGCGGCGAAGGAGGCGACGTCCCACAGGACCCGTGCATCGTGTCCGTGGAGCGGCACGGAGCGTGAGCGAACTGGGTGATCGAGCGTGAGCGAACTGGGCGCCTTAGGTCCCATGTGAGCGTCGTATACGGGCCTGATCCGTTGTCCCGCTGCGGCGTTGGTCGGCATGACATGCGGCGTTCACGGTCTGTTCACCGGCCACCGGCCGCGCGGACACCCGCCCTCCTTAGCGTCTGCGGCGATCGCCCACCTACCCGTGCGACACCTCGGAGGAACTTCCGGTGAAGAAGAACCGCCTCGTCTCGTTGTCGGCCGTCGTGGCCGTCGGCGTCTTGGCCCTGGCCGGCTGCGGCTCGGACAGCGGCAGCGGCACGACGACCTCGGCCGCCAGCGACACGGCCAGCGCCAGCGACACCGGCAGCGCCGCCGCCGGCGACTGCGTCCAGGGGTCGATCAAGGCGTCCGGGTCGTCGGCGCAGAAGAACGCCATGGCCGAGTGGATCAACGCCTACCAGACCAAGTGCCCAGGCGCCACGATCAACTACCAGGGCAACGGCTCCGGCGCCGGTATCCAGGACTTCATCAACAAGCAGACCAGTTTCGCCGGCTCGGACTCGGCCATCAAGGAGGATGACCTGACCAAGGCGAACGCTCGCTGCGCGCCTGGCAAGGCAATCAACATGCCCATGGTCGGTGGCGCCATCGCGATGGCCTACAACCTGCCCGGGGTGGACAAGCTCACCCTGACTGCCGATGACATCGCCGGCATCTTCGCTGGCAAGATCACCAAGTGGAACGATCCAGCGATCGCCGCTGCGAATCCTGGCGTCACGCTGCCGGATGCGACGATCGCGCAGTTCCACCGCAGCGACTCCTCCGGCACCACCGACAACTTCACCAAGTACCTCGAGGCCAGCGCCCCGAAGGTGTGGACGTTCGGCGCCGGCAAGGAGTGGAAGGCCCCGGGCGGCCAGGGCTCCAAGGGATCCGACGGCGTGACCTCCTCGGTCAAGTCGACGCCGAACTCCATCGGCTACACCGAGTTGTCGTTCGCGCAGGATGCCAAGCTGGGCATGGCCATGGTGGACAACGGCGGCGGTGCGGTCGAGGCCAGCAGTGACACCGCGGCCAAGACGATCGCCTCCGGCGAGGTCGTCGGCACCGGGAACGACCTGGCCCTGAAGTTGGACTACGCCACCAAGGACGCCGGCTCCTACCCGATCGTGCTGCTCACCTACGAGATCACTTGCGAGCAGGGCCTGCCGGCCGAACAGTTGGCGCTCACCAAGTCCTTCCTGACCTACACCGCAAGCGACGCGGCGCAGGAGATGCTGCCCGACCTGGGCTACGTGCCGATCACCGGTGACCTGATCACCAAGGTGCGCTCTTCGGTGGACGCCCTGTCCTAGTCGAACCTGTGCCGTCGGACGGCCCCGCATCCGCAGCTCTCCGCTGGGGGTTGCGGGGCCGATCCGGTACGGGGCACCCTCGATCCTCCCGCCCGGCCCGCAAGGCGGGCTCCTCAGCCGGCCACGGCGTGCCGTGGGCCACCACTGATCGGCACCTCAGGAAGGCGTGATGAGCACTCCCCTCGCCGGCGCGATGGCGCCCGACTCCGAACCGGACTCGCCGAAACTCAGTGGCAGTGCGGTACGCCGAGGTGACCGGGTATTCCTGGGCCTGTCCCGGGGTGCCGGCATTCTGGTCCTGGTCATCATGGCCGCGATCGGCATCTTCCTGATCTGGCGCGCCATTCCCTCCTTTCAGGCGAACACCGCGAACTTCTTCACCACCTCGGACTGGTTCCCCGACTCCGACCCGGTCGTCTTCGGTATTGCGTCCCTGGCGTTCGGCACGATCATGTCGGCGGTCCTCGCGATGATCATCGCCGTGCCGGTCGGGGTGGGGATCGCGCTGTTCATCGCGCACTACGCCCATCGGCGTCTCGCCTCCAGCCTGGCGTTCATCGTGGACTTGCTCGCCGCGGTGCCGTCGATCATCTTCGGCCTGTGGGGACTGCAGGTCCTGATGCCGAACATGAACGGGCTGGGCACCTGGCTGGACCAGTACCTGGGCTGGATCCCGTTGTTCAACAACACCCTGGGGATCTACACCAAGAGCATCTTCATTGCCGGGGTGGTGCTGGCGATCATGATCCTTCCGACCATCTCCGCGGTGTCGCGGGAGGTGTTCGTCCAGGTGCCCTCGGCGCACATCGAGGCCTCGCTGGCGCTGGGTGCTACCCGTTGGGAGATGGTGCGCATGGCCGTCTTCCCCTTCGGTCGGCCCGGTGTCATTTCAGCCTCGATGCTCGGGCTGGGCCGGGCACTGGGGGAGACCATCGCCGTCGCGCTGATCCTCTCCGCGGTGTTCGAGATCAACTGGCACGTCACCGAACCCGGTGGCAACACTTTCGCAGCCAACATCGCCCTGAAGTGGAACGAGGCGGGCTCGACGGGGCTGTCGGCGCTCATCGCCTCCGGTCTGGTGTTGTTCATCATCACCCTGCTGGTCAACGTGGCTGCGAGGCTGATCATCGCCCGCCGCCGCGACTTCTCCGGAGCGAACTGATGAGCACCACCACTCCGCAGCAGGCGGCCGTCACCGACCCGGACCTGCACTCGACGCTGACCGGCGGGAAACTGCCGCGCTGGGCGCCGTACGCCGCTGCGGCCGCGGCCTTGCTGCTCGCCTGGCTGGCGAACGCGTTCACCTCCGTGGACGGCGTTGCGGGCACGTTGATCGTCGCCGCCCTGCTGTATTTGGTGCTGCAGACGGGGTGGTCGTTCGCCGTCGAGGGGCGTCGGCACGCCATCGACCGGTTGGCGACGACCCTGGTGTACACGACGTTCCTGGTGGCCCTGGCGCCACTGGCGTCGGTCCTCATCAGCGTCGTCGCCCGCGGCATCACCGTGTTCAACTGGGAGTTCCTGACGAGCTCGATGCGTAACGTCAGCCCGCGATCCCCCGGGGGGGGCGCGCTGCACGCCATGATCGGCACCATCGAGCAGGTCGGGATCGCCACGATCATTGCCGTCCCGATTGGCATCATGGCCGCGATCTACCTCGTCGAATACGGCGGCGGTCCCCTGGCCAAGTGGGTGTCTTTCTTCGTCGACGTGATGACCGGCGTGCCGTCCATCGTGGCTGGCCTGTTCGTGTTCACCGGGTTGGTGCTCACCTTCGGGCTGGGGAGATCAGGTTTTGCCGCGGCCATTTCGTTGGTGATCCTCATGATTCCGGTGATCATCCGCACGACCGAGGAAATGCTCAAGATCGTCCCGAACGATCTGCGCGAGGCGTCCTACGCCCTCGGCGTACCGAAGTGGAAGACGATCCTGCGGATCGTGCTGCCGACCGCTTCGGCCGGCATCATCACCGGCGTCATGCTCGCCGTCGCCCGCGTGTCCGGCGAGACCGCCCCGCTGCTGCTGACCACGTTCCTTTCGCAGAGCATCAACTGGAACCCGATCACCGGTCCGCAGGCGTCCCTACCCACCTTTGTGTGGGACCAGATCGGTAGCGGCACCGATGCCTCGATCAATCGGGCGTGGGCCGGCGCCATGCTGCTGATCCTCTTCGTGGTGGTGCTCTACGTTGCGGCCAAGCTCGTCGCCCGCCGGTTCAAGATCGACGCTCGCTGACTCCTCTCGCCCCCGACACCTCAGGACAGGCCATGGCCAAGCGCATCGACATCGTCGACCTCGACATCTACTACAGCAAGTTCCTCGCGGTCGAGGGCGTCAACCTCTCCGTGGAACCCCGCTCAGTGACGGCCTTCATCGGCCCGTCCGGGTGCGGCAAGTCCACCGTGCTGCGGACGCTGAACCGCATGCACGAGGTGATCCCCGGTGCCTACGCCAAGGGCAAGGTCCTCCTCGACGGCGAGGACATCTATGCCTCCGACGTCGACCCCGTGAATGTACGGCGCACCATCGGCATGGTCTTCCAGCGGCCCAACCCGTTCCCCACGATGTCCATTTACGACAACGTCATCGCCGGCCTGAAGCTGGAGTCGTCGCGCAAGCTGAAGAAGTCCGACCTCGATGACGTGGTGGAGAAGTCGCTGCGCTCGGCGAACCTGTGGGAAGAGGTCAAGCACCGGCTGCCACGGCCCGGCTCGGGACTGTCCGGTGGTCAGCAGCAGCGGCTGTGCATCGCCCGGGCGATCGCGGTGGAGCCGGAGGTGCTCCTGATGGACGAGCCGTGCTCGGCGCTGGACCCGATCTCCACGCTAGCCATCGAGGACCTGATCGAGCAGTTGAAGGACAACTACACGATCGTCATCGTGACGCACAACATGCAGCAGGCCGGCCGGGTCAGCGACACAACCGGCTTCTTCAACCTGGCCGGGGTGGGTCAGCCGGGCCGGTTGGTCGAGATGGGCCCGACCGACAAGATCTTCTCCAACCCCAGCGAAAAGTCCACTGAGGACTACGTCTCCGGCCGCTTCGGCTGAGCCGACCGCTCGCCCGCGCGGGTCGCTCAGCCGGGGTTGGCCTCGTCCAGCACGTCATCGGCGTCCACGATTCGGTAGGCGTAGCCCTGCTCGGTGAGGAACCGTTGCCGGTGCGCGGCAAACTCCGCATCGACGGTGTCCCGCGCGACGACGGTATAGAAGTGCGCGGTGCGCTTGTCGCCCTTCGGCCGCAGCACCCGGCCGAGCCGCTGCGCCTCCTCCTGGCGGGACCCGAAGGTGCCCGACACCTGGACCGCGACGCCCGCCTCGGGCAGGTCCACGGAGAAGTTGGCGACCTTACTGACCACGAGCAGCCGGGTCTCGCCGGACCGGAACGACTCGAAGAGCCGTTCCCGTTCCCGTACCGTCGTCTGCCCGGTGATCACCGGGGCCTGCAGGTGCTCACCGAGCTCGTCGAGCTGGTCGAGGTACTGCCCGATCACCAGCACATGGTCGTCGGCGTGCCGCGCGACCAGCCGCTCGACCACCTTGTTCTTCACCGCGGAGGAGGCGGCCAGCCGGTAACGCTCCTCCGGCTCGGCCACGGCGTACGCCAGCCGCTCGGACTCGGTCAGGGCCACCCGGACCTCGACACAATCGGCTGGGGCGATCCAGCCTTGTGCCTCGATCTCCCGCCAGGGCGCGTCGAACCGCTTGGGACCGATGAGGCTGAACACCTCGGCCTCGTGGCCGTCCTCCCGAACCAGGGTCGCGGTCAGCCCCAGCCGGCGACGGGCCTGGATATCGGCGGTGAACCGGAAGATCGGCGCGGGCAGCAGGTGCACCTCGTCGTACAGGATCAGTCCCCAGTCGCGAGCGTCGAACAGCTCTAGGTGGGCGTAGACGCCCTTCCGCTTGGTCGTCATGACTTGATACGTCGCGATCGTGACTGGCCGGATCTCCTTGCGGGCGCCGGAATACTCCCCGATCTCGTCCTCGGTCAGGCTGGTCCGCCGTAGCAGTTCGGACTTCCACTGCCGGGCCGAGACGGTGTTGGTGACCAGGATCAGCGTGGTCGCTTTCGCCAGCGCCATCGCCGCTGCGCCGACCAGGGTCTTTCCCGCACCGCAGGGCAGCACTACCACGCCGCTGCCGCCGTGCCAGAAGCCCTCGGCCGCTTGCCGCTGATAGTCGCGCAGCGACCAGCCGTCCTCGACCAGCTCGATGTGATGTGCCTCCCCGTCGACATAGCCGGCGAGGTCTTCAGCCGGCCAGCCGAGCCGCAGCAGCACCTGCTTGAGGTGGCCACGCTCACTGGGGTGCACGACGACGGTGTCGGGATCCACCCGCGCGCCGACCAGCGGCTGGATCTTCTTGCTGCGCAACACTTCTTCGAGCACGGCCCGGTCGTGGGCATGCAGGGTCAGGCCGTGTGCGGGGTCGTTCTGCAGTTGCAGCCGGCCATAGCGGCCCATCGTGTCGGCGACATCGACCAGCAGCGCATGCGGTACGGGATAGCGCGAGTACGACAGCAGGATGTCGACGACCTGTTCGGCATCATGCCCGGCGGCCCGGGCGTTCCACAGGCCCAGCGGCGTCAGCCGGTAGGTATGGATGTGTTCGGGGGCCCGCTCCAGCTCGGCGAACGGCGCGATCGCCCGGCGGCAGTCCTCGGCCGCTTCGTGATCGACCTCCAGCAGCAGGGTCTTGTCGCTCTGGACGATCAGGGGGCCATCGGTCATCCGCTCATTGTCCCTCGGTGCGGGTGCTGGGACGAACCATGGCGGGTGAGCTGCGGTCTGAGCTCATGACCCGCCTGCCGGCGCGATGTCATGACCCGCCTGCCGGCGCGATGCCGGTCACCCGGGAGACGGCGAAGGTGGTGACGCGCTGAGCCCGGTGGTCATACGCGGTCAGGTGGCCGCCCTGTAGTCCCAGTGGCTCCACCAGCCGGACCGCGGCCGCGCCGGTCTCGTCCGCGTACCCGATGCGAACGGCGGCACCCGCGGCGATGGCCGCCCGCAGCGCCACCATCGTCTCCCGTGCCGTGCCCCGGGGCAGGGCGGCACCCGGGCCGGGTTCGTCGGTGCCCTCGCCGGGCGACCGGTCCCGCTCGGCGGCCAGCAATGCCCGTACGGCCGCGTCGAGCACCCGGTCCGGCGGCACCGGGAACGGGCCAGCCAGCAGTGGCGCACTCGGCCGCGTCGCCGCCCGGCGGGAGTCCGGGCGGCGGATCAGGACGGTGCCGTCGGGAGCCTCCGCGACCGGCGCCCGCCCGGCCGTCCGCAGTGCCCGCAGCACCTCATCGGTGCTCGCGGTCGCGGCGAGGACGGTCGGGGCCAGCCGGATCAGGCCCAGGCCGCGCAGGCGGCGGTCGACGAGCAGTTCGCGCAGCGCCGGCTCGTCGTCGCTGCGAATATAGGAACCGGCGAGGCCGACCCGGATGCCGCCATGGCGGCGGGCGACATCGCTGACCAGGTAGCGCAGTGGCTGAGGGACCGGCGTACGGGAATGCCGTTCGAGCAGAGCGAGAATCTGCTCGGCGGTTTGGCCGGCGTCCAGCCCTCGGCGCAGCGAAGACTCGCTGAACCGCAGCACCGTCGCCCCGCCGGTCGACTCCACATCGGCCAGCAGCGTCAGTGTGCGAGCTAGGGCAGGTTCCAGCGGACCGGGGGCCACCGCGGTGAGGTCCGCCTGCAGCAGGACGTGGTCCAGCGGCGTGGGGAGGTGCGGCGCGAGGGCAGCGGCGATGGCGGAACGCTGCGGGGGGCCAACTGCGACCAGAGCCCGGCCCGGCGCGGACAAGGCACCGGCAGCGGTCACACCGAGGATCTCCGCCTCGGCCAGCACCCAGGCCCCCTGCTGGTCTCGGGCGGGACCGCCGAGCCTCGGGCGTCGCCAGCCCAGCGCGGCGCGTACCCCGTCCGGATCGCCCGGCAGCCCCGGGGGTAGGTCGGCCAGCACCGCCAGGACCTCGGCGCGCACCGCGGCGGCCGTCCCGGCAACCGATTCGGGCGCCAAGGCGTTGCGCCGGGAGCCGCGCTCGTCCCGGGTCCCGGCCAGGCCGGGCAGCCGGGATGTCTGCATCCAGGCCAGCGCGAGTGTGGCCCACTGCTCCGCCACGGGCCGGGTCAACCAGGCGTCGTACGCCAGGCTGGGCAGCCAGGTCTCGGCCACCTCCCCGTCCCCGACCAGCAGACCAGCGGCGTGGGCGGTCTCGATCACGGCCGCCGCGGTCGGCTCGTCGGCATCGACCAGTCGGGCCGCGGCGGACAGGTCACGCAGCGACACCCCGCCACCGCGCAGGACGGCGGGCGGCTGCACCGACCAGGCCTCCAGCAGGTCCGTGACCGCTCGGACGAAGTCAGCCGCCGCCGCTCCCGCGGTGGCCTCGACCCGGGTGCTGGGCAGACTGGGGGGACGACCGGCAGCCGGGCCCGGCCAGGCGGGAGCGGTGATCCAGCGGCCTGCCCGCCGGGCCAGCGCCACCACGCGGGGGATGACCACTGTCGTGTCGTCGGTCGGAATCAGCAGGTCTCGAGCGAGCAGCCACTCCACCGCAGTCGCTGCGCTGCTGCGGCTCACGAGGCGGCGGGCGTCGCTGACCTGGCCACCAGGTGGCCCCCAGGCGAGGCGGTCCAGGGCTCCCAACGCCTGCTCCGGCGCGTCGGCGAGCACCTGTGCCAACTGCTCCGGATCGTCCACGTACCGGGCGACGCGATGGGTTGTCAGCGTGCTGGGTGCCAGGCCGCAGGGGAACGGCCCAAACATCTCGCGTACGGGCCGGACCGCCTGCATCGCCTGGGTCGGTCCCCACGCCAACGCCAATCGGCGCAGCAGGTCCACTCGCTCAGTGATTGCCTCGGGGAGGTCGGATGCAGGCGGAACGGGATCACCATTGCCGGCCTCCTCGTCCGCACCGAACGCGCTGAGTACCGCTGCGATGCTGACCGGCCCGGCGGCCGCGGCCAAAACCTCCAGGACCTGCAGCGCCAATGAGTCCAGCGCGTCCATCGCTCGGGCCGTAGAAGCCCCGGTAGCGGCCCGAGCCGCCAGCTGGCCCAGGTCCGGGGGCATGGGGTGCAGTAGGTCGGGGCGGGCCTGCAGCAACTCCCGGAGCGCATCGGCAGAGCGGGTACGCAGGTCTTCGGCCAGGCTGCGCGGCGGTATGGCCGGTACCGCGGGGGTCGCCCCCTGCCCCCGGTGGGGTCGCTGCATGGCCATCCGGGTAACGCTACGCGGTCGGCTGCCAGGCAGCACGATGGCGGCGCTGCGACGTACGCTGCCCGGCATGAGCGACTTGGTCGTCGGTTTCGACCTTGACATGACGTTGGTCGACTCCGCCGACGGGATCGTCGCGACCATCGCAGCCGTGTGCGCGGCGCACGGGGTCCAGCCGGACCCGGGCGACGTGCACGCCACGGTCGGGCTGCCGCTGGACCAGGTCTTCCCCCGGTGGTTGCCGCAGGTGCCGTACGCGGACGCCCTAGCCGCCTACCGGGCGCACTACTCCGAGCACGTCACTCCCCACTCCCGGCTGCTGCCGCACGCGGCCGAAGCGGTAGCGGCGGCCCGCGCGCATGGTGCCCGGGTGGTGGTGATCACTGCCAAGCGGGCCGGACATGCGCAGGCGGTCCTGGACGTGGTCGGTCTGGCGGTGGACGAGGTCGTCGGGGAACGGTTCGCCGCGGGTAAGGCCGCAGCCCTGCGGGAGCAGGGGGTGGCGATCTACATAGGCGATCACCACGCTGACGTCGCGGCGGCGCGCTCAGCGGGCGTTGTGGCCGTCGGTGTCGCCACCGGACCCACGCCGATCGCCGAACTCGCCGATGCCGACCTGGTCCTACCCGACCTTGCCGGCTTCCCCGAGTGGTTGGACTCCTGGATGCACGACCGGATGCCTGACCGGATGCTCGACCGGCGTCTTGCCGATCTCGCCGACCGGCTCACCGCGTACGGCTCAGTGCTGGTGGCGTTCAGTGGTGGCGCCGACTCGGCCTTCCTGCTCGCGGCTGCCGCTCGAGCCCTCGGGCCAGATCGCGTCATCGCCGCCACCGCGGTGTCCGCATCGCTTGCCGAGGGTGAACTGACCGAGGCCGCGCATTTCGCCGCCGGGCTGGGAGTCCGGCATCTGCAGCCGTTCACCGACGAAATGGGTCGCGAAGGCTACCGAGCCAACGGGTCGGACCGCTGTTACCACTGCAAGAGTGAACTGCTCGACGTGCTGGTGCCACTGGCGGCGGAGCTGGGTGTCGCGTGCGTCGCGACGGGCACGAACGCCGACGATCTGCTCGCCGAGTTCCGACCCGGTATCCAGGCCGCGTCCGAACGGGGCGCCCGGACGCCCCTGGCCGACGCCGGGCTGACCAAGGCGCAGATCAGGACCGCGTCCCGGGCCTGGGACCTGCCCACCTGGGACAAGCCGCAGGCGGCCTGCCTGTCCAGCCGGATCGCGTACGGGCTGCACATCACCCCGGCGGTGCTGGCCCGTGTCGACCGTGCCGAAGCGGCATTGCGGGCCGCCATGCACCAGGCCGACATCCCCGTCGTCAACCTGCGGGTCCGCGACCTCGGCGACCTCGCCCGCATCGAGGTCGACGCGACGGTAGTGGCCGCCGTCGCGGCGCTGCCGGCCGCGACTGACAGCGTTCGGGCGGCCGGCTTCGCCCGGGTCGAGATTGACCCGCAGGGATTCCGGTCCGGGTCCTTGAACGAGGCTCTGGGCTGACTCCGGGGTGCCTGTACGGGCTCAGCTCGGGCGTTGGCCCACCGCAGCCGCGGCCCGGCGGCCCCGTCCCCGGGCCGCCTGCCACAGGCCGACCAGGACCATCGCCAACCCCACCCCGGTGATCATCGACAGGCCCCAGAAGACGCTTGGCAAGGTCACCGACGGGACGACGAGCGGCACGATGGCGATCAGCAGGAACATCAGGCCAACGGTGGTCGTGACCAGCCCGGCGCGCATCAGCCGGTCGCCGGGTACATGCGCGGCGTGGGGGGCCGGGCCGGAAACGCGGTTGCTGCTGGCGTTCATGGCCAGCACAGTAGTTCCCCGCCTCCGGTTAGGGTCTCGGCAAGGCGAGCCGTAGCCTGTCGGCATTGCGCCCCACTCATGGCGCAATCCGTGCTCGTTCGTGTTGTCAGCTGAAGGGGTGTGCCGTGCCCACCGGCAAGGTGAAGTGGTACGACGTCGACAAGGGTTTCGGCTTCGTGGCGTCTGATGACGGCGAGGACGTCTTCGTGCATGCCTCCACGCTGCCAGCGGGAATTACTGCGCTGAAGCCCGGCGCCCGGATTGAGTTCGGCATCGTCGACGGCAAACGCGGTAAGCAGGCCCTGTCGGTGGCGTTGTTGGAGCCGGCGCCTTCAGTGGTGAAGGCGCAGCGCAAACCGGCCGACGACATGGCCGTGATCATCGAGGACGTCATCAAGTTGCTCGATGGGCTGTCCAACCAGTTGCGCCGCGGGCGTTACCCAGAGGACCGCAGCGGCAAGAAGGTCGCAGCCTTGCTGCGGGCTGTCGCCGACGACCTGGACGTCTGAGGGTCGCGTACGGGCGTACGCACGACGATCGTCAGGACGCGCGGGCAGACACCAGTTTGAACGACCAGATGCCTCGGGTCTTGGTGTCCCGCCCCGCGACGATCTGCAGCCGATAGCCTTCGGCGGGCACCTCGACCTGGGGGAACGTGAACCGGTAGTAGGTCTCGTTGATCGGCGTGGTGGTGAGTTTCTGGCCACCGATCACGGGGGTCCAGCCAACATCGGCCACGGTGGTGTCCACGCTGATGCCGACCGTCGAGCCTGCCGTCACCCGCAGCGTCGGGGCAGTGCCCGCCGTACCGGACAAGATGTCCGCCGCGCACGCGCCCGGTGCCAGGTTGTCGCCGTTGAACTCCCAGCACAGGGCCTCCTGGTGGACCGACGACGTCCCGGACCACACCGACACCAGGGGACCGGGCTTCTCGCAGCCGCTCAAGCCGAACGCCACGACGGCGACGGCGGCGGCGGCGGCCAGGTGGCGGGCGCGGGTCATAGGGACTCCTGATTCACCAGCAAGCAACGGCAGGAACAGTGGTGGTCGAACGGTCGCGACATCCCGCAGCGGCATCGAAGGCTCCGACGGGCACCAGCGCGGGTTGTCCGGACACCAGTGCAGGCTATGTGGGCAGGTTACCGGCCCGGTCTGCACGTGCCGACCTGGGGAGTGCGCGACAATCTCCCGGTGACCGTGTCTGAGCCTGCCGCCACGCTGACCGCGCGTGCCCCCGCCCCTCGCACCCGCAGGGTGACCTTGGACGCTGCCTGCGCCCAGGCCGTCGAGTTGGCCCGCGCTGCCGCCGAGTCGGAGGCGCCGGTCGGCGCGGTCGGTGCGAACCTGGAGGTCTTCGCCGACGGTGAGCGACTGGTCACCCATGCCTTCGAGTGCCGTTCCCCTGGCTATGTCGGTTGGCGCTGGGCGGTTACGGTCGCCCGGGCGTCCCGGGGGAAGACGGTCACGGTGGATGAGGTCGTTCTCATCCCCGGCCCGGACAGCTTGCTCGCCCCCGCCTGGGTGCCGTGGCACGAACGGGTCCAGCCGGGCGATCTTGGGGTCGGCGACGTACTGCTCACGCCGGTGGATGACCCTCGACTGGCGCCCGGCTACACCGCGGATGCCGATGAGGAGGGTGCGTTGTGGCCGCCTCAGTGGGAGCTCGGGCTGGGCCGTGTACGGGTGCTGTCCGCCGAGGGCCGCGACGAAGCCTTCGAGCGCTGGTATTCCTCCGACCATGGCCCTAGCGCACCGATCGCGAAGTCGGCACCGGCCCGCTGCGGCAGTTGCGGCTTCCTGCTGACTCTGGGCGGGCCCTTGGGCCAGGCGTTCGGGGTCTGCGCCCAGGAGATGTCGCCCGGCGACGGCCAGGTCGTCTCCCTCGACCACGGCTGCGGCGCCCACTCCGAGGCAACTACCGAACCGCGCGACGCGGACAGCGCCCACGTCGTCGACGAGGTCGGTTACGACCTGCTCGATCTGGGCCACTCCTGAGACGGGCCGAGTCATTCCTGACTCAGTCCTGACGCGGGTCAGCAGCGCGGGCCGGTCAGGACGAGTCTGCGCCGCTACCGGCGTGCCGGCGGCGGCGCCGCACATACCACAGGCCGGGCACCCCCAACGTCGCCCCGGCACCGCACACCCACAGCCACCACTGTGCGTCGGACTCGGCCAGGCGCGAGCGGAACACGAGCAGTACCGCCAGCGCGATGAGCCAGCCGACCGTGCCCACCGACACCGCCGCGACGCCGTCCACGTCCAGCGGCCGGACCTCCTCAAGGAGCGCTTCCGGGTCGGTGACAGCGGGGTCGGGTCCGTGTCGGTCGCGACGGTGCCCGTCGAGGCCAGGCCGTGCGGGGACAGGCGCTACTGCGTTTTCGGCTGCGGGCGGTTCGTCATCCGGTCCGGAATGATGCGGCACGCCGCGACCGTAGTCCGTGTCGCGGCATAGGGTCTGACCCCGTGGACCCGCGAACCCGCCGATGGATCACCGTCGTGGTTCTGGTCGCTCTGTTCGGGCTGGTCCTGGTGGCCGCGCTTCCGCGCTGAGTGGGAGGTCCGGACGTCAAGATCACCGCGAGTGGGCTTTGGTGGTTGCTCAGCCCCGTACGCCGCCGCCTTGATCGCCACGAATGGGCGGTCCTGGCGCCTCGGTTTTCGCGAGTGGGCGCTGGTGGTCGAGTTGGATCTTGAATTGTCGACCACGGGGTGCCACTCGGATGGATCATGCGCCCACTCGCGGCGATCAAGGTCTGGTCGGCCAGGCCGCGTTCGCTGCAGGCTGGGTTGTCAGGCAAGGCGCAGCAAGGGCAGTGGTCAGCGGGCTCGGTAGCGGTGGTGGCAACCCAGTCTCGCGAGCGGTGGCTAGTGGTGGGATTAGATCTTGAAAAGGCAGCCTTAAGCCACCACTCAGATAGATCAACGTCGATATGACAGAACTGGGCGGCAGTGGCTGGAGCTCAGTCGACCTCGAGGACCAAGATCTTCGCGCCTGGCTGCCAGCGGTCGACGCTGGACAGGACCACGGGCGCCGAGGTGGTGCCGGGCCAGTCGGAGATGGTGGTGGTGGCCTGGCCAACCGGTTGACCGGCGGCGTAGACGAGCACCGTCAAAGTCGCCGACCGCGGCGTAGCCGCCAGGTTGCGCAGCGTGCCCGTGACGCCGAGGACTCCGTTGGCGTTGGTGACCCGCCACGGGGACAGCCGCCACAACTGGGTGACGAGTTGATTCGTGCTGGGCGCCGGGGGGAAGCCCGTCGTGCCACTGGGAGTTGCCTCGCTCGGCGATGTGGGGGTCGGCGACGTCGCCCGCGACGATGTGGGTCCGGTGGACGGGCCTGTCATCGACGTGCCGGGTCCCGGTGCAGGAGTGAGCGAGCCGGTGGTCGAGCCGCGGCTGGACAGCCCCCAGACCGCCCCGGCCAGCAGACCCACCACGGCAGCGACCACCAGGGCAGCGACCACCACCGGCCACAGGGCCGGCCCCCGCGTCCGGACGTGCCCCTGGAGGGTGCCCGGGTAGGCCGGCTCTCGTCCGCTCACCCGGCCAGGTTAGGAGTCCCCGGCGCTCACGTGGATCAGGCGCGCCTGCCGAGCCATCCACGGTCGGAGGTCCCGGTGCGATGATCGGTGCGTGCCGCGCAGCCCGGGAAGCTGGTGCCGGTGGGCACGTGCTGGCCGGTTAGGGCATCGGTCGCTGATGACCGGACCGCTGGTCCTTGCCCTGCTCTGCACCCCCTTACTCGTGCTCACCCCCGACCCAGCGTCGGTCGCTGCCGCTGCTACTTCCGGCGCAGCCGGGGCCGCATCCACCGACCGGCCCGGAACCGCGATCGAGGCCGCAGCCGGGATCGCGTCCCCAACTCCGGCGCCCAGCAGCCTCGTGTGTCGCTTCACCGATGCGCGGCTCACTGAGATCAGCGGTTTGGTCCCCTCGGTGAGACACCCCGGAATCCTGTGGGTGCACAATGACTCCGGCGACGGCCCCGTGCTGTACGGGGTCGACGCCAAGACCTGCAAGACCCGCGCGGTGTTGCGATTACGCCGTGTGCAGGCCCGCGACATCGAGGCGGCGGCGATCGGGGTGGGACCCTCGGGGGCTGCTGCCCTATGGGTGGCCGACGTCGGCGACAACCGAGATTCCTGGCCGTACGTCACGCTCTATCGATCTCCTGAACCGGCCCGGCTGGGCCCCTCTGACGTACCCGCGGTGCCGCTGCGGTTCACCTACGCCGACGGGGCGCACAACGCCGAGACGCTGCTCGCCGACCCGCAGCAGGAGCGCCTGTGGCTGGTGAGCAAGCAACTCGCGGCGGGGCGGCTGTGGAGCCTGCCCACGACCGTGGAGTCCGGATCGGTCGCGGTGGCCCAGCCGTTGCAGGACATGCCCGCCCTCGCCACTGACGGCGCGGTCTCCGCCGACGGCTCCCGGGTGGTGGTCCGGGACTATCTGGACGCGTGGGTGTACGCGGGTCTGCCGCCGGGCCGACTGTTGGCCCGCATCGAGTTGCCGTTCCAGCCGCAGGGCGAGGCAGTTGCCTGGACACCGGACGGCCGGGGTCTGCACGTGGCCGGGGAGCGCGACGATCGGTTGCTGCGGGTCGAGCTGCCGACCGTGGCCTGGACAGATACGGCGCTCGCGGCGACCCCATCCCCGGGCGTTCCGACGGCGCCGCCGACGAACCCGGCAGCACAGTCCGCGCCGACTCCCGGCCCCGGGTCGTCGACGGCAGGCACGGACGCAGCGGCGCTGGTGACCACCAACGGTTCGGCGTCGGACTGGTGGCGGGCCATCGCAGCAGTGCTGGCGTCGGCGCTGCTGTTGGGCGGGCTCGCCTTACTTCGGCGACGCCGTACCGCGCGCAGCGGGCAACCCGGCGAACTCACTCCATAAATGCGACGTCGACCAAGGTGCCTACGGCCAGAGTCCGTCGCCGGGAGTGAGGTCCCATGGGCCATCTGGTCCGCACGCGCTGCTCCGGTACGGGTCGGGCATCCGCGGATAGGCCAGCCGCCAGTACGCCTCGGCGAGCGCCCGGCCCTGCTCCGGGGTGGCCCCCAGCGAGACAGTTGTCCGGGCGTCCTGTTGCACAGCAAGGCATTCCGTCCGGGCCTCGTTGAGGATTCCGGTCAGATGGACCGCCTCGTGGGACACGGTGTGGACCGCCTGGATCTGCTCCATCGGAGGGTTCTGGTGGTCCGATCGCCACCAGGCGGCCAGCCGTTCGCACGCCTGGTAGGACAAGAATGCCCGGGTGTCCGGGCGGCCAGCTGGGTCGAAATAGACGTGCCCCCACTCGGCGCCCGCATAGGCGAACGTGCCGGTCAGACGCTGGCAGTCGGCTCCAGTGCCCGGTCCGGCGATGCGCGCAGTGGCCCGGGTGGCCGCGCGGTTGAGGTCCTGCCAGCGCCACTCACCCACGGCCAGCGGCAGGGCGAGGATCAGGACCAGCGCCAGCGCGATCCGATGGTGCGCCCCACGCAACAGGGTGTGCCCCAGCAGGGCCACGCCGATCATCGCCAGGCAGGCGAGAATCAGCAGTCGCATCGATGAGTCGTCGGCGCGGTGCACGCCTGGCTTGATGGGTTGCATGGCCGTGGGCCCCGCGTGCCCGGGCATCGGGCATCTTCGAACCGACCGGGCAGGACCGGGCCAGGGTTGTTACGGCCCGTGGACAGCAGGTCCGGGTGGCGGTTGCGGATGGCCTGGCGTCGGCGGACGACAGCGAACCTCCCCGCAGCGAGCCGGTACGAGCCGACGAACCCTACGGATGTGTTTCAGCCCAACCAGGCGCAGCGGCGATAAAAATCTTTGCGCAACAACGACCCGCGTGCCACACGACAGAGCTCCGCGTCGCGGAACCGGCTGCCTGATCAGTCATCGGACCAAGAGCGACCCGCAGCGACCAGGGGTGCGGTAGGAAAACTGTCTCGTCGCACGGCGCGTGGCCTGTGTTACAGCATCGTTACCAGATGGTGGCCGCGCATGACTGTTCGAGTGGCCTCGGGGGGTCTATAACAGGCACCACCGGGCGTGAAAAGGCAGAGCCGGGCGCAACCGGGCACGCACGGCACGTCGAATCGGCCGTTCGGACGAGGCGGAGGTGATGACCATGTATCCCGTCGAGCGTCGGCAGTGGATGGTCGCCCGAGCCCGAGCGGCGGGTCGGCTCGACGTCGCCGAGGCCGCCGGGGAACTCGGCGTCGCCGTCGAGACGGTGCGCCGCGACCTCACCGAACTGGAGGGGGCCGGTTTCCTGCGCCGTGTTTACGGCGGGGCGATCCCCGTCGACCGGGTGGGCTTCGAGGGCGGACTGGACCGCCGGGCCGTTGGTCAGCGGGCGGAGAAGCTCCGCATTGCGAAACTCGTCGTTGACCTTATCGAGGATGCCGAGTCGGTGTTCCTCGACGAGGGTTCGACCTGTCAGATCGTCGCCGAGATATGGCAGCCGACGACCCCCGTAACCGTTGTGACAGCTGCACTGGCCAGCGCACAGCTATTGTGCGCCAAGGGGTCTCACGTCACCGTCGTACTATTGGGCGGGCGTATTCGCCACCACACCATGGCGACCTCCGACCACTGGCCGATCCGGATGCTCAGCGATCACGTGATCGACCTCGGGGTCTTCGGAACCAATGGCGTAACGGTCAGCCGCGGGCTCACGGTTCCGGATCCAGCGGTCGGTGCGGTGAAGTCCGCAGCGATGGCGTCCTGCCGTCGCAGCCTGCTTGCGGCCGACCACACCAAGGTCGGCATGGACTCCTTCGTCCGGTTCGCGAATGTCGCAGATCTGACTTACCTCGTGACGGACGGCGGGATCGCCGAGGTCGACGCCGACGCCATCCGAGCGGTCGGGGTGCAGGTGCATGCCGCGTGATCGTCACCGTGACCCCCAGCCCGGCTCTCGACCGGACCTATCACGTCGCCACCCTGACGCCCGGGGCGTTCCACCGGGCCACGCGGACCACCGCCGAGGCCAGCGGCAAGGGCGTCAACGTCGCCCGAGCGCTGGCCGACCAGGGTGTCCAGGTGTCCGCGGTGGTCGCGCTGGGCCGTGACGGTGGAGCCGCCGCCTGGCAGGCTCTGTCGGCTCAGCACGGCTTCCTGATCGACGCGGTCGACGTACCGGGCACGGTCCGGACGAACACCACGATCGCGGGTGCCGACGGTGTCGTCACGAAGGTGAACGAGCAGCCGTCGGACTGGGACGAGGACGCCGTACGGGCGATGGTGGCCGCGGTCGAGTCCCGGCTGGCTGTCGCGCCCGTGGAGTGGGTGGCCTGCTGTGGCACGATCGCGGCCGGCTGGGAGGCCCTCCTGCTGCGCGGGATCGTGGCCGTGGCCCGCCGGTACGGAGCCCGAGTCGCGCTGGACGCCTCGGGTGCCGCGTTGAAGGCGGCGGTCGACGCCCGCCCCGATCTGATCAAACCCAACGACGAGGAACTGGCCGAGTTGGTCGGCCGCGCCCTCCCCACCGTCACCGAGGTCGTCGTAGCGGCGCAGGAACTGGCCACCGGAACCGGCATCGGCGTATTGGCCAGTTGTGGCGCCGCCGGCGCCGTGCTGGTGCAGGACGGGATCACCGCGGCCGCTCGGCCGCCGGAGATCACCGTGGTCAACTCGGTCGGCGCCGGCGATGCGTCACTCGCCGGTTACCTCGCCGCCGCGCTGCGATCCGCTGCTCCCCAGGAACGGTTGACGCAAGCGGTGGCCTGGGGCTCGGCCGCCTGTTTGACCGGGAAGACGGCGGGATTCGATACCCCGACCGTCTTCCCGGCACCGGAGGACGTGCTGGTCCTGGCAGACGAGCGCACGTCCCCCCCCGCTGCCTCGCAGCAGCCCAACGGCATCCCGTCCGGGATGTCGTCACCCTCACTCGGAGGCAATCCATGAGTCTAAACAAGAGGTTCGGGCGACGCAGCGTCGCTCTGACCGGCGCCATCGGCCTCGCGATGGTGATCAGCGCCTGCGGTGGTGCCGGGGGGTCGACTTCCACCACCGGCGACGGCGGCGGCGGCGGGGACACCACCCTGAACATCCTGATGGTCGGTAACCCGCAGATGACCGACCTGCAGAAGTTGACGGCCGACAACTTCACCAAGGACACCGGCATCAAGGTGAACTTCACCGTGCTGCCCGAGAACGAGCTGCGGGACAAGGTCACGCAGGACGTCGCCACCGGCGCCGGTCAGTACGACCTGGCGACGATCGGCATGTACGAGGTGCCGATCTGGGCCAAGAACGGCTGGCTGGCCGACCTCACGGACTACGCGGCCAAGGACGCGACCTTCGACCAGGCCGATCTGCTCAAGCCGATGGTCCAGGGCTTGTCCCACGAGGGGAAGCTGTATGCGGCCCCGTTCTACGGCGAGTCGTCGTTCCTGATGTACCGCAAGGACATGTTCGAGAAGGCCGGGCTGACGATGCCGGAACGACCCACCTGGGACCAGGTCGCGGGCTTTGCGGCGAAACTGGACGACAAGAAGGCCGGTACGGCGGGCATCTGCCTGCGCGGTCTGCCCGGCTGGGGCGAGATCTTCGCTCCGCTCACCACCGTGGTGAACACGTTCGGTGGGACCTGGTTCACCGCGGACTGGACCGCCCAGGTGAACTCTCCTGAGTTCACCGCAGCCACCAAGTTCTACGTCGACCTGGTCAAGCAGTACGGCGAGCCCGGTGCCCCGCAGGCCGGCTTCACCGAGTGCCTGAACGCCATGAGCCAGGGCAAGGCGGCCATGTGGTACGACGCCACCTCCGCGGCGGGATCCCTAGAGGACGCCAAGGTCAGCCAGGCCGCCGGCAAGGTCGGCTACGTGTTCGCACCCGTCAAGGAGACCAAGAACTCCGGCTGGCTGTGGGCGTGGGCATGGGCCATGCCGAAGGACACCAAGAAGGCTGACGACGCCTGGAAGTTCATGGCTTGGGCCTCCGGCAAGGACTACGAGCAGTTGGTCGGCAAGGAACTGGGCTGGGCGCGAGTCCCGGCTGGCAAACGCACCTCGACGTACGCGATTCCGGAGTACCAGAAGGCCGCCTCGGCGTTCTACAAGATCACTCTCGACGCGATCTCCCAGGCCGACCCGACCAACCCCGGTGTCCAGCCGCGGCCCACGGTCGGCATCCAGTTCGTCGCCATCCCCGAGTTCGCCGACCTGGGCACGAAGGTGGCCCAGCAGGTGTCTGCGGCCATCGCCGGCACCACGACGGTGGAGGCGGCGCTCGCTGACGGCCAGAAGCTGGCCGAAGAAGTAGCCGCCAAGCAGAAGCAGTAGCTCTGTCGGTGTGCGCCCCGCGGGAGACCGCGGGGCGCACACCATCCTCGGCCCGGGTCAACCAACGGGCCCCGGCAACACCCCTTCCGGACCCGCGCCGACGAGGAGGACTGGTGACCACCGTCCTGGATGCGCCTCCCGCTCCGCCCGAACAACCCGTTTCCGAGCGGCCCCGCCAGAGCCCGTGGAAGCGCCGGTTCCCACTGCTGCCGGCGCTGATCTTCACCATCATCGTCACCCAGTTGCCGTTCGTGGTGACCATCGTGCTGTCCACGCTGCAGTGGAACATCCTGCGGCCGGGGGAACGCCACTTCACCGGGCTGAGCAACTACGCCTATGTCCTCACCGATGAGCGCATGCGCGCCGCGGTGTGGAACACGGTGGTGCTGACCGCCATGGTCGTGATCGCCTCGATGATTCTGGGAACTGCTTTCGCACTGCTACTGGACCGCAAGTTCCTCGGCCGCGGCATCGTCCGTACGCTGCTGATCACGCCGTTCCTGGTCATGCCCATCGCCTCGGCGCTGTTCTTCAAGCACGCGCTGTACAACCCGTCCTACGGCCTCATCAACGGGGTGCTGACCTGGTTCCGGCAGACCTTCGGTGATGGCGGCGTTGTCGACATCGACTGGGTCTCGAATTACGCGATGATCGCTGTTGCGCTCCCGCTGATCTGGCAGTGGACCCCCTTCATGATGCTGATCGTGCTGGCCGGCCTCCAGGGCCAGAGTCAGGAGGTGGTAGAGGCAGCCCGGGTCGACGGCGCGGGTTCGTTCAAGATGTTCGCGTGGATCACGCTGCCGCACCTGCGGCAATACATCGAACTCGGTCTCGTGCTGGGCACGATCTACGTGGTGCAGACCTTCGACGCCGTCTACAGCATCACCCAGGGCGGTCCGGGCACGGCGACCACGACCCTGCCGTACGAGATCTACCTGACCATGTTCCGTAAATACGAGTACGGCCAGGCCGCTGCGGCCGGCGTCGTGGTCGTCATCATCACCATCGTGGTGGCGACCTTCGCCCTGCGGACCATCTCGTCGCTGTTCCGGGCTGAGGAGAAGTGATGGCCACCGTCACCGCCACCGACACACGGGTTCCCCGACACACGCCGAACGTGCAGGGTCGGCGCCGCCGATTCCGTCCCGGGCTGGGACTCGTCGCCTGGGCGGCGGCGCGCTTCTTCTTCTTCCCGGTGCTGTGGATGCTGCTGCTGTCGTTCCGCAACGAAGCCGACGCGGCCACCAGCCCACCGACGTTCCTGGCGCCGTTCACCCTCGACCAGTTCTCCGAGGTCATCGGTCGCGGCGCGATGCCCTATCTCACCAACTCGCTCATTGCGGCCGGTTTCTCCACGCTTGGCGTGCTGATGCTCGCACTGCCCGCCGCGTACGCCCTGTCGATCATGCCCATCGCCAAGTGGACCGACGTACTCTTCTTCTTCCTGTCCACGAAGTTCCTCCCGGCCATCGCGGCCCTGCTGCCGCTCTACCTGGCGGTCAAGGCGTTGGGGATGCTGGACAACATCTGGACACTCGTCATCCTCTATCTGGCGATGAACTTGCCGCTGGCCGTCTGGATGATCCGGTCGTTCCTGTCCGAGGTGCCCCGGGAGATCATCGAGGCCGCGCAGGTGGACGGCGCCGGGTTCCGGATCATCATAACCAAGATCCTCTTGCCGATCATCCTGCCCGGTCTGGCTGCCACCTCATTGATCTGTTTCATCTTCGCGTGGAACGAGTTCCTCTTCGCGGTCAACCTGACCGCGACCCAGGCTGCGACCGCACCGGTCTTCCTGGTCGGATTCATCACCAGTGAGGGGCTGTTCCTGGCGCGCCTTTCGGCGGTGGCGGTCATCGTCTCGCTGCCAGTCGTCCTCGCCGGTTGGGCCGCGCAGGACAAGCTGGTGCGCGGCATGACCATGGGAGCCGTGAAGTGAGAGCCGCCGTCATCGCCGCACCCGGTGAGATCTCCCTGGCGACCGTCCCCGACCCCACCCCCGGACCTCGGGACGTGGTGGTGCAGGTCGCCGCCTGCGGCATCTGCGGGACCGACCTGCACATCCTCGACGGTGAGTTCGCGCCGAGCCTGCCGATCATCCCTGGCCATGAGTTCGCCGGGACGATTGTCGCCGTGGGCACCGCCGTGACAGAGGTGTCCGTCGATATGCGGGTGGGCGTCGATCCGTCGCTCTACTGTGGCGAGTGCTACTACTGCAAGCGGGCGCGGGACAATCTCTGCGAGAACTGGGCGGCGATCGGCGTGACCCACCCCGGCGGTGCCGCGGAATACGCAGTGGCACCAGTCAAGAACTGTTACGTGCTTCCCGAGCATCTGTCCAGCCAGGATGCCGCGCTGATCGAACCGTTGTCCTGCGCCGTCCGCGGCTACGACGCGCTGCCTCGCCGGTTGTCCGACAACATCCTGATCTACGGGGCAGGGACGATGGGGCTCATGATGACCCGCCTCGCCGCCCGCACCGGCGCGGGCAGCGTCAGTGTCGTCGATCTCAACGAGGAGCGACTGGCTGCCGCGGCGACACTGGACGGCCCGGCGACCGCCACCTCGGCCGACGCCTTCGACCGGGCGCGCGGCTGGGACGTGGTCATCGATTGCACCGGCGCCCCCGCGGCCATCCGGGATGGTCTGAGCCGGGTGGCGCCGGGCGGCACGTTCCTGCAGTTCGGCGTCGCCGGGGAACACGACACCGTCGAGTTCGAGCCGTATCACCTCTACAACAAGGAGATCACCATCACCGGGTCCATGTCCATCCTGCACTCCTTCGACCGGGCCGGTGACCTGCTGGCCGGGGGACTGCTGGCTCCGGACTTCATGATCACCCATCGGCTGCCACTGGCGAAGTACGCCGATGCGACGGCCATGGTGCGCAACGGGGTCGGTCGCAAGATCCAGGTCCAGGCGGCGCTGTCATGAGCATGAACTCCGCACCCGCCCGGGTCCTCATCGTGGGCGACCTGTTCATTCCGGCCGAAGCGTTCCGCGCAGCCCTGGCACCGATGGTCGACGAGGGTCTGTGCGTGGTGGACAGCATCGACCTGCCGGGGACCAAGGAGGAGCAGCACGCCGCCCAGCAGCAGACCGAGTTCCATGGCGCCAACTCGGTCACGGCCCCCCCGGCACTGATCGAGGCGATCGCCGGGGCGGACGTCGTCTGCCTGCACTTCGCGCCCATCCCCAAGGCTGTGATCGAGGCCGGCTCCGGACTGAAACTGATCGCGGTTGCCCGTGCCGGGCTGGAGAACGTCGACCTCGAGGCAGCCACCGCTGCCGGGATCGGCGTCACCCCCGCGTTGGGTCGCAACGCCGATGCCGTGGCCGAACTCCAGCTGGGCCTCCTGCTGTCCGAGTGCCGCAACATCGCCCGGGCGGACGCAAGTATCAAGGCCGGTGGCTGGCGCAAGGAGTTCCCCGGGGCCCGCGTCGAACTTGGCGGCCGGACCGTCGGCCTGGTCGGCTTCGGCTATGTCGCGAAGAGTTTCGTACGCAAGATCTCCGGCTTCGGTTGCCGGGTGGTCGTCTTCGATCCGTACACCTCGGATGAGACCCTGGCGGAGTGCGGCGTCGAGCGGGCCGGTGCGCTCGACGACGTCTTCCGGCTCGGTGATTTCGTCGCCGTGCAGGCGCGGCTCACCCCCGAGACGGAGCGGTTCGTCGGTGCCGCGCAGTTTGCGCTGATGAAGCCGACCGCCTACTTCCTGAACACCTCCCGCAGCCGCCTCGTTGACAACGACGCCCTGCTCGACGTCCTGCAGGAGGGCCGCATCGCCGGTGCCGGGCTGGACGTCTACGACGCTGAACCGCTGGCCCCGGACTCGCCTTGGCGGGCGCTGGACAACGTCACCCTGAGCACCCATTTCGGGGGTGACACGGTGGACACCAACCGGCACTCCGCCGAACTCGTGGCCGCCTCGGTCGAGGAACTGCTGCGCAAGGGACGGGTCGCGGCGGCGGCGAACGCGACGGAACTCGGCTGGCGGTGACCCCGGCGCGGTGACTGGGAAAGGCTCTGCTGCCCGGGGCGACCTGTTGATGGGGATCGATGCCGGCCAGACGGCGACCAAGGTGGCCCTGTTCGACCTGGCGGGTCATCAGGTCGCCGTCGGGAGTTCCCGTGGCGTCGTGCTGGCACCGCACCCGCGGTGGCAGGAGCGGGAGCTCGGTCCGCTGTGGGACCAAGTGGTCGGGGCCGTCCGTGACTGCCTGCACCGGGCGGATATCGAGCCCCGCCAGATTCTGGGAATTGGGCTGTGCGGGCACGGCGACGGGGCTTATCTGCTCGACGCGGCCGGGCAACCCGTACGCGCCGCAATCATGGCCACGGACTCCCGGGCGCACAACTATGTCGAGGAGTATGCGCTTGACCCGGTCGCCGCCCGGGCGCTGGAACTCACTGGTCAGGTCCCGTTCGCCGGGTCGCCGGCCGCACTGTTCTCGTGGTTGCGGGACAACGAGCCGGCGTCGTTCGAAGCGATCCGGTGGGCGTTGTTCTGCAAGGACTGGATCCGTTGGGGACTGACCGGCCGGATCGCGACGGACCCCACGGAGGCCTCGGCCTCCTTCGCCCGGGTATCCGATGCCCGGTGGGACCCGGCCGCGTTGGAGTTGTACGGATTGGCTGAGTTGTCCGACGCCCTGCCGCCGATCCTGGCGAGCACGGCCACCGACGGCGCGATCACCCCCTCGGCGGCCGTCGCCACCGGGTTGGAGGCGGGGACACCCGTGGTGGTGGGCGCGCACGACGTGGATGCGGCCGCCGTCGGTATCGGCGCCACGCAGACCGGTGCGCTGAGCCTGGTGATGGGCACGTTCAGCATCAACCAGGTGGTCGCCGACCGACCGGTGAACGACCCGCGCTGGCAGGCGCGGGCGTTCGTCCGACCGGCGCATTGGCTGCACATGTCCACGTCACCGGCCGGCTCAACGAATCTCGACTGGGCGGTCCGGCTGCTTGGGCCGCACAACGATCGCGGTGAGCCCGATTTCGCCGCCGCGGCCGCCGAGGCGGGTGGTCGCCTGACCGCACGCGCGATGGCCGACCCGTACTTCCTGCCCTTCCTGTACGGATCGCCGCACGGCTCGGACGTAGCCGCCGGATTCGCCGGTCTGCGGGGCTGGCACGACCGGGCGGATCTGCTGGCCGCGGTGATGGAAGGCGTGGTGTTCAACCACCGAACCCACGTCAGCGCCCTGCGCGAAGCGTTCGAGGTGGTGGGTGCGGCCCGGGTCTGTGGCGGTGGCTCGGGGGACCCGGGCTGGTGCGACCTGCTCGCAGACGCCCTCGCGCTGCCGATCGAGGTGACCGACGCCCAGGAGGCGGGGGCGCGGGGGGCGGCGATGCTGGCCGGCATCGGCGTGGGTGCCTATCCCGACATCGACGCCGCCGTCGCGGCTGCTGTTCGGGTGGCCCGTCGGCACGACCCGCAACCGGGCCGCAACGATCACCTCGACCAACGCTACGCCGACTACCGGGAACTCGTCGAAGCCCATGTGTCGCACGGTCATCGAGTGGCGGCGCGCGAGTCGGCGCCCTCCCCGGCGAGCCCGGGTGCAGCCGAAACTGCACGAGATCCCCTGGAGGCAGGATGAGTTCCGCCCGCAGTGCTACCAGAACCGCCCTGGTGACCGGCGCCGCCCAGGGCATCGGGCGGGCCATCGCGATCCGGCTCGCCGCGGACGGCCTGGATGTGGCGGTCAACGATCTGCCCACGGCCGCGGGCGCGCTGGAGGACGTTGCGGGCGAGATCCGGTCGGCGGGTCGGCGCACTTGCACCGTGCCGGCCGACGTCAGTTCCGCTGCCGAGGTGGACACGATGGTTGCCCGTGCCGTCGCCGAACTCGGCCGACTGGATGTGCTGGTGGCCAACGCTGGCATCGTGCATGTCGGCGGGCTGTTGGACCTCGACGTGGACACCTGGGACCGCATCCTCGGGGTGAACCTGCGGGGCATGTTCCTGTGCTACCGGGCGGCGGCGCGGGCCATGATCGCTCAGGGTGCCGGCGGCAAGATCATCGGTGCAGCCTCGGTGGCGGCGTACAAGGCCGGCAAGTCGCAGGGCCCGTACTCCGCCTCGAAGTTCGGCGTGCGCGGCCTGACCCAGACCGCTGCCCAGGAATGGGCCGAGCACGGCATCACGGTCAACGTGTACTGCCCGGGTATCGTGGTGACGCCGATGTGGGACAGCATCGACGAGAGTTTCACCGCGCAATCCGGTGCCCCCCGCGGCTCCGCGCTGCACGCCATGACCGACCAGATCGCCCTGCGGCGACTGGCACAGCCCGAGGACGTCGCGGGGGTGGTTTCGTTTCTTGCGTCGCGTGACGCCGACTACATGACCGGCCAGTCGATCGTCGTGGACGGTGGTTTCATATACAACTGAGTCACTCCCATCAGCGACCTGCTCCGACCAGCCCAGCGCGACCACGGAGAACCAATGTTGCAGTTGTATGTCGACAGTGCCGATCGTGATCACGCCGAGCGGCTGCTGCGTACCCGCCTGTTCCACGGGTTGACCACGAATCCGGCCCTGCTGGCCGAGTCGGGAATCCGGTTCACGGAGTTCCCCAGGCTGTACGAGTGGGCCGTAAACGCAGGTGCTAGGGAGGTCTTCTTCCAGACCTGGGGCGGCAGCGTGGGCGAGTTGTTCGAGCGGGCGATGCTGCTGCGCGAGATCGGCCCGCAGGTCGTGGTCAAGGTTCCGGTCACCGCGGACGGGGCGGCCGTTGCGGCTCGGTTATCTGACGCGGGCGTGCCTGTCCTGGTCACCGTCGTCTTCAACGCGGCCCAAGGACTAGTCGCCGCCGTTGCCGGCGCCGACTATGTCGCGCCGTACCTGGGCCGGATGGGCGATGCCGGTCGCGACGGCATCGGCGAGGTCGTCGCGATGCAGAAGGCGTACGACGCCCTCGCGATCCCCACCCGGGTCCTGGTCGCCAGCGTGCGCGAGGTCGCCGAAGTGATCACTCTGGCCGGCCACGGTGTCGGCTGCTTCACCCTGGGCCTGCGCCTCGCCGCCGAGTTCATAGACGATCCGCTGACCGCCGCTGCGGTCGAGACCTTCGAGGTCGAGGCGGCCGCCGCGCTGGACCCCAACGAAACCGCGACGGCGCGCTGAACCATGGCGGGCCGGTTCGCAGCGGCCTGGCGCTGCGGCGTTCAGGACCTGCCGTGTTCGGCCTGCTGCTCCTGGATGTTGGCGAGCAAATGCACCTGTTCCCGGGTCGCGGGATACAGGTCGCAATACGCCTGGAACAACGAGTCATACAGTCCCTTGGTCCGTGGGTCGGGTCGCACGGTTTCGGCGATCTGCGCCCAGTCGGTGTCCGCCGGCAGCAGACCCGTGCCGATACCGGCGAGCAGGGCATCGCCGTACGCGGCGCCTATGGTCTGTTTCGGAAGCAGTTGGTCGCGCCCGGTGACGTCGCTGACGATCTGCGTCCACAGACCTCCCTGGGTGCCGCCGCCGACGGCGAGCACGCGCGTGGGCGGGCCGCCGCCGGCCTCGTCCAGCAGGTCGGTGATCTGCCGGATACCGAAGGCGATCCCTTCATACACCGCGCGATACAGGTGGCCGCGGTTGTGCCGAAGGCTCAGTCCCGCAACGACTCCGCGGGCCCTCGGGTCGAAGACGGGGGTTCGCTCCCCGGCGAAGTACGGCAGCAGCAGCAGGCCGTCAGCCCCAGGAGGTGTCGCAGCCGCCTCGCGGACGAGGTCCTCGAAGGCGGCACCGCCGGTGAGTTCCTGGACCCAGGCGGTCAGGCTGCCAGACGTGGCCATGCCGGCCGCGAAGGTGTAGGTGCCGGGTTCGACCCCGGCGGTCGTCCACAGCAGCGGGGACTTGCGCAGTTCCGGCAATACCTGGACGAAGAACATGGTGGACCCGTACATGAGCATGAGGTCGCCGGGGCGATGCACACCGGCGCTGAAGGCCTCGGCCCAGGCGTCCACCGTACCGACGGAGACCGGGGTCCCCACCGGCAGACCGGTGAGTTCGGCCGCCTCGGCGGTCACGGTCCCCACGACGTCGGCTGGCCAGGCTAGATCCGGCATCGCAAGGCCGGGGGCGATGTCGTCGACCCAAGCGGAATACCAATTGCGATGGTTGATGTCGTACAGGGGATCACACTGGCTGGCCGTGTGGTGATCCAGGACGTATTGCCCGGTGAGCCGGGCGACGATGAACGAATTGGAGTTGTACCAACGGCGGGTTCGGGACCACACGTCCGGCTCGTTCCTGCGAACCCACAGCATCTTCGGGCCGACGGCCTGCGTGCTCAACGGGGTGCCACCGCGGGACACGATCTCGTCCGCGCCGTAGCGCTGCGTCAACTCCTCGATCTCGGCGGTGGCCCGCATGTCGATCCCGTACAGGATCGCCGGTCGCAACGGCCGAGCCTCCTCGTCGCACAGCAGCAGGCACGGCCCGACGCCACTGACGCACAACCCGGCGATCGGTCGCCCCTGCGTCTGCCCCATCAATTCGGCGCTGACGCGTACGACATCGGCCCACCAGACCAGGTCGGCGTCGACCTCCGCCCAACCAGGACGTGGCAGCGACATCGTGTGACGCACCGAGGCGGTGGCCACGATGCTGCCGTCGAGATCGGCCAGGATCGCCTTGGTGCTCGCCGTACCCATGTCGATACCGAGCAAAAGGGGCTCACCCATAATCTGATCACCACTTTCGAGTCATGGCCCGGATCGCCGGGCCGAGCACGATCGCAACCGAAGCAGGATCCCCGGGCCAGCGCGATCACAGGTCCAGCATGGCGACGATCGCAGCCGCGGTGGGCATGTCCGTGACCAGTTCAGTGATGAAACCACCCCGACCGGCACCGATGATGCTGGGCACCTTGT
>JBBQYX010000005.1:0-84034 GCA_038208295.1 Candidatus Nanopelagicales bacterium | reverse complement strand
CGGCTCCAGCATGAGCCATCGCCGGCTGAAATCGTCTCGTGACCCACTGTGACACGCCGGACCGTCGTGAGGCGCCTCACAACCAGCCACGCCGTGGGCTGATAAGTCGGGCGCGGTATCCGGAAACGGTCCGTACGGTCGCTTACTCTGGTGCGGCTCGCAGCGACCGCCACGTGCTGGGTCGCCTCGTCTCAACCTTTTCCTGCCACCGGACGAAACCCACCACAGCGCTGGGGCGTCAGTCCTGCGGGGCACCACCCGCGAACACCCCCAGCCGCGCCGCCGCTGCCACCCGACCGACTCGATTGTCCGCAGGAGAGCCCGTGCGTTCGCAGGAGAGCCCGTGACCCCCACCGGCGCCCGAGCTGTCTCTACCGAACCAGGACTCGTGCCGGTCGCAGCGGAGGGCGCCAAGCCGACCGCGGCCGAGGGCGCCAGGAAGACTGGGAGTCGCGGGCTGGGCTACCTGCCGGGCCTGGACGGGCTGCGGGCGCTCGCCGTCACCGGTGTGCTGCTCTACCACGCTGACCTGCCCTGGATCCCGGGCGGCTTCCTCGGCGTGGACGTCTTCTTCGTCCTGTCCGGCTTCCTGATCACCTCGCTGCTGCTCGAGGAGTTCGCCCGGCGCGGTGGGATCGACTTCGCCCAGTTCTATCTGCGTCGGGCCCGCCGGTTGCTCCCTGCGCTGTTCGCGGTGCTGGTGGTGGTCGCCGTGGGTGCGGCGTTCATCTGGCGCGATGCCGCCCCAGGGGTCCGTACCGATGTGCCGGCGGCCTTCTTCTATGTCACTAACTGGTGGTACATCGTTGCCGACCAGTCGTACTTCGAGGCCATCGGGCGCCCCGCGCTGCTGCAGCATCTGTGGTCGCTGGCGGTGGAGGAGCAGTTCTACTTCGTCTGGCCGGTGCTGGCCTTCCTGGCGATGCGCTGGCACGGCCGCCGCGGCGTGCTGATCGTGGCCGCCACCGGCGCCGTCGCCTCGACCCTGTGGATGACCTGGCTGTCGGTGCGCAACGGCTACCCGATCGTGAACGATCCCAGCCGGGTCTACTTCGGTTCGGACACTCATGCCATGGGTCTGTTGACCGGTGCCGCCCTGGCCTGCACCTGGCGTCCGGGCCGGCTGCGGTCCACCCTCACGCCGCAAGCCACGCGGATCATCGAGGGGGTCGGTCTCGGCTCGCTGGCGCTGGTCATCCTGATCTTCCTGCGGGTCGGTGAATACTCCGAGCCGCTGTACCGGGGCGGTTTCGCCGTGCTCTCGGTGATCACCGCCGTGCTGGTGGCGGCCGCGAGTCACCCGGGTGCCCGGTTGGGGCGCTGGTTGTCGGTGCAACCCCTGCAATGGATCGGGCAGCGGTCCTACGGGCTCTACCTGTGGCACTGGCCGGTCTTCATGGTCACCCGCCCTGGCCTGGACACGCCGATCGAGGGGTTCGCCAACCTGGTCCTGCGGCTGGCGCTGACGGCGGGGATCTCCGAGTTGTCCTACCGCTACCTGGAGATGCCCGTCCGGCACGGCGCGTTGGGCCGGATGTGGGCCAGGCTGCGTACGGGGGATCCTGACGCACGGGCCCGGCAGCGCAATCGGTTCGCGATCGCGGCGGCCGGGAGTGTCACCGTGGTGGCCCTGGTCGGCGCCGGACTGGCCACCGCGCCCACCCCCAGCGGGGAGGACTTCCTAGCCGCAGTCGGCGACGAGACCTCGGTGTCGATCGACGACCCGGTTGCGGACGCCCCCGTCGTTCCTACGGACAAGGCCGGGTCAAGTCCGGCCTCCCGACCGAGCGGGCAACCGTCGGCCAGTGCGAAGCCCTCGGCCAGCACCAAACCGCAAGCCAGCCCCAAACCGCAGGCCAGCGGATCAGCGGTTGCCCCGCCGGCATCGTCCACGGCCCAGCCGCTGGGCAAGGTCACCGCGATCGGTGACTCCGTCCTGCTCGGCGCCCGGGTCACCCTCAAGCGGGTGATCCCCGGCGTCCAGGTCGATGCAGAGGTCGGCCGCCAGGCCGGCACCGTGCTCACCCGGGTCAAGAAGATCAAGGCCCAGGGGAAACTCGGCCCCGTCGTCGTCCTGCACATGGGCACCAACGGGGTGGTCACCGAGGACCAGCTGCGCGGCATGCTCACGCTGTTGTCCGACCGCACCCGGGTTGTCGTGGTCAACACCCACGTCCCGCGGCGTTGGCAGGATGCCAACAACGCCACGATGGACGACATCGTCCCGCAGTACGCGAATGCCCGACTGGCGGACTGGCGTACGGCCGCTGACGGTAGGGACGACTTCTTCGTCAAGGACGGGGTGCACCTGACCGGTGACGGGATGCGCGCTTACGCCGAGTTGATCCGGGACACCGCGACGGCTCCCTGAGGACCTTTTCCCGACCGATCTTCGGGGGGCCGGATCTTCTACCGACGCAGGGTTGCGGTCAGGTTCCAGCGGACGGCGCCGGCCAGGTCGCGGGCCCGCTCGAGGGGGGTGTAGTCCTCGGCCAAGTCGGCGCGCTGCATGGCCGCGGCCAGGTCGTAGCCGCTGTCGTTGAGCACCCGGGAGAAGTCCCGGCGCATCGGGCCCAGGGCGTCATAGCCGAAATCCCGATACCACCGCGGCATCAGCGGTTTGAACAGCCGTACCCGTTCGTGCAGGCCGGAGGAGTGGGACATCGGGTTCTTGTGCCGGGTGGCGATGTGGTCGGGCAGCAGGTCTGCGAAGGCGTGTCGCACGATCCATTTCTCATACCCGTCGCGGACCTTCAGCTCCAGCGGGATCCGCATGGACAGCAACAGCATTCTGATATCCAGGAAGGGCACGCGGGCCTCGACGCCGTTGCCCATGCTCGTACGGTCCACCCGCTGCAATTCGGTTCGGCTCAGGTGCCGGATCTTGTGGAGGAACAGGCGGCGCCGGTCCGCCTCCGGCACCCGTGCGTACATCGAATAGCCGCCGAACAACTCATCCGAGCCGTCGCCGGTGAGCACGACCTTCACCCCCGTCTCGTGGACGCGGCGGAACAGCTCCATCGACACGACCGCGTTGATGACATCGCCGTACTCGGTGGCCTCGCTGACCCGGACGGCCTCGCGCACGTCCGCGGCTCGTATGTCTCGGGGCTGCAGTTCGATGACCTCGTGGGGTACGCCGAGTCGCTGGGTCAGCCGCCGGGCGTGCTCGATGTCGGGGCTGCCAGGGACACCGACGGTGTAAGCGATGCAGTCGGGGTGGAGCTGTTGCGCGTGTAGCAATGTCACAGATGAGTCCAAGCCCCCGGACAGGATTACCCCGACAGGCAGGTCAGTGTCGACCCGGATCGCGACGGAGTCGGCAAAGGTGGTGCGCACCAACGCTGCAGCCTCGTCGACGTCGGTGACCAGCGGTTCGTCCGCACCCAGGCCCAGCAGGTCCAGATAGGGGCTGAGGTCGGGATCGCCGTCGGGGGTGGCCCAGCCTGCGTATCCTGGGGGAACCTCGTGCACGCGGGTGTCTAGCGCCGTGAGCGCTTTCACCTCCGAGGCGATGAACAGCAGCCCGTCACGACGGGCCCAATAGAGCGGCTTCACCCCGGCCGGGTCCCGGGCCAGAAACACCCGGCCCGAACTGCGCTCCACCGCCGCAAACGCGAACTCACCGCGCATCCGGGGCAGCGCGTCCCGGCCCCACGTCAGGAATGCGGACAGGGCGACCTCAGTGTCGGAAAGGCTGCGCTGGGCCACTCCGGCAGCGCGCAATGCGGTACGCAGTTCCGCGTGGTTGAACACCTCGCCGTTGTAGGACAACGCCCATCGGCCGTCGGCGGATAGCCACGGCTGCCGGGCGCGATCCCGATCGACGATCCTTAATCGGGAGGTTCCCAGCAGGGCGCCCGACTCCCGTAGCGTCTCAACGGACTCCCCGCGGGGGGCGACCGCCCGCAGCATCACCTCGAACTCCGGTCCGCGGGTGACGGCATCCGGTCCCACGATCAGCGCAATACCGCACATCAGCAGTTCACGACCCTTCGGCTGGCTGCCCGATGAAACCGAGTGCGACGGCCGCGCCGGCGTAGGCCGCCCGCGCCGGTGGGGCCAGGCAGACGTGCCAGGCCGAGCCCTCGTCGATGACATTGATGATGCCGTCCTGCTGGGCTCGCAGTAGGACGTCCCGCAGCGCCCCGGCCGCGGAGAATCGTTCGTACCAGGTCATGGTGAGATCGGCGGCCCACCCCCGGCAATGGGCGCTGGGCAGCAGCGCCGAATAGCCGAGCGATCGTAGTTTCCGCTGATGGGCGACCGACCGGGTCAGACTGTTCAGCCACAACGGTGGCGTCCCGGCGGGAGCCGCGGTGGCAAACCGAGCGGCCAGGTCGTCCAGCAGCGCGACCATTTCTGGACGAGCGCGCAGACACGACAACCCGGTCGTCGCGGGTTCGTGGCCCGCTGCGATGCGACGGACGACGGAGTTCCGAGCACGGCCGAGGAAACTCCGCGGTGCCGTCTTAAACCGGAAACGCAACCGATCCCCGGCCGCCCGCAGGTCGCCCAACTCCTGTGCTGCGTTGATGTCGTCGGCGGTGCCGAAGTCCGACTGGGCCGCCCACCACATCAGGTCGATCTGCTGCAGCAACAGGATCCGGACCAGGCCCGCCGGGTCGGCGGCGTTCGAGGCGGGTCCGCCACGGAATAGGTGCAATTCGTCGGCGGCTTGGCTGGCGACCGATTCGGCGCCACCGGGCACCAGGTCCAGGACGGCCCGGATCGGTGCGGCATTGAGTCCGGCCGAGATTGCCGATTCGACAATGGCTCGGTCGGCGCGGGCCGATGCGTCGGGGGCCGGGAACTGCTCGGCAAGTTCGGCGGTGCAGGCCCGTACGGCCGTCCGGTAGGCCGCCAGGTCGGGGTCAGCGGTCGCGGGCACCGGATGAATCTAGTGGTCGGTCGACGCCGCTGAGTCGGGGTGGAAAGTGGGCAGTGGCTAGGCTGCCGCACCGTGTCGCTGAGCGTCGAGGTCGTCTCGGTCGCGGCCGTCCGGTCGTTCCTGGCCCGGTATTCGGTTGCCGGGGGGGATCCGCCCTGGCAGCAGTGGCCGGCCTGGGCGTCGGTGCGGTCCCAGTGGCGTCCGTTGTTCCTGGGCTGGTCGACGGGACCGGCTTGGTCGACACGGCTGGGTTCGTCGACGGATGATGCCGCGCTGGTCGGCGTTGGGCTGGCGTTGCTGCGGCCGCTGCCGCGTACGCGCTGGTCGGTGGCCTATCTGCCCGAGGGGCCGGTCGTGGACTGGTCCCGGGTCGAGGTTGCGGACGCGCTCGGGACGCTGGCGAGGCGACTGAGGGCTGCCGGTGCGGTGTCCGTGACGATCGGTCCGCGGCTGGCCTGGCGACGGTGGTCGGCAGCTACTGTCAAGGCGGCGATAGCGGCCGGCGGTGTGGATCGGCTGCGCGACATCCCACCGAGCCACGTGCACGGGTCCACGCAGACTCTGCGGGCGGGTCTCCAGGGGGCCGGCTGGCGGCAGTACGAGGCGCCCGCCGCGGGTTTCGGCGGCCGGTTTCAGCCTCGGTATGGGTACGAGGTTTCCATGGCAGGAGGTACGGAGGATGCCTGGGCCGCGACGGATCAGGCGTGGCGCCGCAACGTCCGCCGGGCGCAACGGTTGGGGGTGGAGGTCAGAGCCCAGAGTTCCAGCGCGGGTGTTTCGGCGCTGCCCGAATTGCACCGGCTGATGGGCGAGACCGGTCGGCGGGAGAACTTCCAGCCGCGGGAACTGAGCTATTACCAGCGGATGTGGACGGCGTACGAGAACGAGCCTGGGGTGGAGCAGCGGATCTACCTGGCCCGACACAACGGAATCACGCACGCCGCCGCCTGGTGGGTACGCACGGGGCAGCGGGTGTCCTACACCTACGGGGGTTCCTCGGATGCCGGCCGGGACCTGCGGCCCAGCAACGCGATGCAGTGGCAGATGTTGACCGACTCGGTGGAGTCCGGGGCCTCGGCGTACGACCTGCGCGGCATCGGCGACGGATTGTCCGCCGACGATCCGCACCTGGGGCTGCTGCGATTCAAACTCGGCCTGGGTGGCGACTGCGTGGAGTATCTGGGGGAGTGGGATCTACCCCTGCGCCCGCAGCTTGCCCGGGCGGTGTCCCTGGTGTTGAACCGGCGTCGTTGAGTTGACGGCACGACGATCAGGGCAGCCAGGACACCGTGCCGCGCAGGTAGAAGTAGCCGACGAAGGCGACTGCATCGATGAGGGTGTGCGCGACCACCAGGGGCATACAGCGACCCCAACGGCGGTAGAGGATGCCGAACAGAATGCCCATCGCGAGGTTTCCGAAGAACCCCCCGAAGCCCTGATAGAGGTGATAACTGCCGCGTAGCAGGGCGCTGATGCCGATCGCGCGCCAGGGCCGTACGCCGAGTTGGGCCAGCCGGTGCAGCAGATAACCCAGGACGATGACCTCCTCGAGAACCCCATTCTCCAGGGCGGAGAGCAACAGCACCGGAACGGTGTACCAGCGGTCCTCGGCGGTGACCGCAGCGATCCGTACGCTGAAACCCGCTTGGTACGCACCGATATAGACCAGCAACCCGATCCCGCCGACGACGGCGGCTACCACGGCACCGCGCAACAGATCCCGACCGGGTTGGCTGGCGTCGAAACCGATCGCGCGCCGGCCCTCCCCGCTGCGGGCCAGCAGATGGACGACCAGGGCGACCGGTACCAGCGCCAAACCGATGGCCACCAGGTGGTGTGCCAGGTCCAGCCAGGGTCGGTCCGGGGTGTAGGAGATGACCAGCGAGCGGGACTGCTGGGACAGCGGCCGGCCCACTGTCAGCGAGTCCACCAGCGACAGGCCGGATCGCAGCGCGCTGGCACCGACGGACACCCCCAGCACCAGCAGCATCTCGCTGATCAGGTCGCGGCGGCCGAGGGGGCGTGGGTTGTCGACTGTGGTTCCCGCTCCGGGCGCGGATCCCCCCGCGCGGTGGGGCTGCTCATCGGACATGCGCGCGATCCTGCCGTGCCGTGCGGCCCGACGCACGCTGCCATCGTGACGACATGGGTCGGCCACGCAGGAGTAGGCACTTCCGGGTACAAACTGCAGAATACTGCCCACATCATGTGAGCTCAGGCCATTCGACCCTGCATAGACCCACATCTCCCGCATAACCTGCAGGTGTGCCTCGCTCCCAGCCACCCCCGCTCACCGTCGCGGAGGTGCAGGACCTGCTGTCCGTCGATGCGTCCACGGTGTACCGGATGGCTGCGGACGGCCGGCTGCCCGCGATCAAGGTCGGTCGGCAATGGCGGTTCCCGGCCGACCGGCTGCAGGAACTCCTTCGGGCCACCGGCCCCGTACCCGTGTCCGACGACCGCTGGGGCCGCACGGGCAGCCCGGCCACAACCGAGTCGCCGAGCGGCGCGACCACCCCGGCACTCGAGGCAGTAGCGGCCCTGGGCTCCGACCTGGTCTCGATCATCATGGAACTGGCCGCCGACCTGCTCGGGGTGATGCTGGTCGTGACCGACATGGCCGCTCACCCGGTCACCCGGGTGTTCAACCCGTGCCCGCGCTTCGTGGCATCCGGTGACGACCCGGACGTCGTCGCCTCCTGCGCGGCCGAGTGGCGCGCGCTAGCCGAGGATGTCGACCTGCAGGCCCGCTTCTCGGTGGGACATCTCGGCTTCGAGTGCGCCCGCTCCTTCATCCGGGTCGGCCGGGAACTGATCGGCATGGTGCTCGTCGGCGGGATCGCGCCCGCAGGCGATCCCGCCTCGGACCTCTACCAACTGGACCCCGTACGCAGGGCAATGGTGCTGAACGCATTGCCCACTGTCGCCGCAGCGCTGTCCCGGGCCGTGTCCGCGCCCGCGGGTGGCGCTCGGACCTCATCCCGTTTACCCGCGTGACCATGACCCGGAGGTAGAACCCATGAATCGGCTGCTCGTCCTCGGCACCGGTACCGCGGGCACGATGGCGGTGAACAAACTGCGTCCGATGCTGCCGCGCGACGAATGGAAGATCACGGTCGTCGACGCCAGCGACACCCACTATTACCAACCGGGCTACCTCTTCATCCCGTTCGGGATCTACCGACCGGACGAGGTGAAGAAACCCAGCAAGCGCTTCATCCCATCCGGGGTGGACCTGATCCAGGCGCAGATCGAGCAGGTGTTCCCCGAGGAGAACAGCGTCCTGCTGGGCGACGGCACGAGGCTGGGCTACGACTACCTCATCATCGCGACCGGTACGACGCCGCGACCGGACGAGACGCCCGGAATGGCCGAGGACATGGGCGGCAGCGTCCACGAGTTCTACACGTACGCGGGTGCCACTCGGCTGGCCGAGTCGCTCAAGACCTGGCCCGGCGGCAAACTGGTGGTGCACATTGCGGAGATGCCGATCAAATGTCCGGTCGCCCCGCTGGAGTTCACGTTCCTCGCCGACGCCTTCTTCGCCGAGCAGGGGATGCGTGACAAGGTTGAGATGACATACGTGACGCCGCTGCCCGGCGCGTTCACCAAGCCGGTGTCCTCGAAGTACCTCGGCAGCATGCTCACCGAACGCGGCATCACGCTGGAGTCGGACTTCATGGTGGAGAGCATCGACCCGCAGGCGAAGAGCATCGTGTCCTACGACGAGCGCGAGATCGCCTACGACATGTTGGTCACGGTGCCGGTCAACATGGGAGCTGACTACATTGCCAAGTCCGGTCTCGGCGACGAGCTGAACTACGTGCCGGTGGACAAGGAAACCCTGCTGTCCACCCAGTACGACAACATCTTCGCCGTCGGGGACGCCTCCAACATCCCGGCATCCAAGGCCGGCTCAGTGGCCCACTTCGCGATGGATCTCTTCGGCGCCAACTTCATGCGGCACATCGCCGGACTTCACATGACCGAGCGCTTCGATGGCCACGCCAACTGCTTCATCGAGACGGGTCACGGCAAGGGTCTGCTGATCGACTTCAACTACGAAACCGAACCGTTGCCCGGCAAGTACCCGTTGCCCGGGATCGGCCCCTTCAGCCTGCTGAAGGAGACCGAGATGAATCACTGGGGCAAAGTGATGTTCCGTTGGATGTACTGGAACATTCTGCTGCCTGGCAAGGAGCTGCCGCTGCCGGCGCTGATGTCGATGGCTGGCAAGCAGACCGAGGACCTGTCGTGACCGCGATGGCCGCGACCGAACCGGTGAGCGACCAGCTGGCCCGGATGTCGGCTCAGATCGACGAGATCTCGGCCGAGCTGCGCTGCCAGCGCCAGGAGAAGGAGAAGTGGCAGGAACTGGCTCACACCCTCGTGCCGGTCACCCGCGACGCCTTCGACGTGGCCAGCCGGGAGTTGGGCGACCTGGCCGATGACGTCACGGTGGACGACGCGGTCCGATTCTTGCGTACCGCCGCCCGATCACTACCCAAGCTGGAGGCGATGCTAGTCACCCTGGACAGCCTGGCGGAGTTGATCGAAGAGGTCACGTCGATCAGCGGAGCCGGTGTGGCGAAGGTCTCGGAGGTGCTCGCCGAGGCGGAGCGGACCGGCTGGTTCAGCGCCGCCCGCGGCGTCCGGCAATTAGCCGAGGCCGTGGTCGCCGAGTACTGCGAGGACGACGCCGCCGCGGCGATCGCCGCCGCCCCCCGAGTCGTCGCCCTGCTGCGGGCGCTGGCCGACGAACGTGTCCTGACGCTGGTGGGCCAACTCCTGGTGCCGCTGGCAGCCGATGCGCCCGAAGCGCCGCCCTCGCTGCTCGCGCTCGCCGGCCAGGTCCGTGATCCGGCGACCCGGCGTGGCCTGGGCCGGGCGCTTCAGGTCGTCCGTCAACTCGGATTCCGGCCGTGACGCGGCTCCATCCATTTCGCTCGTTCTCTCCAATGCAAGGGAGTTGTCCGACATGCCCGTCACCACGATCAACGGTCGCGACGTCCACGTCGACGCGGAAGGTTTCCTGACCGAGTTCTCCGAGTGGGACGAAGACCTCGCCAAGGTGCTCGCCGCCAACATCGCCATCGAGTTGGCGGACGAGCATTGGAAGGTCATCCACTTCCTGCGCGAGGACTTCGCGGTGCAGGGAGAAACGGCCACGACGCGCCGCGTCCAGGCCGTCGGCGGCGTCCCGACGAAACAGCAGTTCGCGCTGTTCCCGAAGAAGCCCGCCAAGAAGATGGCGTACATCGCGGGTTTGCCGAAGCCGCGTGGGTGCGTCTGAACCCGCTCGAGGCAGCCTGCCGAACGTCCGCAACAACCGAGGAGAACTCGCATGAGCGAGAAATCGCAAGCCATCATCCCGTCGTTCGGCGACGACGACGACGAGCGCAAACTGGCCATCATCTGCTCAAAGGGCAACCTGGACATGGCCTACCCAGGGTTGATCATGGGCAATGCGGCTCTGGGGGAGGGCGTCGAACTGCACCTCTTCTTCACCTTCTGGGGCTTGGACATGATCGCTAAGTCGCGGATGCGGGACCTGAAATTTACCCCCGTAGGCAATACCGCCATGCACATGGAGCAGCTCGGCGGCGTCCGGGTCCCGCAGCTCGTCGGCGGCCTACCGGGCATGCAGGCCATGGCGACCTCGATGATGAAGAAGCAGATCGCCGATCTCGGTGTGCCAGAGGTGCCGGATTTCCTGCAGCAGATCGTTGACGCCGGGGGTCATCTCTGGGCCTGTCGGCTATCCGCGGACATGATGAAAATGACCGAGAACGACCTGTTCGAGGGGGTCGAGGGCATCATCAGCGCAGCGGACTTCATCGAACTCACCACCGGCGCGCAGTTGCTGTTCATCTGACGTCGAGTTGGACGCGACCGGCGCCGTCACCCGGCCGGAGCAGGCCCCGGCGGCGCCGGTCGCGTTGCGCCTTCCTCAGTGGCGGACGATCTCGACGTCGTCCTGGGCCCGCTTGCGCTCGAACGACGCGCGGACCTCCGCCTCGGCCTCGGTGCGGCCCACCCATTCCGCACCCTCGACCGACTTGCCGGGTTCGAGGTCCTTGTAGACGCCGAAGAAGTGCTGGATCTCCAGGCGGTCGAACTCCGAGACATGGTGGATGTCGCGCAGATGCTCGATCCGGGGATCGGCCACCGGCACGCACAGGACCTTATCGTCCCCACCCGCCTCGTCGGTCATGCGGAACATCCCGATCGCCCGGCAGCGGATGACGCACCCGGGGAACGTCGGCTCCTCCAGGATGACCAGAGCGTCCAGCGGGTCGCTGTCCAAGCCGAGAGTGTCGTCGATGAACCCGTAGTCGTGCGGGTAGCGCGTGGACGTGAACAGCATCCGGTCCAGCCTGATCCGACCGGTGTGGTGGTCCACCTCATACTTGTTGCGGCTTCCGGCGGGGATCTCGACGGTCACATCGAATTGCAGCGGCTCCACGGGGACTCCTCGGACACGGCGTCGGGACGGGCGTGGCGCACAGTCTCCCGCACCCGCCGGGTCACATCGTCTCGGCCGGCCGTCGGGCACGCCGAGCGGGGGAGGATCGGCTGCCAGCGGCCTGGAATACCGGAACGCCCAGGTCGTGACCGATGATGGCCGCTCGGCGGTACGGGAGCGGCGCGGGGAGGTGCAGTGCAGCGGTTGGGCCGTGCGTCGGGGGTCGCCGCCGTGCTGGTTGCGACGCTCGGATATGCGAGCACCGGGGCTGCGAGCGGGGTCCCCGCTTCGATCGGAGTTGCCCCGGCCATCGCGGTGCCCGCTGCGCTTACCGCACCAGCGCCAGCGCCGCCCGCGAATGTCCTGCCGCCCACAGCGGTTGCCGGGTCCCGGGCACCCGTACCCACCACTGCCGGGCTGGCGACCGCCCTGAAACCGCTGCTGTCCGATGCGGCGTTGGGGTCGAGGACGTCGACCAGCGTGCTGGACATCGCGACGGGCACGGCGTTGCTCGACGACGCGGGTGCAACCCCGGCGACCCCCGCCTCCACCCTGAAGATCCTCACCACGGTGGCGGCGCTGCGGGCGCTCGGCCCGAACGCTCGGTTGGCGACCCGGACGGTTGCCAGCGCGCCGGGGGAGATCGTGCTGGTCGGGGCGGGTGACACGACTCTGTCCTCTCGGGCGCGGACCGGCTCCGGGCCTGAAGCCGTCGCGTCGTTGCCCGAACTCGCCCGGCGCACCGCCGCCGCCCTGGTCAAGCAGCAGACCACGTCCGTACGGGTGATCCTGGACGCGTCGCTGTTCAGCGGGCCGCGGCTGGCGCCGGGCTGGGCGTCGTCCTACCCCGCGCTCGGCATCGCCTCGCCCGTGGTCGCGCTGACGGTGGACTCCGGCCGGGCGTCGGCCGACGGGAAGTCCCGGGTCGCCGACCCGGTCGCGCGAGCCGGGCAGGTCTTCGCCGATGCCCTGCGCAGCAACGGGATCACCGTATCCGGGGTGTCCGAGGGCGTCGCCCCCGCCGATGCCAAGCCGGTGGCCGCGGTCTATTCGCCCACGGTGGCCGACCTGGTCGAGCGCACCCTGACCGAGTCCGACAACGACCTGGCCGAAGCGCTGAACCGGCTCGCGGGAGCGAAGCTGGGCGGCGGTGGCTCGTTCACCGGTGGCGCGGCCGCCATCGCGAAGGTGCTGAGCCAGCTGGGTGTTCCGACCGCGGGGCTTCGGCTGGTGGACGGCAGCGGGCTCTCCCGGCAGGACGCCGTCGCGGCCACCACCCTCACCCGCACCCTGGCGGCCGTTGTCGCCGGCAAGGCCCCGTACGCCTGGCCGATGCTCACCGGCCTACCGGTGGCCGGCTTCACCGGAACCCTCGCCGACCGGTTCACCGGGCTCGCGACCCGGGCGGGCGCGGGGGTGGTACGGGCCAAGACGGGAACCCTGACCGGTGTGTCGGCCCTGGCCGGGTTCACCCGGACGGTCGACGGTCGCTTGGTTTCCTTTGCCGTGCTGGCCGACCGAATTACCTCGATTCCGGGCGCCCGTGAGGTGCTGGACCGGACCGCCGCGAAGATCGCTGGCTGCGGCTGCCGCTGACGGGATGCTGCCGTACGGCTGGGTGGCGGTCGGGAACAGCCAACGTAGGGTCGATGGCATGGCAGATGTTGTGGACTTCGGGCTGGCGACGGCGATGGGTGTCCGGCTGGCGCCCGGCGGACCCGACATGCCCGCCGAGCAGGCGCGTGCCGTCGTACGCGAGCTGCGGGATCTCGCTGACCAAGCGGTCGGGCACGTACGGGAGGCCACCGGCCTGGTGGCCGACCCGAGCAGCGCGGCCGGGGGTGACTCGGTCGCCCCCGATGCGCCGACGACCGTGGTGGTGGACCGGTCGGAGTGGATCCGCTCCAACGTCGCCGGGTTCGCTGTGGTGCTCTCCCCACTCGTGGAGCGACTGGAGGACAAGCAAGGCAGCACGAATCCCGCCGTCGCGGCCGTGGGGAGCCGCGCGACTGCGTTGCAGCTCGGGGGCGTGCTGGCCTGGCTGTCCGGCAAGGTGCTCGGCCAGTTCGAGGTGTTCACCCCGCCCGGTCAGCCACGACGGCTGCTGCTGGTGGCGCCCAATATCGTGACCGTCGAGCGTCAGCTGGATGTCGTACCGAGGGATTTCCGGCTCTGGGTCTGCATGCACGAAGAGACCCACCGGGTGCAATTCGGCGCGGTCCCCTGGCTCGCGGACTATTTCACCGGCCAGGTGCACGAGTTCCTGGACGCCGCCGACACCGGTGCTGGGGACGCCGTCAAACGGGCCGCCGCGATGGTCTTCACGCTGATCCGGGTGCTGCGCGGCGATCCCGACGCCAGCCTGATCGAATCGGTGCAGACCCCGGCGCAGCGGGCGGTGTTCGACCGGCTCACCGGCCTGATGTCCTTGTTGGAGGGGCACGCCGACCACGTCATGGACGACGTCGGTCCGCGGGTGATCCCCACGGTCGCCACCATCCGGGAACGCTTTGAGCGGCGCCGCGCCGAGCCCAGCGCTGTGGACGGCCTGGCCCGCCGCCTGCTCGGCCTGGACGCGAAGCTGCGGCAGTACTCCGACGGCGCCGCGTTCGTCCGGGGCGTCACCGACCAGGTCGGCCGGGACGGCTTCAACCGGGTATGGGAATCGCCGCAGACCCTGCCGACCCGGGCGGAGATCACCGACCCGGCCGCCTGGGTCGCCCGCGTTCACGGTTGACACAGCATCGGGCACAGTGACCGTCGTGAGCCCTGGTGCCGGCACTGCCCGTACGACATGGCAGCCGCCTGAGGTGCTGGCGGTACGCGTTGCCGTCCGCCGGGCGCTCGCTGCGCTGGGCGCCCCGCGTGATGCAGCTGAGCCACTGATTGTCCTGGTCGCCTGCTCAGGGGGTGCCGATTCCGTGGCGCTGGCCGCCGCGACGGCTCGGGAGGCGCCGCTGCTCGGGCTGCGCGCCGGGGCCGTCGTCGTGGACCACCGCCTGCAGTTCGGTTCGGGTGACGTCGCCGATCGGACAGCCACGGCCTGCCGATCACTCGGGCTCGATCCGGTGCTCGTCGTCGCCGTCACGGTCGCCGGCTCCGGGGGACCGGAGGCGGCTGCCCGGACGGCCCGGCTGGCGGCGCTCAACGAGGTTGCCGACGAGGTCGGTGCCACCCGGGTGCTGCTGGGGCACACTCGCGACGATCAGGCGGAGACGGTCCTGCTCGGCCTGGCCCGTGGGTCGGGGACGCGATCCCTGGCCGGGATGCCCGCCGACTCCGGCCGCTGGCTGCGCCCGCTGCTGGGCCTGTCGCGGGACACGGTACGCAGTGCCGCTGCTGCCCTCGGCCTGCCGGTGTGGGACGACCCGCACAACGACGACCGCCGCTACGCCCGCGTACGGGTGCGGCACGACGTACTCCCCGTCCTCGAACGGGATCTTGGACCCGGGGTGGCGGACGCGCTGGCCCGTACGGCCGGACTGCTCGCCGACGATGCCGCTGCGTTGGACGAGTGGGCTGCGGACGCGTTCGCCGCTGCCACGTGCGTACCGCCCGTTGATGGTGTTTTCGACCCCACCAATACGACAACGACGGCCGGTAGGACTGCTGACCATGGCGACGGTCAGGTCGATTTGGACGTCGCGTCCGTGGGCGGGCTGCCGGCGGCGGTACGCAGGCGTATCTACCGGCTAGCCGTGGCTGCCACTGGGTCGCACGCGGCGCTGACGGCGGTACACCTGGTGGCGACGGACGCGCTTGTCGCCAACTGGCACGGGCAGGGCCCGATCCGGCTGCCCGCGGGCGTTACCGCGCACCGCGCGTATGGGAGGCTGACGGTGCTTCGTGAGCACCGACCGGATCGCCCTGTTAGCAGCGGCTGAGCCCGAGCCGCCTCGAATGTGGCCTGACGTCTTTCGCACCGCTTCCGTACCAACGCAACTCGTGCGTCGAGCCGGCGCACCGAACTCGGAGGGTCCCAGTGGAGGCCAGTGACCTTGGCGCCGATCTCGAGCGGGTGCTGCTCGACGAAAACGCCATCGGCGCTCGTATCCGTGAACTGTCCGACCAGATCGAGGCCGACTACGCGGGCCGGCCGCTGCTGCTCGTCGGGGTCCTCAAGGGCGCCGTCATGGTCATGGCCGACCTCGCGCGGGCGATGCACATGCCGGTCGAGATGGACTGGATGGCGGTCTCGTCCTACGGCTCGGGGACCAAGAGCAGCGGCGTCGTGCGCATCCTGAAGGACCTCGACCGGGACATCGCCGGCCTGGACGTCCTGGTCGTGGAAGACATCCTCGACTCCGGTCTGACGCTGAATTGGCTGCTGCGCAACCTCGGGTCGCGCGGTCCGGCATCGGTTGAGGTCTGCACGTTGCTGCGTAAGCCGGAGGCGGTGAAGGTTGACATCTCGCCGCGGTATGTCGGCTTCGACATCCCCAACGAGTTCGTGGTCGGCTACGGCCTGGACTACGCCGAGCGCTACCGCAACCTCAAGGTCGTCGGCACCCTGGCCCCGCACGTCTATGGCGGTTGAGGCGCGGCTGAGTCGGGGGCTGAGCCAGCGGTAGGCGCGTACCCGTCCAGCGGCACTGCCCGACGCGGTGTCGGCGGGAACACGGGAGGCCTCGCGATCGTTTCCCCAGAGCACTACCTCGCAGGCACCCGCCCGCAGGCACCCGCTCGCACCGGCGCGGGTGGCGCCCGGCGTGTACCGTCGAAGCGCTGGTGACCGGCTGAGCCGGGGCCGGCCGGACGGCGGCTGGCGCCATCGACTGACTTCCGGCTGACTACGCAGTACCTATACCAATAGCAGCAGTACCGACACCGATACGACAGTACCGACACCGATGAGGAGGACGGGGCGCCCGGCGCCCCGCGTTCAATGGATATCAGGCGAATCCTCCGTGGGCCGATCTTCTGGATCGTCCTGGCCGTGGTGCTGGTCATCATTGGCACCAGTGTGGTGTCCGATCTGTCCGGCCCGAAGCGGGTCGACACCGGTGCCGCGGTGGCAACGATCAACGCGAATCAGGTCGAGACGGCATTGCTGGACAACCGCGAGCAGCGGCTGGACCTCACGCTCAAGGACGGCAGCAAGGAGACCACGCAGTACATCGACGGCCAGGGTGTGAAGCTGCAGGAACTGCTGCAGTCCAAGCTCGATGCCGAGCAGATCACCAGTTACAACGTGACCAACCCGCAGGATTCACTGCTCGTCACGCTGCTGGTCTCATTCCTGCCCATCGTCTTGATCCTGGGTCTGCTCTTCTTCTTCATGAGCCGGATGCAGGGCGGCGGCTCGCGGGTCATGAATTTCGGCAAGTCCAAGGCCAAGGTCGTGTCCAAGGACATGCCCAAGACCACATTCGCCGACGTGGCCGGTGCCAATGAGGCCGTGGAGGAACTGCAGGAGATCAAGGAGTTCCTGGAGGAGCCCGCCAAGTTCCAGGCGGTGGGAGCCAAGATCCCCAAAGGCGTCCTGCTGTACGGGCCACCCGGCACCGGCAAGACCCTGCTCGCACGCGCGGTCGCCGGTGAGGCGGGGGTGCCGTTCTACTCCATCTCCGGCTCCGACTTCGTGGAGATGTTCGTCGGCGTGGGCGCCAGCCGTGTCCGCGATCTGTTCGAACAGGCCAAGGCCAACGCCCCGGCGATCGTTTTCGTCGACGAGATCGACGCGGTGGGTCGCCACCGCGGCGCCGGGCTCGGCGGTGGGCACGACGAGCGCGAGCAGACCCTGAACCAGTTGCTGGTCGAGATGGACGGCTTCGACGTCACGGGGGGCGTCATCCTGATCGCGGCCACGAACCGGCCGGACATCCTTGACCCCGCGCTGCTGCGGCCGGGCCGATTCGACCGGCAGATCGCGGTGGAGTCCCCCGACCTGAACGGCCGCGAGGCGATCCTGTCGGTGCATGCGCGCGGCAAGCCGTTGGCCGACGGCGTGGACCTGCGGGCGGTGGCCAAGCGGACCCCGGGATTCACCGGCGCCGACCTGGCCAACGTGCTCAACGAGGCCGCGCTGCTGACCGCGCGGTCCGGCGCCCAACTGGTCGACGATCGCGCCCTGGACGAGGCCATCGATCGGGTCATCGCCGGGCCGCAAAAGCGCACCCGGGTGATGGACGAGCGGGAGAAGAAGATCACGGCCTACCACGAGGGAGGCCATGCCTTGGTGGCGGCGGCGTTGCCGGGCGGCGACCCCGTACACAAGATCACGATTCTGCCCCGGGGTCGCGCTCTCGGTTACACGATGGTGCTGCCGGATCAGGACAAATACAGCACCACGCGCAGCGAGATGCTCAACCAGCTGGCATACATGCTCGGTGGTCGAGCGGCCGAGGAGATGGTGTTTCACGACCCCACCACGGGGGCGTCGAACGACATCGAGAAGGCGACCGCAGTGGCACGGGCGATGGTCACCCAGTACGGCATGACCGAACGTCTCGGTGCGATCCGCTACGGCCAGGATCAGGGCGGGGAGGTCTTCCTCGGCCGCGACATGGGGCATGGTCGCGACTACTCCGAGGAGATCGCGGCGGCGATCGATGAGGAGGTACGCAAGTTCGTGGAGGCGGCGCACCAGGAGGCGTACGACGCGCTGGTCGAGAACCGCGACGTGCTGGACGCCCTCGTGCTGGAACTGCTCGACAAGGAGACGCTCGCCAAGGACGACATCCAGCGCATCTTCGCCGAGTTGAAGTTGCGCGAACGACGCCCCGCCTGGACCGGGTCAGCTCGCCGTCGGCCCTCCGACCGTGGTCCGGTCACCAGCCCGAAAGAACTCGCCGGCACGGCCGCTCTGACCGGCGCCAACGGCTCCGCGCACGGGGCGCTCAATGGCGGCAGTCATCAGGGTTCCCCCGTCGGCGCGGTCCCGGCGCAGCCCCCGAGCGGGCCGGTGTTCCCGTCGCCGCCGAGCGGGCCGGTGTTCCCGCTGCCCGACCCGGTCCCGCCGCAGGAGTGATCGTCGCGTGGCGATCGATCCGGTAACGATCCCGCAGGCCTGGTCGCAGCGGCCCTACGACCAGGCCCGGGCCGAACGAGCCGTCCGCGAGCTGCTGATCGCGGTCGGGGAGGACCCCGACCGCGACGGCCTGCGCGAGACCCCCGCCCGGGTTGCCCGCGCCTATGCCGAGACGTTCGCCGGGCTGCGGATGAGCCCCGACGACGTGCTCACAACCACGTTCGACCTCGGGCATGACGAGCTCGTGCTGGTTCGCGACATCGAGGTCTATTCCACCTGCGAGCACCACTTGGTCCCGTTCCACGGGGTGGCGCACGTGGGGTACATACCGGATGCGTCGGGGAGGATCACCGGGCTGTCCAAACTGGCCCGGCTGGTCGACGTCTTCGCCAAGCGCCCACAAGTCCAGGAGCGGCTGACCAGCCAGGTCGCCGATGCGCTGGTCCGGATCCTGGAGCCGCGCGGGGTCATCGTTGTCCTCGAGTGCGAACACCTGTGCATGAGCATGCGCGGTGTCCGCAAGCCCGGGGCGCGCACCGTGACCAGCGCCGTCCGCGGCCAATTGCGGGATCCGGCCACCCGGGCCGAAGCGATGTCGCTGATGTACGGCCGCTGATGGGCCTTCGATGACCACGTGTCACCCGCGTGGACTGCCCGCGTCCCTCGGCAAGCTGGATCGGGCCCTGGTGATGGGCATCCTCAATGTCACCCCCGACTCGTTCTCCGATGGCGGCCGCTGGCTGGACGGCGAGGTGGCCGTCGCGCACGGGATCGCGCTGCACCGGCACGGTGCTGACCTGGTCGATGTGGGCGGTGAGTCCACCCGGCCCGGCGCCACCCGGGTGCCGGTGGCGGAGGAACTGCGCCGGGTCCTTTCGGTCGTGACCGGCCTGGTCGAGGCCGGGGTGCCGGTCAGCATCGACACGATGCGCGCCGCGGTCGCTGAAGCCGCCGTGGCGGCCGGGGCGTGCCTGATCAACGACGTGAGCGGCGGGCTGGGCGACCCGGCGATGGCCGATGTGCTGGCGAGTCTCCAGGTTCCGTACGTCCTTATGCACTGGCGGGGCACCGCGGCGACCATGGCAGACCTCGCGCACTACGACGACGTGGTCCGCGATGTGGCCGCGGAGTTGGAGCAGCGGCTGGCCGCCACCGTCGCGGCGGGCGTCGATGTCGACCGGATCGTGCTCGACCCTGGCCTGGGGTTCGCCAAGACCGTGGAGCACAACTGGGCCCTGCTGCAGCGATTGGATGTTTTCGTCGCGCTGGGCCGTCCGCTGCTCCTGGGCGCATCCCGCAAACGGTTCCTCGGCGCGCTACTGGCTGACAGCGACGGCCCGCGGCCGGTGACCGACCGAGACCAGGCCACCGACGCGATCTCGGCGCTGGCCGCCGGTGCGGGCGCGTGGTGCGTACGCGTGCACGACGTACGCGGAACTGCTGATGCCGTACGGGTGGCCGCCGCCTGGCGACGGGGCAGCGCGGCTGCTGCGGATTCCTCGCCGGGACGAGCGGAGTCGGTCGGGGTGGGGGGGTGAACGAGCCGGCGGACCGTATCGAATTGGTCGGGCTACGGGGGCGGGGCCATCACGGCGTCTTCGCGCACGAGCGGCGCGATGGGCAGGAGTTCGTCGTGGATGTGGTCATCGGACTGGACACCCGGACGGCTGCCGCCGGGGACGACCTGTCGATGACGGTCGACTACGGGACGCTGGCCCAGGACGTGGTCGCGGTGATCGAGGGCCCGCCGGTCGACCTGATCGAGACACTGGCCCAGCGCATCGCCGACGGCTGCCTGACGCACCGGCTGGTCGCGTGGGTTCAGGTGCGGGTCCACAAGCCGCAGGCGCCGGTTCCGGTGCCGTTCACCGACCTGATCGTCTCGATCCGACGGACCCGGGACGATGCGCCGCCTGCGCCCGGCAACGGACCAGGACCTGCTGTGACGGCGCCCTCGGTCCCATCGCCCACCCCGCAGCCGGCCGCCGTCAGCCCGCGACGGGCCGCCTTCGGGCTGGGCGCCAACGTGGGCGACCCGGCTGCAGCCTTGCAGGGTGCGGTCGCGTTGCTGTGCGCGACGCCCGGGATCGAGGCGGTGGCGGTGTCCGGGGTGTACGAGACGACTCCGGTCGGCGGTCCGGAGCAGCCTGACTATCTCAACGCGGTCCTCGTCGTTCAGTCCGAGTTGGATCCGGGCGAGTTGCTGGCGGCCGCCCAGCGCGCCGAGCGGGCGTGGCAGCGTGAACGGGCAGTCCGCTGGGGGCCTCGGACGCTGGATGTCGACGTGCTGGCGGTGGGGGACCTGGTCTGCGACGAGCCGGCGTTGACGCTGCCGCATCCGCGGGCGCACTCCCGCGGGTTCGTCCTCATCCCCTGGGCCGAAGCCGATCCGACGGCGTACCTGCCCGGGCACGGCCCGGTTCGTACGCTCGCCGCCGCACTTGTTGGCGACCTCGTTGACGACTCACGTGACCACCGCGGTGGCGACCTTGTTCGTGATCCTGCCGACGACTCCGCAGGGCCGGCCGGGCGGCCTGCCTGTCGTCGGCGCGACGACCTGGAGCTGCGGTTGCCAACGGGCGGCCGGATGTCTGATCCCGGCTGGATGTCTCATGGCGGCGTCGAGCAGCCTCGTAAGGTGGAGTGATGACCCCCACCCGCGTTCGTGTGCTGCTGGTGTGGGCCGCGGTCGCCGCTGTGGGCGGCTGGGGTCTGGTTCAGATCATCGACGCAGCCGCAAACCGTCAACTGCCCGTGCCGTGGACCGCTCCCGTCGCCCTGTGGGTGTTCGCGATCGCGCTGTTCATGTGGGGGGCGCTGGCCCGGCCGCGGCTGCAGCGCAAGCCGGACGCGCGGCCCATGGACCCCCTAATGGCCGCCCGGACCGCCGCCCTGGCGATGGCCGCGTCCCGGACCGGGTCGCTGGTGGCCGGGTTCTATCTCGGTGCTGCGGTGGGCCTGGTGCCGGCGTACGGCACCGAGGCGGGCCAGCAGCGGGTCTGGGCTTCGGTCCTCAGCGCGGTGGGCGCTGTCGGCCTGGTGGTCATCGCCTTGTGGATCGAACGGATGTGCCGACTCCCCGAGGACCCGGACGCGGCGACCTCCCTGGGCACCTCACGGGATCTCGTCGACGACATCGACGACAACACCTGGCCGGCCCAGACCCGGCGGGCGGAGGCGCGTGCGACTGAGCCCGGCGTGACCTGAGACGCCCGCGGCTAGGCTCACGGCCATGAGCGAGCAGGAAGTCTTCGAGGATCTCCCGTACGAGGAACTGCGGGAGCGGGCGTTCCATCTGGCCGAGTCCCGGCACGACCTCAGCTTCTTCCTGAACCTGTTCCGGCACACCCAGGGGATGACCGCCGTCGCCGACGAGGGCGGGTCGCTCGGGGAGATCGGGGGCAGCATCATCGAGACGGTGCGCGCCGCGCGGGAGGCCTTCGGTCACGAGTCGGTCGGCGAGCTCGAACCGCTGTTCCGGGCCCGTTTCAGCACCTATCTGCGCGAGCACGGCTGAGGCAGGCGCAGCACACTCAGACCGGCGGGCGAGCCATGATCCGGCGTAGGCCGTCCAGGCTCAGCACCCCGTCGGCGCCGTCCTCGTCCATCACGACCGCGCGCCCGTCGGGGGACTCCAGCAAAGCTGCCAGCGCATCGCGCAGGGTGGCGTCATCTGGCACCCGGGGCAGCGTCGCGGCATCGTCGTCCAGCGGATCGAGGGCGTCGGCCGCAACCGGGGTGACGGCCAGCCGCTTGACCGTACGGTCACTGCCCACGAAGCCGGCCACGAAGTCCGTCGCGGGCGCACCCAGGATGACCGCGGGGGCGGCGTACTGCTCCAGCCAGCCGCCCTGGCGCATCACCGCGATGCGGTCGCCGAGGCGGACCGCCTCGTCGATGTCGTGAGTGACGAACACGACGGTCTTGTGGACCTGCTCCTGCAGTTTCAGGAACTCCGCCTGCAACCGGTCGCGGGCGATCGGGTCGACCGCGCCGAACGGCTCGTCCATCAGCAGCACCGGCGGATCGGCGGCCAACGCGCGGGCGACGCCGACCCGCTGGCGCTGGCCGCCGGACAGCTGATGCGGGTAGCGGTCACCGTATTTCGCTGGTTCCAGGCCGACCAGGCTGAGCAACTCGTCGACCCGGTCGCGGGTACGCCGCTTGTCCCAGCCCAGCAGGTCGCAGACGGTCGCCACGTTCTTGCGGACCGTCTGGTGCGGAAACAGGCCGACTTGTTGGATCACGTACCCGATCCGCCGCCGCAACTCGACCCGGTCGACCGCGGTGATGTCCTGCCCGTCGATCTCGATGACGCCGGCGCTGGGCTCCACCAGCCTGTTGATCATCCGCATGGTGGTCGTCTTGCCGCAGCCGGACGGCCCGACCAGGACACAGATCTCGCCGACGCCGACCGTCAGGGACAACTCGTGCACCGCGACGGTGCCGTCGGGATACTCCTTGCGCACTCCGTCCAGGCGGATCATCGCCTGCGGGGTAGCGTCCACCCGTGCTCCTCGCGATCGGTGTGCGGGCTCTGGACGGCTACGAGCCGCCGCCGAACCCCTGGTTCGACCTCACCTATGTGCGCGAGCACACCGGCGAACTCCTGACCGCTGGCCGTGAGCACATCGTGATCACGATCGCGTCGGTGCTGCTGGCGATCCTGGTGGCGCTGCCGGTGACGGTCCTGGTGCGACGCTACCGGCGGCTGGAGCCGGCAGTGCTCGGGGTCTCCGGGATCCTCTATACGATCCCGTCGCTCGCGCTGATCACCGTCCTGTGGCCGGTCTTCGGCCTGTCGCCGGTGACGGTGATCGTCGCCCTGGCGGTGTACGCGCTGCTGATCGTGCTGCGCAACATGCTGGTCGGCCTCGCCGGGGTGCCCGTCGATGTGGTCGATGCCGCCGTCGGGATGGGGTACGGCCGCAACCGGTTGCTCTGGCGGGTCGAGGTGCCGCTTGCGCTGCCCTCGATCCTGGCGGGGGTGCGGTTGGCGACGGTGTCCACCGTCGGTCTGGTCACCATCGGTGCGCTGGTCGGCCACGGCGGCTTCGGCACCATGATCCTCGGGGGGTTCGTCGACAACTTCTACCACGCCAAGATCATGACGGCGACGTTGGCGTGTGTCGTTCTCGCGGTGGCCTTCGAGGTGGCCCTGCTGGGCCTGGAACGGGTGCTTACCCCCTGGGCCCGGGCCCGTGCGACGGTTGGGTGATCCTCTTGAGCGGTCTGATTGCGTGGTTCACCGATCCGGACAACTGGTCCGGGGCCGAAGGCGTCCCGGCCCGGCTCCTGGAGCATCTGCAGATCAGCGCGTACGCCCTGCTCGCGGCCGCCGTGATCGCGATTCCAACGGGTGTGATCACCGGACATCTGCGCCGCTTCGGCGGCCTGATCACCACGCTGGGCAACCTCGGTCGGGCGGTCCCGGTGTTTGCCGTGCTGGTCATCCTGGCGTCCTGGGACAGCATCGGTGTCAGCAACACCGCCGCGATCGTCGCGCTGGCCGTCTTCGCCATCCCGCCGTTGCTGACCAACACCTACGTCGGCATCCGCGACGTGGACCCCGACAGCCTGGACGCCGCGCGCGGGATGGGCATGACCGGCGGGCAGGTGCTGCGGCGCGTCGAGTTTCCGATGGCCGTCCCGCTGCTCGCCGCCGGGGCACGTACCGCGGTGGTCCAGGTTGTTGCCACCGCGACGCTCGCCGCCTTGGTCGGTGGTGGCGGACTCGGCCGCTACGTCGTGGACGGTTTCGGGCGTCAGGACACCACCCTGCTGCTGGCCGGCGTCGTGCTCGTCGCGTTGCTCAGCGTTGTCACCGAGCTCGTCCTGGCAGTCGTGCAGCGCTGGGTCACCCCACCGCCGCTGCGATTGACCAGTGTCCCAACGCTGCTGTGACAGTTCCCGGGGGGTTGTCAGGTCGTCCGGCCGATGAGTGCGCTGCGTCACGATCCGGGAATGGCGGATTGCGCTGTTACGTATGCCGTGGTGTTCTAGGCCATCTGCGGGGCACTTCGGTCCCGCGCCAGACACGCGTGTGCTTCCAGCGCACGGGACACAGAAGGCGGGACCGAACATGAATCTGTCGCGATCACGCGCGTCCCGGCTCTTCCCGGTGGTGGCGTTGGCGGCGTTTGCCCTGGCTCTGACCGGTTGCGGGTCGTCCAGCGGAAGCGACACAACCCCGGCGACCAGCGCCACTGAGACGACCGCGGCGTCGAGCAGCCCGTCGGAGAGCACCGCGATGGGCAGCGGCGACGTGACCATCGCGGCGTTCAACTTCGGCGAGAGCAAGATCATTGCGTCGATGTATGCGGCGGTCCTCGACAAGGCCGGATATAACGCCGACGTCAAGGAACTCACCACCCGCGAGGTCGTCCAGCCCGCGCTGCAGAAGGGCGAGGTGCAGGTGGCGCCCGAGTACGTCGGCACCTTGACCGAGTTTCTGAACAAGGCGGCCAACGGTCCGCAGGCCAAGCCCATGGCCTCCGGTGACCTGGATGCCACCGTGACGGCGCTGCGGTCACTGGCCGAACCCCTGAATCTGACAGTGCTAGAAGCGTCACCGGCTGCTGACCAGAACGCGTTTGCGGTCACCCAGGAGTTCGCCACCAAGAACAATCTGACCACGTTGTCGGATCTGGCGGCCTATTCGAAGTCGAACGACGTCACCCTCGGTGGCCCGCCGGAGTGCCCGACCCGGCCGTTCTGCCAGCAGGGTCTGGAGAACACGTACGGCATGAAGTTTGCCGGTTTCAAGTCGCTGGACACCGGCGGCCCGCTGACCAAGAAGGCCCTGCAGCAGGGCAGTATCGACGTTGGCCTGGTGTTCTCCTCCGACGGGGGAGTCTCGGCGCTGGGGCTGCAGGTACTGGACGACGACAAGAAGCTGCAGACCGTCGACAACATCATCCCGGTGGTTTCCGGTGACCTGGGAAGCCAAGCGCCGCTGGTGGATGCGTTGAACGGCGTCTCCGCGGCGTTGACGACCGACGAGCTGATCGAGTTGAACAAGGCCGTCGACATCGACCGCAAGGACCCCAAGACGGTCGCCGAGGACTACCTGCGCAGCAAGGGCCTGCTGTAGGAAGGCTTGCCGGGGGTAGCAGGGCTTGCCGGGGGCCGCGCTGACCTACCCTGACTGCCATGCCCGACACCGCCGCACGGCATCGACGTCCCCGCCGCCGCTCAGCGCTGCGCGCCGAACTAGGACGGCTGGAGCGGGAGACGGCTCAGGCGCGTAGCCAACTGCGGGCGGTCCGGTCTGAGTCCGCGGCCACGGTCGCGGGGCTGCAGGCGCACCTCGCCGCGTTGCAGCATCGGCTGGACAGCCGGCCGGTCGCGCCGGCGGACACTGCGACGATGCCGGGTGCGACGGATCCGAGCGGCCAGATCGCGCTGCTCATGTCCCAGGTCACCGACCTGCGCCGACGCCTTGATGCCGCCACGGGCCTGAGCGACCACCTTGCGCGGGCGCTGGCTGATCGGGTGGGTCAGGTCGACGGCCGCGACGATGACCGTACGGTGGTGTTGGGCTCAGTGGCCGACCCGTGGCCGCCCGTCATTCCACGGCGACCATCGATGCGCTGACGAGGTCGCTGGCGCCTCGTCGACCGCTCAACGGTCGATGTCGCCGATCACAAAGAACATCGACGCCAGGATCGGGGTCAGGTCGGCCAGCCGGGCGCCGGTGAGGACCGCTGGCAGGGCCTGCGCGTGGGCGAAGGACGGGGTACGCAGTTTGCAGCGCCACGGAGTCCGGTCCCCACGGGACACCAGGTAGCAGCCGTTGACGCCGAGCGGCGCCTCGGTCCACACGTACGTTGCGCCGACCGGGACCCGCAGCACCTTGGGCAACCGCAACGCCACTCCCGCCGGTAAGGACGCCAACCGCTGGGCGCACGCCAGCGCCAGGCGTAGGGACACCTCGACCTGATCGGCCAGCACCTCCAGCCGGGCCGCCGCATCCCCTGCCGTACGGGTCACCACGGTCATCGAGTCGCCCAGGTCGGGGTAGGCCAGCAGTGGCTCGTCACGGCGCAGGTCGGTATCGACCCCGCTGGCCCGGGCGACCGGGCCGGACACTCCGAAGCCGATGGCGGTATCCCGGTCGAGCACTCCGATGCCGGCGTACATCCGGTGAAACTGCGGGCTCCGCAGCAGCGCGTACACCTGCTCCATCGCAGCCCGCACCGTGCTCACGACGGCGGGCAATTCGGCCAGCCACTGTGCGGACAGGTCGTACTCCAGGCCCCCGACCCGGTTGGCCATCAGGTGGATGCGCCCACCGGTGGCTCGCTCGAAGGCGGTCAGCACCGCCTCCCGGGCGGCGGTGCCCGCGGTCGCGTAGGCCGGGATCGAGGCCGGGGGAGGTTGCTCAGCAGCGCCCGCAGACTCGCCCGCAGACACGCCCGCAGATACGCCCGAAGATACGCCCGCAGATACGCCTGGGGAAGCGCCGAGTTCAGGGGTCACAGTCGGGGCCGGGATGGCGGCCAGGAACGCCAGGGACGCCGACACCCGGGTGAGTTCGGCGAGCAGGGTGCGGGCCCAGGTGGCGCGCGCCGGAACCTGCATCCCGAGCAGGGACTCCGCGGCCAGCGCGATGGGCAGCTCGGAGGCGAAGGCGGACAGCCAGTCGTGCCGGTCAGCCAACATGAGCACCTGGCGGTAATCGCGTACCTCGAACAGCTTCTCGGCCCCCCGGTGCAGTGCCCCGACTCGCGGGTCGACGGCGACGATCCGGTCCCCGTCCAGCCGCAGCGCCAGTCGCAGCGCCCCGTGCGCGGACGGATGCAGTGGCCCAAGATCGAGGAGTAGGTCGACATCGTGGACCGCGCCCACACCGACCAGCAGGTCCTCGCCTGCGGACGGTCCAGCAGGCGTCACAGCAGGCGTCGCAGCAGGCGTCGCGTAATGGCTCACGCTCGGCATGCTGCCACGCGGGATCGAAAGCCCTCTCCGGCCGCACCTCGGCCACCGGAGCGACCCGTAGGCTCGACGAATGTCCCCTGACGCGCCGCAGCCTGCCGAGCAGCAATCGCCGGATCCGGCGTCGGCGGTTGGACTTCAGGACCGAGGCGCCGCGGACCCGTTCGCACCGGCCGGTACGCCGTGGACGCCGGTGTCCCCGCGACTGGCCACCGCTCGGCGCATCAGCCTGGCCATCACGGCCGTGTTCCCGCTGGCCGCCGCGGTGCTCCTGCTCCTGCTCCCGGCGGTGCCGAAGTGGATCGGTGCCCTCGTGCTCGCTGCGACTGCCGTCGGGGTGCTGTGGGGCTGGTGGTTCATCGGCCGCCGCGTTGCCTCGTTCGGTTACAGCGAGCGAGCAGATGACCTGCTGGTCACCAGCGGGGTGCTGTTCCGGCGCCTGGTCATCGTGCCGTACGGACGGATGCAACTCGTCGACCTCGCCGCCGGCCCGCTGGACCGGGCGATGGGAGTGGCCACTGTCCAGTTGCACACCGCTGCCGCCACCACCGATGCCACGATCCCCGGCCTTCCGCCGGATGTCGCCGCCGGGCTGCGAGATCGGCTGGCTGCGCTGGGCGAGCAGCGGTCCGCAGGGTTGTGAGCATGAGCGGTACGCAGCCCCCGGCATCGGGGGAACCGCGACGGGTAAGTCGCATCTCGCCGTTCGTGCACGGCGCTCGAATCGTGCCCGCTGTGCTGATCGGAATGATCGCGTTCGGCTCCCAGTGGAGTGCGGGAGTTCCCGGTCTCGGTGTCGCGGTGGCGTTCGGGACGGCGGTGGGTGCCGGGCTGCTGGTGGCGGCCTACCGCTGGATCGCCTGGCGGCGGTTGACGTTCTGGTTCGACGCGGACGGCGACCTGCGGATGAACTCGGGTGTCTGGTTCCGCAACGAGCGGCGGTTGCAGTTGTCACGGTTGCAGAGTGTGGATGTCACCCAACCGCTGATCGCCCGGATTGCAGGTATGGCCGCCCTGCACGTCGAGGCCGCCGGCGCCGGCGACTCGCGCCTGACGCTGGAATACCTGACAGTCGCCCAGGCACAGGTGCTGCGAGACGAGATCATCGCCCGGTCCGCGGGGTTGCGGCACGATGCAGGAGCGGCACCGGAACAGATCCTCGTGCAGGTGCCCACCGGTGACCTACTGAAGTCGTTGTTGTTGCGCGGCACCACGGTCATGCTGTTCCTGCTCACGATCCTGGTGGTCGTCGGTGCGCTCGCCACCGCCGGGACGGCCGGTCTGCTGGTGATTATCGGCGGTGGATTGCCACTGCTGACCGTATTCAGTGAGTTCGCGAAGTTCTTCGGCTTCACCGTGGCCGATTCACCTGACGGACTCCGACTGCGGCACGGGCTGCTGCAGACGTCGGCCCAGACAGTTCCACCCGGCCGGGTGCAGGCGGTCGGGTTCACCGAGCCGTGGTTGTGGCGCAGCCGAGGGTGGGTACGAGTTTCCCTCAACGTCGCCGGCGTCGGTACGGGCAGTCAGGGAAGTGGCAACGACGCGTACACGGAGAACGTCCTGCTGCCGGTGGCGCCGTGGCCGGTCGCTCTGTCCGTGGTCGCCCGCGTCCTGCCCGGCGTGGATGTCACCGCCCTGGAAATGCACGCAGTTCCCAGCCGCGCCCGGCGGCGAGCCCCGATCCAGTTTCGCCGATTGCTGGTCGGCCACGACGCGCATGTCTTCGCAGCGGCTCGTGGCCGGGTGGTGCATCACCTGGCGCTGATCCCGCATGCCCGTACGCAGTCCGTACGGGTGACCCAGGGGCCGTGGGAACGCGCGCTGGGACTGGCATCGGTCCACGTCGACTCCACCCCGGGACCGGTACAGATCAGCGGGCTGCACCGCCCGGCAGCCGAGGCACGGGCCATCGCCGAGGCGCAACTGCGGCGCGCGGCTGCCGCACGCACGGCCGCGGGCACCCAGCGTTGGATGGCGTCGGCGGAGCCCGGTAACCGAGCAGCGGAATCGTGACCGCCGACTCGCCAACTGCACCGGATGCGGCAGCAGCTGGCTTCCGGCCCGCGGACCCGGAGTTCGTGACCGACCCCTACCCGGCTTTCGCCCGGATGCGCTCGGTCGGCGCTCCGGTGCGAGACACCGACTCCGGCAGCTGGCTGGCGGCTCGGCACGCCGACGTCAACGCGGTGTTGCGGCACAAGGACCTGGGCCGCATCTTCACCACCCGTGAACCAATCGAGTTGTGGGACACGTTCAACTGGCTGCACGCCGATTCGATCCTCGACTCCGAACCGCCCAAACACACTCGGCTGCGCCGCCTGGTCGCCCAGGCGTTCGGCCGGGGGCATGTCGAGCGGCTTCGGCCGCGGGTCCGCGCGGCATCAGCGGGACTGCTGGACTCGGCGACCGAGAAATTGCGGGACACCGGCCAGTTCGACCTGCTCGCTGACTATGCCGAACCGCTGCCGGTCATCATCATCGCGGAACTCCTTGGCTTCCCGGCCGCCGATCGGCCGCTGTTGCGTCCGTGGTCCCAGGACATCGTGGCGATGTACGAACTCGACCGGACTCCCGAGCAGGACGACCGTGCCCAGCGGGCGTGCGCCGAGTTCTCCCAATACGTGCGCGAACTCGCCGCCGACCGGACGCGGCACCCCGGGGAGGACCTGCTCACGGACCTGGCGCAGGCCCGGGTCGAGGGTGAACGCCTGTCGGAGCAGGAACTCATCGCGACTGCCGTGTTGCTGTTGAACGCCGGGCACGAGGCCAGCGTCAATGGTTTCGGCAATGGTGTCGTCGCCCTGCTGCAGCACCCGGACCAATTGGCGGCTGTCGTCGCCGATCCCTGGGGCCTGGCCCCGTCGACAGTGGAGGAGATGCTGCGTTTCGACTCCCCGTTGCACCTGTTCGAGCGGACCGCCAAGGTCGACACCGAGGTCGCCGGCGTTCGGCTGCAGGCCGGTGACAAGATCTCCGCACTGCTGGGTTCGGCGAACCGGGACCCCGAGGTATTCGCCGAGCCGGACTCCTTCGATGCCCGGCGGGACCCGAACCCGCACCTATCCTTCGGCGTGGGTATCCACTTCTGCCTCGGTGCGCCCCTGGCGCGGGTGGAACTCACCACCTCGCTGCCCATATTGCTGGAACGGCTGCCGGGCCTGCAGTTGGCGGCCGCCCCGGTGCGCAGACCGTCCTTCGTGCTGCGTGGCTACGAGACGTTGCCGGTGACCGGCTGAGTTCAGGTCCCGTGCCGGCGTGCGGATCTCGCTCAGTCGGATGCCGATGAGTTAGTTGGTCCGACCCGGTCGTGCCGTAGCCAGATCATGGCGCCCAGGCCGGCCGGTGCCATCAGCACCCGACGGTCGTTGGTGCGCTGCAGTTGGGTGGCGAGGGTTTCGGCGTTCCGGAGGTCGTCGACCAGTTCCTGGAGAACTTCTCGCTGCGACTGCACAACTGTCCGGAAGCCCGGCGGCGCTGCGGCGACGCAGGCATCGATGGCCACGTGTGCGGTGAGGTTGCGGCGGCCATCGGGTAAGGGCGCCACGTGCCGACCGCGGCGGTAACCGGCGAGGGAGCCGTGTCGTCGGCGGCCAGACGTTCGTTCGGACCGGCTGTGGCCGTAGTCCATGGCGAGTGCCGTACCAGCGCGCACCGACCCGACGAGTGCTGACCATGCCTCGTCCCGTGGCCAGCCCACTTCGGCTCGATACCCGTCGAGTTTGCCGTCGTCCGGCCACCAGGTGTCCAACCAGGCTCGAGCGCGGGCGGCGTCCACGCCGAACCGCGCACAGCGGCCGCCGTCGTCCAGCGCTGGCCCGAGAAACTCGACCGGCGCTGCGTCGAGCTCCGCGGCGGGGTCAACGAGTACGAGTCGCCGCACGCCGTCGGCATCCCGCTGCACGACGTCAAGGGGAATCTCGTCGAGGAACTCGTGGGCGATCAGCAGCCCGCGTACCCCTTCGGGAAACTCCTGGCGCAGGACTTGATCAGCGGCACCTCGCCGCCACGTCACCCGGGCATCCAGCGATGCCGGACGCGCTCTCAGGTCGATCGCCACTGAATGGACCCGGTCAGCGACGTCAGCTGGCAGGTGCGAGAGCAGCCCGACGAGCAGTTCGCCGCCCCCTGCCCCGACGTCGACGATGTCGAGGTTATCTGGGTGACCCAGGCCGGCATCGACCTCGACCGCGACGCGCGCCAGCGCGGCGAAGAACTCTGCCCCGACGTGCACTGACGTACGGAAGTGCTCGACCGGCAGACCTTCGGGGTCGGCCGCCCAGGATTGCAGCGACTGCGACCACGCCGTCTGCCAGCCAACGGGACTTACCGGCGCACCATTCGGTCCCTCCGGGCCCGTCGGGTCCGTCCCGGTCACGATGTCGCTGGGCACCGCCCGATCGTCGCAGCCCCTGAGACGGACGTTGCGAGTGGTCGGGCGTGGTCGAGTTGGATCGTGCAAGCGCAGCCATAGGCCACCACTCGGCTAGTTGCGGCGCGGGGCTACGCTGACGCGGCGGCTGAGAGCGGGTGGCCGGGCTCGACCCGTGAACCTGCGGCTCGGCGGTCGCCTGATGCCCCGTACGACGACAGCACTGGCACGCATCCCGAGCGCCAACACCGACGTATCGCGAGAGGCTCTCCGTGTCCCCACCGACCGCGCCGGCCCGGTTGACGGTCGGCGTCCTCGGCGCGGGCCGCGCGGGCTGCCTGCTCGGGGCGGCCCTGAACAGGGCCGGACATCGGGTGACGGCCGTGACTGCCGTGTCCCAGGCGAGCCGGGATCGAGTCGAGGAGTTTCTGCCGCACGCGCGAGTGCTGCCCCCGGCGGAGGTGGTGGCCGATGCTGATCTCGTCCTGCTCACGGTCCCGGACGAGGAGCTGCCGCGGCTGGTGATGGGGCTGGTGGACACCGGTGCGCTGCGGCCGGGGGCGTTTTGGCTGCATGCCTCGCCCCGGTACGGCACGGCGGTGCTGGACCGCGCCACCTCTGCGGGCGCACTGCCGCTGGCCCTGCACCCGATGCTGAGCCTGACCGGGACCAGCCTGGATGTGACGCGGCTGGACGGCTGCCCGATCGCGGTGACCGCCCCGCCCGCACTTCGGCCGGTGGCCGAGGCGCTGGCGGTGGAGATGGGCGGGGAGCCGGTCTGGGTGCCGGAGGAGGCCCGCCCGGCGTTGCACGCGGCGCTGGTGCTGGTCGGGCCCCACCTGCGCGCCCTGGTCGGCGAGGCGTGGGACGTATTGCGCAGCGCCGGGATCGGCCGGCCCGAGCGGGTCCTGGGCCCCCTGGTGCAGGCGGCCGCCGATGCCGCCGCAGCGGACAGCGGCGCCCTGTTGGACGGTCCGGTGGTGCGAGCGGATGCGGATGCCGTACGCAGCGACCTGCAGGCCTTGGCGGCCGAGGGTGGCACCGCGACCGCGGCCTATGTCGCCCTGGCGCGGCTGTCTGCGGATCGCGCCCTGGCGCAGGGTGTTTTGCGGCCCGATAAGGCAGCCGCGCTGTTGGACTCGCTGGCCGACCGGCCGGGGATACGCGGATGACCGGCCGTCACGACGCCGGCCCGCTGGTGCTGCCCCGGCGGTTACGGGCCGCCGAGCCGGGCTGGACCACAACGGCCGATGTGGTCGTCGTCGGTTCCGGGGTCGCCGGGTTGTCGGTCGCCTTGCAGGCCCGACAGGTGGGGCTGCGGGTGCTGCTGGTCACCAAGGCCCGGGTCGACGAGGGCTCGACGCGCTGGGCACAGGGCGGGATCGCGGCGGCGCTGTCGGAGGAGGACTCCCCGCAGGAGCATCTGCGGGACACGTTGGTGGCCGGGGCGGGGCTGTGCGATCCCGAGGCCGTACGCATCCTGGTCACCCAGGGACCTGACGCAGTACGCCGGCTGATCACGATCGGTGCCCGGTTCGACACCGACGCGGCCGGCGGCATCGAGCTGACCCGCGAGGGCGGGCATCTGCGGGATCGGATCGCGCATGCCGGCGGGGACGCGACGGGCGCGGAGATTTCCCGCGCGCTGGTGGCTGCGGTGGCCCTGGATCTCGGCATTGAACTGGTCGAGCAGGCACTCGCCCTGGACCTACTGCGCGATGCCACCGGAGCCGCGCAGGGCGTCAGCTTGCACGTCATGGGTGAGGGCCGCGGCGACGGTGTTGGCGCCGCCCTGGCGCCCGCGGTGGTGCTGGCGACCGGCGGCTTGGGGCAGGTCTTCGCGCAGACGACGAATCCGTCTGTTGCGACCGGCGACGGGGTCGCGCTCGCGCTGCGTGCGGGTGCTGCCATCGCGGATCTGGAGTTCGTGCAGTTCCACCCGACCGTGATGTATCTGGGCGCCGATGCCCGGGGTCAGCAGCCGCTGGTCAGCGAGGCCGTCCGCGGCGAGGGGGCGGTCCTCGTCGACGACGACGGGGTCCGATTCATGCTGGGCCAGCACCCGCTGGCCGAACTCGCCCCGCGGGACGTGGTCGCCAAGGCGATCATGCACCGGATGTTGCAGACGGGGGCCGCACACGTGTGGCTGGACGGGCGCCGATTCGGCGAAGCGCTGTGGCGCCGGCGGTTCCCCACCATTCTCGATTCTTGCCGGGAGCACGGCATCGACCCGGTGGTGGACCTCATCCCGGTGGCACCTGCCCAGCATTACGCCAGCGGTGGGGTGCGGACCGACGTCGACGGCCGGGCGTCGGTGCCCGGGCTGTTCGCTTGCGGTGAGGTGGCGTGCAGCGGCGTCCATGGGGCAAACCGGCTGGCGTCGAACTCGCTCCTGGAGGGCTTGGTCTTCGCCGAGCGGATCGGCGCGGTACTCGCCCAGGGACTGCCGACCCGGCGTGAGCCGCAGCCCTCGGACGCGGGGCCGGGGATTGCGCTGCCCGGTGCCGTACGGCGTCCCCTGCAGCAACTCATGGCGCACGGTGCCGGAGTTCTCCGCAGTGAGAAGTCCCTGGCGGCAACGGCGACCGAACTCGACGAGCTGACCCACGGTCAGCCGGGGCAGCCGTGTACGGATAGTTGGGAGTCGACCAACCTGCACACCCTGGCCAGCGTCCTGGTGGACCACGCCGCCGCGCGGCGAGAAACCCGCGGATCACACTGGCGAGAAGACTTTCCCGCACCAGACGATGCCCACTGGCGGGTACGGCTCGTAGCGGTGCAGAGTCCCGACGGCCACCTGACGACCACGTCGGAGCCGGTGGCCGGCCCGCCGACGGAGTGACGAGAGACCATGGATCGCACGAGCGGGAATGCGACGGCTGGGCGAGGTAGCGACATGAAACTGAGCAACGAAGTGCGGGACTCTCTGGGTGCGGTCGGCCTGGACGCCGACGCGGTGGCGGAACTGATCCGCGCGGCCATCGCGGAGGACCTGGCCGGCGGGGTCGATGTCACGTCCGAGGCGACCGTCCCGCCGGATCAGTGGGCCGTGCTGGAACTGTCCGCTCGCGCGTCGGGAGTCACGGCTGGCGTTCCGGTGGCCCGGGCCGTCTTCGAACTGGTCGTTGGACCGGAACTCGTCGTCCAGGAACAAAAGCCCGACGGTGCTCACGTGGCAGCGGGCGAGGTTGTTCTCGGTGTCCGCGGGCCGACCCGGTCGCTGCTGACCGGGGAACGTACGGCGCTGAACCTGCTCGGCCACCTGTCGGGCATCGCGACGCTGACTGCGCAATGGGTCCGGGAGATCACGGGTACGTCCGCCGCGATCCGGGACACGCGAAAAACCACTCCCGGCCTGCGCGCGCTGGAGAAATATGCGGTGCGCTGTGGCGGCGGCGTGAATCACCGGATGTCGTTGTCGGATGCGGCGCTGGTGAAGGACAACCACGTTGCCGCGGCCGGTGGTGTCGCGGCGGCGTTCGAGGCAGTCCGCGTGAAGTTCCCGGGAGTTCCGGTGGAGGTCGAGGTCGACGACCTGACCGAACTCGACGAGGCGCTGGCGGCCGGCGCGGATCTGGTCCTGCTGGACAACTTCGCGGTGCCCGACATGGTCGAGGCGGTACGCAGAACTGCCGGTCGGGCACGGCTGGAGGCATCCGGGGGGCTGAGCCTCGACACTGCCGCGCAGGTCGCCGCCACCGGCGTGGACTACCTCGCCGTCGGCGCCCTCACCCATTCCGCCCCGGTGCTGGACATCGGCGCCGATCTACGCACGGAGCACGGCTGATGCTGCTCGCCATCGACGTAGGAAACACCAACACGGTCCTCGGCCTGTTCGACGGGGACAAGTTGCAGCATTCCTGGCGGATCAAGACCGACGCCCGCTCGACCGCCGACGAGACGGTCCTGACGTTCCGGGGCCTGCTCACCGACGTCCCGACCGTGACCGGTGTCGCGTTGTGTTCGACGGTGCCGTCGGTCCTGCGCGAGATGCGCGCCATGCTCACGCGGTATTACGACCACGTCCCGGCGGTCATCGTCGAACCGGGCACCCGCACCGGGGTCTCCGTACTCACCGATAATCCTAAGGAGGTCGGTGCCGACCGGATCGTGAACACCATGGCTGCCCACCACCTGTACGGCGGGCCTTCGATCGTGGTCGACTTCGGCACCTCGACGAACCTGGACGTGATTTCGGCCAGCGGCGCCTTCTTGGGTGGCGCGCTGGCTCCGGGCATCGAAATCTCCCTGGACGCCCTCGCTGCGCGGGCAGCGCAACTGCGCAAGGTCGACCTCGTCCGGCCGCGATCCGTGATCGGCAAGAACACCGTCGAGGCGCTGCAATCCGGGGCGTTGTACGGGTTCGCCGGCCAGGTGGACGGCCTGGTGCGACGCATCGTCGCCGAGACGGGCCCGGTGACCGCGGTCATCGCGACCGGCGGGCTGGCTCCGCTGGTGGTGCCGGAGTCGGAGACCATCACCGTCTACGAACCCGACCTCACCCTCATCGGCCTGCGGCTGGTCTTCGACCGGAATACCCCGGCCGGTTACCCTTCGCCCCTGTGACCGCCCCTGTGACCGCCCCTGTGACCGCCACTGACCCGCCCTCGAACTCACCTGTCGACCCGGCCCTGCTCGACATCGCGGAAGCAGTCGAGGTTGACGCTGACCTGCCCGAGCAGTTGCGGGTCCGGCGGGAGAAGCGGTCCCGCCTACTGGAATCCGGTGCGCAGGCCTACCCGGTGTCGGTGCCCGTGACGCACACCCTCGCGCAGGTACGCACGCAGTTCGGGCACCTCGCGACCGACAGTGCCAGCGGCGAGCACGTCGGGGTGGCCGCGCGGGTGATGTTCCTGCGCAACGGCGGCAAGTTGTGTTTCGCCACACTGCGGTCCGGTGACGGTACGGAACTCCAGGCGATGATCAGCCTGGCCGGGGTCGGCGAAGAGTCCCTGGCCGAGTGGAAGTCACTGGTCGACATCGGCGACCACGTGTTCGTGCACGGAGAGGTCATCAGCAGCCGCCGCGGCGAACTCAGTGTCCTCGCCGACAATTGGGTCATCGCCGCGAAGGCATTGCGGCCATTGCCCGTTGCGCACCGGCCGCTGAACGAGGAGACCCGCGCCCGGCAGCGGTATGTCGACCTGATCGTACGTCCCGAGGCGCAGCGGACCGCACGGCTGCGGGTGAATACGGTCGCCAGCCTGCGGCGGTCCTTCGTGGACCGGGACTACCTCGAGGTCGAGACTCCGATGCTGCAGACGATGCACGGCGGGGCGACGGCGCGGCCTTTCGTCACGCACTCCAACGCCTTCGATCTGGACCTGTACCTGCGCATCGCGCCGGAACTGTTCCTCAAGCGCTGCGTCGTGGGTGGCCTGGAGCGGGTCTTCGAGATCAACCGAAACTTCCGGAACGAGGGTGCAGACACCTCGCACTCCCCGGAGTTCGCGATGCTGGAGTTCTATCAGGCGTACGCCGACTACGACGTGATGGCGACCACCACGCGCGAGGTCATCCAGGCTGCCGCGCTCGCGGTGCACGGGTCGCTGCTGTTCGCCCTCGCCGACGGCAGCGAACGGGACTTGTCCGGGCCGTGGGACACCGTCGAGGTCTACCCGGCTGTCAGCGCGGCCGTCGGGCAGCAGATCACGCCCGAAACCCCGATCACTGCATTGCAGGGGCTGTGCGCCCAGGTGGGTATCGAGGCCCAGGCCGGCTGGGTGCCCGGAAAGTATGTCGAGGAGTTGCTGGAGCACCACGTCGTGGCGGGGCTGCAGGCCCCGACCTTCGTACGGGACTACCCCGAGGACACCTCCCCGCTGGTGCGCGCGCACCGGTCACTGCCAGGAGCGGTGGAGAAGTGGGATCTGTACGTCGCCGGGTTCGAGCTGGCCACCGGATACTCCGAGTTGGTCGACCCGGTCGTGCAGCGGGAGCGACTCGTCGCCCAGGCTGCACTTCGCGCCGGCGGCGACGTGGAGGCAATGAGCGTGGACGAGGACTTTCTACGGGCGCTCGAATACGGCATGCCACCCAGCGGCGGGGTCGGCATGGGTATCGACCGGTTGCTGATGGCGCTGACTGGTTTGGGGATCAGGGAGACCGTTCTGTTCCCGCTGGTCAAGCCCGACACTCGCCGGTGATAAATCAGCTGGTCGTGCGCCCGGCCCGTACATCCGATGTGCGCGACATCCGGGGTCTGGTGGACACCTATGCCCCCGACCGCCGGCTGCTGTCCAAAGCCACCGTCACCCTGTACGAGGACATCCAGGAGTTCCTGGTCGCTGATGACGGCGCGGGCCAGGTGCTGGGATGCGGTGCCATCCATGTGATGTGGGAGGACCTCGCCGAGGTCCGCACTATCGCGGTCCTGCCGCAGGTACGTGGCCAGGGGGTCGGCCACCGGCTGCTCACCGACCTGATGACCAGGGCTGGTGACCTGGGGGTGCAGCGACTGTTCTGCCTGACCTTCGAGACCAGCTTCTTTACCCGGCACGGCTTCGCCGAGATCGATGGGGCGCCGGTCGACCATGACGTGTTCGAGCAGCTGCTGCAGTCCTACGACGAGGGCGTGGCGGAATTCCTCGATCTCGAACGGGTGAAGCCGAACACGCTGGGCAATCACCGAATGCTGCGGCAGCTGGTCCGCTAAAACCGCACCCGGGCATTTGCCACAGTGTTTGTGTATGATTCACTATCCGTCTGGCCCGACGAATCTCATTGTGTGTCACGCGGCGCGCCGCCGGTCCGGTAATTCCATCCGACTCACCCCGAGGACGTACGAAATGGCTCGCAAGGTGCATGTGGTGCTCGAGGACGACCTCGACGGCGGCCCCGCCGACGAGACGATGACCTTCGCGGTCGATGGCGTGACCTACGAGATCGACGTCAACGCGGAGAATGCGCAGCAGTTGCGGGACTCTTTCGCACCCTACGTCGGTGCCGCCCGCCGGGTCGGTCGTGAGGGTCGCGCGCGGTCCACCCGGGCCCAGCGGTCGCGGCCGGCCGAGCCGGTCAAGGCCCGCAAGGGGGATGCCACCCCCGATCCCAAGGAGGTCCGGGCGTGGGCGCGTGAGACGGGCCGGCCGGTCAGCGACCGCGGCCGAGTCCCCGCGGACCTAATCGCGGAGTACATCGAGGCGCACGGCTGAGGTAGGCCAAATCAGCCAGCTCGCCCCCGTAGCCGTCGGCTGCGGGGGCGGCCTGCGTCCGGGCCGGGACCGACCGGCGATCCGTTCGCCGTGGGCGTAGGGCGGATACGGAACACCGGCGGCCGGGCCTCGGTTGACGAATACGACATTCCCGCCAGCGGGCTAGCATGCGGCGGAAGGCGATACGTCGGCCCCAGCTGACTCACCAGGGGTACGGCGACGCCATCCGGCGCCGAGGACGGAGCGTGAGTGATGTTCGAGAGGTTCACTGACCGTGCGCGGCGGGTTGTCGTCCTGGCGCAAGAAGAAGCGCGGATGCTCAACCACAACTACATCGGCACCGAGCACATCCTGCTGGGCCTGATCCACGAGGGCGAGGGTGTCGCCGCCAAGGCCCTGGAGAGCCTGGGCATCTCGCTGGACGCCGTACGGCAGCAGGTCGAGGAGATCATCGGCCAGGGCCAGCAGGCGCCAAGTGGCCACATCCCCTTCACGCCGCGGGCCAAGAAGGTCCTGGAGCTCTCGCTGCGCGAGGCGTTGCAATTAGGTCACAACTACATCGGCACCGAGCACATCCTGCTGGGCCTGATCCGCGAGGGCGAAGGCGTCGCCGCGCAGGTCTTGGTCAAGCTCGGCGCCGACCTGAACAAGGTGCGTCAGCAGGTCATCCAGCTGCTGTCGGGCTATCAGGGCAAGGAGCCAGCCGCCGCCGGGGCCGGCCCCTCTGAGGGCACCCCGTCCACCTCGCTGGTGCTCGACCAGTTCGGTCGCAACCTCACCCAGGCCGCCCGGGAGGGCAAGCTGGACCCGGTCATCGGCCGGGAGAAGGAGATCGAGCGGGTCATGCAGATCCTGTCCCGCCGCACCAAGAACAACCCGGTCCTGATCGGGGAGCCCGGCGTCGGTAAGACAGCCGTCGTCGAGGGCCTCGCCCAGATGATCATCAAGGGCGAGGTGCCGGAGACGCTGAAGGACAAGCAGCTCTACACACTCGACCTCGGCGCTCTGGTCGCCGGCAGCCGTTACCGCGGTGACTTCGAGGAGCGGCTGAAAAAGGTCCTCAAGGAGATCCGTACCCGCGGCGACATCATCTTGTTCATCGACGAGATGCACACGCTGGTCGGCGCGGGTGCGGCCGAAGGCGCGATCGACGCCGCCAGCATTCTCAAGCCCATGCTGGCCCGTGGCGAGCTGCAGACCATCGGGGCCACCACGCTGGACGAATACCGCAAGTACGTCGAGAAGGACGCCGCGCTGGAGCGGCGGTTCCAGCCGATTCAGGTCGCCGAGCCGACTTTGGCGCACACCATCGAGATCCTCAAGGGCCTGCGCGACCGCTACGAGGCTCACCACCGGGTCTCGATCACCGACGGGGCGCTGGTCGCTGCCGCGACCCTGGCCGACCGCTACATCTCCGACCGATTCCTGCCGGACAAGGCGATCGACCTGATCGACGAGGCCGGGTCCCGGCTGCGGATCCGCCGGATGACCGCGCCGCCGGATCTGCGCGAGTTCGACGAGCGCATCGCCAATGTCCGGCGCGACAAGGAGTCCGCGATCGACGCGCAGGACTTCGAGAAAGCCGCCTCGCTGCGGGACAAGGAGAAGAACCTGCTCGCCGAGAAGGCCCAGCGGGAACGGGAGTGGAAGGCCGGCGACATGGACGTCGTCGCCGAGGTCGACGAGGACCTCATCGCCGAGGTCCTGGCCACGGCCACCGGTATCCCGGTCTTCAAGCTCACCGAGGAGGAGTCCCAGCGACTGCTGCGGATGGAGTCCGAGCTGCACAAGCGCGTCATCGGTCAGGAGCAGGCCATTCACGCCCTGTCCCAGGCCATCCGCCGGACCCGGGCAGGTCTGAAGGATCCCAAGCGCCCCGGCGGCTCATTCATCTTCGCCGGGCCGTCCGGCGTCGGGAAGACGGAGCTGTCCAAGACTCTTGCCGAATTCCTCTTCGGGGACGAGGACGCGCTCATCCAGCTCGACATGAGCGAATACTCCGAGAAGCACACCGTCTCCCGGCTGTTCGGGTCGCCTCCGGGCTATGTCGGGTACGAGGAGGGTGGTCAGCTGACCGAGAAGGTGCGGCGCAAGCCGTTCTCGGTCGTGCTGTTCGACGAGGTCGAGAAGGCTCACCCGGACATCTTCAACTCGCTGCTGCAGATTTTGGAGGACGGCCGCCTGACCGACTCCCAGGGGCGGGTCATCGACTTCAAGAACACCGTCATCATCATGACGACCAACCTCGGCACTCGTGACATCGCCAAGGGCCAGAACCTCGGGTTCGCTGGCGGCGACACGACGAAGAGCAACTACGAGAAGATGAAGACGAAGGTCAACGACGAACTGAAGCAGCACTTCCGACCCGAGTTCCTCAACCGTATCGACGACATCGTGGTGTTCCACCAGTTGTCCGAGGCAGAGATCGTCGAGATCGTCGACCTGATGCTGGCGAAACTCGACGACCGGCTGAAGGACAAGGACATGGCCATCGAGTTGACGGTGGCCGCGAAGCAGTTGCTCGCGCACCGAGGCTATGACCCGGTGCTCGGCGCCCGGCCGCTGCGTCGCACGATCCAGCGGGAGATCGAGGACAGCCTGTCCGAAAAGATCCTGTTCGGTGAACTCGGATCGGGGACGATCGTTGTGGTCGACGTCGAAGGTGAGGGCGCCGAACGCACGTTCACGTTCACTGGCGAGCCGAAGTCAGTACTGCCGGATGCTCCGCCAGTGCAGGCCGCCGGAACCGAGTAGGCGCCGGAGCCGCGTAGGCGGGGCGCGCAGGAGACCGCACGTCCGACGTGGTCGGGAGCCTGCTCGATCAGGCCGGTGGGTCCCAGTTGCATGGGCGCCACCGGAGGGCAGTTCTCGGCCACGACGTGAGGTTGTGAGGAGGTGGGCACACGATGCGTACGGGTCCGCTGATCCCGGGAATTCGCGAGTTCGACGCCCCCCGTCGGCGGCGCAATTCGGGGGTTCTGCGCTGGGTGCTGGCCAGTGTCGCGATCGCGGCCGTCATCACCGTCATGGCCGGTGTCCTCGGTGGCGTCGGTCCGCTGCGCGTGCTGGGGGTTCAGGAGACCCCGCTGCGGCCCATCGCTTGGCGGCCCACGGTTGAGGCGACCCTGGTCCAGGTCGCCGTGGCCACCCCCGAGGGCCTGTGCAGCGGCGACGAGGTCCGCGTCACCCCGGTCGAAGGTGGCGACCGGATCGCGGTGGACGCCTCCCGCGTACGCGCCCGCAACGCCGGCCCGTGCAGTGGTTTCGGGATCGCCGGCGACCACACCTGGGTGGACGTACGGCTGTCGGCCCCCGTCGGTGACCGCACCATGATCCGCAAGTCCGACCGGCAGCCGATGCCGCGCCAGGCCCCCGTGGATGCGGGCGCCGTGGACGGCTGAGCTTCCTTGACGGCAATCTGCGTTGACGGCAATCTGCGTTGACGGCAATCTGCGGTGATGGCAAATCTGCGGTGACGGCTAATCTGCGGCGGCTGCGGTCAGGCCCGGTGCTCCCCGGGCAGGGCGTACCGCCCATCCGGCAGCTGGACGAGCAAGCCGTCGGTCACCAGGCTGGTCAGTGCCCGATCCCGCTGCGCCTGCTGGCCCCACGCGTCGGCCAGTGCTATTGCCGGGAGCGGGTCGGCCTGCGCGCGTACGGTGGCAAGCAGCGCGCCACGAGCCGCCCGGTCCGTGTCGGCGAAGGTCGGCTGTCGCCTGGCCGGGCTGCGTGGACCGCCGGTTGCGGTGTCCGGGCGCCCGGCGCGCACCCATGCGCAGCTCTCGGCGAGCGGGCAGTCGTTGCATCGGGGACTGGGCAGGCAGACCAGCGCGCCGAGTTCCATGGCTGCCGCTGACCAGTGCGAAGCCAGGTCGTCGGCCGCCGGCCAGATCGAGTCGGCCGCCAGCCGCTCGCGTTGGGTCTGGTGCGCCGCGGCTACTGGGACACCATCGAACGCGCGGGCCAACACCCGCCTGACATTCGTGTCCAGGACGACGGCTCGGCGCCCGAAGGCGAAGGCGAGAACGGCGTTTGCGGTGTATTCACCGACCCCGGGCAGCGCAAGCAGATCCGCGGCCTGCTCGGGCACCTGGCCGGCATGTTTTTCTACGATCTGCCTCGCCGAAGCGTGCAACCGCAGTGCGCGGCGCGGATAACCCAACCGCCCCCACGCCCGTACGGCGGCACCGGCGGGTTCAGCGGCCAATGCAGCCGGCGCTGGCCAGCGCGCGAGCCACTCCTGCCAGACCGGCAGCACCCGGGCCACCGGCGTCTGCTGCAGCATGAACTCCGAGACCAGCACCCCCCAGGCCGTACGGTCGGCGGCACGCCACGGCAGGTCGCGCTGGGCGGAGTCGAACCAGCGCACGACCGCCGCAACCGACTCCTCGGCCGTGCTGACTACCCGTACCCCATCGCTCGCCACCCGACTCCTCCCTGTCGACCTGCCCACGGCTGCCAACGGAGCCGTTCATCAGCTGGCGACGACCGTAGGGTGTCGCCGGATCGAGCGCTCGACGGGACGCTACGGTGACGCGCGTGAGTTGGATACGGCCAGTGGGACCGGAGCCGGTCGGCGTGTACTGGCGGCGACGGGGCCTGGCCCTGGGCGCGTTGCTGCTAGTCCTCATCCTGATCTGGGCGCTGTTCCTGCGGGGCGGCGACGAGCCGCGGGTCCGGCCGGTGGACACCACCACGAGTCCCAGTGCGAGCCCCAGCGGCGACGAGGGATCCGTGTCCCCACAGCCGTCCGGGTCCGCCACGACCACATCCGCGGGCGACTCGCCGACTCCGACCTCCGGTAGCTCGGATGCCCAGCCGGCGAGCTGCCCGGACTCGGCAATCAGCGTGACGGCGACGACGGACTCAGCGACCTACGCCGCCGGGTCGACGCCGCGGCTGACGATGGTCATCACCAACAGCGGGACCGACGCCTGCACCCGCGACGTCGGGCCGGCCGCCAACACTGTCGCGATCACCTCCGGCGGGGTGCCGGTGTGGTCCAGCGACGACTGCAGCCCCGGCGGCAAGAACTCGGTAGTGACCCTGCAGCCGGGCAGCACCGCCCAGGTGACCGTGACGTGGCCGGGCCGGCTCACCCAAGGGTCCTGCCCGTCCGATCCGCCGTTGGCCAAGACGGGCACCTACGACCTGACTGGTCGCAACGGCGATGTCACCAGCAAGAAGACCGCTTTCACGCTGACCTGAGCCCCGACCGTGCCAACCAGACCTTGATCACCGCGACTGGGACCTTGATCCATTCGAACAATCCCGTCTCAGACGTACCTCTCCAGGATGCTGGACTCCGCCAACCGGGACAGGCCCTCCCGGACCGAGCGGGCGCGGGTCTCGCCGACGCCCTCCACGGTCTGCAGGTCGTCGATGCTGGCGGCGAGGAGTTTCTGCAGGCCGCCGAAGTGCTCCACCAGCCGGTCGACGACGACATCGGGCAGTCGGGGCACCCGGGCAAGCAGCCGGAAACCGCGCGGGCTCACCGCGGCGTCGAGCATCTCCGCGGTGGTCGCCAATCCCACCGCCTTGGCCATCTGGACAGGATCGAGCAAATCGGCGGAGGACAGCAAGTCCAGATCTGCCAGGACCTGCTCCGGGGTCCGAGCCTTCTTGCCGGTGCCCACCGGGCCGTAATCCCGCACGATGAGGGTTCGATCCGCCTCCACCCCGGCGAACAACTCGTTCAGTTGCAGGGTGAGCAGCCGGCCGTCGGTGCCAAGCTCGACGACGTAACCCTCGATCTCGTGGGCGATGCGCCGGACCATCTCCAGTCGTTGGGCGACGGCGGCCACGTCCCGCACGGTGACGAGGTCCTCGATCTCCAAGGCGGACAGCGTCCCGCTCACCTCGTCCAGCCGCAGCTTGTACCGCTCCAAGGTGGCCAGCGCCTGATTGGCCCGGCTAAGGATTGCCGCCGAGTCCTCCAGGACATAACGCCGCCCGGCGACGTACAGCGCGATGATGTTCATCGACTTACTGACGCTGATGACCGGGAAATCGGTCTGTCGGGAAACCCGATCCGCAGTGCGGTGCCGAGTGCCGGTCTCCTCGGTGGGAATCGCGGGATCAGGCACGAGTTGCACGGCGGCGCGGAGCAGTCGCGCGCAGTCCTTGTCGATGATGACGGCGCCGTCCATCTTCGCGAGTTCCCGCAGCCGGGTTGCGGAGAACTCCACGTCCAAGGCGAAACCGCCGGTGGCGATCTGCTCCACCGTCTTGTCATGGCCCAGGACGACAAGGCCACCGGTACGACCCCGAAGAATACGTTCCAGGCCGTCGCGCAGCGCGGTCCCCGGGGCCACCAACACCAGAACCCCGCGTAATCGGGCATCGATGTCGCCGGCGGTGGTGGGAATGCTCGCCATGACACTCCCTCCCGCACCTCGCCCGACGGGTTCTCGCGCCTGCGGCACATCGTCGGCTCGGCGCGCAGCCTACGAGACTCACGAGCGGCTGCGCCGCAGTCACGCCGAGCGGCTGCGCCGCAGTGCCCGCACCGTGGGGTAGTTGCCCCAACGCTCGGCCAGGTCGACGGCTTGGCCAAGGGTGGCCACCTCCCGGACGAGTAAGCCATCGGGAGCCACCCCGGACTCCGGCGGGACCACAGCGTGGGTGAAGCCCAGCCGGGCAGCCTCCTGTAGGCGTCTGCTGATGCCGGTCACCGGACGTACATCGCCGGCCAGGCCCACCTCTCCAATGACCACCAGCCCGGAAGGCAGCGCTAGGTCGACCGTCGCGGTGGCCAGGGACAGGGCGATGGACAGGTCCGCACCCGGCTCAGTGATCTTCACCCCGCCGACCGTCGCGACATAAGTATCGGCCTGCTGCAGCGCGGTGCCGGCGTGCCGCAGCAGCACTGCGATGATCATGGCGACGCGAGCCGAGTCGAGGCCGCTGGTGGCCCGGCGGGGGGAGCCGGGCGCCGCGGGTGTCACCAGGGCCTGCACCTCGGTCACCAACGGACGCCGGCCCTCCAGCGTGACCGTCACGCAGGTGCCGGGGACCGGGTCCTGGCGCCGGCTGAGGAACAGCCCACTGGGGTCGGGCAGCCCGCGGATCCCCGCGTCGTGCAATTCGAAGCAGCCCACCTCCTCCGCGGTGCCGTAGCGGTTCTTGGTGGCTCGCACCAGGCGCAGCCGGGCGTGCCGGTCGCCCTCGAAGGCGAGGACGACGTCGACGAGGTGTTCCAGGGTGCGCGGGCCCGCGACCGAGCCGTCCTTGGTCACGTGACCCACGAGCACGATCGGGACCCCGGTCGACTTAGCCACCTGGATCAACGCCCCCGCCGCCTCCCGCACCTGAGCGACCCCGCCGGCGGACCCCTCGACCAATGCGCTGGCCATGGTTTGCACCGAGTCGATGACGACCAGCGCCGGGCGGACCGCCTCGATCTGGCCCAGGACCGTGGCCAGATCGGTCTCCGCAGCCAGGAACAGGTGCTCGGCGACCGCGCCGATCCGCTCTGCTCGCAGGCGCACCTGCCCGGCGGACTCCTCCCCCGTGACATACAGCGAGGGCGCACCGGAGCGTGCCGCCCGGGCTGCCACATCCAGCAACAGCGTCGACTTGCCGACGCCGGGCTCCCCGGCCAGCAGGACCACCGCGCCGGGCACCAGCCCGCCACCAAGGACACGATCCAGCTCGCTCACGCCGGTCGGGCGATAGGCCGCGCTGGACACGTCGATCTCCGCGATCGGTCGCGCCGGAGTGGTCACCGGGCCGGCTGCGGTCGTGCGCACCGTTGGCGCCCCGACCTCGGTGACCGATCCCCAGGTTTGGCATTCCCCGCAGCGGCCCACCCATTTGGCACTGGTCCAGCCGCAGTCGGCGCAGCGATAGGCCGGGCGGGATGTCGAACGCGTGGTCGAACTTCGTACTGCCATACCGGGACCGTACGGGCAGGGACTGACACAACCGCGCAGGACACGAACGGCCCGCGGTTTCGGGCGCCCGAACTACCGATCCCGCTGCCGAGCCAAGACCGTCGCCGGGTGCGGCGCAATCGGGTGGTCGGCATGGGTTCGGCAATAGCCCGCCAGCACCTGATACGCCGCGGCGCCGATCAGCGCCGTCAGTTCATCCCGGCAGGACTCCCACACGGCCCGGCGGCCAACATGCGCGGCGATGTTTGCGCTGCAGTACCAGTGGAAGTCATGGCCACCAGGCCCCCACCCGGCGCGCTCGTACTCGGTGATGGTGACCAGCGAGACGACCCGGCCGTCGGGGGACTCCCGCTCCTCGAACACCCGGCGCAGCGGCAACTGCCAGCACACGTCCGGCTTGGTCGTCACCGGCGACACGCCGCGTCGCAGCGCGCTGGAGTGCAGGGCGCAGCCGGCACCGCCAGCAAAGCCAGGCCGGTTGAGGAAGATGCACGCCCCGTCGACCAGCCGCGTCACCCGGTCGTCGCCATCGTCGCAAGCCCAACCACCCCGCCGGGACCGCCGGCGGAACTGCCAGTCGGCGTCGGTGAGTTCGGCCACGGCCGCGGCCACCCGCTCCTCGTCGGCCGGCTCGGCGAAGTGCGCGCCCAGCGTGCAGCAGCCGTCGTCGGGGCGGTCCGCGTACAGGCCCTGGCAGGCCGATCCGAAGACGCAGGTCCAGGCGGATGTGAGGAATGTGAGGTCACAGCGGAAGACCTGCTCGGGGTCCTGCGGATCGACGAACTCCACCCACGCTCGCGGCACTTCGCCTGTTACCTCCGACACGGCAGGCAGCGTAGGACCCGACGCCGGTACGGTCCTCCTGTGCGACTGGGCGTTCTGGACGTGGGCAGCAACACGGTGCACCTGCTCGTGGTCGACGCGCACTATGGCGCCGCCCCCCTGCCGGCCTACTCGCAGAAGATTGCGCTGCGGCTGGCCGAGCACCTCGACGCGGACAACCGGGTCGACGAGGCGGCGGTCAACGCCCTGTGCGAGTTCGCCAGCGAGGCCATGCAGGTGGCCGAGGACATGGGGGTCACCGAGATCGTCGCCTTCGCCACTTCGGCGATCCGTGGGGCGGATAACGGCGAGGAAGTCCTGGCAGAGGTCCAGCGCCGGACCGGGGTCGAGCTGGTGGTGCTGTCCGGGGACGAGGAGGCCCGTCTGACCTTCCTCGCCGTACGTCGGTGGTACGGATGGTCCGCCGGCCGCCTGCTCGTCCTGGACATCGGCGGGGGCTCCCTGGAGATCGCCAACGGGGTGGACGAGGAGCCGGAGGTGGCCGTCTCGCTGCCCTTGGGCGCCGGTCGCCTCACCCGGGACCGGTTCGGCAGCGACCCGCCCGCGGCCGAGGAGATCCGGGCCCTGCGCAAGCACGTACGCGCGACGGTGGCCGACGTCGCCGGCCGGGTGGTCCGCAGCGGACCGCCGATGCGGGCGGTGGCGACCTCCAAGACCTTCAAGCAGCTGGCCCGAATCGCCGGGGCCGCGCCGTCCAGCGAGGGGCCGTTCGTCCGACGGACCCTGAGCCGGGACGACCTGGCCGTGTGGGTACCGAAGCTGGCTGCGATGCCGGAGAAGGAGCGCCGCGGGTTGCCGGGGGTGTCCGAGGGTCGCGCCGCGCAGCTGATCGCCGGCGCGATGGTCGCGCACGCGGCGATGGAACTGCTGCAGGTCGATTCGGTGGACATCTGCCCCTGGGCGCTGCGGGAGGGTGTCATCCTCCGCCGCCTGGATGCCCTGGAGCCGTAGCCGTGATGATCCACGACGTTGACAACACCGTCGCCCGTGGGCTGAGCGCCGCGCAGGTCGCCGAGCGGGTCGCGAACGGGCAGGTCAACGACGCCCCCGACGTCCACGGCCGCAGCCTCGGCGACATCGTCCGGGCCAACACCTTCACCTGGTTCAACGCGCTGCTCGGCTCGCTGTGGATCGTCATGATCATCGTGGCGCCGTGGCAGGACTCGCTGTTCGGTTTCGTCATCCTGGCCAACACCGGCATCGGGATCATCCAGGAATACCGGGCGGCGCGGGCGCTGGCGAAACTGTCGGTGCTCGGCGAGGTTCGGCCGCTGGTCCGCCGCGACGGCCGCGAGGAGGAGATCTCGCCGCCGCAGGTTGTCCTGGACGACGTGATCGTGCTGCGCCCCGGCGACCAACTCGTCGTCGACGGGGAGGTCCTGGTCGAGACCGGCCTGGAGATCGACGAGAGTCTGCTCACCGGCGAGGCCGACCCGGTGGACAAGGCGGTCGGCGACCAGGCCATGTCCGGGTCGTTCGTGGTGGCGGGCTCGGGGGTCTACCGGGCCACCCGGATCGGTCGCGACTCCTTCGCTGCCGGGCTGACCGCCGAGGCCAAGAAGTACGTTTTATCCGAATCAGAGCTGCGTGACTCGATCATGCGGTTCATCCGGATCGTGTCGTACTTCCTGCTCCCCATCGGGGGGCTCCTGCTGTGGTCCCAGCTGCACAGCGACCAGAGCCTGCGCGATGCCATCCGCGGCGCAATCGCCGGGATGGTGACGATGGTGCCCGAAGGGCTGGTGTTGCTGACGAGTATCGCGATGGCCGTTGCGGTCATCCGGCTGGCCGGGCGCAAAGCCTTGGTTCAGGAGATGCCAGCGGTGGAGATCCTGGCGCGCGTCGACACGGTCTGCGTGGACAAAACCGGCACTCTGACCCAGCCCGGGATGCAGGTGCGCGACGTGATCCGCCTGGACGAGGCGGCACCGGTGGCGGCAGCGCTGGGGGCCCTGGGGGGCAGCGAGGACAGCCCGAACCCCACCCTGGCGGCGGTGGCCAGTGCCTACGAGGCTCCAGGCGGTTGGGAGTTGACGGCCACCGTGCCGTTCTCCAGCGCCCGCAAATGGTCCGCCGCGACGTTCGACGGGCAGGGCAGCTGGCTGCTGGGTGCTCCGGAGATCCTGCTGCCCGCGGACGACCCGGCTCGGGCGTTGGCCGATGAGCAGGCCGCCGGTGGGGCGAGGGTTCTGCTGCTGGCCCGATCCACCGCGGCCGATGGCAAGGGGCCGGACCCAGAAGAGGGGACTGGACCGCTGCGCGCGGCGGCGCTGGTCGTCATCGACCAGGCGTTACGCCCGGACGTCCCCGACACGGTGGCGTACTTCCTGAGCCAGGGTGTGGAACTGAAGGTGATCTCCGGGGACAACCCGGTGACGGTGGGCGCCATCGCCGCCCGGGCGGGGATCCCGCGGGCGCAGGACCCGGTCGATGCCAGGGAGCTGCCGACCGACACCGCCGAGCTGGCCGCCGTCCTGGAGACCCACAGCGTGTTCGGACGCGTCACACCTGCCCAGAAACAGCAGATGGTGGACGCCCTGCACCACAGCGGGCATACGGTCGCGATGACCGGAGACGGCGTCAACGACGTCCTCGCGCTGAAGAGTGCGGACCTGGGCATCGCCATGGGGTCGGGATCGGCGGCGACCCGGGCGGTCGCCCAGATCGTGCTGATGGACAACAAGTTCTCGGTGATGCCCAGTGTGGTGGCCGAGGGTCGTCGGGTCCTGGGGAACATCGAACGGGTGTCCGATGTCTTCCTGACCAAGTCGTTTTACGCGATGGTGCTCGCCATCGCGACCGGCGTGTTCACGGTCCCGTTCCCCTTCCTGCCGCGGCACCTGTCGCTGATCAGTGCGCTGACCATCGGCATACCCGGGTTCTTCCTCGCGCTCATGCCCAACACCGAACGCTTCCGCCCGGGCTTCTTCAAGCGGGTGGTCCTGTTCGCGGCGCCGGCGGGACTGATCGCGGCCGCCAGCGCCTTCGTCGCCTACTACCTCAGCCTGACCGTCGGCTCGGATTCCATCGAATCCTCCCGGGTGACGGCCACCATCACGCTGTTCATCGTGACCACGACCGTGCTGGTGCAGTCCGCCCGACCGTTGAACGGGATCCGGCTGGCCATCGTGGCCCTCATGGTGGCGATGTTCCTGCTGGTCCTGTTCGTGCCCTTCCTGTCCAACATGTTCGCGCTGAGCCCGTCCTATGACGAGGACGGCCTGGTCGCGCTGGCCGCCGGTGGCGTGGGAGCGTTGCTGGTATGGGTAGCGACGCTGGTCACGGACCGTTGGCGGCGGCCATGACTTTGGGCGGCGGCCTTGAAATTGGCGGCGGCATGAATCTGACGGCGTCATGAATCTGGCGGCGTCATGAGTGTGCCAGCCGCCATGAGCGTGTCCATCCCGGACGCCCAGGTCATCCTGTCCACCGTCTCGGTGTTCCCCGAGTCGACCGCGGCCGCCTTCGAGATCGCCGCCCGGCTGGGCTACGACGGGATCGAGGTCATGGTGATGACCGACCCGGTCAGTCAGGATCCGGAGTCGCTGCGGCGGCTGTCCGACCACTACGGCATGCCGATCCTGGCGGTGCACGCGCCCTGCCTGCTGGTCACTCAACGGGTCTGGGGTACTGATCCCTGGGGCAAGCTCGTCCGGGCCCGGGCCGCCGCCGAGACCCTCGGCGCCTCGACCGTGGTCGTGCATCCGCCGTTCCGCTGGCAGCGGGACTACGCCAAAGAGTTCGTCTCCGGGCTGCACCGGATGGGCGAGGAGACCGCGGTCCGTTTCGCCGTGGAGAACATGTTTCCGTGGCGGGCCCGCTCGCGGGAGCTGGCCGCGTACCTCCCGGGTTGGGACGTACGAGCAGAGGACTATCCGCATACGACCCTGGACCTGTCGCACACCTCGGTCTCGGGATCTGACGCCCTGGAGATCGCCGAGGACCTCGGTGACCGGTTGGTGCACATCCACCTGGCCGACGGCACCGGCGCCGCCCGGGACGAACACCTGATCCCCGGCCGCGGCAATCAGCCCGGGGCCGCGCTGCTGGAGTCCCTGGCCCGGCGCAGCTTCACCGGCAACGTCGTGGTCGAGGTGTCCACCCGCAAAGCCGCGTCCCGGGCCGAGCGCGAATATGACCTGGCCGAGGCCCTCGCCTTCGCCCGTCTGCACCTTGCGGCCGGGCCGACGGCAGGTTGAGCAGCCGCCGGTGGCCGTCAGGCGGTGTCGAGTCGGTGGCCCGCGAGCCGACCCGGGACCGACGGCGTCCGCCCGGACGGCTAAGGACCCTGCCGGATCTGGGGACGAGCGGGTTGGGTAGGGGGCACACTGCGTCTGCGGACCCAGCCCGACCGGCTGCCGTCCGCGGGCGCGGCATCATGTCCGCCCAGTCAGCAGCACGTCCGTGAGCACCTACTTCACACAGCATGGAGGGTCCCGAGCATGACCGTGACCGAAGCCCCGGGCCTCGCGTCCGATATTCGCGAGTCCGTAGACGAGCAGGTTGCCTTAGCCCGTCGAGCAGCCGACGAATTCCGCCAGATGGATCAGGAGCAGGTCGACGAGATCGTCGGCGCCATGGTGCGTGCGGGCATCAGGGCCACCGGGGAACTGGCCTTGCTGGCAGTCATGGAGACCGGCTTCGGAGTGTTCGAGGACAAGGTCATCAAGAACTTCGTCGCCACTGAGTTCCTGTACGACTATCTACGCGGCAAGAAGACCGTTGGCGTCATCGATGAGGACCCGGAGCTGGGGCTCTCCTATATCGCCGAGCCGATGGGCGTGATCATGGCGATCACCCCCATCACGAACCCGACGTCCACGGTTCTGTTCAAGGCGATTTGTGCCGCGAAGACCCGTAACTCGATCGTCTTCCGGGCGCACCCCATCGCGACCGGCAGCGCGAGCAAGGTCGTGGAGATCCTCGCCGCAGCGGGTGAGGCGGCGGGTATGCCCAAGGGCGCCGTCCAGGTGATCCCGCAACCCGAGCACACCGTCACGCACTACCTGTTCAAGCATCCCAGCATCGACTTCCTGTGGACCACCGGTGGGCCGCGAATCGTCCAGCTCACCAATGAAGCCGGCAAGCCTTGCCTGTCGGTCGGTCCGGGCAACGCGCCCTGTTACGTACACAAGAGCGCCGACCTCAAGGGCGTCGTCGTCGACGTGCTCATCTCCAAGACCTTCGACGCATCGGTCATCTGCCCGGCCGAACAGACCATCATCATCGACGACGAGGTCTACGACGAGGTCGTGGCGGAGTTCGTCCGGATGAAGGCCTATCTGATGACCGAGAAGGAGGCGACCCAACTGGCCGTGTTCGCCTTCGGCGACGGCGAGAAGGTCAACATGGGGGCTCTGGGCCAGAAGGCACCTGAGTTGGCCAAGCGGGCCAAACTGGACGTGCCGGACGACACCAAGGTCCTGCTCGCCGAACTGCCCGGTGACATCGAGGAACTGACCCGGCACACGCTGCGCCAGGAAAAACTCATGCCAGTGCTGGGATTGGTACGTGCCACCTCCGTGCAGCACGCCATCGACGCCGCCGTCTGCGTGACCGAACACGGCGGCCTCGGCCACACCTCCAGCATCTATGCACGTGACGATTCGGTGATCGACCGTTATGCGGCAGCCGTACGCACGGGCCGCATCCTCGTCAACGCGCCCACGGCGGTAGGCGCACTCGGTGGCGTCTACAACTCACTGCCGCCCACCTTCTCACTCGGCTGCGGCACCTGGGGCGGATCCATGACGACCGACAACGTGAACTACAAGAACCTGTTGAACATCAAGACCGTGTCACGGCGCACCACCCCGCCGCAGTGGTTCCGCGTGCCCGCCACCACGTTCTTCAACGTCGGCGCGCTGGAGAATCTGCGGGCGATCCCGATGGAGAAGGTGCTGATCGTCACCGACTCGGTTCTGGAGACTGCTGGCATCGTGGCGCAGGTCCGTAGCCACCTGCCGATGGGCGCCTTCGCCCGGGTGTTCTCCGCGGTGCTGCCGGAGCCGGACGAGAAGACCATCATGACCGGCGTCGCCCTGATGAAGGACTTCCAGCCGGACGTCGTCGTGGCCGTGGGCGGCGGTTCCGTGCTCGACGCTGCGAAAGCCATGCGGCTGTTCTACGAGCACCCGGACCTGCAACTCGATGAGTTGGCCCTGCCGTTCCTGGACCCGCGCAAGCGGGTGGCGGACTTCCCCACGGACGCGCATACGGTCCAGCTCATCGCCATTCCCACCACCTCGGGCACTGGCTCGGAGGTTTCCCCAGCCGCGGTCATCACCGTCGATGGGCGCAAGGCCAGTCTGGTGGACTACTCCCTGGTGCCTGACATGGCCATCGTCGACCCGGTGCTCACGATCGGCTTGCCGCCCAGCGCGACCGCCGACACCGGCCTGGACGCCCTGACCCACGCGCTGGAGGGCGCGGTCTCGATCTTCTCCTCGCCGTACACCGACGCCTTCTGCATGCAGGCCATTCGGATGATCTTCGAGTGGCTGCCGCGTGCGGTGCGCAACGGTGAAGACATGGAGGCCCGTACGGGGATGGCCAATGCGGCCACCATCGCCGGGTTGGCCTTTTCCAATGCCTTCATCGGCGTCAACCACGCCATGGCTCACTCGGTGGGGGCGAAGTTCCATGTGGCGCACGGCAAGGCCAACGCCATCCTGCTGCCGCATGTGCTGCGCTACAACGCTGCCATCCCGTCGAAGTTCATGCCGGCGCCGGGCTACTCCTCGTACGTCGCACCGGAGAAGTACGCGCAGGTCGGCTACATCCTGTTCGGCGGCCACGACGACGACGAGCGTCGGCAGCGGTTGTTCGACGCCGTGGACGGTCTCATCGCCGAGGTCGGAGTGCCGAAGACCTTCGCCGCTGCGGGGATTCCCGAGGCGGACTTCCTGGCCGCGCTGCCCGAACTGGTCGCCAACTCCTTCGCCGACGTGTCGATGCGCACCAACCCGCGCATGCCGATGGTGGCCGAGATCGAGCAGTTGCTGCGAGCCGCGTACTACGGATCCTGACTCCGCGGAAGGGTTATTGGGCCACTGAACTCAGCACGCGCGGCCGATGGCCGATGGGTCCAGTGGGCTGGCACCGTTCGACCATGGTCGACGTGATGTCGACCCGACAGATGCAGGCCCGCACCTCCTGGGGGGAGTGCGGGCCTGCTCCGTCGTACGGGTCCGGGGCGTGCTGCGGGGACGGTTAAGGGGCGAGTTTGCGCGCCTCGCCACGTCGCAGGTAGCTCCACGGTGACACCGCGAGTGTGCCCAGCTGCCGGACGTGCACGATCTCGAGGCCGGCGGATCGTACGAGCTCCTCCGGGCTACGGGTGAGATGGCAGCCGCCCGCGACCGGCTTCCAGACCGGCTCGATCAACCGCTGCAGGGCATGCCCACCGGTGCTCGTGGCGCGGCCGTGTTCGAGGAATCGGAAGCTGCCGCCGGGGCGCAGGGTGCGCGCGATCTCGGCGAGGGCGCCCGCCACGTCGGGGATGGTGCACAGCGCGAACATCGACACGGCATGGTCGACGCTGTCGTCGGGCACCGGCAGGTGCGCCGCGTCGGTGGACACCCGTTCGACGGACAGGCCCAACTCGGTGGCGAGTTGCTCGGCCTGGGCCCACGCCGTGTCCGAGGGCTCCACCGCCAGGATCTGCGTCACGGCGGGTCCGAAGTGCTTCCAGCTGCGGCCCGAACCCGAGCCGATCTCCAGCACCGTGCCCGTCAGGTCCTGTGCGGTCCAGGCCCGCAGCCGGGCCACCCCCTCGCCGGCGAGCACCAGATCGGTGAGCCGCGGCAGTGCCTGATCGTTCCAGGCCCGCCCGCCCGCGGTCAGCAGTCGCCGACCGCTCGCCACGGGGTCCATCTATTCGCCGCTGCCGACGTCGACGCTAAACGCTTCCCAGACCAGGTCGGAACCTCGCTGCCGATGCCGCACTAGCGTCGCGATGAACTCGGTGGCCCGGTTGCGGACCTCCCCGGCACCGTCGGCCTGGGTGACCCCGTCCAGAGCCGACTGCAACTCGTCCAGCTCGTGGCGCATGATCACGTGTTCGCGCTGGAGGCGATTGACCCGGCCGGCCAACCGCGGGGCGCTGGCCAGGATCGTCTGGTGGTAGGCCTGCGGACCCTCGTTGACCTCCACATGGATGTCGAACGCTGCCCGGACCCGCGCCAACGGCTCGGCGACCCCGGCAGCCCATTCGTCCAGCCGGCCGGGCGCCGGCGCGCCGATGGCGATCTCCAGGTCGGACATGGCCCGCTTCAGCTCACCGCGGCGGCTGCGCAGCTGGCTGAACATCGGATCGGCCACGGGTCCATCGGTGGCCGCCGCCGGCTCCACCTCAGCCGGCCGGTCCGCTTCGTCGGTCGTCATGCTGCCTCCCGGAAGTCGTCGTGCGGCGCACACCATGCCATCGCCGCTCGCTGCCGATCATCCCCCTCCCCAGCCGTACGTCGGAACCGTGGCATCCGGTCTCTGGACCGCCACGTCGACACCGGCCAACCACCCACGGCTAGCGGCCGTAGACGACGACCCGGGTGCCGATCGGGACCCGGTCGTACAGCCGGGCGACACCGGCCTTGTCCCGGATGTTGACGCAACCGTGCGAGCCGCCGTAATAGCCGTCAGCGGCGAAGTACGGCGAGTAGTGCACCGCCACACCGCCACGGAAGAACATCGCGTACGGCATCCACGAACCGTAGAGGCTGGAGTAGTGGTCGCGGCTTTTGCGGTAGACCCGGAAGGTCCCATTGGGGGTGGGCGTCGATGACGTCCCGAACCGGGCGTCCAGGGTCGTCAGCACTGTGCCGTTGCGGACATAGCGCAGGACCTTTGCGCGCTTGTCGATGCATAGCGAGGTACGGGTCCGGCACGCGGACGGCAGTGCATTCACTCGGCCGCTCACGGACACGACCTTGGTCCAGGTGGACCGGGTGACGACGCCGCTGGTGTTGAGGAAGAACTTGCTCTGGAACCGGGTGATCGCGCGCTCGGTCGACCGCTGGTAGTAACCGGGCTTGTCGGTGATCGGGTAGCCCAGCCACTTGAGTCGATTCTGCAGGACGAGGACGGAGTACTGCCGGACTCCGTACTTCAACGGCAGTTGCAGGGGCGCCTTGCGGGTGACAGGCGGCAGCGGCGCCGGTTTAGGGGTGGGTTTGGGTTTAGGGGTGGGTTTGGGCTTCGGAGTCGGTTTGGGTGTCGGCTTCGTCGTTGGCGTTGGCGTTGGCGTTGGCGTTGGCGTTGGCGTTGGCGTTGGCGTTGGCGTTGCGGTTGGCGTTGGCGTCGGCGACGCGGTCGGAGTCGGAGTCGGAGTCGCGCTGTCCGTCGGCGACGGCACAGTCGGGGGGACAGCCGGGTCTGTCGGTGCCGGATCGAGCGCCGAGATGGCGGTGGCGGTGGCCGCCGAGGTGTCCGATGCCCCGACCAGACCCAAGGCGCCGACAACCAGCGCCGCCGCCGCTGAGGCCGCCAGGACTCGGGAGGTCACACCAGTGCGCCTCGTGGTCATGTCAGATCCTTCCGCCGCCGTGCCCGTACAGTCCCCGTTGTAACAAGGCGCGGTGTCGCATGGCCAAGCGAGTCGGCGTGTCGTTGCCATTCGTCGGCGTGTCGTGACCTCCTTCCGCTCCATAGCGGCCTGCTCAGCCCTTCCGGCCGATGATCAGGTCGGCGACCAGCCCGGTCCAGCCGGTCTGGTGGGAGGCGCCCAGCCCGGCACCGTCGTCGCCGTTGAAGTACTCGTGGAACAGCACCGCATCGGACCACCTCGGGTCGTCCCGGAACCGGTCAACGCCGCCGTGCCAGGGCCGGGATCCGTCCGGGCCGGGCAGGAAAATGCTCACCAGGCGTCGGCGCAGCTCGTCGGCAACCTGTTGCAGCGTCAGCATGACCCCGCTGCCGGTGGGGCACTCGACGGTGAACTCCTCGCCCAGATACAGGTGGTAGCGCTCCAGCGCCTCGACGACCAGGTGATTTATTGGCCACCAGACGGGACCGCGCCAGTTGGAGTTCCCGCCGTACATACCGGTGGACGACTCGGCGGGTTCATACCCGATCGTGAAGTCACTGCCGTCCACGCCAATGGTGAACGGTTGTTCGAGGTGCTTGCGGGACAGTGAGCGCAGCCCATACGGGGAGAGCAGGGAATCCTCGCTGAGCACCTCCATCAGGACCCGACGCAGCCGTTCGGGGTCGACGACGGTCAGCAGCAGCCGGCGGTCCTGCGTGCCCGGCTCACTCACCGCCACGACGAACCCGGTGCGGTCCAGATCGGTGGTGTCCACCCCGCGTCGGTGCAGGAAATTGTTGAATCGGCGCTGGATGCGTTCGGCATCCGCCACCGTGTCCATCCGGGTGACGAGCGCGGCCGCGAGCACGGGAATGACACCCACGACGCTGGTGACCCGCAGCGGCAGCCGGCTGCCGTCGGGCCTGACCAGTTGGTCGTAGAAGAACCCGTCGACCGGATCCCACATGTCGACCGCCGCCATGCCGTCGGTGATCGCCGCGTAGTGCTCGAGGAACTTCAGTGCCATGTCGGTGTAGACAACATCGTGATCCGCCAGGCGCATGGCGATCCGCAGCATCATCAGGCAGTAGAACGCCATCCAGGCCGTACCGTCCGCCTGCTCCAGCCGCCAGCCCGGCGGCACATGGGACCGGTCGATCGGGCCGATGTTGTCCAGGCCGAGAAAGCCCCCCTCGAAGACGTTGTTCCCGTCGGCGTCCACCCGGTTGACCCACCAGGTGAAGTTGATGGTCAGCTTGTGGAAGATCCGCTCCAGGAAATCGATGTCCCTCCCACCATCGATCTCGAAAACGCGCAGCGCTGCCCAGGCATGCACCGGCGGGTTTCGGTCGTCGAACTCCCACTCGTACGCCGGGATCGAGCCGTTCGGGTGCATAAACCATTCCCGCAGCAGCAGGAGGAGCTGATATTTTGCATAACCCGAGTCGATATGTGCGAACACGACGGTGTGAAACGCCAGGTCCCAGGCCGCGAACCACGGGTATTCCCAGGCGTCCGGCATCGACAGGACGTCGTAGGAGTCCAGGTGGCGCCATCCGGCGTTGCGCAGCAGCCGATGTTGCGGCGGCGGTGTCGGCTGATCGGGGTCGCCGTCGAGCCACAGCCGTACGTCATAGCGGTAGAACTGTTTCGACCAGATCATCCCGGCGAAAGCCTGCCGCATCACCGAGACCTCCGCGGAATTTGCCGAGGCCGGGGCCAGGCTGGCGTAGAACTCGTCCGCTTCGCGGGCGCGCAGTTCTAGCACGGAGTCGAATGCCTCGCCGTACCAGGCGGCGTCGACGGTGTCACCCGAGGAGGGCGACCACAGTCGCATGCGCAACTCCACGGTTTCGCCCGCCGGCACACTCATCGACCACCACCAGGCAGCCTTCGTCCCGATCCGTTCCGGGTTCACCGTGTCGGCGCCGTGCACAACACGGTCGTTGATGCCGTCCTTGGGGTGTGCTGTGGTGGCCGGGTCACCCCAGACCCGCGGGTGGTTTGTCTCGTTCTCGCAGAACAGCGTCGATGGGACTGTCCCGTCTGGGGCCACCCAGGCGTCCAGGTGATAGATGCCGCCCCGGAAATGCTCGGCAACGATGGTCCCGGGTCCGCCGGTGTGCGACTCCCATCGGGCCTCGGGCCTGGGGTGCCGCCGCCCCCAGCTCCAATTGTCCCGGAACCACAGATGGGGCAACACGTGCAGGGTGTCCTCGTCCGGCCCGGCGTTGGTGATCTGGATCCGTGCGTAGATGTCGGTGGGACTCGCCTTGGCGTACGTCACGTCGACAACCCAATACCGGTTCTCGTCGAAAACTCCGGTGTCGAGCAGTTCGTACTCGGGCTCGTCCCTGCCTCGTCGGACACTCGTCGCGGTCAGGTCCTCGTACGGGAAGGCCGCCTGCGGATAGTGGTAACGCCAGCGCAGCCAGGAGTGCGACGGGGTGGCGTCCAGATACCAGTAATACTCCTTCACGTCCTCACCGTGATTGCCCTGCGGTCCGGTGACGCCGAACAGCCGCTCCTTGAGATGGTCGTCGCGCCCGTTCCACAACGCGAGCCCGACACACAGGTCCTGTTTGAGGTTGGACAGACCGGCCAGGCCGTCCTCGTTCCAGCGGTAGGCGCGCGACCGTGCCTGGTCGTACGGGAACGAGGCCCAGGCGTCACCGTCGGCGGAGTAGTCCTCCCGCACCGTTCCCCAGGCGCGTTCGGACAGGTACGGGCCCCACTCGTACCACGGCCCGGCCTCCTCAGGACCCTGGGTGATCGGTCCGGCCTGGGCCATCCGGTCGCGCTCGCTCATCGGGCACCTCCGGCGCGACCGTAGCGATCCGTCGCGCCTACCGCGCGGTGCCCTGCGCGCGCGTCCGAAACTCTGCGTCAGCCCACCTCAGCCGAGCGTGAAACCACCTGATTCGGGCTGTCTTTGCACGGAGCTTCGTTGAATGCCCGGAATGTCTTTCTGGGTGGTGACGCCGCGGTGCAGGGGTACGGTCGTCATAGGACCCGGTCGGTTGACCGGGTCGGGACCGCCTGACCGGCAGGCGGCTTAGTGGGTGGAGACCGGCGTCGATGATGGATGAGGCCCTACGCGCAGTGGCCCAGCAGATGACGACCCTGGCCGGCCCGACGTGGACGGTGGGTGACTTCCAGTCTGCCGTCATGCGCCAGACCGGCCGGGTCCTGGACATCGCGACGGCTCGCGGCCTGCTCAGCGAGGAGGACTCCGGTTGCGTACGCGTGCCGGGGCGGATCGAGCATTGGCAGACGGCCGAGGTGGCCGCCGCCCGGATCGCCGCGGCCGAACGGGAGGCCGCCGCACCCCGGAAGACCGCTACGCCCCGCGCGCCTCGGGCGAGCACGGCGGGCGTAGCGCGAGCGCCCCGGGCGACCCCGGCACCGCCGCCCGACCCATGGCTGGCGGGCGTACGGCCGGCGGAACGACCTGACTACGTGCGCGACAGTTTCCTGACCAACCCCCGCCCGCTGCCCGCCGGGCAGGTCACGTTGCCCACCTGGCACGGGTTGGAGCAGCGGTTGCGAGTGACGTTCCGTCCCGACGAACTGCTGCTGTATCCGCAGACCGCGGTGTCCGCGCCCGTCGGCGACGGCGATCTGGTGATCCGGGTGCACCTGGTGGACCGCGCGACCCCGGTGTGGGTGCTCAGTGCCGAGGTTGCCGACCAGGAATTGGCCGTGGCCCTGGCTGCGCAGGGCTGGTTGCTGTGGCCGGCGGCCGAGCCGGAGCGGCTTGGGCAGCCCGACGCGGCGCTGGCCGCGGACACCGACGCTGCGCAGCTGCCCGGCGCTGTGATCGCGGTGCGCCCAGTGGCCGATGCCCTGCAGGCCGGGTACGTGTTGTGCGGGCTGCTCAGCGGCCCGCTCGGCTGCGCCGGGCCCGAGGCGGTGGCCGTGCATCGCGGTGGCCTGTCGGAGGATGCCAGGGCAGGCCGACGGACCGTACTGGAGCGGGTGTCGGTGGTGCAGGAGGCACGTAGGGCACCGGCGCGTGGCTGTTGCTTGCTGTGCGGGGTGACTCTGCCGGACGCCGTCTCGCGCGGCCGCCGGGTGTGTGACCGGGACTGGGAGCCGATCGCCGACCTGGGCGTGCACGGGACCGAGTGGAAGACCGACGTGTCCCGCGAGCGGACGATGGCCGCGCTGCCGCTGGCCGGCTGGCGCGCCTCGGTCCTCGCCGCGGCGGCGACCGCGCCGTCGGCGTTCACCGCCGCCGATGTGGCCACCGACCTGGCCGCCGACGCGGCTGCCGTCACTGGCCAGCAGATCACTGCCCAGGAGGTCACTGCGCAGGAGGGCACTGCGCAGGAAGTCACTGACCCGGAGGGCACTGACCCGGAGGGCACTGACGCCCAGCACCAGGACGAGCACCATCAGGACGAGCAGCTCACTGAGCAGGAGGCCGCCGGTCAGGAGGCGGGCGCCAACGTCTGAGTCGGCGGCAGTGCCCTGCTTGACGCGCCCTGCTTGACGCGCCCTGCTGAATTGCCCTGCTGACTCAGGAGCGATCCTGCCTGAGTCAGCGCTGCGGCCGGGTCAGGCTCGTCGCACGACGCTGGCGGCCTCGCGGGCGATCTCGGCCTCCTCGTCGGTGCGGACCACCAGGACTCGGATGGCCCCGCTGCCGTCGTCGATCGCACGGTCTTCGCCGCGCGGGCCGTCGTTGTGCTCGGCTCGCAGGGTGATACCCAGGTGCGCCAACGGGTCGCATACGTCGGCCCGCAGTCGTGGGTCGTTCTCGCCGATGCCCGCGGTGAACACGATCGCGTGCACTCCCGGGACGGCCGCCAGGTAAGCACCGAGGTAGCAGCGGATCCGGTACGCGTACACCTGCAGTGCGAGGATCGCGTCGGGATCACCGGCGTCGGCGGCGCTGCGTACGGCGCGCATGTCCGAGGCCCCCGCCAGCCCCAGCAGCCCCGACCCGGTGTTCAGTTGCCGGTCGACCTCGGTCGCGTCCAGGCCCGCCACCCGGCCCAGATGGGTGATCACGGCGGGGTCCACGTCACCGCTGCGGGTGCCCATGACCAGCCCTGGCAGCGGCGTCAGCCCCATCGTCGTGTCGACCCCGCGGCCGCCCTGCACCGCCGCTATCGAGGCGCCGTTGCCCAGGTGGGCGATGACCAGGTTGGTTTCGTGCACCGGTCGGCCCAGCAGCTGCGCGGCCCGGCGGGTGACGTAGGCGTAACTGGATCCGTGGAAGCCGTACTTGCGTACGCCATGGGTCTCGCGCCAATCCCGCGGTACTGCGTACGTGCTGGCGTATGCCGGCATGCCAGCATGGAATGCCGTGTCGAAGACCCCGACCTGCGGCACCTCGGGAAGCAGCCGGCGCAGTTCCCGGATGCCCAGCAGGCAGGCCGGATTGTGCAGCGGTGCCAGCGGTACCAGCCGCTCCACAGCGGCTTGCACTGCATCGTCCACCAGCGTGGGCTCGGTGAAGACCGCGCCGCCGTGGACGACCCGGTGGCCGACGGCCAGCAGTCCGTCCAGGCTCGGCCCGAGGTCCCGAAACATCTCCAGCATCGCGGCCAGTGCTGCGGCGTGGTCGGGCAACGGCCGTTCGGACTGCGAAACGTGGCCGCCGGGGACTTCGTGCCGCAGGGTCGATCCCGGGAGCCCGATGCGCTCGGCCAGGCCGTGCGCGAGCCCGGCACCCGTGCCCGGATCGACAAGGCGGTATTTCAGGCTCGACGATCCGGTGTTGACGACCAGCACCGGGCCGGCCGCATGGTCCCAGCCGGGTTTCGCGCTGGCGGGAGTTGCAGTGCGGGTCACCTCTTCACCGAGCCGGCCTTCACCGAGCCGGCCAGCGACCCCGCCGGCGCCGGGCCCGCCGGTTCGACCTGCTCCGACGGTTCGACCTGCTCCGACGTATCGACCGGCGGCGCAGCGACGCCTGACGCAGCCCGCCGGGCCACCTGCTGCGCCTGCACGGCGGTGATTGCCACGGTATTGATGATGTCGGCGACCGTGCATCCACGGGACAGGTCGTTGACCGGGCGTCGTAGCCCCATGAGCACCGGGCCGATAGCAATGGCTCCGGAGGACCGCTGCACCGCCTTGTAGGTGGTGTTCCCGCTGTTGAGGTCGGGGAAGATCAACACGGAGGCGTGCCCGGCGACCGGGTTGCCCGGCAGCTTCGAGGCGCCGACCTCGGGATCGACGGCCGCGTCGTACTGGATCGGGCCGACCAGTGGCAGGCCCGGTCGGCGCTGTGCGACGGACTCCACTGCGGCCCGGACCTTGTCCACGTCGCTGCCGTGTCCACTGCTGCCCGTGGAGTACGACAGCATCGCGACCCGCGGCTCCACCCCGAACGCCTGGCCGGTGTCCGCCGCGCACACGGCGATGTCGGCCAGCTGCTCGGCGGTGGGATCGGGGTTGACCGCGCAGTCGGCGAAGACCAGAACCCGGTCGGGCAGGCACATGAAGAAGGCGCTGGAGACCAGGGACGAACCTGGCGTCGTACGGATGATCTCCAAGGCCGGCCGGATGGTGTGCGCAGTCGTGTGCGCCGCACCGGACACCATCCCGTCGACCCGGCCGGTATGGACCAGCAGGGTGGCGAAGTAGGACAGGTCGTGGACGACGTCGCGGGCGGCGTCGACCGTCACCCCCTTGTGCGCGCGCAGTTCCGCGTACAACTGGGCGAACTCCCTGCGCAGCGGCGAGGTGGCGGGGTCGAGGATGGTGACCTTGGACAGATCCAAACCGAGGCGTTGAGCGTGCGCGTGGACGTGGTCGGGGTTGCCCAGCAGAGTCAGGTCGACCACGCCGGCATGGCTGAGTTCCTCCGCCGCCCGCAGTACCCGCTCGTCCCCGGACTCGGGCAGGACGATGTGGCGCCGATCCGCGCGGGCCCGTTCGAGCAGGGCATGGGAGAACATCGCCGGTGTCACCACCTCGCTGCGAGACAGCCGGATCCGTGCCGTCAGCGCCTCGGAATCGACGCCGTCTGCGAAGGAGCGCAGAGCGGCGGCGATCTTGCGGCGGCTGGTCGGCCGGATGGCTCCGCGCAGCCGCTCCAACGCGTGCAGCGCGTGGTAGGTGTCGGAGTCGACGGCCAGTACCGGCAGGCTGGAACTGTCCAGTAACGATCGGGTCCACGGATCTGGGATGTGCCCGCTGGTCAGCAGGATGCCGGCCGGGGTTGGTAGCCGAGGACTCGAGGCAGCCGCCGCAGCGCCGACGGCGAGGTCGGAGCGGTCGCCCGAGGTCACCACGAAACAGCCGTCGGTCAGCAGCGGCAGGAACGTCTGCAGATGCCCGGAGCCCACGACGTAGGACTCGACCTCACGTTCCAGGGCCTGGGTGGAACCGGCCACCTGCTCGGCGGGCAGGCCAGCGGTGACCTCGGCCACGGTCAGCGCCGCCATCAGCGGCAGGTCCGGCAGCACATACACCGGAGCCGGTCCGGCCTTGGCCCAACGGCGCCGAAGATCGTGCAGGTCGGCGGGGGGAACCCGGTTGAGGACCGTGGCCACCAGGCTCGCGCCGTGCGCGGACACCGAGTGCCGCGCGGCGGACACGGCCGCGTCCAGCGCATCCGCCCGGGCACCGGATCGACCTGACGGCTGACCGTGCTGGCCGTCACGGGCCCCCCCGTGCACGACCGCCAGCACCGCAGCGGCAACATTGGCCGCCAGCGCGGCGTTCAGGTCCAGTTCGGTCGCCGGCGCCGGTCCGGCATAGTCGCTGCCGATCACCAGAACGAAGGAGTGGCTCTCGCGCAGTCGGGCGACCCGGTTCACGACGTAGGAGATGAACCGGGTCTGGTCGCCGCCCTGGATGAGATCGTCGGCCTCGGCGTAGCTGAGCCCGACTGCGTCTGCGTGGGTCTGGGGAAGTTGGAAGTGACCCAGGAGCAACTCGGCCAGCGGGTCGGCGTCCCGCGACCTCACCAGGGGACGGAAGACCGCGACCCGTTCCACGTTGCGGGCCAGCAGTTCCACCAGGCCTAGGGCGACGACCGCCTTGCCGGCTCGTTCCCCGGTTGCCATCAGGTATAGGCAGTCCGACACCGAACCACTCCCTCGCCGTTGCTGCCGCCCGGTGCGCTCGGGACGGCCGACCCATCCTGCCCGCTCCCGGCCCTTCCTGGTTCGCCGCGGCCATCGGCAGTACGCCGCACCGGCCGGGCGGTTGGCACTCCGGTTGACGGAGTGCTAACCGCTTGCCTAGGGTGGCGTTGGCACTCACCGCCGGTGAGTGCCGACGTGGGCACTGGCTCGGCACCGCGACGACGAGCCCGTTGCGCGCATTACCCATACTTTTTAATCGATCCCGCAAGGGGGAGGTCTGACCGTGTCGGTCACCATCAAGCCGCTCGAGGACCGGATCCTGGTCCAGCCGCTTGACGCCGAGCAGACGACGGCGTCCGGTCTGGTTATCCCGGACACCGCGAAGGAGAAGCCCCAGGAGGGCAAGGTCCTCGCGGTAGGCCCGGGGCGTTTCGACGAGGACGGCGAGAAGCGCATTCCGCTGGACATCGCCGAGGGCGACGTCGTCGTCTACAGCAAGTACGGCGGCACCGAGATCAAGTACAACGGCGAGGAATACCTGATCCTCTCCGCTCGCGACGTGCTCGCTGTCGTCGTCAAGTAGGTCTGGCGTCGTCAAGTAATCCCTGTCGTCTCCAGACAGGTCCCCGCGTACGACCGCTCGCCGAAGCCCCGGCTGCCCGCTGTGCCGGGCGCCGGGGCTTTCGGCTGCGGTGCCGCCGATCCACCGTGAAGAGGAACGTGTATGTCGAAGATCTTGGAGTTCGACGAGGGAGCCCGCCGCGCCCTGGAGCGCGGCGTGAACGCGCTCGCCGACGCCGTCAAGGTGACCCTGGGCCCCAAGGGCCGCAACGTCGTCATCGACAAGAAGTGGGGCGCCCCCACGATCACGAATGACGGCGTGACCATCGCTCGTGAGATTGAGCTGGACGACCCGTACGAGAACCTCGGGGCACAGCTGGCCAAGGAGGTGGCCACCAAGACCAACGACATCGCCGGTGACGGGACCACCACGGCCACGGTGCTGGCGCAGGCGATGGTCCGCGAGGGCCTGAAGGTCGTCACGGCCGGCGGTGCCCCGATGGACATCAAGCGCGGGATCGACGCGGCCGTGCAGGCTGTGACCGAGCGACTGCTGGCCGATGCGCGCGACACGGAGAGCAAGGAGGAGATCGCCCAGGTGGCGACCATCTCCTCGCAGGACGCCGAAATCGGCAGCCTGATCGCCGACGCCTTCGACAAGGTCGGCAAGGATGGCGTCATCTCGGTGGAGGAGTCCAGCACCACCGCGATGGAGTTGGAGTTCACCGAGGGGATGCAGTTCGACAAGGGCTACATCTCGCCCTACTTCGTCACCGACTCCGAGCGCATGGAGACCGTCCTGGAGGACGCCTCGGTGCTGCTGGTCCAGGGCAAGATCTCCTCGGTCCAGGAGTTGCTGCCGCTGCTGGAGAAGATCGTCCAGTCCAGCAAGCCGCTGCTGATCGTGGCCGAGGACGTCGATGGGGAGGCTTTGTCGACCCTGGTCGTCAACCGGATCCGCGGCACGTTCGCCTCGGTGGCCGTCAAGGCACCGGCCTTCGGCGATCGGCGCAAGGCGGTCCAGCAGGACATGGCCATCCTCACCGGTGCGCAGGTGGTCTCGCCTGAGATCGGCCTGAAGCTGGAGCAGGTGGGCCTGGAGGTGCTAGGCCAAGCCCGGCGGGTGGTTGTCACCAAGGACACCACCACCATCGTCGACGGCGGTGGCGACCACGCCGCGGTGACCGAGCGAGTCGCGCAGATCAAGCGGGAGATCGAGGCCAGTGACTCCGACTGGGACCGCGAGAAGCTGCAGGAGCGGTTGGCCAAGTTGGCCGGCGGGGTCTGCGTTATCAAGGTCGGCGCACACACCGAGGTCGAGCTGAAGGAGAAGAAGCACCGCATCGAGGACGCCGTCTCGGCGACCCGGGCGGCCATCGAAGAAGGCATCGTCGCCGGTGGCGGCGCGGCCTTGGTGCACGCCGCCAGCGTGCTGGACGGTGGCCTCGGGCTGACCGGGGATGCGGCCACCGGTGTTGCGGTCGTACGCAAGGCTTGCGCCGAGCCGCTGCGCTGGATCGCGGAGAACGGTGGGGACCAGGGCTATGTCGTGGTGACCAAGGTGCGCGAGCTCGGCGCCGGGAAGGGCTTCAACGCCGCTACCGGCGAATACGTCGACCTGATCGCCGCCGGTGTCATCGACCCGGTCAAGGTCACCCGGTCGGCACTGGAGAATGCCGCCTCGATCGCGGCGATGCTGCTCACGACCGAGGCGCTCGTCGTGGAGAAGAAGGAAGTGGAGCCTGCGGAGAGTGGCCATGGCCACAGCCACCACGGGCACAGCCACTAGAAGTCAGTCAAGCCCGAAGGCCCGACACCCGCTGGGGTGTCGGGCCTTCGGCGTATCGCAGGGACTGACCGGCAGTCTCAGGCGCTGGCGGGGATGCGCATACGCAGCAGGACCTTGTCGCGCTCGTCCTCGGACATGCCGCCCCAGACGCCGTAGGGCTCGCGGACCTTCAGCGCGTGCGTCGCGCATTGGGCGATCACGGGGCAGCGTGCGCAGACCTCCTTGGCGGCCCGCTCGCGCGCCGTCCGGGCGGGCCCGCGTTCGCCTTCCGGATGGAAGAACGCCGCCGAGTCCAGGCCCTTGCACGCAGCGTCCATCTGCCAATCCCAGAAGTCCGTGTTCGGACCGGGTAGGCGTGAGACATCGGCCATGACGACCTCCTGGTGGATGATCCGCGATCGCCTCCCCCAGAGGGAAGCCCGCGTTGGTTGGTAACCATACATAGCGCTTCGCACCTTGTGCAAGATACAACTGTGAACAGCATGTGAACAAGTTTTGCTTCGGGATCCATCGGCACGTCGAGTGGCAGGTATGACCCGGCGCCCTGACACTGGCCAGGATTGAGTGAACAGCAGTGCCGGCAGCGGGAATCGCCCCGGCTCGACACCGACGTAGGGCGAGGAGGTTGCTGGTGCCGACCCCGACGTCTGGTACCGCTGCCGATCCGCATGACGGGCAACTGGGGCTGACGGTCGCGGCGGTCGCCCGCCGCCTCGGCATCGCGCCGGCCACGTTGCGTACCTGGGACCGCAGATACGGGCTGGGTCCGTCCGCGCACACGGCTGGGGCGCATCGTCGTTATACGGCCGCCGACCTGGCCCGGCTGGACCACATGCGGCGCCTGATAGTGACGGGCATCCCGCCTGCGGATGCCGCCAGGGCCGCGATGCGGCCGTCGGTGGGAACGCAGCCGGTGTGGGACGCCGCGGGATCGTCCGAATCGCTGGAGCGCGGTCCAGTTGGAGCCGTCCTGGCCGCGGGGCGATATCCGCAGGACGCCGGACCGGATCGACCCGATCAGCCGCGAAGGCCGCACCTGGTCGCGGACCCAGTATCGGCGGGAGTCACTTCGCCGGGGCGGGCCGCCGCAGCCGCCAGCAGGGGTCTGCTACGGGCGGCCAGCACCATGGACTCCGAGGCGTGTGGGGCGCTGATCCGGGACACGCTCGAGCACCGCGGCGTGGTCTGGACCTGGGACAACGTGCTCGTTCCCGTCCTGGTGACCATTGGTCAGCGGTGGCAGCAGACCGGCCGCGGTGTCGAGGTCGAGCACCTGCTGTCGGAAACCCTGATGGCGGCGCTGGGTTCCATCACCCATCGCTTCACCGCCAACGGATCTGGCGTACGCACCGGCATGCTGGCACCCGGTGGGGTCCTGCTCGCCTGTGCCGATGAGGAGATGCATTCGCTGCCGCTGTTCGCAACCGCCGCCGCGCTGGCCGAGCGGCGCATCCCCAGTCGGGTGCTGGGGGCGCGCGTACCGCACGATGCCCTGGTCGCGGCGATCCGCCGGATCGGTCCGGCGGCTGTGATGCTGTGGGCGCACGCTCCGGCGCAGGGCGAGCTGGCGTTGCTGCACGAGATCCCTGAGCAACGCCCAGCCCCGTTGCTCGCGGTCGCCGGCCCTGGCTGGCCCGCCGAATTGCCCGGCGCGGTCACCCGATTCCATGATCTGACCGAGGCCGTCACCCGATTGGCAGCGCGCGCCGCCGGATGACCAAGACACAGCACGGAACGCTCGCAGCCAGGGGGTGCAGGGCGGCGCCAGACGCGCCGACCGGGACCCTTCCCGAACGCGCCGAGCCGGGGACTCGACTGTGCGCACCTCGCCCGCGGTAGGGTCGCGGCCGCACAGTCGAGGGGAGCGGTCGGATGGACGACGAACTCGCTGGGCTGCTGGCGGCCGGCGAGCGGGCCGCCTTCCATGGCCGTCCGGCGTCCGGTGTGGCGGGACTTCGGCAGGCGGTGGAGTTGGCCCAGTCCGCCGACCGGACCGTCGAGGCGACCGCGGCGGTGTGGATGCTGGGGGTGTGCCTCGGCGCCAGCGGGCGGTACGGCGGTGCACTGACTGTGCTCGAACCCCTGGCCGGCTTTGCCGCCGTCGAGTCCGAGCGTGCAACCTTCGTCTCCCTTGCCGCCTCGACGATCGCCAGCCTGCAGCGCCAACTGGGTCGCCACGCGGTGGGTCGCACGTACGACGAGGCCGCGCTTCATGCCGCACAGGACTCCGCCGAGGCGCGCTTTGACGCCGAGCTGGGGCTGGCAGCCGACGCCGTCGGACTGGGGGAGTCCGAGGTCGCCGCCGCCCAGGTGGAGCAGGCGGCGCAACTGAACGAGGACCGCCACGACTGGTGGCGGCAGCGGGTACGGCTGGACTGGGTGCGTGCCGAGGTGGCGCTGCTGCTCGACGAGCCGGCGCGTGCTTTGCAGCATGCGACCGCTGCCGTGGCGAAAGCCGAAACGGCCGGAGCGCCTCGACACGTCGCCAAGGGGTTGCTATTCGTGGGGGTCGCCCACATCGAACTCGGCGACGACGCCGAGGCCGCCGTACACCTGCGCCGGTCGGCGTCCCTGGCGGAGAGCCTGGGTGCGATCCCGCTGGTGTGGCCGGCGCGAGCCGTGCTCGGCACCCTGTTGGTGGGTGCCGCCGCCGGCGAGTCCGCGCGCTGCCTGGCCGCGGCGCGTGCCGCCGTCCGGGCGATCGCCGGTGACCTGCCCGCGGAGTTGGCTGCCGAGTGGGTGGCGCGCCCCGAGGTGGCGGATCTGCTGACCGGGTGAGCGCGGCGCCGCAGGTCGCTCCTTTCGAGCCGGCCTAGCGGAGTACTCAACTGCGGGCGCTGTGTGCCGACAGGGACAGATGGGCCGGGGGTCGGCCCCGCCCGTAGGGCTGACTCACAGTGGAGGGGTTGTGACGACTGTCCTCGTCTGTGACGACGCCCCGCTGGCACGGGAGGCCGTGCGCCGCGCGGTGGGATCCGTACCCGGCATCGAACGGGTGACCTCGGCCGGCAGCGGCGAGGAGGTGCTGGCCCGCTACCCGCTGGAGCGTCCCGACGTCGTGCTGATGGATGTACGGATGCCCGGGATCGGCGGCCTGGAGGCGTCCCGCCGACTGGTGGCTGCGCATCCGGATGCCACGATTGTCATGTTGACCATGGGGGAGGACATCGAGGGCGTAGCCCGAGCGGTGTCCGCCGGTGCCCGCGGCTACCTGGCCAAGGACGCCTCGCGCGAGGAGATCGCCTCCGCCGTCGCCCTGGTGTTGGCCGAGCGTGGCACCGCGAGCCCACCGCGGCCGGCTGCCCGGCCGGGGGACGTGCCGCCCGCCCTCACCGAACGAGAGCAGCAGGTGCTCGAGGGGATGAGCCGCGGCCGCAGCAACGCTGAGATCGGTCGCGAGCTCTTCCTGTCCGAGGACACCGTGAAGACCCATGCCCGCCGGCTGTTCCGCAAGTTGTCGGCCGCCGACCGCGCCCAGGCCGTCGCGCTGGGGTTCCGCTGGGGTTTTCTGCGCTAGCCGAGCCGATCGTCGAATGCGGAGGCCGGGACGCAGGAGCACCGCCCGGGGTCGGTAGCCTTGCCGCAACTCCCGCGGAAAGGTGCCCATGGAGCCGCGTGCCGACGACGTGCCGGAGAAGTTCGGCCCGTTGGGACTGACGTACGACGATGTTCTGCTGCTGCCGGGGGAGACCGACGTCCTGCCGTCCTCGGCGGACACCACCACCCGACTGACCCGCGAGATCGACGTTGCCATTCCGCTGGTCTCAGCGGCAATGGACACGGTGACCGAGGCCCGGATGGCCATCGCGATGGCCCGTGAGGGTGGCATCGGTGTGCTGCACCGCAACATGTCCATCGACGAGCAGGCGCACCAGGTCGACCTGGTGAAACGGTCCGAATCCGGCATGATCACCGACCCGGTGACGGTGGCACCGGATGTGACACTGGCCGAACTCGACGAGCTGTGCGGCACGTACCGCGTCTCGGGTCTGCCCGTGGTGACCGACGACCGGCGGCTGCTGGGCATCATCACCAACCGGGACCTGCTGTTCGTCCCGGCCGAGGAGTTCGCCACCCGGACGGTACGGGAACTGATGACCCCGATGCCCTTGGTGACCGCTCGGGTCGGCACCTCCCGGGCCGACGCCGCGGCGCTGCTGGCCCGGCACAAGATCGAGAAGCTGCCCCTGGTCGACGAGGACGATCGGCTGTGCGGCCTGATCACCGTGAAGGACTTCATCAAGACCGAGAAGTACCCGCAGGCCACCAAGGACGCCGAGGGTCGGCTGCGGGTCGCTGCCGCGATCGGTTTCTACGGCGATGCGTGGGAACGTGCCACCGCCCTGGTCGAGGCTGGGGTCGACGTGCTGGTCCCCGACACGGCCAACGGGCATGCCCGGTTGCTGCTGGATCTGATCCGGCGGTTGAAGTCGGATCCCGCCACCCGCGACGTCCAGGTGATCGGCGGCAATGTGGCGACCCGCGGCGGTGCGCAGGCGCTGGTCGACGCCGGGGCAGACGCGGTGAAGGTCGGTGTCGGTCCGGGCTCGATCTGCACCACCCGGGTCGTGGCCGGCGTCGGGGTTCCCCAGATCACCGCGATCCACGACGCATCCCTGGCGTGCCGGCCGGCCGGGGTGCCGCTGATCGGGGACGGCGGCCTGCAGTACTCCGGGGATATCGCCAAGGCGCTGGTCGCCGGTGCCGACACGGTGATGCTCGGCTCGCTGTTGGCCGGCTGCGACGAGAGCCCGGGCGAGCTGGTGTTCGTCAACGGCAAGCAGTTCAAGCACTACCGCGGGATGGGTTCCATCGGGGCGATGGCCTCGCGCGGACGGGTTTCCTACTCCAAGGACCGTTACTTCCAAGCCGACGTTGCCAACGACGAGAAGATCGTGCCCGAGGGTATTGAGGGTCAGGTGCCCTATCGCGGCCCGGTCGCCGCGGTGGCTCACCAGCTCGTCGGCGGCCTGCATCAGTCGATGTTCTACGTCGGCGCGCACACCATCGCGCAGTTGCAGGAGCGGGGCCGGTTCGTCCGGATCACCGTGGCCGGGCTGCAGGAGTCGCACCCGCACGACATCCAGATGACCGTCGAGGCGCCGAATTACCACGGTCGTTGACGGGACCGGCTGAGTCGCCGGCGAGCGTGCCGCGAGCTGGTGCCGAGCCAGCATCGACCGTTCGGGGGATGGGGTGGGGCCGATCGGTCCTGGTCTCGTCCGCGCCGATGCCCTTTCCTTGGCGTCTATGCCCGAGACCACTCCCGAGCAGTTGACCGACGCGGCAACCGCATCGCGGAACACTGCTGCTGCGGCGACTGCCGAGCGCGCCGACAGCGGGCAGGTCCCGGAGGACCTGATCGAGGCGAATCAGACGCCGACCCGGCGGACCGTCGTACCGGTGACCGGAATGACCTGCGGTGCCTGCGAGACGCGGGTCCAGAAGGTCACCCGGCGGTTGCCGGGCGTCGTGGACGCCCGGGCCAGCAGCGCCCGCGGGCGCCTGGAGATCTGGTCGACCGACGGAGTCGATCTGGCGGCGGTCCGGACCGTCCTCGACGGCGCTGGCTATGAGCTCGGTCGGCCGCGGTGGTTCAGCCGCGACGCAGGTGTCTGGCGAACGCTGGCCTGGGCGGTCCCGCTGGTGCTCGCGCTGCTGCTGCTGGCCCAGTGGGCCGGCCTGTCCCGGCTATCCGCCGGGATCGGTGACCTCGCCGACGGCGGCCTGGTTCTGGTCGCGCTGTTGGGTCTGGCCGCCGGGGTGTCCACCTGTATGGCGCTGACCGGCGGCCTGGTGCTCGCCTTCTCGGCAGCACACGCCGCCCGGCTGGCCGCAGCCGGCGTGGCCCAGCCGTCGGCCGTACGTCGGTTGCGCCCGCACTTGGTTTTCAATGCCGGTCGCATCCTGGGCTTCGCGGCGCTGGGCGCGCTGCTCGGCAGCCTCGGTGCGAACATCACGCTGCCCACCCAGGCGCTGGCCGTGCTGATGGGCGGCGTGGCGCTCGTGATGGCCCTGCTCGGCCTGCGGCTGACCGAGGTGTCGCCGCGGTTGGCGGGCTGGACGCTGACCCTGCCGGCCTCGGTTGCGGACCGGCTCGGGCTGGACCGGCGTACGGGTTCGGGATACTCCGACGCGCGTACCGCGCTGGTCGGAGCGGCCACCTTCTTTCTGCCGTGCGGTTTCACCCAGGCCGCGCAGGTGTACGCGTTGTCGACCGGTTCCCCGGTGGCCGCGGCCACGATCATGGGGGTTTTCGCCCTGGGGACAGCGCCCGGGCTGCTCGTGCTCGGTGGGCTGCCCGAATTGGTCCCGGCCCAGGCCCGTACCGTCCTGCTGCGGGTTCTCGGCGTGGTCGTCCTGGGTTTCGCCGTCCTGAACGCGCAATCGGCGATGCGGCTGGCCGGTATCGAACTGCGACCGCCGGCGCCGGTGGCCGCCGTGTCCGGCAACGTCATCGTGACGGCCGGAATGCAGACGATGACCACCGACCAGGTGACCGACGGCTACCTACCGGTGGAGAACGCGGTGCACAGCGGTATGCCGATCCGCTGGGTCATCGATTCCCACGACGCCACCTCCTGCGCGGTGGCCTTGCGGGTGCCGGCCTGGGGGGTCAGCGTCACCCTGCACGCCGGGCAGAACGTGCTGGACATCCCCGCCCAGCAGCCGGGCCGGATCGCCTTCAGCTGCTCGATGGGCATGTACGGCGGCCACATCACGGTGCTGGACAACTGAAGTTGGTTCACGAACGCCTCTAAACTTGCCTCATGCCCGAGATCGAGATCGGCCGCGGCAAACGCGGCCGGATGGCGTACTCCTTCGATGACGTCGCCGTGGCGCCCAGCCGGCGCACGCGCGACCCGCAGGAGGTGTCCGTCGGCTGGCAAATCGATGCCTACCGCTTCGACACTCCGCTGCTCGCCGCGCCGATGGACTCGGTGGTGTCCCCGACAACCGCCGCGGAGATCGGCCGTCTCGGCGGGCTGGCGGTGCTGGATCTGGAAGGCTTGTGGACGCGCTACGCCGATCCGGAGCCGATCTTCGCCGAGATCGCCGCGCTGAGCGACGGCCCGGACGTCACCCGGCGGCTGCAGCAGGCGTATGACCGTCCCGTCGACCCCGAATTGATCGCGACCCGCGTCGCTGAGGTCCGGGCGGCGGGAGTGACCGTTGCCGGTGCGGTGTCACCGCAGCGGACTACCGCACTCGCGCCGCACGTGGTCGCCGCCGGGGTAGACCTGGTGGTGATCCGCGGGACCACCGTCAGTGCCGAGCACGTCTCGCAGGCCGCGGCTCCGCTGAACCTCAAGAAGTTCATCTATGAGCTCGAGGTCCCGGTCATCGTCGGTGGCTGCGCGACGTATCAGGCCGCGCTGCACCTGATGCGGACCGGGGCGGCCGGGGTGTTGGCCGGGTTCGGCGGTGGCGCCGCGCACACGACCCGCGATGTTCTGGGGGTACGGGTGCCGATGGCCAGCGCGGTGGCCGATGTCGCAGCGGCGCGGCGGGACTACCTCGACGAGTCCGGCGGGCGCTATGTGCACGTCATCGCCGACGGCTCGGTCGGCCGCAGCGGCGACGTCGTCAAGGCGATCGCCTGCGGCGCGGATGCCGTGATGATCGGCTCGCCGCTGGCCCGCGCGAGTGAGGCGCCCGGGCGGGGCTGGCACTGGGGTACGGAGGCCGTGCACCCCGAACTGCCGCGCGGCGAACGCGTACACCTGGGCACCGTCGGCAGCCTCGCCGAGATCCTGCACGGTCCCTCGCACGTGGCCGACGGCACGATGAACCTGGTCGGCGCGCTGCGCCGGGCCATGGCGACCACGGGTTACAGCGACCTCAAGGAGTTCCAGCGGGTCGAGGTCGTCGTCAATTCCGCCTGATCGCGGGCCCCGGCCCACCCTCGTACTGGGCAGCCGTTACTGGGCAACCCGTCCGAGTGAGCCGAGGCCCGCAGACTCAGGACGACGGGGACATCGAGGTGGTTGTCGAGTCCTCCATCGACATCGAGGGGGACATCGACGGTGACATCGAGCTGCTCATGTCATCGTCGGACATGTCCTCATCGCTGGACATGTCGTTGCCCTCCATCGACATGGACATCGACGGTGACGCGGACGCGGACGGCGGCGGCGCCTTCACCTCGGCCTGCGCAACAACCGTGGAGTCGTCGCTGAACGTGAACGTGATCGGCACCATCTGACCGAGGGTCAGCGACCCCGGCTCCATCAGCATCACGTGATAGCCGCTCGGCTTGAGTTCGAGCATGCCGCCGGCCGGGATCTCCAGGGGCGTGGTGACGGCCTGCATCTCCATCTGGTCACCCTTCATCACCATCTCGTGCACCGACGCGCTCATGGCGACGTCACTCGGTACGGAGACACCCGTCAGCGTCAGCGCGACGGCGCCGGAGTTCTTCAGCGTGGCGTAGGCCCCGGTGGAGTCCGGGATCAGCGGCTCCCGGACCCAGGCGTCCGAGGCGATGATCGCGCTGGTGGCGGCCGCCGTGGAACTGGCCACGTCGGTGGTGGACGGCGTGCCCTGCGAGCTGGAGCCGCACGCGGTAACTCCGAGCAGGAGCAGCCCGGCCGCAGCGCCCATGGCCGCGGTACGGGTCAGGCGCTGTCGACGCCGGGTCCTAGCAGGGTTGATCGGGGCAGGGTTGATCGAGGCAGCGTGCGTCAGGTTGTGGTCAATCTGGGTGGTCATAGCGATCCAATCGAGTGCGTATCGGGGGTGGCGGGTCGGGGTCAACGACCCGCGGGCGGTCCTCGACGGGCAACGGAATCGGTGAGGACAGCACAGCGGCCGGCCAGCGGGCACCACACCGCAGCCAACGCGACAGTGCGCAGGGTCGGCAACCGAGGCAGCAGTGGGGAACAGGCCAGTCGAAGAGACCGGCCGAGGTCGGTGAGCCGGCGCGCCAGGGACTCCTCGTACCGCAGCAGTACGGCGGTCACCACGACGGCCAGAACGTGTCCGGTGACCATCGGGGTGAGGAGCTCGCTCAGCCTGCCGGGCAGCACGTCCGAGTGGGGACTCGTCGCGGTCATCGCATCTGGCATCGCTGGCATCGCTGGCATCGCTGGCGCGCCGAACCCATGGTCGGCTGCGGCGGTCGGGGTCCCGCCGGGTACGCACCCGCCCGGGGTGCTCAGACTGAGCGCGACGTGCGTGGCCAGCTGCGTCAGGGTGGCCAGCGCGATGACCACCGGCAGCGGCCGGCGGCGCGGTCGCAGGGCGGCGATCAGCGCCAGGGATAGCAGCACCGCAGCGGCGATTCCGACCGGTCGCAGTGTTCCGCCGCCGTGGGCATGACCCAGCAACCCGGCGACCGCGCTGACCCCAGCTAGCACCGGACCGGCGTCTGCGCCGGGTGGTGCCGCCGAGGCTCCTGCGGCGCGTCGCCCGGTTGCAGCGGACCCGATCATGCGCACGCGTGAACCCCCACCCCACGACGGCATACCCCTCAGCAGACCGTCGGCGGTCAGGATGCCATTGATGGGCGGTCACCGCTCATACCCGGACGGTCAGGTCGAACTCCGCCGTTCGGCCCGTCCTTGCCCGGATTGCGTCCTCGGGACGGTCGGTCGCGGATACCGCATCGTGCCCACCGCGCCAACGGGCCCCCGCCTCCGTACGCTCTCGGCCAGCAAGGTCACGCAGAAACGAGGGGACCGATGAAGCGAATGCTGGCTGTCGTCACCGCGCTGGGTCTGGTCGCCATCGCGGCCGCACCGCCTACGGCGACCGCCGTGTCTACCAAGGCGCCGAAGAAGTACGCCAACTGCACGGAACTGAACAAGGATTACAAGCACGGCGTGGCCCGCAAGGGTGCCCGCGACCGGACGACCAGCGGTCGCCCGGTGACGACGTTCACCGTGAACAACGCGGTCTACGCGCTCAACAAGACCCGGGACCGCGACCGCGACGGCGTTGCCTGCGAGAAGCGGTGACCGGGACCGTTTGATTCAGGGGTGGTATGGGGCGGCCTCTTTACGATCAATGCAGACCGCTGAACACCGCTGGCGCAACGGAAGGTGCCACGACCACCCGGTCGCGGCGGCAGCCCAGCGCCCAGCCTGCGTCGCTTCAACTTCAACTGGAATGCTGCTGCAGGACAGTGAGAATTCGGCGCAGATATTCCGCGACCGCGGCCCTTTCCGAATCGGTCAAGCCCTCCTCGGCTGCCGCTAGGTCACTGACCAGCGGACCTATCTGACCAAATACGGCAGCGACTCCCGAGGGGGTGGCCCGCACCAGGCGGCGGCGCCCGTCGTGGGAGTCTGCTTCCCGGACGACATGTCCGGCCTCCTGGAGCCGGTCGACCAGCACGGTGGCCGAGGCCGAGGCCATGTGCAGCCGACGGGAGAGTTCGACCGGTCCGATCTCGCCGGTCATGACGTGTTCCATCGCGTCCACCTCGCTGGGGTTGAGGCCCAGTCGGTCGGCCATGCCGCGGCGGGCTCCGGGGATTGCCAGCAGCACGGCCCGCAGGGCAGCAGTGACCTCCGTCGACGACCAGCCGTCGGGCACGTCGGGCACGTCGGGATGCGCGTTGGCATCGCGTGCTTCACGATCGGTGTCGCTAGACACCCTAGTGACCTTGTCGTTACTGTCCATGTCGTTAGCCAATCTAGCGACCGTCGGCGCTGTCCGCACGGTTGCAGCCAGCTGGCTTCCCGAAGGAGACGTCGTGAGATTCCCGACCGGCCATGTTGCCCGCCGGCGCAATGCGTTCTTGCTGCTCGGCCTGTTGGTCGTGGTCATCGGGGTGGTGTTCTCGGTCAAAGCGCCAGCACCGGTCACCCCGGAGGTGTCCTCCGGGCTGCCAGCCAGCTACCAGTCGGCGCAGGCGCAACTGCGTCAGGAGTCGCTGCCGAGCACCGGAGTCGATCCGGCGATCGTGGTCTTCAGCCGTAGCGACGGTGGCCCGCTGACCGATGCCGACCGCACCGCAGTGGCAACACGCGAGTCCGCTTTGGCGCCGCTGGCCGTCGGTGGTCAGGTCCCGCCCGCGGTGTTCGCCCCCGACAGTACGGTCGCGCTGGTGACGGTCCCCGTCGACGTCACTGACCAGGGCGCGATCGCCGGCGAGGTCGGGAAAATCCGTACGGCCGCCGCGGCGGAACTGCCCCCGGGGATGCAGGCCCAGGTGACCGGCGGCCCGGCGATCACCGCCGACCTGACCAAGGTGTTCGACGGCGCCAATACGACCCTGCTCATCGCCACCGCGTCCGTCGTCGCGCTGCTGCTACTCATCACTTACCGCAGTCCGTGGCTGTGGCTCGTGCCGCTGATCGTGGTGGCCGTGGCCGAACAACTCACCACGAAACTCGTCGCCCTGCTCGCTCCGCCGTTGGGCATCGCCGTCTCCGGTGACGCCACCGGGATCACCAGCGTGCTGGTGTTCGGCGCCGCGACCGATTACGCGTTGCTGCTCATCGCCCGCTACCGGGCGGAGCTGCGCCAGCAGGAGAGCCGTTTCGAGGCGATGCAGGTGGCGGTACGCCGTACCGCTGAGCCAATCCTGGCCTCCGCCGCCACGGTGACGTTCGCGTTGCTGACCCTGTTGCTGGCGGACCAGACCAACCTGCGCGCCATCGGTTTCTCCGCTGCGGTCGGCGTGGTGATTGCCATGCTGACCGGATTGTTCGTTCTGCCGGCCGCCATGGTGGTGTTCGGCCGCGGCCTGTTCTGGCCGTTCGTGCCGCGGGTGGGGGATGCGATGCGCGAGGGCAAGTTCTGGGGCCGGGTGGGGGAGTTGGTGCAGCGCCGACCCAACGTAACCGGAGTTGCCGCCACCGCGGTGCTGCTGGTGATGGCGCTGGGTGGGAGCGGAGTTTCGGTGGGGTTGAGTTCGGCCGAGCAGTTCCGGGTCAAGCCCGAGGCGGTACTGGGACAGCAAACTCTGGCGACGGCGTTCCCCGCCGGATCGAGCAACCCCGCTGCCGTGCTGACCGATCCGGCCTCCGTCGCTGCCGTCACGACTGCGCTGCAGTCGGTCCCTGGGGTCGTGTCGGTGGATCCCGGTGCAGCCTCCGATGAGGTGGCACAGCTGACTGTTGTGCTCACCGGGGCGCCGGGTAGCGAGGAGTCCTACGACCAGATCCGTGCCCTGCGGGCGGCCGTCGCCGAGGTCCCCGGAGCCGATGCCGTCGTCGGTGGTGACGTGGCGACCAGGCTGGACAGCCAGACCGCGGCCACCCGCGACACCCGGGTCGTCATTCCCCTGGTTCTCGTCCTCGTCGCGCTGGTCCTGATACTGCTGTTGCGGTCACTGTTCGCTCCGCTGCTGCTGGTGGCCACGGTTCTCGGCACGTTCTTCGCAGCACTCGGCGCCTCCTGGTTGATCTTCGTGCACGTCCTGGGCTACCCGGCTCTGGACAACAGCGTGCTGCTGTTGTCGTTCCTGTTCCTGGTTGCCCTCGGTGTCGACTACAACATCTTCTTGACGACCCGGGCGCGGGAGGAGGCAATGCTTGCTGGCACCCGGCCGGGCATGCTCACCGCGTTGCGCGCCACGGGCGGGGTGATCACCAGCGCCGGCATCCTGCTGGCCGCGGTGTTCGCGGTGCTGGGCGTGCTTCCATTGGTGGCCCTGGCCCAGGTCGGCATCATCGTGTGCGTCGGCGTGCTGCTGGACACCCTGCTGGTGCGCACCGTGCTGGTCCCGTCGCTGGCGTTCATCTTCGGGCCCAAGTTCTGGTGGCCGGCGCACATCGAACCCGCCGCCGCCGCCGACGAGCCGGTTAGCGCCGTACTGCCCTGACGAAGGGACGCTCTATTCGGGCGCCTCGGACATCGGGATGCGCACGTCCCGCTCGGTCGCGACCTCGACAGCTCGGTCGTAGCCGGCATCGACGTGGCGCAGGACGCCCATGCCTGGGTCGTTGGTGAGAACCCGGTCGAGTTTCTGTGCAGCCAGGGCGGTGCCGTCGGCGACGCACACCTGTCCGGCGTGGATCGACCGGCCGATTCCGACGCCGCCACCGTGGTGGATGGACACCCAAGACGCGCCGGAGGAGGTACTGACCAGGGCGTTCAGCAGCGGCCAGTCGGCGATGGCATCGGAGCCGTCGAGCATGGCCTCGGTCTCTCGATACGGCGAGGCGACCGAGCCGCAGTCGAGGTGGTCGCGGCCGATGACGATCGGTGCCGCCACCGCACCGGAGGCGACCAGCTCGTTGAATCGGAGGCCGGCCTGATTGCGCTCGCCGTAGCCCAGCCAGCAGATCCGCGCCGGAAGTCCCTCGAAGGCGACCTTGTCCCGGGCCTTGTCGAGCCAGCGAGCGAGTCTCTCGTCGTCGGGAAACAACTCCCGTACGGCTCGGTCGGTGGCGGCGATGTCCGCCGGGTCGCCGGACAGCGCGGCCCACCGGAACGGTCCCTTGCCCTCGCAGAACAGCGGCCTGATGTAGGCGGGGACAAAGCCGGGGAAGTCGAAGGCCCGGTCGTAACCGCCGAGTTGTGCCTCCCCACGGATCGAGTTCCCGTAGTCGAAAACCTCTGCGCCGGCGTCCAGGAAACCCACCATCGCCTCGACATGCCGAGCCATCGACTCCCGGGCGCGGTCGGTGAACTCCTCGGGCTTCGAGGCGGCGTAGTCGTGCCAATCCGCCACCTCGACGCCGACGGGGAGATAAGACAGCGGGTCGTGCGCCGAGGTCTGGTCGGTGACGATGTCGACAGGAACGTTGCGGCGCAGCAATTCGGTGAGGATCGCGGCCGCGTTGCCGAGCAGCCCCACGGACAGCGGGGTGCTCGCTTGTTTCGCCGAGAGGGCGCGTTCGATCGCGGCGTCCAGGTCGTCGGTCCATTCGTCGAGATAGTGGTGCTCGACCCGCCGCTGCAGCCGGGCGGCGTCGACGTCGACGACCAAGCAGACGCCGTCGTTCATCGTGACCGCCAACGGCTGCGCGCCACCCATTCCGCCACACCCCGCGGTTATCGTGAGGGTTCCGGCCAGACTGCCGCCGAACCGCTTCTCGGCCACCGCAGCGAACGTCTCGTACGTGCCCTGCAAAATCCCCTGCGTGCCGATGTAGATCCAGGAACCGGCGGTCATCTGGCCGTACATCGTCAGGCCCAACGACTCGAGTCGACGAAACTCCGGCCAGGTGGCCCAGTCCCCGACCAGGTTGGAGTTGGCGATCAGCACGCGTGGCGCCCATTCGTGCGTACGCAAGACGCCCACGGGTTTCCCGGACTGCACGAGCAGCGTCTCGTCGTCGGCCAGGGTCGTCAGGGTCCGCACGATCGCCTCGTACGCCGCCCAGCTGCGAGCCGCCCGGCCGGTGCCGCCGTAGACGACGAGGTCATCCGGGCGCTCGGCCACCTGCGGGTCGAGGTTGTTCATCAGCATCCGCATCGCGGCCTCCTGCGGCCAACTACGACAGGTGAGTTTCGTGCCCCGCGGGGCGGTGACCAGGTGCGCTCCGGTGCTCATGCCGCGATCCTGCCCTGACCGCGCCGTCCGCGGCAGGTATCATCGTTTGATGCTGGTGTACGTGCCTGGAGGTGCAAAATGCGGACAACCGTCTCGCTCGACGATGACCTGCTCGCCGAGGCGCATCGGCTCACCGGGACTCACGAGAAGAGCGCACTGCTCCGAGCGGCGCTGCGTGCGCTGATCGAACGAGAGAGCGCACGGCGGCTGGCGCTCCTGGCCGGCAGCGAGCCCGAACTCGAGGCAATCCCTCGGCGGCAGTCGGCGCCCAGGTGATCCTCGTCGACACCTCGATCTGGGTCGACCATCTCCGTCGTGGCGACGAGCGGCTGGCCGCTCGCCTTGACCGTGCCGAGGTGCTGATGCATCCCTGGGTGGTGGGCGAACTCGCGCTCGGTCACCTCGTGCGCCGGACCGAAGTCCTGGGGTTGCTCAGCAACCTGCCGGCGGCGGTCGTCGCGACGGACGCTGAGGTCCGCGCCCTCATCGACCGGGACGCGCTTTTCGGTCGCGGAATCGGATATGTCGACGCGCACCTGCTCGCCGCGACGATGTTGACGCCCGGCACCCGGTTGTGGACCCACGACAAGCGTCTGGCCACTGTCGCAGTCGAGCGCGGCCTTGCGCTGGCGGATTAGGGACGGCGTCCGGGTCCCGTACGAAGCCAGCGCCGGGCCGTCCTTGTTCAGGCAAGAACTCCGGTGACCGACTGCGCCGCATCCAGTACGGCCCCGGAATCCACCAGCTCTACGACGGCTTCGATCTCGGGGGATAGCCAGCGGTCGTGGCCGGGACCCTCGACGACACCGCGCAGCAGCGTACGGACCGCGCCGGTGGCAGGTCCGGGTTCGATCGGCGTCCGCATATCGATCGCCCGGGCGCCGGTGAGGATTTCGATGGCCAGCACCCGGGTCAGCCCGTCCACGGCGCGGCGCAGTTTGCGCCCGGCGCTCCACCCCATCGAGACGTGGTCCTCCTGCATCGCGCTGGACGGGATCGAGTCGACGCTGGCCGGTGCCGCGAGCCGTTTCAGCTCGCTGACGATCCCAGCCTGGGTGTACTGCGCGATCATGTGTCCGGAGTCAACACCGGCCTCGCCGGCCAGGAACGCCGGCAAGCCCTGCGACCGGGTGCGGTCCAGCATCCGGTCGGTACGTCGCTCCGACATCGACGCCAGGTCGGCCACCGCGATCGCCAGGAAGTCCAGCACGTAGCCGACCGGGGCGCCGTGGAAGTTGCCGTTGGACTCGACCCGGCCGTCGGGCAGCACGACGGGGTTGTCGACCGCAGCCAGGATCTCCCGGCCGGCAACCAGTTCCGCATGCGCCACGGTGTCGCGCATCGCGCCGGACACAGCAGGGGCGCAACGCAGCGAATAGGCGTCCTGCACCCGGGTGCAGTCCGGGCCCTGGTGGCTGGCGATCAATGGCGAACCCGCCAGCATCGCCCGGATCGCGGTCGCGGAGGCGGCCTGGCCCGGGTGCGGCCGTAGCGCCTGCAGGTCGGCGGCGAAGGCAGCGGCACTGCCCAGCAGCGCCTCCACGCTCATCGCTGTCGCAACGTCGGCGGTACGTACCAGCCGGTGCAGATCGGCCGCGGCCAGGACCAACATCCCGAGCATCCCGTCAGTGCCGTTAATCAGCGCCAGGCCCTCCTTTGCCTGCAGTGTCAGGGGTTCGAGCTCGATCTCGGCCAGCACGTCCGCGGCCGGTCGCAGCGAATCCGCGGCATCGCGCACCACTCCCTCGCCCAGCAGCGCCAGGGCGACATGCGCCAGCGGGGCCAGATCGCCGGAGCAGCCCAGCGATCCGTACTCATGAACCACCGGAGTGATCCCGGCATTCAGCAGCGCTGCCAGCGACTGCGCCACGATCGGTCGCACCCCGGTCCGTCCAGTGGCCAGGGTCCGCAGCCGCAGCAGCATCATCGCCCGCACGACCTCGCGCTCCACTTCGGGACCAGAACCCGCAGCATGCGAACGGATCAGACTGCGCTGCAACAACTCTCGGCTCTCAATCGGAATCGCCAAGGTCGCCAGAGCGCCGAACCCGGTGGAGATCCCGTAGGCCGGCTCGTCCCCGGCCGCGATGGCCTCCACCTGCGCCCGGGTGGCGGCCATCGCAGCCACAGCGG
>JBBQYX010000004.1:0-88606 GCA_038208295.1 Candidatus Nanopelagicales bacterium | reverse complement strand
ACTGGGCCGCTACGACCTTGAACCCGAGGCGGTCTGCCTGGAGATTACTGAGGGCGCGCTCATGGTGAATCCGGATGCGGCGTTGGCGACGTTGACGCGGTTGCATGACATGGGTGTCGGGTTGGCGATCGATGATTTCGGCACGGGGCAGTCGAGTTTGGCCTATTTGTGCCGGTTACCGGTTGACTGTTTGAAGATCGACCGGTCGTTTGTGGCGGATCTGCCGGATCCGCGGCCGCGAAGTGTGGCCGATGCGGTGGTGTCCCTGGCGGAGTCGTTGGGGTTGAACACGATCGCAGAGGGGGTCGAGACCGCTGAGCAGGCGGCCTGCCTGGCAGCGTTGGGCTGCCCGGCGGCCCAGGGGTGGCGCTACGCCCGGCCGATGCCCCCCTCGGAACTGCCCGGTTGGATCAGGGCTCAGCCCTCGGGGAGCGTTGCGCCATGAAGGAACGTGACGACAGCCTGCTGTGGGTCCGCTCCGACGTCGACCCAGACGGGATCAGGACCGGTCGAATCCGCGGTGATCAGGCCGACAGCTGGGACGGCAGCGACCGGCTGGCGCGCCCCGCTGATACTGCGCCGACTACCGAAAGCGTCGGTACGGGGCTGGCGCCGTTGGACGAGAAGGTGCCGCTGACCGGCGACCCCGACGAGGCCGGTGCCTCGATCATGGCGGAGGTGCTGGCTCACCTGGATGATCTCAAGGCCAGGCTGCCGGTCGCGTACCACCTGATCGCCCTGTCCGAGTCCGCCGATACCTGCGCCTCCGACCTCGGCGCCGTCGTTGCCGCCGACCCCGTCCTCACCGTGCGGCTGATGCGACTGGCGAACTCGGCCTATTACGGGTTGTCCGGACGCGTCGCCACCGCGACCTTCGCGGTGACCGTGGTGGGCTTCACCACCGTCCGCAGCCTGGCGCTGGCTGCGGTCGCGTCCATGGCGATCGGCACTGACTTGCCGCCGTCCTTTTGGGAAACGGCGACCGCCACCGCGGTTGCGGCAGGCGAAATCGCTCCCCGGCTCGGGCTACGCGCACAGGACGCCTTCTGCCTGGGGCTGCTGGCCTCGCTCGGGCAGGGACTGCTGTTCAGCGCTGACGGCCCCGCCTACCAGTCGTTGCTGGACGCCCAGGCGGGCAGCCGGGCCAGTCTCACCCGCGCGGAACGCAGTCGGTACGGGATGTCGCATACCGGCGTTTCCGCCGCGGCCCTGCGGGCCTGGAGTTTCCCCGAAGAGATGGTCGACGCCATGCTGGAAGCGGCGACCTTCGGCTCGGCTGCCCGATCGCCCGGGGCGGTCGCGTTAGCGGTGGCGCAGGAGCTCGCCGCACGCTCCCTGGGTGCCAAGCCCGAGGATGTCCTGGACCGCATCGGCACCGGAAAGGTGCCGGAGGTGGCCGCGGCGGCGCTGCTGCGTCGGGTTCAGGCCGTCTCCCAGGAATTGGTCCAGGCCTTCGTTCAGGAGCCGGCACCCGCTGCTGGCTGACACGTCGTCTCAGCCGGCACGCACGGCGATGACCTCAGCCGGCGTGCACCGCGTGCCCGGCATTGCGCAGCGCGCCCACGGCCCGTTCCAGCGACGCCGCGTGCACCAAGAGATAGTCGGTGTCGAAGGTCGAGAGCACGAACACGCTGACGTCGACCGCGCTCAACGGCGCGGTCAGCGAGGACATGACCCCGATCATGGCGAAGTCCAGCGGACCCGCGACCTCCAGCGCCCGCCAGCCGGTCTCGACCTGAGCCCCCGCCGGTGTCGCGTCCTCGGCGCACACGATGGACAGTTCGCCGTCCGTACGGGTGACCGAGAAGAAGCCGGAATCAGCGGCCGGGACGGGCCAGGCGGCGTCCGGGCCCAGACGGGCAACGGCTAGCCGCTGCGATAGCACACGAAGATCCATCACCCCACCCTGTCACCTCCCAGCGCGGGGTGGTGGCCCGTCGCCCGCTTCGCCGAATGTGATCGGACCGGCACCGGGCCGGAGTCAGGGCCCAACTCAGGGCCCAACTCAGGGACTGGAAGTAGGGACCACCGGCCCTGGACGCGCCGCGGAGTTTTGTAGCAGGGAACCACGGGAACACCTGGGGCGTCACTGACGTTGTCAGGAAAGTGCCCGCGGCTCACCGCGGGACGGAGGCGGCGCACCCGCCGCACCCGCGAGAAAGGCACCAACATGGCTGAGGGGGCCCTGCGGGGCACGCGCCTAGGCGCGACCAGTTACGAATCCGACTCTGGTGTCGAGTTCGCCGACCGGCAACTCGTCACCTATGACTGCCCGCATGGGCACTCGGTATCCCTGCCGTTCTCCCTGGAGGCGGAGATCCCCGCCGTCTGGGAGTGTCGCTGTGGTGCGGAGGCGCTGCTTCGCGATGGCGAGCAACCAGAGCGTAAACCTGCCAAGCACGTACGTACGCATTGGGACATGCTCCTGGAGCGTCGGACTGTCGACGACCTGCAGGTGCTGCTGGATGAGCGGCTGGACCTGCTGCGGGTGCAGCGCGGCGAGGCCGCCCAGGCCCGGCGTAGCGCGTAGGCAAGCACTCCCCACCGGCGACACCCCCCGCCCCGAGCGGCGCCCGTGCCGCTGCGGAAATGACGACCCCGACACCGAATCCGGTGTCGGGGTCGCCGCCTTTTGCGTCAGCCTCCGTCGCCACCGCGCCGCTGCTCGGGCGGGTCGTGTCTCGGGGGCGGCTGGGGAGCCGGTGGCAACTGCCGGGGCGGACCGTCGCCCGCCAAGCCCCCTGGTCCGCTGTCGCGTGTACGCGGTGGCCCCGGGTCAGCCGACGGAGCCGGATCGACCACCTCGCCGGGAATGACGTCCCCGGGCACGATGCGACTGACCCGGGATCCGCCCGTCCCCATCGACTGCACGACCGTGAACCCACCCGCGCGCAGCCGACGGCCGACGGTCACGCCAGCGGACTTGCGTACGAGCGCCCGGGTCGGCGGGAAAACGAGCAGCAGACCGACCGCATCGGTGACAAACCCGGGAATGGCGATGAGCAGGCCGCCAAGGAATAGCAGCGCGTGGTCGCCGACTTCTCCCCCGGGCAGTTCTCCGGCGCGTGCGGACTGGCGCAGCGCACCGACGGCTCCTGCACCCCCCCAGCGCATCAGCATCGCCCCGAGCACGACCCCGCCGAGCAGCAGCGCGAGCACGGCCCCCCAGCCGATCAGCCCGGCGATCCAGATCGCGACCAGGATCTCCACCAGCGGGTAGACCACGACCAGCAGCAGTCCCATGGCGATCAGCCCGATCCATGCTTGTCGCGCGAGCGGGCCGCCGCGTCGCCGTGCATGCCGGTATCACGCCGCGAGTGCCACCATGCCGTCGTGCGGTCCCGACGGTCCTGGAAACCCCACACTGTGACCCGCCACAGCGCCTCCCCGACGATGCGGCGGCTCATCTTGGACGCCCCGACCGAGCGTTCCTGAAACGTGATCGGGACCTCCACCACGCGCAGACCTCGTTGCACCGCTCGATAGGCGAGGTCGACCTGGAAGCAGTAGCCGGCGGAGGCGACCCCGGACAGATCGAGTTCCTTCAGCGTGCTCGCCCGGAAGGCCCGGTAACCGCCGGTCGCATCGTCGATGGGCACCCGCAGCGCTAGTCGGGTGTAGAGGTTGCCACCGCGAGAGAGCAACTCGCGGGATTTCGGCCAGTCGACGACTTCGCCGCCGGGGACGTAACGCGACCCGAGCACCAGGTCGGCATCGTGCAGCGCGTCCAGCAGGCGAGGAAGTTGCTCCGGCGCGTGCGACCCGTCGGCGTCCATCTCCACGACCACGTCGTAGCCGCGTTCCAGGGCCCAGGAGAATCCGGCCAGGTAGGCGGCGCCCAGACCCTGCTTCCCCGCCCGGTGCAGCACGTGGACGTTCTCGTCGGTGCCGGCCAGTTGGTCGGCCACCCGGCCCGTACCGTCCGGGGAGTTGTCGTCGGCGATCAGGACGTCGGCCACCGGGACGGCGGCGCGGACCCTACCCACGATGGACGCGATGTTCTCGAGCTCGTTGTACGTGGGGATCACGACCAGGACGCGGCCCAGGTCGACCTCATGCGGGGTGCCGGCGGCGGGCTCGATCACATTCTTTTCCATTCGATCTCGGTGCCCGGTGGCGGCTGGCCACTGGGGTCCTGGGCGGGCGGGAACTACGGCTGCTGCGGTACGGACGCTGGGTCCGCTGTGCGTGAACCGGTCCTTGAGATTAGACCGCCGGACCGGGCGGTCCGGTGTACGACGTGCGGCGCCGGGCCATCAGCAGACCCCCGGACAGGGCGGACACGGCGGCCAGGGTGAGCGCCCATTCGGGCCACTCCCCCACCCGGTCGGCCAGGGTGAGGTCAGTAGCTACGGGTACCGACCGGACCAGGGTCGCGGCGGTGAACTCCGGGACCACGTCGCCCGGTTCGATCGACCCATCCGGCTGGACCAGCGCGGACACGCCACTGGTGGCCGCCACCACAACCGACCGGCCGTGTTCCACCGCGCGCAGCCGGGACATGGCCAGTTGCTGCTCGGTCTGACCGGTTCCGTTGTAGGTGGCGTTGTTGGTCTGGACGACCACGAACTGGCCGCCGCCGGTGACCACGTCGCGAACCAGGTTGTCGTAGGCGACCTCGAAGCAGATCACGGAGCCCAGGCGTACCCCGGCCATGTCCAGCACCCCAGGCTCGTCCCCGGCGCGGAAGTCCCGGCTCACCAGATCGAAGCGATCGGTGTAACCGGCCAGCACCGTACGGAACGGGATGAACTCCCCGAACGGGACCGGGTGCCGCTTCGCATACCGCTGGCCCGGCCCGCTGACCGGATCCCAGACGATCCCGGAGTTGAGGATCTCTTGCGGATTGTCCGGGGCGTCCAGCAGCGCACCCACCAGGATCGGCACCCCGATCGCCTTGGCGGCGGCGTCGATCTCGGTGAAGGCGGTGGCGTCCCGGAACGGGTCGACGTCGCTGGCGTTCTCCGGCCAGATCACCAGGCTCGGCGCCGGGGTCCGGCCGGCCGCAACATCTTCGGCCAGCCGCAGGGTGGCCCGCACGTGGTTGCCCAGGACCGCGCGGCGCTGAGCATCGAAGTCCAGGCCGGTACGCGGCACCCCGCCCTGCACGATCGCGACGGTCGGCGGATCGGCGGTCACGTTCGGGGTCGGCCACCAAGCGCGCAGGGCGGCCCCGAGCAGGACCACCGCTGCCGCGGCCGCCAGCAGCGCGACCGGAATCACCCGGGTGCGCATGCGCGGCGAGGCTGTGCTCGGGCTGCGACCGCTCGGCATTCGACCGCTCCGGAGGCGTCTGTTCGGCAGGAGCCGGGCGAGCCCCAGCAGCGCGGCCGCCAGCAGCGTCCCGGTCAGGGCGCTGGCGAAGGTCACCAGCGGCGCACCGCCCAGGGCGGCGTACGACACCAGGGGCGTGCTCGTCTGCCCGAACGCGAGCCGACCCCATGGGAACCCACCCAGTGGCACTCGGTCGCGCAGCGCCTCCTGTGCCACCCACAAGGTCGCCACCCACAGCGGCCACCAGCGCAGCCGGCTCATGACCACGGTGCCTGCGCCGACCAGGCCCAGCCACAGGGCGCAGTAGCCCGCCAGCAGCAGCCAGGCATCGGTCCCGACCACTTGCAGCCAGGACACCAGCACGGCGAAAAACACGGCGCCGAAGGCCAGCCCCAGCAGGAAGCCGGTGCGCACCCGAACGCCCCGTACGGCCAGGGCCAGCGTGGCCACCCCCACGGGCCCAAGCCACACCACGTCGTAGGGCGGAAATGACCACGCCAGCGCCAGCCCGCCCACCGCGGCACCGAGCAGTCGCAGGCCGCCCAGTTGGATCCCCGCCGGGCCGGGCGTCGTGGGCACGGCCGGGACGCTAGCCGCTGATGCGGTGTTCGCGTGCGGGCCGGAAGAGGTCACACGTCCATCGACGCTGCAGGGACCACGACCGTGCCCCGGGCAGTCGTGGCCACCATCGGCGGGTCGAGCAGTTGGGCCGAGCTAGGGCCCAGTTCCGGCTGCGACCGTGCGACGACTCGGGCCTCGAACTCCATCTCGCGGCTCCGCCGGCCGGCCCGAATCAAGGTTGCGACGACCTCCAGCACGTCCCCGGCGCGGACGGCGTCGCGGAACTGCACGTCGGCGTACGAAGCGAACAGACCCTCGTCGCCGTCGGTACGGATGCACATCTCGGTCGCGACGTCGCCGAACAGGCCAAGGCTGTACGCCCCGTCGACCAGGTTGCCGCCGTAGTGCGCGTGTGAGTACGAGACATAGTGCCGATGCGTGACCTGCAGGCCGATCCGCGGGTCAGAGTCGCGAGCAGAGTCGCGAGCAGAGTCGCTAGCAGAGTCGCTGGTGCTGTCCCTGCTGCCGACGCCGGTGTCGGGGGTCATCGAGCGTCCTTTCCTTCAGTCGTGCTGTTCGTGTCGTCGGCCGGCGGCGTTGCCACGTCCTGCGGACACAATCGGTGCACGAGATAGGAGGCGACCTCAGCTGGCGTGGTGCCCTTGCCGAAGATCCGGTCCACCCCTAGTTCCGCCGTCGCCGACTCATCGAAGCGAGGTCCGCCGACGATCAGCAGCGGCCGTCGGGCCGGCGGGAAGGCCTCCCGGAAGGCCGCGCTCATGTCCTTGACATTGTTCAGGTGCGCATCGCGCTGCGTGACGACCTGCGAAACGAGGACCGCATCGGCGCGGTGCGCCCTCGCCTGCTCAACGAGTTCCGGGACGGGCATCTGCGCGCCGAGATTTACCACCGTGAACTGCCCGTAATACTCCAGGCCCTTCTCCCCGGCGAAACCCTTGATGTTCAGGATCGCATCGATACCGACGGTGTGTGCATCCGTACCGATGCAGGCTCCGACGACGACCAGCGGCCGCCGCAGGTGCGCCTTCACCCGCGCGTCGATCTCCTTCGGGCCCAACAGGTCGAAGTCGCGCTCCACCACCTCCACCTGGTCGACATCGACGAGGTGACGCACGCTGCCGTAGACGACGAAGAACGTGAAGTGCTCCCCCATCGGCTTGGCGTGGACCACCATCGCCGGTTGCAGACCCATCTTCGTGGCCAGTTGCAGCGCAGCGCCTTCAGCTCGCTTGTCGTGCGGCAGCGGCAGGGTGAACGACACCTGCACCATCCCGTCGCCGGTGGTGTCCCCGTACGGCCGCACGATCCGGCGGGGTTCGGGTGTGATCGACGAGCCGTGCTTCTTCGGTTCGAACGCCGAGCGGGCCTCGCTCATGCCGACTCCCCCTGCAGGATCTCACTGACCGGGTTGACATATCCGGACGCCTTTCGGACGACTCCGTCGAGGCCCTTGCCTTTGTCGGCGGGCCGCTTCATCAACCCGAACGTGCCGTCCGCAATAGCTGCCAGCAGGGTGTCGTCAACAATGCGCTCCAGCAGCTCCACCGCTTCACCGAGGACCTGATGGCCCCGCTGGACGATGAATCCGTTTGGTGCCGGGTGGAAGTCCTCGTGCAGGTCGCCGACGGCGTTCAGGACGTAGCGCACATTCTGCAACGCCAGGTCCCGGTCGGATAGCCACGGCGTGACCACTGCCTCGGTCATCATCCCGACCAGCAGGATCCCCTGCCCCGTGAGCGCGCCGACCAGGTTGAAGAACCCGTCGAGCAGATAACCACGGAACACGTCGCCGGTCATGTGCTTGGTCGGTGGCATCCACTTCAGTGGCGCCGCGGGAAACAGTTCCCGGGCAAGCAGGGCGTGGGCGAGCTCCAGCCGGAAGGAGTTCGGCAAGTCCGGGTTGATCTCGAAGGCGTGACCCAGGCCGAGCTGTGCGTCGGACAGCCCCGCCTCCTTCGCGAAATACTCGTTCAGCAATTGGCTGACCGTCACGGTATGAGCGGCCTCGACGGCGTCCGCAGTGGTGAGGTAATTGTCCTCACCGGTGTTGATGATGATGCCGGCGCGGGCGTGGATCTGTCGGGCGAACCGTTGATCGACGAAGGTACGGATGGGATTGATGTCACGGAACAGGATTCCGTACATCGAATCGTTGAGCATCATGTCCAGACGTTCCAGCCCGGCCAGCGCCGCAATCTCGGGCATGCACAGGCCGGAGGCGTAGTTGGTCAGGCGGACGTAGCGGCCCAACTCCTTGCTCACGTCGTCCAAGGCAGCACGCATGATGCGGAAGTTCTCTTGCGTGGCGTACGTCCCGGCATAGCCCTCCCGAGTGGCTCCCTCGGGGACGTAGTCCAGCAGCGACTGACCGGTCGAACGGATGACGGCGATGACGTCGGCACCAGCACGGGCAGCAGCCTGGGCCTGCGGCACGTCCTCGTAGATGTCTCCGGTGGCGACGATGAGATAGATCCACGGTGGTTTCGGGTCGCCGTAGCGGGCAATCAACCGCTCTCTTTCCACCCGGCTGTTGTCGACCCGGCTGATCCCGTCGGCTGCGGCCGCACGGGCCAGTTGCAACGCGCCCTCGGCATCCTTGCCGGTCGGGATGGCGAACTCCACGGACCCGGCAGCGGCCTTCTGCGCTAGTACGGTGAGATCCGGGGAGTCGCTGCGCCGCAGGGCATCCCACACCGGCAGCGCAATCCCCTGATCGAGGCCGCAGGAGTCGCGGACCGAGTCCACCAGCCGGTTCACCCACGGAATGCCCTCGGCGTCGGCACCGGACAGCCCCGCTAACCGCAGGACCGCGCGTTCCACCGACACCGTGGTGTGCTCCGTGGTCAGTTTCACGACGGGTTCTCCGGCGCGGGCGGCCAAACTTCGGGCACGGCCCACGACCGCCGGGTCCAGCCGCAGGCGGGCGTCGGTGTGAACGGTCATCAGTGGTCCTCCCGGAGGCCGGTGGGCTGCATTGGGTCATGATCAGCGAAGTGCGGTGGGTTGTCGTACACGGTCTGCCCGGCGACCACCGTGCGCAGGCACATAGGTACGGGTGTTCCCGGGGTCAGGTCCGGCAGCCCGGGGGTGCCCGAGCGCGGGTCGGTGGACCAGGCCGCCACCCGCCCGTCGGGGGCCTGTACCACGAGTTCGCTGGCGGCCCAGATCACGTAGGTGGCCGGTGCGCCCGGGACGAGCACGCCGGCATCGTCGATCCGGGCGGCCCGCCACCCGCCACGGGTGTGAGCGGCGAAGGCGGCCCGCACGCTGATGCGCTGAGTCGGGTCCCGGTGGAACGCGGCCGCCCGGACCGCCTCCCATGGGCCCAGCGGCGTGGCCGGGGAGCCCGAACCGAAGGCGAGCGCGACACCAGCAGCAGCAAGCGAGGCGTACGGACTCCCGGCTAGGACGGGCTGCACGCTGGCAACCACGCCGAGTTCTACCAGCGCAGCAATCTGTTCGGTGCAGAGGGATCCGGTCAGTTCCAGTCGGGGGCGGGCCGACCGCAACGCCGGTAACCCGACGGCTGCGGCCGCGGCTCGAAGGCCTTCGAGGACCGGGTCCAGACCGTCGCTGACGACCTGGAAACCCGGCTGAATCTCCTTGCAAACACAGGAGATCGTATGCACCGCTACGGCTTCCGCGGTCTCCAACGCAGCAGGGGGCTGGCCGGCAAAATCATGCAGCGTTCCTATCCCGAGTTCGGCCGCTCGGGTGCGGGTGGTCCGTTGGGCATCCCGGCGCTGGTCGGGTGAGATGTTTACCAGGGCTGCCTGCACACCGGCCGGGTCGAGGCCAGAAAGCATGAGACCGGTCGCGGTGGCATGCACGTGCGCGTCGACGAACGCCGGGGTGACCAGCGCGCCGTCGAGATCAATGAGGTGGTCCACTCCGTCCGCCTGGGCCAGTGCAGCGCCCTCGGACCCGATCCACGCCACAAGCCCGCCGTCGACCAGCATCGCGCTGGCGAACGGGTCGGCGGGGGAATACACCTGGCCGCCGCACAGCAGCACCCGGCCGTCGCTTTCGGTCACGCCGACTCCGCGGCGAGCCGGTTCTCGAACAGCCGCCGGACGCCCTTGTCGTCCCGCAACAGGGCCAGGGCGAGGTCGGCGTGGCCAGGCGTGTACCCGTTGCCGATGAGCATGGTGACGTCGGCTGCCAGTCCCTCCGCGCCGAGCGCGGCGGCGGAGAACGAGGTGGCCATGGAGAAGAACACCACGACGCCGCCCTCAGTGGTGGCCAGGATCGCGCCGTGCTCGCAGCCGGGTACGTCCACGCACACGACGGTGACATCGGCTGGGCCTTCGAATGCCTCGGTAACGGCGGCGGCCAAGCCGACCGGATCACGCGCATCGGCGAGCCGCACCTCATCGGCCAGGCCGGCGGCGGCGAGGATCGCCGCTTCGCGTTCGCTTGGCACGATGCCCAGGGTGCGCTCCGCGCCGGCCCGGCGAGCGGCCGCCAGCGACAGCGACCCGCTCTTGCCGGCGGCGCCGATGACCGCGACCTTCGAGCCGGCGCCGGCAGCCACCCGAGCGCCGACGACCCGGTCGGTCAATGCGGGGGCACCGCAGACGTCCATCACCATCATGGCCAGCGCCTCGGGCAGGTCGTCGGGCACCCGCGCGGCGATCGAGCGGCCGAACAGGATCGCGGTGCCCTCGCACGGGACTTGCTCGCTGGCGCCATCCCACGCGCGCAGCTCGTCCTCGATCCGCAACGGTGTCAACGTCAGCGAGACCAATGTCGTGACCAGATCCCCGACGCTCAGGCCCAGCGGGGACTGCGGCCCGACCTCCTCCACGGCACCCACGAGCATGCCGCCACTGCCGGTCACCGGGTTGTGCATCTTGCCGCGGGTCTGGATGATCGAGCGGACCTCGGCCCGGATCGCCGCACCGTCGCCGGCGTGTTTATCGTGCAACTGCCGGTAGGACGCCGCATCCAGGTTGAGCCGACGCACCCGGATGCGGATCTCGTCCGGCCCGATCCGGGGGTCGGGATCGAGCCGCCAGGCCGCCTGGGGCAGCACGCCATGTGGTTCCAGGACTCGGTGCAGGCCGACGGGTGAGGGGGCTGACGGGCTGGTCACGTTCGGCCTCTCTTCATGCGGAGCTCGATGGTTACCTGGACACGGCCAGCCGACGCGACGGCTGGACCGCTGACGAAGTGTAGGCAATACCGCAGGAACGACGGTCTCAGGCCCCTCCAACGGAAGATTCTTGCGTACGGGGTGGTAACGACGCCAGGTCTTCCCGTACGGTATCCCAGTCGAGGCCAGTAAGGGTTCCCCAAGAGCGCATCTGTACGGGGGTTTCTGGCGGCCTGCGACGGGCACCCACCGGTCTATCGCCGGACCCACCTGCATCGGAGGCTTCATGAACCCCGTCACGACTCCCCTGCCCGGTGCGCCGGCGCCCGCGGCGTACGCCCTGGATACCGACCCGCCGATCGACGGGTCGGTCGGCGATCGGGCGCGGGCGACAGGCCTACAGCCGTACGTCTATCGACACTCCCCGCTGGTGGAGCCGGACTGGCGCCGCTTCCCCGGCTGGTCGCAGGTCACCGCCGCGGAGTGGGAGTCGGTGCAGTGGCAGCGCAGCCACTGCGTCAAGACGATCCCGCAACTGAACGCGGTCCTCGGCGATCTGGTCGACGAGGGCTTCTACGCCGACCTGGCCGCCGACCAGGAGCAGCGGGCCACCATGTCGATGCTCGTGACCCCGCAGATGCTGAACACGATGACCTCCGCGGTGACCCCCGGTGGCGCAGGCTCGCTGACTGCCGCGCTGTACGCGGACCCGGTGCGGCGCTACATGCTGCCGGTCCTGTCCGACCGGCGGACCGACTGGCCGTCCCACCCGCACGCCACCCGCGACTCGTTGCACGAGCACGAGATGTGGGTCGCCGAGGGGCTGACCCACCGGTATCCGACGAAGGTGCTGGCTGAGTTGCTGAGCACCTGCCCGCAATACTGCGGGCACTGCACCCGGATGGACCTGGTCGGGAACTCCACCCCCCAGGTGTCGAAACTCAAGTTCTCGCTCAAGCCAGCCGACCGTACGCAGGGAATGCTGGACTACCTGCGCCGTTCTCCTGAGATCCGAGACGTGGTGGTCTCCGGTGGCGACGTCGCCAACCTCCCGTGGCCGCGGCTGGAGGAGTTCCTGACCGCGCTGCTGGACATCGAGAACATCCGCGACATCCGGCTGGCCACCAAGGCGCTGATGGGACTTCCGCAACACTGGCTGTCCGACGACGTCCGGGCCGGCGTCGAGCGGGTGGCCAGGACCGCCCGCGACCGCGGCGTCTCCTTGGCCATCCACACGCACGTGAACAGCGCAGAGTCAGTGACGCCGCTGGTGGCCAAGGCGACCCGGGCGATGTTCGAGGCCGGCGTCCGCGATGTTCGCAACCAGGGCGTCCTCATGCGGGGCGTCAACGCCACCACCACCGATCTGCTCGACCTGAGTTTCGCGTTGCTGGATGGCGCCGGGATCATGCCGTACTACTTCTACATGACCGACATGATCCCCTTCGCCGAGCACTGGCGGGTCGCATTGTGGGAGGCGCAGGAACTCCAGCACGGAATCATGGGTTACCTGCCCGGATTCGCCACCCCACGCATCGTGTGCGACGTGCCCTACGTCGGAAAGCGCTGGGTGCATCAGGTGCACGAATACGACCGTACGCACGGCATCTCGTACTGGACGAAGAACTACCGTACCGGTATCGAGTTGCAGGATCCCGATGCACTGGACCGTCGCTATGAGTACTACGACCCGATCCACACCCTGCCCGAGGATGGCCAGGCGTGGTGGCACCGGCACGCTGCGGAATTCGCCGGGGCGTCGCAGGCCGCGCTGTCCGCGGCGGAGACGAGCCGGCGGGCCAGCGAGGCGGAGCACCCCGAGGCCAGCCATCAGCCGCACGGCTGACGTGAGCGGACCGATCGAGGATCTCGACCGGGAGATCCTGCGGCTACTCGGTATCGACGGCCGGATGTCCTTCACCGACCTGGCGAAGGCCACCGGTCTGTCGACATCGGCGGTGCACCAACGGGTGCGGCGGATGGAGAAGCGGCACGTGATCCGCAGCTTCACCGTCGATGTGGACCCCGAGGCGATCGGCCTGGCACTGACCGCGTTCGTGTCCATCAAACCGATCGACGCCTCCGAACCGGACGATGCGCCAGCCCGGCTCGCCGGCATCACCGCCATCGAGGCCTGCCACTCGGTCGCGGGCGATGAGTCCTACATCCTCAAGGTGCGGGTCGCGTCACCGACGGAGCTGGAACAGTTGCTCGGTGAGATCCGCGCGGCAGCGAACGTCTCCACCCGTACGACGGTGGTGCTGTCCACCCCGTATGAGCACCGGCCGCTACTGCCTGCAGACTCTCAGCCGGATGCCTGAACCAGTTCCCGCGGCCGCTGGTTCAGAACGTTCGGACCGTCCTGTCCGCACACGACGATGTCCTCGATACGGGCACCGTACGAACCGTCCAAATAGAAACCCGGCTCCACCGAGAACGCCATCCCCGGTTCGAGCGGCGTCGAGTTTCCGCTCACGATGTACGGGTCCTCGTGGGTTTCCAGACCGATACCGTGCCCGGTCCGATGGATGAACAATTCCCCCAGGCCGGCATCGGTCAGCAGGTCGCGGGCCGCGGCGTCGATCTGTTCGGCGGTCACTCCGGGTCGCACCGCGGCGACCGCGGCCGCCTGTGCCTGCTGCAGCGCCGCGTACGCCTGGGTGAACTGCGCCCCGGGATTGCCCAGGGCGTAGGTGCGGGTGGAGTCACTGCAATAGCCGTCGGGCATCGTGCCGCCGATATCGACAACGACCGCGTCGCCGCTCTGCAGGACCCGGTCGGAGACCTCGTGGTGCGGACTGGCGCCGTTGGGGCCACTGGCGACGATCACGAAGTCGACGCGTGCGTGCCCGGCCGCCAGGATGGCATCGGCGATGTCGCGACCCACCTCCCGCTCGGTCCGTCCGGCCGCCAGCATCGCCGGGACCTGTGCGTGGACCGCGTCGATCGCGGTCCCTGCCCCCCGAAGCGACTCGATCTCGGCCGCGGACTTGCGCATCCGCAGCTCACCCAGCACGACACCACCGAGCGCCTGGCGAACCTCGGGCATCGCTGAACGCAACCGCAACACCTTGTCGGCCCACATCCGCGAGTCCAGCCCGACTGCCGAGGACTGCGGCAGCAGGGCGGCCACCAGCTCGTAGGGGTCGTCGGTTTCGGCCCACGGCAGCGTCGCGACGCCGAGCGCGCCGAGCGGGCTGGCCAGCGCGGCCGGCTGCTCCAGTCCGGGGACCACCACCACGGCGTCTCCGGTGGCCGGCAGCACCAGGCAGGTCAATCGCTCCAGAGCAACCGCGTCGTAGCCGGTCAGGTAGCGCAGATCCGGTCCAGGCGTGACCAGCAGCGCGTCCAGCCCGGCGGCGGCCGTACGGGCCTGCGCCCGGCCGAGTCGTTGGGTGAACTCCGCGGTTTCCGACCCGGCGGCGTGACCTGCTGACTCGGGCATGGCTGGCTGTTGCGTCGGTGTCGTCACGCTCACGAACGCTACGGGCAGCGCCGCTGCCGGTGCGAGCGGGGCGGCGGTTCGCCGCTCGTCGCCATTGCGAGCCGGCCTGGCTGGTTGCGTCATGGGCAAGGATGGCCCGATGAGCATTCACAGCGACCGCGGTGCCGACCGGTTAATGCTGCTGGATACGGCCTCGCTGTACTTTCGCGCCTTCTACGGCGTGCCGGCCAGTGTGACCGCACCGGACGGGTCGCCGGTCAATGCGGTGCGCGGCGTGCTGGACATGATCGCGCGACTGGTCACCGAGTTCCGCCCGACCCGACTGGTGGCCTGCTGGGACGACGACTGGCGGCCGGCGTTTCGGGTCGCCGCGGTTCCGTCGTACAAGGCCCACCGGGTGGTCGACACGGTTTCGGCGCAACCGTTAGCCGACGGGTCGATGCCGGAGGAGGTCCCGGACCTGCTGGCCCCGCAGGTGCCGCTCATTGTGGAGGTGCTGGCGGCACTCGGCATCGCGCGGGTGGGTGCGGCCGGCTTCGAGGCCGACGATGTCATCGCCACCCTGACCACGAAGGCCACCTGCCCGGTCGACATCGTCACCGGCGACCGGGACCTGTTCCAGCTGGTTGACGATTCTCGCCCGGTGCGAGTGCTCTACACCGCGCGCGGCATGAGCCGGCTGGAGTCGGTCACCGAAGATGTGATCACGGCGAAGTACGGGATTCCCGGTCGGGCGTACGCCGATTTCGCCTTGTTGCGCGGTGATCCCTCCGACGGCCTGCCCGGAGTTCCCGGTATCGGGGACAAGTCGGCAGCGTCGCTGATCAACACGTACGGGGATCTGGCTGGGATTATCCGGCAACTGCGGGTCGATACCGATACTCCACCCCCGGATGCCGACAACGTCAGCCGTCTGGCGACGACCGCCACTCCCCCGCTCCCCGCCGGCGCCCGCCGGAAACTCATTGACGCGCTGGAATACCTGACCGTCGCACTTCCGGTCGTACGGGTGGCCACGGACATCGACCTGCCGGAGCCATCCGACCGACTCCCCCCCGCAGCTGATGCCGATGCCCTGTCCAACCTGGGACGGAGATTGGGCTTGGGCGGCAGCCTGTCCCGGGTGATCGCCGCGTTGGAACTCGACCTGCCCGCGAATTGACCAACGCAGGTGCCCGGCCACCGCTGACACCAATCAAGTCGTCATTCGTACAAACGGCCGTTGGTGGTGTACTTTTGGGATGGTGAGGGTTCCTAAGATGAACGAGGCCGCAGCGGACCTGGATCAAACTTTTCAAGCTTTGGCTGACCCACATCGTCGCGCCATTCTGTCGTCCGTCCGCAAGCAGGCGCCCCGTCAGCCTTGGGAAGCGAGACAGAGAGCGCGTCGGGCTCTTCCGCGGGAGGCGCGGCAGCGGCTGCCGGATCAGAATCGGTACCGGTGTTGGCGCGGTATGAGTTTGAGGGTGGGATACCCGCGCACAGCTCGATCGTCGCGCACGTGACTATCGGGACTCTATTGCGCTTCCCCCACTCAGCCGACCGACGTGTACGCCACGACGCCCCGCGCAACGGCGCGTACCGCATCTCGGGCGGTGCCGGACAGGGGTTGTTCGGAGGCCACTGCGATCTGGCCGAGTAGATCGACCACCTGTTTGCACCAGCGGACGAAATCCCCGGGGGTGAGATCGCTCTCGCGCAGGACGGCATCCAACCGCGCGCCACCCGCCCAGCGGTGAATAGCGTCACTGAATCCCAGATCCGGTTCACGCAAGTGAGAGACGGCGAACTCCCGTTCGAGGCCGTCGAGTTCCGCCCATAGCCGCTGCATGTCGTCCAGGACGGAGCGAATGCGGCCACCGGGGAGTCGGGGCGGCGCCGGGTCCTCGGCCCGCCGTGACTCATACACCAGAGCCGCGGCCGCGCAGGCGAGGTCGGCCGCGCCGAGGCCGTCCCACAGGCCGCGTCCCAGGCATTCGGCGGCCAGCAGGTCGCTCTCGCTATACAGTCTGGCCAGTCGCGCCCCCGCCGGGGTCACCTTCGCTGAGTCGTCGGCGGCAGTCAGGTAGCCGAGTTGCACCAGTACGTCGCACACGCGGTCGAACTGCCGCGCGATCGTGTTCGTCCGCCGCTCCACCCGGCGGGTCAGCTCGCCGGTCTCCCCCGACAGTCGCCGGTGGCGCTCCGCCCAGCGGGCGTGGTCCTCGCGGGCGTCGCAGCCATGACAGGGATGTCGGCGCAGTTCGGTACGCAGGGCCGATATCCGCTCGTCGTCGCCATGGCCGCGAGCCCGGTGGTGTTTCGGCGCGTGCAGTCGGGCCACCTTCTCCCGCAGCGCATTCGCCAGATCCCGCCGGGAGTTTGCCGACCGGGCACTGAATGTGCGTGGGATCTTGAGCTTCTCCACGGCCTCCACCGGGGTCGGGAAGTCGGCGACGGACAGCCGCCGGACCTGCCGATCGACGGTGAGCACGTATGGGCGGGGCTCGTCACCGGGGTCGCGGATGCCCGGGTCGAGGACGACGGCCGCACCCGCCCGACGCCCGGCCGGGATAAAGATGACGTCACCGCTGCGCAGAACGGCCAACGATTCCCGGGCCTGCGACCGCCGGGCTACCGCCCCGCTGCGGGCGTGGTCGCGTTCCGCCTCGGAGATCTGCTGCCGCAGGGCCGCATACTCGGCAAAATCGCCCAGGTGGCAGGACATGGCGTCTGCGTACCCGGCCAGCGCCTCCTCGTTGCGCCGCACCTGCGCGGCCAGCCCGACCACCGCCCGGTCAGCCTGGAACTGCGCGAACGAGGTTTCCAGAACTTCGCGGGCGGCATGCCGGCCCAACTGGCCGACCAAGTTGACGGCCATGTTGTACGAAGGTCGGAACGACGAACGCAGCGGATAGGTGCGGGTGGACGCCAGCCCGGCCAACGCCGACGGATCGAGCCCGTCGTGCCAGACCACGACCGCGTGCCCCTCGACGTCGATCCCACGCCGGCCGGCCCGTCCGGTCAACTGGGTGTATTCCCCGGGAGTAACGTCGGCGTGGGTTTCGCCGTTGAACTTGCGCAGTTTCTCCAGGACGACGCTGCGCGCAGGCATGTTGATGCCCAGTGCCAAGGTTTCGGTGGCGAACACCGCGCGTACCAGCCCGGCCTGGAACAACTCCTCGACGACCTCCTTGAACGTCGGCAACATCCCGGCGTGGTGGGCGGCGATCCCCCGTTCCAGTCCGGTACGCCATTCGGTATAGCCGAGCACGGCCAGGTCGGAGTCGGGCAGGTGGGAGCAGCGTTCGTCCACCAGGATCCTGATCCGGTCCCGTTCCCCGGGGCTTGTCAGGCGCAAACCCGCGTTCAGGCACTGGCGCACCGCTGCATCGCAGCCCGTACGGCTGAAGATGAATGTGATCGCTGGGAGCAGCCCCTCCCGGTCCAGACGTTCGATCACCTCCACCCGGCTGGGGACATGAGGTCCGCGCGGTCGCCGGTGACCGCGCTGCGGACGGGTGTCGCGGAGTTTCTCGGCCCGCTGCTCCTCCCGGGCGAACCGCACGAGTTCGGGGTTGACCAGACTCTGCTCGTCGTCCACGAACAGGTCGAACAACCGATTTCCGGCCATCACGTGCTGCCACAGCGGGACCGGACGGTGCTCCTCGACGACGACCTCGGTGTCCCCGCGTACGGTCGCCAGCCAGTCACCGAACTCCTCGGCGTTGCTGACCGTCGCCGACAACGCCGTCACGGTGACGTGCGGCGGCAACGAGATGATGACCTCCTCCCAGACGGCGCCCCGGGAGCGGTCGGCCAGGTAGTGCACCTCGTCCATCACCACGTGCGCGAGGTGGTCCAGGGTCGCCGACCCGGCGTACATCATGTTGCGCAGCACCTCGGTGGTCATCACGACCACGTCGGCCTCGCCGTGGATGCTGTTGTCCCCCGTCAGCAGCCCGACCCGGCCGGGGCCGTAGCGCAGCAGCAGGTCGTGGTACTTCTGGTTGGACAACGCCTTGATCGGCGTGGTGTAGAAGCACTTGCGGCCGGCGGCCAACGCCAGTTCGATCGCGAACTCACCGATGACCGTCTTGCCGGACCCGGTCGGGGCCGCCACCAGGACGCCACGACCGGCCTCCAGCGCCCGGCAGGCCCGCTGCTGGAAGTCGTCCAGACCAAAGGGGTAGCGCTGCGCGAACGCGTGCAATTGCGACCGCTGCTCGACCGCTCGCACCGCCGCGGCGGCGTATCGCTCGGCGGGGCTTCGACCCTGGCTGCCGGTGTCCGCCTCGGGTTCGCTCATACGACGATCACCAGCAGACATACGGTCCAGATTAGGTGGCCCTGGCCGGTCGCAGCACCCGGACCACGCCGGGATGAATCTCGACGTCAACCGGCAACAGGCCGAAGGGCTCGCCATCCGCATACGCGACCTGGCCGGACGCCTCGATCCGCACCGTCTGCGCGGTGTGCTGGGCAACCGAGGGATGCGCAATGTGCTTGCCGCTGAACACCTGTGGAAACACCCGCAGGAACGTACGGGTGGGCAGCTCGTGCAACCAGGTCACGCTGAGCAGGCCGTCGTCGACCAGCGCGCCGGGGCAGACCTGCATGCCGCCGCCATAGGACACCCCGTTGCCCACAGCCACCAGCATCCCGCTGCCCTCGTGTTCCACACCGTCCAACAGCACCCGGTAACCGATGGGCCGGAAGGTGCGCAGTTCCGCGGCAATCGCGACCAGATAGCGAGCCTTGCCCCGCGGCCAGGCGAGCCGGTTGGCACGCTCGTTCACGGCGGAGTCGAAGCCACTGGACAGCACCCCGATGAACCAGCGCTGGACGCCCTCGGAGGTCCGCGCGATGGCCGCATCCACGGGCTCGGTGTGCCCGGCGGCGATGATGTCGCATGCCGCGTCGACGTCGCCGCGCGGAATGCCCAGCGAACGGGCGATGTCATCGCCCGTACCGGTGGGCACCAGCCCCAGCGGCGTGTCGGTGCCGACCACGGCCTGCAGAACCAGGTTGACGGTGCCGTCGCCACCGCAGGCGATCAGGGCGGAGGTGCCGGCGGCTACGGCTTTGGCCGCCATCGTGGCCGCCTCCCCCGGCGTCGTACCGATCAGCAGGGTCGCGGCTACTCCTCGTTCGTGCAGCCGCCGGGCCAGCAATGGGGCGATCCGCCCGCCCTTGCCTCGCCCGGCGGAGGGGTTGACGACGACGGCGACGGACCGGGTGATCTCGGGCATCGCAGCACCGTAGCGGGCACGTTCTCGCGGCGCTGCTGCCACTCGGGCTCCGGCGGGGCTACGGCACGTCGTCCAGGCTGGACGGACGCAGGTCGCCGGGATCGACGACGGCCTCCTCGATCGGGGACACCTGCTCGTCGTCCCACTGCCCGAAGTCCGATTCGGGGTTCTTGCGCCGACGCCGCCGGTCATTGAGCAGGGTGATGATGACCGCAATCGCGACCAGGGACAGCAGCGGCACCGCCAGCAGCGCCATGGAGATGGGGTCACCCGACGGGGTCGCCACCGCGGCGAAGACGAAGGCGCCGAAGATCAGGAATCGCCACCAGGAGAGCAGTTTTCGCCCCGACAGGATGCCGGCGAAGTTGAGCATCACAAAGGTCATCGGCAGCAGGAAGCCGATCCCGAAGAAGAGCAGCAGTTGCAACGCGAAAGACAGGTAGTAGTCGATGGAGATGATGTTGGCGACGTTGGCCGGGGTGAACCCGAGCAGCACCTCCAGCATCTTCGGCAGCACCAGGTAACCCATGGTGCAGCCGGCCAGGAACAGCGGCGTCGCGGCCGCCGTGAACCCGTACGCCCACCGCCGTTCGGTGCCCCGAAGACCGGGTGCGATGAACCGCCACAACTGGAACAGCCAGACTGGGGACGACAGGACGACCCCGGCGATCAACGAGACTTTCAGCCGCAGCGTGAATGCGTCGGTGACGCCGGTCAGCGCCAGGGTCACCTGCTGACCGTTGGCCTCCGCCTCGGCCAGCACTCGGTCGAAGGGATGCCGGATCAGGTCGAACAGCGGACCGTAGAAAGCCCAGCCAAGTATTGCCCCGGCGGTGATGGCCAGCGCGGCCCGGAACAGCCGGGTGCGCAGTTCCCGCAGATGCTCGATCAGCGTCATCTCCCCGGGGCTCGAGCCCGGCGGGGTGTCAGCGTCCGATCGGGTGGCGCCTCGCCGAAAACGAGCGTTGCGCGACGGCTTGGTGGTGCTCACGACGGCCCCGGTCCGGCGACGGGTGGGCGGATGGGACTCAGCCCTGCGGCTGGCCGGGCTGCTGCGCGTTCGGCTGCCCGGTCACCGGCTGCTGGCCGGCCGGGGGCGCGTACACGGGGGCACCGGACGGTGGGGCGTATTGCTGGGGTGCGTACGGCGCGGGAGCGGCGGTCACCGCGGGCGGTACGTAGGCCTGCTGCGTGGGCTTGTCGGGCGCTGCATCGTCCTTGGCGTCATCGCCGCGCAGGCCCTCGGTCTCCGATTTCAGGATTCGCAACGACCGGCCGATGCCACGGGCGGCATCGGGGAGTCGTTTGGCACCGAACAACAGGATGACCAACACCAGGATGATGATCAGCGTCGACGGCTTCTCGAAGATTGCGCCCATGGTGTGGCTGTCCTTGCGTTCGGCGGCTGGGTGCCGGTCAGGTGCTACGAAGCCCGGCGCTGCTCGCCGGAGTCCAGTCTTGTGACCATGAACCTGCGGTCGCACGCAGCCTCCGCAGGTCCACACCCACGATACGCCGCCCTTCCCCTGCTGCACCGCTCACGGGCGGTGCTGTTCGCCCCGAGTCGCCCGAAGTTCATGCGGGAATCAGGTCAGGAGCGTCCAGCCGGTCGGGCCTCGCGCTGCATCAGGGCGACCAGCGCGTCAGCCATGCCCAGGCACAGGCCGAAGTCGAGGACATCGTCGTACGTCAGAGGCGGACCGACGTGGTCCTCCAACGCCTCGGCCGGCACGTCCAGGCGCGACATGCGTACGCCGGCGCCGCGCAATAACGTGACGACCTCGTTGTCGGCGGACTTCGTGACGCCTTCGTGGCAGCGGGGGCAGGTGAAGCCGTAGGTGGCCCAGCCGGCCCGGGGGGCGGTGGTGACGGTGACCTGGCGCGGGGTGAGGTCCACGTCTCCACAACTGGGGCAAGTGGCCTTGATGGTGGTCATGGCGAGATTCCCTTGGCTGGCTCGCGTCGGCGGCGCCGACGATATGCCAGGCATCGGCGCTCACCCCCCGGACCTTGAGCGGGCCTTAACCTTCAATTCAGCGGTACGGGCGGCGCACGCGTCCAGGGCCTGGTCGGGCGAGTCGTTCCTTATCCTCCTGATGATCCTGCTGCCGCGTTGAGAGTCGGCGCCTCATACGCCGCGAGTGCCCTGCTTGCCGCCGTCCGGACCGCCTCGACCAGCTCCGGCGGGCCGAGGACGCGGGCAGCGCCGCCCAGACGTAGCGCCCAGCGCACCGCCCAGGTCGGGTTGGGCACGGGTACGACCACGAGCCAGGAGCCGTCGGGCTGCTGCTCGACCGAGTCGGTGGCCACCTCGTCCAGCAGCCAGGATGCCTCCGGGCGCAGCAGCAGGGTCGCCGGCGGCCCTTGCGGGTGCAGCGGGTTACTCACCGACGCTTGCCTGGCGGCGATCCCGCTGCCCGCCGGCAGATCGATGCCGGTGCCGTCCGGCGGCGGTGTCGCGGGCTCGTTCAGCACGGTGGCCGACACGATGCGGTCCAGCCGGAACGTCCGGATCGCCCCGGCCCGGTGGCACCACGCCTCGAGGTAGGCATGCCCGTCCAGGGCCAGGGTGCGGATCGGGTCGACGTCCCGCTCGCTCGCTTCGCCGACCCCGGACAGATAGGACAGGCGCAGTACCCGACGTGCGCGCAGCGCCGACTCGACGGTCTCGGCGATGTCGCCGGGCACCTCCAGGTCAACCTGAAGACGGTCCGCGCCCCTCGCCGCGCTCCCCGCGGCCTCCTCCAACGTCGCGGTGACCGAGGCCAGTGCGTCGCGGTCGTGGTCGCCCGGCACCTGTGCCAGCAACCGCAGCGCAACGAGCAGCGCCATGGCCTCCTCGGGCGATAATCGCAAAGGTCGACCGAGGGTCTGCGGGTCCAGGACGTCGATATGGCCGCCCTCGTCCCAGAACTGGATGTCCACCAGATCTTCGGTGCGATGCCCCGGCAATCCGTTGCACACCAACAAATTCAGGTCCGACTCCAACTGGCCTACGGTGATCCCGAAATGCTGCGCCGCCTGCGGCATGGTGATGCCGGGGTGAGCGCTGAGCCACGGGACCAGGGCCAGCAGCCGCGACAGCCGGTTTCCGGAGGTCACCGCGCATGCTCCATCAACGCGCCGGCCAGCAGCGCCCGGACGGCGTCGCGAACGTCGCGAGGTTCGAGCACAACGGCATCTGCGCCCAATGCTGCCGCCTCGGCCGCCAGCGTACGAGCCTCGCCGAAGACGACCGTCACGATGTCATCGCCGAGATCGGCAGATGTGGGGCCGCCGGCGGCCGCGTGTGGTCCGGGCTCCACGCGCAGCGCGCGCCGGCGCAGTTCCTGCCCGCGACCGGGTGCCAACCGGACCCGAGCGGTGCGGTCAGCGGACACCGGCGGCGCCACCAGGGCCCGGACATCCACGTCGGCCGGGACCGTGTACGAGTCGGGCGATCCGTCGCGGCGGACGATGCCCTCGATCCGGGACAACCGGAAAGCGCGGGGCTGGTCCCGATCCAGGTCCCGCCCCACGACGTACCAGCGGCCACGCCGGGAGAGCACGCCCCAGGGCTCCACCCGCCGGATCGACGGCTCTTGCTGATCGGGCCGGCGGTAATCGAAGCGCACGGGTCGGCGTACTCGGACCGCGTCCAGCAGCGGCAACAACGCCGGGTCGTGTGCGGTCACTCGGGTTTGGACCCCGACGGGCCGGTTGTCAGCCCACCCGCCGCCGGCGGCCTCGAGCTTGGCGAGCGCACTACGCGCCGCTGGCCCCAGCGAAGCCTGTTCCCAGACCCGGGCGGCCAGGCCGAGCACCGACAGCTCGGCCGGCGTCAGCTGGATCTCCGGCAGGGCGTAATCGTCCCGGCGGACCCGGTAGCCCAAGGATTCCCCGCCGGCTCCGTGAACCGTGTCGATCGGGACGCCCATCCCCCGCAGTTCGTCCTTGTCGCGCTCGAACATCCGCTCGAACGCCTCGTCGGATTCGTCGTGATAGTCCGTCACCAGGTTTCGCAGCTGCACCCGCGTGACCGGCTGGCTGGCCGCCATCAGGGCGAACAGCAGGTTCAGCAACCGCTCCGTACGCCGTGCGGACATGGCCGGGAGTCGCAGCCTCAGGCCATGCCGAGCAGGTCGATCACGAACACCAGCGTGCGCCCGGACAGGCGGTGCCCGCCGGTCGTCCCGTACGCCTGCTCCGGCGGGATCGTCAGCCGGCGACGGCCGCCGACCCGCATCCCGGGGATACCCTCCTGCCATCCGACGATCAGGCCGCGCAGCGGGAAGTCGATGGCCTGCCCCCGGTCCCAGGAGGCGTCGAACTCCTCACCCGTCGCGAAGTCGACGCCGACGTAGTGCACCTTGACCTGGGCACCCGGCGTGGCCTGCGCGCCGTCACCGACCACCAGGTCGACGATCTGCAGCGTGGCGGGCGGGTCACCCTCGGGGAAGTCGATCTCGGGGCGTTCCAGTGCGGCCATACGGAGCCTCCTGCTGAGGTGTGTTGGTTGGGTGTGATGGGCGGGGTGAGCTGGACTGCTGCCCCGCCCGAAGGCTGAGGGTCGCGCGGCGGGACAGGGTCTGAGGATGGCGCTGCGGCCGTCAGGGCACGCTGACCAGGTCGACGACGAAGGCCAGTGGCTCGTTGGGTTCGATCCCGGAGCCGGGCGGGGGGTTGGCGCCGTACGCGAGATCCGCCGGAATCACCAGCAGCCGACGGCCCCCGACCTGCATACCGGGAATCCCCTGCTGCCAGCCCGCGATGACGTTGGCCAGCGGGAACGGTGCTGGCGAGCCGCGATCGAAGCTGGAGTCGAACACCTTGCCGGTGTTCAGGCCCACCCCCACATAGTTGGCCGTCACGCTATCGGTGGGGACGACCTCCGGGCCGGTGCCGAGGATGAGGTCCTCGGTCGTCAACGTCTCCGGTACGGGCGCCCCGGGCTTGACGACCACCTTCGGGGTGACCCCGATCTGGGTGTCCAGCACCGAGACCGGACCCACCGTGACGTCCTGCTGCACGACCGTCGGCGAGCCCGAGTCGGCCGACGTCGTCATAGCGTCGCTGCTGCCGGTGGAGCCGCAACCAGCGAGCAGCACCGCTACCACCGCGGCGAACAGCGCGAAGCGGGTACGCACGCCCGGCCGCAGCCGAGCGTGGTCGTCGCCGATCGAATGAGGTGGGACGCGGGTCAGCAAAGGGGAAAGCGGCACTGCGAAACCCTATCCCGACCGTGGTGGCCTCTCCTGCGGCTGGGCGCCCGGTCCTGTCGCAGCGCCCCCGCCGGGAGTCACATGCTGGCGATCAGCTTCTCCACCCGCTCGTCGGCGGACCGGAAGGGGTCCTTGCACAGCACTGTCCGCTGCGCCTGGTCGTTGAGTTTCAAGTGCACCCAGTCGACGGTGAAGTCGCGGCGGCGTTCCTGGGCGCGGCGGATGAAGTCGCCGCGCAGTTTCGCGCGGGTCTGCTGCGGCGGTATGGACTTCGCCGCGAAAATCGCCATGTCGTGGGTGACCCGGGCCACCGCGCCGCGGCGCTCCAACAGGTAGTACAGGCCGCGGGTCCGGGTGATGTCGTGGTAGGCAAGGTCGAGCTGGGCGATGCGCGGGTCGGACAGGGTCATCCCGTGCTTGCTCATGTATCGCTCGAGCAACTGCTGCTTGATCACCCAATCGATTTCGCGGGCCACCAGGGACAGGTCCTGCGACTCCACGGCCTCCAGCGTGCGGCCCCACAGGTCGACCACGCGGGCTGGGATCGACAGCGGATCCGCCAGCAGCCCGCGGCGGGCGGCGAAGTCGGCCGCCCGCTCGAAGTACTCGCGCTGGATCTGCAGCGCGGACAGTTCCCGGCCGTTCGCTAGGCGCACCACTTTGCGGCCGGTGGGGTCGTGGCTGATCTCCCGGATGGCTCGGATCGGGTTCTCCAGGGTGAGGTCCCGCAGCACAGCCCCGGACTCGAGCATGCGCAGCACCAGGTCGGTCGAGCCCACCTTGAGCATCATCGTCGTCTCGCTCATCGTCGAGTCACCGACGATTACATGCAGGCGGCGGAACCGTTCGGCGTCGGCGTGCGGCTCGTCGCGGGTGTTGATGATCGGACGGCTGCGCGTGGTGGCGCTGGAAACGCCCTCCCAGATGTGTTCGGCCCGCTGGCTGACGCAGAACACGGCCCCGCGCGGAGTTTGCAGCACCTTGCCGGCGCCGCTGACGATCTGCCGGGAGACCAGGAATGGGATCAGCGCATCGGCCAGCCGGCCGAACTCGCCGTGCCGGCCGACCAGGTAGTTCTCGTGGCAGCCGTACGAATTGCCGGCCGAGTCGGTGTTGTTCTTGAACAGATAGACGTCGCCGGCGATGCCCTCTTCCCGCAGCCGCCGTTCGGCGTCGACCAGCAGGCCCTCCAGGATCCGTTCGCCGGCCTTGTCGTGAGCCACCAGCTCGGCGATGTCGTCGCACTCGGGGGTGGCGTACTCCGGATGGCTGCCCACATCCAGATACAACCGGGCGCCGTTGCGCAGGAACACGTTGCTGCTGCGCCCCCAGGACACCACCCGGCGGAACAGGTAGCGGGCCACCTCGTCGGGGCTCAGCCGCCGCTGCCCCTTGAACGTGCAGGTGACGCCGTACTCGGTTTCGATCCCGAAGATGCGGCGGTCCATGTCGTCAATCTAAGCGTCGGGGCGCTCTGCCGCGTCCGGTACGGAGCCGGCATCGGTGCGCGGCTGGCCTTGCCCGAGCAAATCCTGGGGTCAGGCGCGAATCAGCCGCAACGTGGGGTCGATGCGAGCGATGTCGTCGGGATCGCTGGTGACCACCGCGTGGTGACGGTCTCGGGCGCACAGTGCGACATGGACGTCGACCACGTCGGTGTGACCTGTGGTGGCGCAGATGACGCCCACTGCTCGGGCCACGCTCAGGGTCATGAGCACGATGTCGACGTCGGACGACTTGAGCAACCGAGCCATGCGGACCTGCCGCGGCCCACGCCATGCCTGCGCGACGACTCCGGCGGGAACGCAGATCGCCGCGCCGCGACGCCGCGCCTGGTCCAACCGGGCCTGCATGACGACGGCCTTGCTCGGGTGATCGAGAGCCAGGAGAGCTCCGGTGTCCAGGGTGAGTCCGACCGTTGCCGGCATCGTCACCCAGCGGCCCGTGACCGTCGCCTGACGGGACCAGTCAGTCCGACGTCGTTCAACTCGGCCTCGACCTGCTGGCGCACCTCGTCCGGGACCGGTGACTCAGCCCGCCAAGCCGCCAACAGCTCGTCCAAGCTCTCCTGCTCCTGGTATTCCGCTAGTGCCGTGGCGACGTAAGAACTGACCTGTCCGTCACCGCCAGCCGCCCGCTTGATCCTGTCCACCAACTCGTCCGGCAAGCTCACCGTGATGCGTTTCATACGATCATCATACTTCGAGTGGGGCGCAATGTCGTGACCTTAGGCGTCCGGGCGCTCAGCCGCGTCCGGTACGGAGCCGGCCTCGGTGCGCGGCTGCGTCACTGGTGCCTCCGATTGCTCACCACTGGTCGGCGTCTGCGCCCCGGCCCCACCGGCGCCGCGCGGGCCGGGTTCGGCGTCGGGGATGTCGGCACCGGGCGGGGTGTCGTCGGAGACCCCGAGCAGATCGGCCAGCCGCGCACCGGTCAACCGGCGGAACTTGCGCCGGGGCCGCGCGCGGTCCAGGACGGCAACCTCCAACTGCGCCGGGGTGAGGGTGCGCGGCTGGCCGGAGTCCCGGCCCAGGAGCTCCACGGCCAGTCCGACTGCCTCCGCCAGGCTGAGCCCCTCGTGCCAACGTTCGGTCAGCGCGGTCGAGATTGACTCGGCCGAGCCACCCATCGCGACGAAACCATGCTCGTCGGCGACCGAGCCGTCGAACGTCAACCGGTACATCTGGTCGGCGGCGGCCCGCTCCCCCACCTCGGCCACGACAATCTCGACCTCGTACGGCTTGGGCGTCTCGGTGAAGATCGTGCCCAGCGTCTGGGCGTACGCATTGGCCAGGCTGCGACCGGTCACATCGGCCCGGTCGTAGGAATAGCCGCGCAGATCGGCCAGCCGGACCCCGGCGACCCGCAGGTTCTCGAACTCGTTGTACTTGCCGACCGCGGCGAAGGCGAGCCGGTCGTAAATTTCGGAGATCTTGTGCAGCGCCCGGGACGGGTTCTCCGCGACGAAGGCGATGCCGCCGTCGTACTGCAGGACCACGACGGAGCGGCCGCGGGCGATGCCCTTGCGGGCGTAGTCCGCCTTGTCCTTCATGATCTGCTCGGGCGAGACGTAGAACGGGACGCTCATGCCGAGGCCTCCGGGACGGTACGCGGCAGGGCCACCGGGCCGTCGGGGCGGGCCAGCCGACCGGCCACCACCTCGCGGACCAGGGGCTCGAGTTCGGCATCGGGCAACCGGCGTACCCCATCGGCATCGACGACCAGCACGACCGGGTAAATCCGCCGGGCCAAATCCGGACCGCCGGTCGCCGAGTCGTCATCGGCGGCGTCGTACAGCGCCTCCAGGGTGACCACCACGGTGTCCGTCGCGCTCAGGTCGGGGCGGTACAGCTTCTTCAGCGCACCCCGGGCGAACATCGATCCTGAACCCACCGAATGCCAGGAATGCTCCTCGTAGCGGCCGCCAGTGACGTCATAGGAGAAGATTCGCCCGGTCTCCCGGGCCAGGTCGTAGCCGGCGAACAGCGGGACCGCGGCCAGCCCCTGCATCGCCAGGCCGAGGTTGCCGCGCAGCAGCGTGGACAGCCGGTTGGCCTTGCCGTCCATGGACAGCGGCAAGCCCTCGATCTTCTCGTAGTGCTCCAGCTCCACCTGGAACAGCCGGACGAGTTCGACGGCGATCCCGGCGGTGCCGGCGATCCCGACGCAGGAGTGCTCGTCGGCCGCGAACACCTTCTCAATGTCCCGCTGGGCGATGATGTTGCCCATGGTGGCCCGCCGGTCGCCCGCCATGACCACGCCACCGGGATAGGTCGCCGCGACGATGGTCGTCCCGTGCGGCGCCAGGATGTGCTCGTCGCGCGACCCCGCGGTCAGCATGTCGCCCCATCGCGTGCCCGGCAGAAGTCCCGGATCATGCTCGGCGAGCAACTCGCAGAACGAACTGGATCCGGGACGCCGGAAGGCCGCGGGCAGGCCGTCCCCCATTCGGGCCGGTCGCCCGCCCGCTCCGATACCGAGTGATCCGCGGACCGCGTACGTACCCCCACCGTCGACCACCGGGTCACTCCCCACCCTTCTGCACAAAGGACTTCACGAAGTCCTCGGCGTTCTCCTCGAGGACATCGTCGATCTCGTCGAGAATCGCGTCGACGTCGGAATCCAATTGCTCTTTGCGCGCGGCGAGATCCCCGGCCGTCTCGGTCGTGGTCTCGGCCGCTTCCTCGGTCGCCCGGCTGGCGCGCTGCTGGTCGCCGGCGTCTCGGACTGCCATGCGGATCTCCTTCGGCTACGAATCGCGCGGATGGTGGACCGGGCTCGCCGGATGTGACACTCGACCCTATCCGCCTGACCTAGTCGTGCACTGTGCTGCCGAGGGGCCGGGGCCGGCGGGCGGGGGATGGTCGGCCCACGGCATTCCGTACGGGGCGCTGACGGGCACATTATCGACGGCTTAGCCGCCGGCCCACGATGGGCTTAGCGGCTGATCGGGCAGGGTTAGGCACGCACGCACCGCGGGTCGGGGTTTCCCCGGTGTGGATCACGCGGGTCGAAAGGCACCGTCACGGAGTGCGCTCGTGCGCAAACCTGGGCGGGCGAGAGCCCTGGTCGTAGGGCAAAGGCACCGGGCAGAGACCGGCGCTGCGAACTGGAGGGGACAGTATGCGTTCCGGAGCCACCCGACGCCGCAACGTCGGCACCCGTACGGTCGACATCCTGACGGCCGCTGCCACGGTGGGGACCGTCGCAGCTACCGGGATCGTCACCGCAGCGCTGGCTGCGCCGAGCACGGAAGCGACCGTCGCGGACGCCGCCGCGTCGGTGATCGTCCCCGACCCCGCCGTTGCGGTGCCGACCACCGCCGAGGTCGCGGTGCCGGCGGCCCCGGCCAAGGCTCCTGCCGCGGTCAAGCAGCCAGCCGCCCCGCAGGCGCCAGCGGCAGCCGCCGCGGTGGCCCCGACCAAACCACCGGTCGTTGCGGGCACCAAGGCATCCCAGCCGGCGCCGGGCAAGGCGACTCAGCAAGCCGTGGTGAAGTCATCGCCCGCGCGGTCCGCCACGAAGAGCACCCCCAAGCCGGCCGCCCAACCAGCCGCCAAACCAGCCGCCAAACCAGCCACGAAGGCAGCGCCCAAGCCGGCCACGAAGGCAGCGCCCAAGCCGGCCGCCAAACCGGCCGCCAAGCCAGCCGCCAAACCGGCCCCGAAGCCAGCCGCCAAACCGGCCCCGAAGCCAGCGCCCGCACCGCCCAAGGCCGCACCGGCACCCCCGCCCCCGCCGAAGGCCGCGCCGGCTCCGCCGCCGCCACCGAAGGCGGCCCCGGCTCCAGCCCCTGCACCCCCCAAGACGTCCGGCTCGTGATGACCGCGCCGGCTCCCACCGGTGCGGTCAACCTGGACGACTGCCTGCCCTGGGTCAGTCAGTCCTGGCCCTTGTGGTCCACCACCGCCACCATCGTGTGCACACGGGCGGCGGACCTACCGGTCGCCCGCGCGGCCATGGCCCAGGTGACGGCCGCAGTCGATAAGGCCGCCAGCAGGTTCCGGCCGGATTCCGAACTGGCCGCGGTCAATACGGCCGAAGGCCGACCGGTTGAGATCAGCCCGCTGATGCTGGATTTGGTCCGTTGCGGGCTGGACGTGGCACGTGACACCGGCGGCCTCATCGATCCGACGATCGGCGGGTTGTTGGTGGCGTACGGCTACGACCGGGACATCTCCGACGTACGACTTGCCACCGAAACCGCAGGTGCACCCCGCTACGCCCGGATCAAGGCTGCGACCCGACCGGATTACCGGGCCGTCCGGCTGGACGAAGCCGCCGGCACCCTGCAGATTCCCTCGGGCACCATCCTCGACCTGGGCGCCAGCGCCAAGGCCTGGGCCAGCGATGCCGCGGCGCGTGCGGCGTATGAGGCAACCGGGTCTCCCGTCCTGGCCGGCTTGGGTGGTGACCTGGCAGTGGCCGGGGTCCCCGAGGGCAGCCCCGGCTTCCTGGTTGAGGTAGCTGAACGCCACGAGCCGTTGCCGCAGGACGCCCCCATCGCCCGCATCGCGTTGGCGGTGGGCGGGCTGGCGACCTCCACCACTGTCGTACGCCGCTGGGGGGCCGGGCGCCGCGAGGTGCATCACCTGCTCGATCCCCGGACCGCCCGACCGGCCCGTGAGGTGTGGCGCACGGTCACCGTGGCCGGAGCCACGTGCGTGGACGCCAACGCCGCCACCAGCGCCGCGATCCTGCTCGGCAACGAAGCCCGCGGCTGGCTCGTCCGGGCCGGACTACCCGCGCGACTGGTCGCCGCCGACGGCACCGTCGTCACCGTTGACCCCTGGCCCGCCCCGTGCTGAGCGGGGTCTTGAGGTCAGTCCCGGACGGCATGCGCCTGGCCGACGTCGACCAGTTCCTGACCACGCATGTCGCTGAGCACGAGCCAGTTCCTAGCGAACGCGTGCACGAGGTACGCCGCCCGAGGCAGGTATGGCCGGACGCCCGACCCACAACTGTGCTCACTCCGGTTGGTGGCTCAAGGCCGCTATTTCACGATCGAACCTCACCACGCGCCACCACTCACGACACGGTTCATCACGAGTCCATAACCTGAACCGTAAGGATGTCGCCGCACCTGACCGGTCCGCACGAGGAGAGTGAATGACCCCCGCAACACTGGCAGTCGCAGCGGCCGGGCTGGAGTTGCCGTCGCAGACGCTGTGGTGGCTCAACCGGGCCACCGGCATCGTTTTGCTCGTCCAGCTCACTGTGGTGGTGATGCTCGGGATCGGGTCATCGGTGCGCGCACTGCCGTTCCGGATGCCGGTTTTCGTGACGAACGAGCTGCACCGCAAGCTGGCCCTGATGACCTTGAGTCTGCTGGTGGTGCACATCGTCACCGCAGTGCTGGACTCCTTTGTCGACATCTCGTGGCTCGATTCGGTGGTGCCGTTCCTGTCCCCGTACCGGACGGTGTGGCTGGGCCTGGGCACCCTGGCGGTGGACCTCATCATTGCCGCGATGATCACCACGGCGCTGCGTCCCCGGCTGAGCGAGCGGGCCTGGCGCGCCACGCACGCGCTGACCTACCCGGCCTGGGCCATCGCGGTGCTGCACGGGCTCGGTACCGGCACCGACGTCCGCAATGCCGCGTTCCAGATCGTCACGCTGGTCTGTGTCGTCCTGGTGGTGGCCGCCACCGCAGCCCGGCTGGTGGTGCTGCCCGGCCTGCCCCGCCCGACCCTCGTCCTCGCCCTGGTCGGTCTGGCCCTGCTGCCGACGTTGGCGACCTTGTGGGCGGTGCAGGGCCCGTTCGCACCCGGCTGGTCGAAGAAGGCGGGTACGCCGCCCGCGCCTGCTGCGACTGTGGCGGCGCAGCAATGACAGCGTCCGTGACCCACCCTGGAACAGACACCTGGCGGTTGGCGTGGGTCGGGCAGCCGCGGCTGTTGGACGGGGTTCAGGGCCGCGGCAGGGTGGATCTGGCGGCGCACGAGGCTCGGCACGGCTCGTTGCCGCCTCATCGTCGCGGCCGCGGCACCCCCGCGCTGATCGCCGCGCTGTCGGCCAGCGGTCTGCTCGGTCGCGGTGGGGCGGCGTTCCCGTTCGGTCTGAAGGTGGCCGCGGTGGCGCAGCGCCGCCGACGCCCGATCGTCGTGGTCAACGCCAGCGAGGGTGAGCCGCTGTCCCGCAAGGACGCCGCGCTGCTGGCTCACGTACCCCACGTGGTTTTGGACGGTGCGCAAGCGTGCGCCGTGGCGGTGCGGGCCCGCGAGATCGTCGTGGTCGTGCACCGCGGTGACGACGCCGCCCGCAGCAGCCTCACGGCGGCCCTGCAGGAGCGGGAGCAGGTCGACCACCCTGGCGTGGCAGTCCGGGTCGAGGAGGTGCCCGACCGTTACGTCTCCGGCGAGGCCGGCGCGGTCGTACGGTTCCTGTCCGGTGGTCAAGCGCTGCCGACCGGCCCGCGGCCGCGACCAGACGAGCGCGGTGTCGACGGCCGCCCCACATTGCTGTCCAACGCGGAGACGTACGCCCATGCCGGGCTGATCGCCCGGTACGGGCCGGAGTGGTTCGCCGGGGTCGGCGCCGAGCACGATCCGGGGACCCGACTGCTCACGGTGATCGCACCCGATGGGTCGACCACCGTGGTGGAGGCACCCACCGACGCGCGTGCCGGGGATGCGCTCGCGGCGGCCGGGGCGACGCCGGAGCAGGTGGGTGCGGTGCTCGTCGGCGGGTACGCCGGGACCTGGCTGTCAACGGAGACGGTCGGGACCATCTCGCTGGCGTCACCGCGCCGCGGATCGGGTGGGGCCGCCCTCGGCGTCGGCCTGCTGGCCTGCGTACCGCCGGGCACCTGTGTCCTGAGCGAGACCGCACGGATCGCGCATTGGATGGCCGGGGAGAGCGCCCGGCAGTGCGGACCGTGCCTGAACGGCCTGCCGGCGATCGCCGTGGGGCTGGCCGCATTGGCTGCCGGGCGAGGCAACGACGACACACTGGCCGACGTGGCTCGCTGGTGCGGCCTGGTCGTGGGTCGCGGCGCCTGTCACCATCCGGGCGGTGTGGTGCGGACCGTCCGCAGCGCACTGGATCTGACTGCCACCGACGTTGTGGCGCATGCCGCCGGCCACCCCTGCTCGGCGGCTCGGCATTCCGGGGCGCTGCGGGTGCCGTCTGTCGCGCTGGGTGCCGCCATGGACTGGAGGTAGCTCGATGACCGAACCCAGCACGGACCGCCGGCTGGTGGTGGACTGGTTGCGCTGCAAGGCCCACGGCCTGTGCGAGGAACTTCTACCCGAGTTGATCACCCTGGATGACTGGGGCTACCCGGTCATCGCCGGGTCTGTTCCATCGGATCTGTCCGGCCTGGCCGAGCGCGCCGTGGCCGCCTGCCCAGCGCTGGCGCTGCGCCTGGAGTCGAATCCTCCCCGCTGAAGCGCCTCAGCGGGCGGCGGTCAACGCCCGGACGAGGTCGTCGGCGGTGTCGCAGGAGTCCAGCAGGGCTCCCACGTGGGCGCGCGTGCCCCGGGTCGGTTCGAGGGTGGGAACCCGTTGCAGGGCATCGTGTCCGGCCACGTCGAAGATCACTGAGTCCCAGGAGGCGGCAGCCACCGACTCGCCATAGCGGCGCAGGCACTCGCCCCGGAAGTAGGCGCGGGTGTCCGTCGGTGGTCGTTCGATCGCGTGCCGAACCTCGTCCTCGGTCGTCAGCCGCGTCAGGCTGCCCCGCTGTTCCAGCCGCTGTGACAGGCCCTTGTCGGGCCGGACATCGGAATACTGCAAATCGACCAGCTGCAGCCGTGGCGCATCCCAACTCAGGTTGTCCCGCCGGCGGTAGCCCTCCAGCATCGACCGCTTGGCCACCCAGTCCAGCTCCCCGACGAGGGAGTCGGGATCGGACTCCAACCGGGACAGCACCGACTCCCACCGGGCCAGGACATCGACGGTCTGGGCGTCGGTGTCGGCTCCGGTCCGGTCGTCGACGAACTTGCGGGCCTGCTCGCAGTATTCCCACTGCAGTTCCACCGCAGTCAGGGATCTACCCGACCGCAGCCGGATCTGGTGCACCAGGTCGGGGTCGTGGGAGACCGCATGCATCTCGTGGACGGGGCGTTCCGGCATCCAGTCGACGTCGAGGGCTCCCTCTTCGATCATCGCAAGGACCAGGGAGGTGGTGCCAAGTTTGAGATAGGTGGACAGCTCCGCCAGGTTGGCGTCACCGACGATCACATGGAGTCGTCGGTAACGCTCCGGGTCGGCGTGTGGCTCGTCCCGGGTGTTGATGATGGGGCGTTTCAGGGTGGTCTCCAGGCCCACCTCAACCTCGAAGAAGTCTGCGCGCTGCGACAGCTGGAAGCCCTGCCCACGCCCGTCCTGCCCGCGGCCGACCCGGCCGGCCCCGGCGATCACCTGGCGGGAGACGAAGAACGGCGTCAGGTGCCGCACGATGTCGCCGAATGGGGTCTCCCGGCGCATCAGGTAGTTCTCGTGGCAGCCGTACGAGGCACCCTTGTTGTCGGTGTTGTTCTTGTACAGCTGGATCGGCTGACTGCCTGGCACCGCCGACGCCAGCTCGGCCGCCCGCGCCATGATTGCCATACCGGCGCGGTCCCAAAGCAGCGCATCGCGCGGGTTGGTGACCTCCGGGGAGGAGAACTCCGGGTGGGCGTGGTCGACGTATAGCCGGGCGCCGTTGGTCAGGATGAGGTTGGCCAGGCCGAGGTCCTCGTCGGTCAGCTGGGTGGGGTCGGCCTCTGCCCGCGTCATGTCGTAGCCCCGGGCGTCGCGCAGCGGGGTCTCCTCGTCATAACTCCACCGCGGTTTGCTGCGCCGCTCCCCCAGGGTCGCCATGGCGTAGGCGTTGACCACCCGCGAGGACGTCAGCATGGCGTTGACATGCGGATGACCCGGCACGGACACCCCGTACTCGGTCTCGATGCCCATCACGCGATGCACGCTCATGCAGCCAGGGTACGCAGGACCCCTGACAACGGCTGCGCAGCAGCCATCGGTGATCTGCTGTGCCGTCAGCGACGAGGACCAGCCGCGCAGGCAGTTACAGGTATTGCCCGGTGTTCGCGACGGTGTCGATCGAACGGCCGGCCTCGGTGCCCTGCTTGCCCTGCACCAGAGTCCGGATGTAGACGATGCGCTCGCCCTTCTTGCCCGAGATGCGCGCCCAGTCGTCCGGGTTGGTGGTGTTCGGCAGGTCTTCGTTCTCGCGGAACTCATCGATGCACGCTGCCAGCATGTGCTGCACCCGGATGCCCCGGTGCCCGTGTTCCAACAGGTCCTTGATCGCCATCTTCTTGGCCCGCGCAACGATGTTCTCAATCATCGCACCGGAATTGAAGTCCTTGAAGTACAACGTCTCTTTGTCGCCATTGGCATAGGTGACCTCCAGGAAGCGGTTGTCGTCCTCCTCGGAGTACATCCGCTCTACGGCTCGCTGGATCATGGCCGCACAGGTGGCCGCTGCGTCATGTCCGTTCTCGGCCAGGTCATCGGGGTGCAGTGGTAGGTCGGGCGTGAGGTATTTGGTGAAGATATCGCTGGCGCCCTGCGCATCCGGGCGCTCGATCTTGATCTTCACGTCGAGTCGGCCGGGGCGCAAGATGGCCGGGTCGATCATGTCCTCCCGGTTGGAGGCACCGATCACGATCACGTTCTCCAGGCTCTCCACGCCGTCGATCTCGGAGAGCAACTGCGGGACGATCGTGTTCTCGACGTCGCTGGATACCCCGGACCCGCGGGTGCGGAACAGTGAGTCCATCTCGTCGAAGAAGACGATGACGGGCATGCCTTCGGAGGCCTTCTCGCGGGCCCGCTGAAAGACCAGTCGGATGTGCCGTTCCGTTTCGCCGACATATTTGTTCAGAAGTTCCGGGCCCTTGATGTTCAGGAAGAACGATCGCCCCTCCCCCAGGCCGGTCTGTGCTGCGACTTTCTTCGCCAGTGAGTTCGCGACCGCCTTGGCGATCAGCGTCTTGCCGCACCCGGGCGGGCCGTACAGCAGGATTCCCTTGGGCGGCGCCAGTTTGTGCTCAGCAAACAGATCCGGGTGCAGGAACGGCAGTTCGACGGCGTCGCGGATCATCTCGATCTGAGGTCCGAGGCCGCCGATGTCCTCGTACGCGATGTCCGGCACTTCCTCGAGGACCAGTTCCTCGACTTCGGCCTTGGCGACCTTCTCGTGTACGTAGCCGGACCGTGGTTCGAGCAGCAGCGCGTCTCCGGCGCGCAGCCGGGTCCCCTGCAACGGCGCGGCCATTCGTACGACCTTTTCGTCATCGGTGTGCCCCACGACGAGGGCCCGGTCGCCGCCCTCGAGGATCTCCTTCAGCGTCACGATCTCGCCGAAACGTTCAAAGGCCCGAACCCCGACGACGTTCATCGCCTCGTTGAGCATGACCTCCTGACCTGGCACCAGCGACTCGGCCACCACGGTCGGGCTGGCGGTCACCCGCATCCGTCGCCCGGCGGCCACGACGTCCATCGAGCCGTCCTCAAACAACTCGACGAAAACTCCATAGCCGCTGGGCGGCTCGGCCAGCCGGTCCACCTCGGCCTTCAGGGTCAGGATTTGGTCGCGGGCCTCCCGCAGCGTGGCTGCCAGCCGCTGGTTCTGCACGGTCAGCGAGGCCAACTCCGTCTGCAACGCCGTGGCGGTGGCCTCGTCCGCCCGATTGCTACCGCGGTCCCGGTACGGGTCACGCTCGTCGTGCGGCATGTCTCCCACCTCCGTCCGTATCCCCCACGAGACCCTACCCACGGATACCGCCGGCGCACCCCGATCCACGTTGCCTGTCTGAGGCAGCGGCCGGTTCAGTCGGTGGGCCCGCCAGGCTCGACGGTCGCTGGGCCCGCGGCTCCCGGGCCGGTGTAGTCGTCCCCATACGCGCCCTTGGCCGGCCGGGTCCGCCGGGCCGGTAGCACAGTGCCGTCGGCCAGCCGCCGGGTGGACATCAGGAAGCCGGTGTGGCCGCTCATCCGGTGGTCCGGGCGTACGGCCAGGCCCTCCAGGTGCCAGGTCCGCAGCAGGGTCTCCTCCGACCTCGGCTCGGTCCAACGCCCGTCGGCCCGCAGGGTCTCGACCAACCGGGACAGCTGCGTCGTGGTGGCCACGTAGCCCACGAGCACCCCGCCGGGCGCGAGGCTGTGCGCCACGGTCTCCACGCAATCCCACGGGGCCAGCATGTCCAGCACGACGGCGTCGAACTGCGCCGGCTGCCCAGGTGGCAGCGCAGCGCCGCTGTCCGATGTGCCCGTGGCCAGGTCGCCGACGATGAGTTCCCACGCCGGGTGCTCGCGGCCGAACCACCGCCGTACGTTCGTCGCGGCCACCGCGGCGAAGTCGGCCCGGCGCTCGTATGACACGACCCGGCCGGCGTCCCCCACCGCCCGCAGCAGTGAGCAGGTCAAGGCGCCCGAGCCGGCCCCTGCCTCCAGCACCCGGTGGCCGGGGTGCAGGTCCAGCAGCCCGACGATGGACGCGGCGTCCTTGGGGTAGACGACCGTGGCGCCCCGCGGCATGGACAGCACGAAGTCGCGCAACAGCGGACGCAGGCACAGGTAGCCGATGCCGCCGGTCGAGGTGACGACGATGCCCTCCGGGCTACCCAGGATCGCATCATGCTCGATCGCGCCCTTGTGGGAGTGGAACTGCTGCCCAGCGACCAACGTGATCGTGTGGTGGCGGCCCTTCGGGTCGGTCAGTTGGACGAGATCTCCGACCGCGAACTGCCCGCGGTGTTGTCGTACGAAGGGCTCGGGCGCACGGTCCGGATCGGAGCCCAGCGATGGGTCGGCCAAGTCAGGGGTCGCGACGCTTGGATCGCCGGGGTCGGCGGAGTGTACGGGCACCCGGTGAGGTTAGTGGCGCCCGCAGGACAGGATCACGCACCGGCAACATCGTCGACCGCATGCGCTCAGCGGGACAACGCGGCGGCGACGGCATGCGCGCGCAGCACCCCCACGATCAGCCCGTCGCGCACGACCAGCCGGTCAATCGGCTCACCGCCGTCGGTGATGGCCTGGACCAACTCGTACCCGGCCAGCTCAGCAGCCACCGACGAGGCGGTGTCCAGCGACCGGGCCAGCGCACCGACGGTGACCCAGGCGCGCCGCTGCTCGGGTACGGCCACGGCCGCGGCCTGCTCGACGATGCCCACCGGGCGTCCCTGCGGGTCGACCACCACCAGGGCGACATCACCCACGGTCTGCGCCGCAGCAGCGGTGGCGACCCCGGCACTCCCCAGCGCGGTCGCAGGACCGCTCGGGGTCGTCGACTGCGCCTGCACCCGCAGCAGCGCCTGGTCGAGGGACAGCTCGGCCGGTACGGGGATGGCGGGAACTGCCAGCACGCCGGCCGCGACGCCGGGCAGCCGCGCCTCCAGCTCCGCCCGCCGCAGCGACTGCGTCGCACCGCTCCACAGCAGCGCAGCGAAGATCACACCGGTGACGAGCAGGCCCACGTAGGAATTGTCTGGGGTGCGCAGCACCCACCACAGCGGGATCGCGATCATCAGCACCGCCAGAGCGCGACCGGCCCACGCCGCAGCGACCGTGCCTCGGTGTTCCGAGCGGGTACCGGCCCACACGGCGGCTTTGAGCACCGTGCCGCCATCCAGGGGCAGGCCGGGCAGCAGGTTGTACGCGGCCATGATCCCGTTGGCCCACGCGGATGCGGCCAGGACCGCCACGATCCGCGGATCGGCACCGTCGGCAAGGTTGGCCGCCACCGCGAACAGGCCGGCGACCGCGGCCGTGGTGAGCGGTCCAGCCAGCGCAACCACGGCCTCACGGCCCGGGGACGGCCGGGTCCGCTCGTACACCGTGAACCCGCCCAGCACCCACAGCACGATCTGCGACACCGGGAAGCCGAACGAACGCGCCGCGACGGCATGCGCGACCTCGTGCAGCAGGATCGAGGCGTACAGCAGCAGCGCGAAAACACCCGCCAACACATACTGCTGGGAGGCAGGTGCCCCCTGCTGGGCAAACGCGGGCGACCACAGCCAGGCGATGATCAGGACGCCCAGGACCCCGCTGGGAGGCACCGAGACGGCGACTCCCCCGACGACCCAGCCTCGTCGCCCGGTCTCGGGCGCGGGACCTGGATCTGGATCTGCTGCAGCCTGCGACATTCACCCAGGGTACGGGCGACCCGGGCCCGACGTCGCCGCTGCGGTGCGGACCTGGGAGCGCCCCAACCCAGCCCGACCCCTGCGTGCGCGACGCTCCAGCCCTGCGTCCCCCACGAGCGCCGTACACAGCGCACCGGCCCGCGTTGGCGATGCCCGCGGCAACGGCGCAGACTGCACGGATGCATGTCGTGGATCTTGACGCCCAGGCGTCCCTGCCGATCGTGCCCCTGGCGATCTCAGCGGTGATCGCCCCGTGACGGCCCCGGTCCCCGAGTCTGCACAGCCGACCGCGGCATCTCGGGCACACGCGCTGACGAAGATCTACGGCCAGTCCGACACGGCCGTGGTGGCCCTGGATGCCGTGGACGTCGAGATCCGCAGCGGGGAGTTCACCGCGATCATGGGACCGTCCGGGTCGGGTAAGTCGACCCTGATGCACCTGCTGGCCGGCCTCGACTCGGCCACCTCGGGTGACGTGTGGATCGGCGACACCGCGCTGATGGGCCTGTCCGACAAGAAGCTGACCCGGCTGCGCCGGGATGCAGTTGGGTTCGTCTTCCAGGCGTTCAACCTGGTGCCGACCCTGTCCGCGCTGGAGAACATCACCCTCCCGCTGGATATCGCCGGGCGGAAACCGGACCCGGCGTGGCTGGACACGATCATCGACACGATCGGTTTGCGGGACCGCCTGGACCACCGGCCCGCGGAGCTGTCTGGCGGGCAGCAGCAGCGGGTCGCCTGTGCCCGGGCCCTGGCTACCCGACCGCGGATCGTTTTCGCCGACGAGCCGACCGGAAACCTGGACTCGCGCTCGGGTGCGGAGGTGTTGGGGTTCCTGCGCCGTAGCGTCGACGAGTTCGGCCAGACGATCGTCATCGTGACCCATGATCCCGGGGCGGCCTCCTACGCCGACCGCGTGATCTTCCTCGGGGACGGCCGGATCGTGGACGAGATGCGGGAGCCGACCGCCGAGCGGGTCCTGGAGCGGATGAAGGCCTTCGACCGCGCCCCCGTACGGGGCTGACAGCGGTGCTGCGATCCGCGCTGCGGTCCCTGTTCGCGCACAAGCTGCGGCTGGCCCTCACGGTGGCCTCCATCGTGTTGGGCGTCAGTTTCGTCGCCGGGACCTTCGTGTTCACCGACTCACTGCAACGCTCGTTCGACCAGTTGTTCGCACAGCCTCAAGCCGATGTCGTCGTGGCCGCCCGCAGCGACGATCAGGGGCTCGGTACGGACCCGGCCGCCATCCCGCAGGCGCTGGTCGGCGAGGTCGCCGCAGTCCCGGGGGTCTCGGTCGCCGAGGGCTACATCAGCGTCAACGGCGCCGTCGTGCTGGGTCGCGACGGTAAGCCGCTGGGCGGGGCGAGCGGCCAGTCGCCGGGCCGGTCCTGGTTGCAGGACGCCACCTTGAATCCGTACGCCATCGTGGCGGGCCGCGCCCCCAAGGGACCTGCCGAGGTGGTCGTCGACGTCGCCACCGCGGACAAGGCCTCGATCGACGTTGGGGCATCACTGCGCATCGTCACGCCCGTCGGCTCGGATGCCACCCGTTCGTGGACCGTCGTGGGGATCGCGCAACGCGGGATCAGCGGGTCCCTGGGCGCCGCGAGCACGGTCCTGTTCGACCTGCCGACGGCTCAGGCCGTGATGCTCGGGAAGCCACAGGTCAGCGAGGTACGCGTTCTCGCCGAACCCGGTGTCTCCCAGGCTGAGCTGGCCGGGCGCGTCGATGCGGCCATCACCGCCCCCATCACGGTCCGGACCGGGCAGCAGATCTCCGACGACACCTCCCGCCGGCTGCAGGAGGCGCTGGGCTTCCTGACGACGTTCCTGCTCGCCTTCGCCTTCATCGCCTTGTTCGTCGCTGGTTTCCTGATCACCAATACGTTCTCCATGCTGATCGCGCAGCGGACCCGCGAGCTGGCGCTCACCAGGGCCATCGGGGCCTCCCGGTGGCAGGTCCAGGGGTCGGTGCTGGTCGAGGCCGGTGTCGTCGGTGCGGTCGCTTCCACGCTCGGTTTGGCGGCCGGTCTCGGCCTGTCGCAACTGCTGCGGCTGCTGTTCGCCGCCTTCGGTGCCGAACTCCCCGGGGGGTCACTGGTGGTGGCCCCCCGCACCATCCTGATCACGTACGCCATCGGCCTGGTCGTGACGATGCTGGCCGCCTCGCTGCCCGCTCGCCGGGCTGCGCGGGTGCCGCCGGTCGCCGCACTGCGCGACGACCCAGGCATGGCGGCGTCCCGGTCGCTGGTTCGCCGCGGGTTACTCGGCGTCGCGCTGCTCGCCGGGGCGATCGGGCTGGGCGCGGTGGCGCTGCAGCAGGGCGAGGACGCCGAGGCCGGAGCGCGCTGGGTAGGAGCCTCGGCCTTCGTCGGACTGCTGGCAGCGATCACCCTGGCCCCGCTGCTGGCCCGTCCTCTGCTGGGGTTGCTCGGCTCGGCGTTTCCCACCACCGTGGGCCGACTGGCCCGCGAAAACGGCCGGCGCAACCCGCGGCGCACCGCGGCCACCGCTAGCGCGCTGACCATCGGGGTGGCCCTGATGAGCGCGCTGGGGGTCATCGCGGCCTCGGCCACCGCGTCGGTCGACAAGGTCATCGACGACACGATCGGCGCCGACTTCGTCGTCCTCGGGGTCGGCTTCCGGCCCTTCCCGCCGGCCGTCGCCGCGGCCGTCGCGGACACCCCGGGGACCTCGGTGGTCACCGCCGTCCGGCAGACCTTCACCCGTACCCAGGACGGGGACCGCACGATCGTCACCGGCGCCGACCCTGACGCGCTCGCCCAGGTCATCAACCTCACGTTCACGCAAGGGTCGCTGAGCGACCTCGGCCTCGGCAACGCCGTCACGGACACGGACACGGCCACCGCGAACGGGTACCGGGTGGGCCAGACCTTGAAGCTGGCGTTCCCCAACGGGCCCGGCAGCCTGCGCCTGGTCGGCCTGTACGAACCCGCCGGTCTCTATCAAGGTTTCATCGTCGACAAGCCGACGATCGCCTCCCTCGGCAGCCTGGAGCAGGATTCGGCGATCTACGTACGACTGATGCCCAACGCCGATCCCGCTGCCGTGCGGGCCGACCTGGACCAGCGACTGACGGCCTTCCCGACCGTGCAGGTGCAGGACCAGCGGCAGTTCAAGGACGACATCCGCTCTCAGGTCACCCGGGTGCTCGGCTTCCTATTCGCACTGCTCGCCCTCGGCGTGCTCATCGCGTTCCTCGGGATCGTCAATACGCTGCTGCTGAGCGTGGTGGAACGCACCCGGGAGATCGGTCTGCTCCGCGCTGTCGGTGCGTCCCGGTCCCAGGTGCGCTGGATGATCGTGATCGAGGCGCTGCTGCTCGGGATCTTCGGGGCGCTGCTGGGAGTGGGCCTCGGAGTCGCGTACGGCGTTCTCCTGCAACAGGTTCTCGCCCCGCAGGGCATCAGTCAGTTGGCCATCCCAGGCGGGCAACTGGCGGCCTTCGTGGCGCTGGGCGCCGTCGGGGCGGTGCTGGCCGCCGGCTGGCCGGCGATCCGTGCGGCCCGACTCGACGTGCTGCGCGCGATCGCGACCGAGTGAGCATGGGAGTTACTACCGGGCGACAACGTCAGCGTCGCTCGTCGCGGCACTCAGCCAGCCGCGCAGAACCTCCAGATCGACAGCGGCCAGCGACTGAACAACCCGGGTCCGCGGCGTTGCCTCGATATGCACCATGTGCGGCACCGCAACCACCAAAGCGCCCGCCGCCTGGCCGGCGGCCACCCCGGTCGGTGAGTCCTCCAGGACCACGCATCGCTCGATCCGAGCGCCCAGACGCTCGGCCGCACTCAGGTACGGGTCCGGGTGCGGCTTGGTCCGAGCGACCTCGTCCCCGGCCACGGTGACCGCGAAGACGTCGCTGGCCACCTCGTGCACCACCCGGTCCAGCGCCGTATCGACCAGCCGTCGGTACGACGCCGACACCAGCGCGCAGGGGACCCCCGCCCGGTACAACTCGGCGAGCAGATCCTTCGCCCCCGGCTGCCAGTGCACCGGGTCATCGCGGAACTGGCGTTCCACCTCGGTCAGCAGGTGGGTCCGCACGTCGTCCAGCGACCGCTGCGTACCCGACTTCTCGATCATGTAGTGCACGACCCGGTCCAGCGGCCCGCCCAGGCACTGGGCCTGGTCGACGTCGGTCCAGTCGGCGCCCAACTGCGCCATCGTCATCCGCTCGGCGATCAGCCACATCGGCTCGGTGTCCAACAGCAGTCCGTCCATGTCGAACAGGACCGCGTCCAAACCATGAGGGTGCACGGCCGCCATCCTGCCCGCTCCCGGCTGCCGTCGCCGACCTCGGTGACCGCTTCCGCCCGACGGTGACCCAGGTCACGACAGCGGAATCACGTGGCGTTGAAGTACTTGGCTTCGCGATGGTGGACGACCAGCGCACTGGTGGACTGCTCCGGGTGCAGCTGGAACTCCTCGGACAACTCGACGCCGATACCGGAGATGTCCAGCAGCTCGGCGAGCAGGGCCTGCTGCTCGACGTCGGGACAGGCGGGGTAGCCGAAGGAGTACCGCGATCCCTGATAGCCCTGTTTGCCGATCAGGGTGTCCATATCGTCGGTGTCAGCCGCCGCGATGCCCAATTCGCTGCGCACCCGAGCGTGCCAATACTCGGCCAGTGCTTCAGTGAGTTGTACGGATAACCCGTGCAGCTCCAGATAGTCCCGGTACGCATCCGCGGCGAACAACTCCGCGGTCGCGCGGGACACGGCCGAGCCCATCGTGACGACCTGCAGGGCGAGCACATCGGTCTCGCCGGACTCGCGCGGCCGGAAGAAGTCGGCCAGGCACAGTCGCCGATCGCGGCGCTGCCGCGGGAACGAGAATCGGCCACGCTCCGTACCGTCAGCGGAAAGGATCACCAGGTCATTGCCCTCGGCCACGCACGGGAAATAGCCGTACGCCACAGCCGGTTCCAGCAGCGAGTCGGTCTTGATGCGGTCGAGCCAGGCGCGCAGCCGTGGCCGGCCCTCCGTCTCGACGAGTTCTTCGTACGACGGCCCCCCGCCGCGCGCAGCCTTCAGCCCCCACTGGCCCAGGAACGTCGCCCGCTCGTCCAGGTAGGGCACGTAGTCGGCCAGTGACACTCCCTTCACCACCCGGGAACCCCAAAACGGCGGGGTGGGCACCGGCACATCGGCTGCCACATCGGACCGGCCCAAAGCAGCCGTGGTGTCGACCGGGCGAGCCACCGCCCGCACCCGGCGTTCGCGCCGCTCGGGCAGCGCGGCCCCGGGCACCCCGCGCTTGACCGCCATCACCGCGTCCATCAGGCGCAGCCCCTCGAAGGCGTCCCGGGCGTAGCGGACCTCCCCGGCGTAGATCTCGGCGAGATCCTGCTCCACGTAGGACCGGGTCAGCGCCGCACCGCCCAGCAGCACCGGCCAGCGCTGGGCGACCCCACGGGTGTTGAACTCCTCGAGGTTCTCCCTCATCACCACGGTTGACTTGACCAGCAGCCCGGACATGCCGATCAGGTCGGCATCGTGCTCGATGGCCGCATCGAGGATGGCGCTGACCGGCTGCTTGATGCCCAGGTTGACCACCGTGTAGCCGTTGTTGGTCAAGATGATGTCCACCAGGTTCTTGCCGATGTCGTGCACGTCGCCCTTGACCGTGGCCAGCACGATGGTGCCCTTGCCGGCCTCGTCGCTGCGTTCCATGTGCGGTTCGAGGTAGGCGACGGCGGCCTTCATCACCTCGGCGCTGGTGAGCACGAACGGCAGTTGCATCTCCCCGGCCCCGAACAGCTGCCCGACGGTTCGCATCCCCTCGAGCAGGTATTCATTGACGATCTCCAGCGCCGGTCGGGTCGCCAATGCCTCGGCCAGGTCCTCGTGCAGCCCCTGCCGTTCCCCGTCCACGATCCGCCGGGCCAGCCGTTCCCCCAGCGGCAGCGCGGCCAGTTCGGCGGCCCGGGCATCGGCCGAATCGACCGCACGCACCCCGGCGAACAGGTCCAGGAATGCCGCCAGCGGGTCATACGTACACGTGCCGTCCGCACCGAACTGCCGCCGGTCGTGGACCAGGTCGTAGGCAACCTGCCGCTGCTCGTCCGGGATCCGCGCCATCGGCAGGATCTTGGCTGCGTGCACGATCGCGGAGTCCAGCCCGGCCTGCAGGCACTCGTGCAAGAACACCGAATTCAACACCTGCCGGGCCGCCGGGTTGAGCCCGAAGGACACGTTCGACAGCCCCAGCGTGGTTTGGACGTCCGGGTGCAGTGTCTTCACCCGCCGGATCGCCTCGATGGTCTCCACCCCGTCGCGCCGGGTCTCCTCCTGGCCGGTCGCGATCGGGAAGGTCAGGCAGTCGACGATGATCGAGCCGACGTCCATCCCCCAGTTGCCGGTGAGGTCGCGGATGAGCCGGTCGGCGATGGTGACCTTGGTTTCGGCGGTACGCGCCTGGCCCTGCTCGTCGATGGTCAGCGCGATGACCGCCGCGCCGTGCTCGCGGACCAGTTCCATCGTCCGAACCAGCCGGGAGTCGGGCCCGTCGCCGTCCTCGTAGTTGACCGAGTTGACCACCGCTCGCCCACCCAGCATCTCCAGCCCGGCCCGCAGCACGTCGGGCTCGGTGGAGTCCAGCACCAGCGGAAGGGTGGACGCGGTCGCGAACCGGCCGGCGATCTCGCGCATGTCCGCGGCCCCGTCGCGGCCGACGTAGTCCACGCAGACGTCCAGGAGGTGGGCGCCGTCGCGAATCTGCGCGCGGGCGATCTCCACACACTCATCCCAGCGCTGCTCCAGCATCGCCTCGCGAAACGCCTTGGAGCCGTTGGCATTCGTCCGCTCCCCGATGGACAGGTACGCGGTGTCCTGCCGAAACGGGACGGCGGCGTACAGCGACGCGGCAGCCGACTCCGGGCGCGGACTGCGGGGAGTCACGGCCTGCCCGCCGACCCGCTCCACGACGGCGGCCAGGTGCTCGGGGGTGGTCCCGCAGCAGCCGCCGACCAGGCCCAGGCCGTAGTCCCGGGTGAAGGTGGCGTGCGCGTCGGCGAGTTCGGCCGGCGTCAGGGGGTAGTGCGCACCCTCGCTGGTCAGGATCGGCAGCCCGGCGTTGGGCATCGCGGACAGGTTGACCCGGGCGTGCTTGGCCAGGTGGCGCAGGTGCTCGCTCATCTCGGCGGGCCCAGTGGCGCAGTTCAGCCCGATGACGTCGATGCGCAGGGGTTCCAGCGCGGTCAGGGCAGCGCCGATCTCCGAGCCGAGCAGCATGGTGCCCGTCGTCTCCACGGTGACCTGCACCAGCAGGGGTACGCGGATCCCCGCCACGGCCATCGCCCGCCGCGCGCCGATCAGGGCGGCCTTGGCCTGCAGCAGGTCCTGCACGGTCTCGACCAGGACGGCGTCGACGCCCCCGGCCAGCATCCCGGCGGCCTGTTCCTGATAGGCGTCGCGCAGGGTGGCGTACGGCAGGTGCCCCAGCGTGGGCAGTTTCGTTCCCGGGCCGACCGAGCCGAGGACCCAGCGCGGCCGGTCCGGCGTCGACCAGTCATCGGCCACGCCGCGGGCGATCCGCGCGCCCGCCTCGGCTAGCTCCCTGATGCGCGCAGCGATGCCGTACTCAGCGAGGTTGGCCAGATTCGCCCCGAAGGTGTTCGTCTCGACGGCGTCGACCCCGACCGCGAAGTAGGCGTCGTGGACGGCCGCGACGACCTCAGGTCGGGTGACGTTGAGGATCTCGTTGCAGCCCTCGTGGCCCTGGAAGTCGTCCAGGGTCAGGTCCGAGGCCTGCAGCATGGTGCCCATCGCTCCGTCGGCGACCAGCACCCGCTCGGACATGGCGGCCAGCATCGAGGGCCGTCTGGACGACCCGCTGGGAGGCGTGCTCGTGGGCAGTGCAGTCGAATCAGCCATGGTGTCCGCAGCCTAACGAGGCAACCAACGTAGGCTCTGCCGCGACCGACCTGAGCTGGCGTCGGCATCCCGAGGAGGACCGCTCGAGGAGGTCATGGGTGATCGAGTGGGAGCCGTTGCCCGAGCTCGTCGATCCGGTTCTGATCTGCGCCTTCGAGGGCTGGAACGACGCGGGAGATGCGGCCAGTGACGCGGTCGAACATCTGCGCGACCTATGGGACGTCCGGCAGATCGCCGAGATCGACCCCGAGGACTACTACGACTACCAGGTCAACCGGCCCTACATCACCCTGGAGCACGACGGTGTGCGGCACCTGACCTGGCCCACGACCCGGGTGTTCGTGGCCCGGCTGCCCCTGCCGGTCCGCGACGTCGTGATCATCCAGGGCATCGAACCGAACATGCGGTGGCGCGCGTTCGTTCGGGAGATCGTCGGGCTGGCCCATGAGCTCGGCGTTGCCCGGGTGGTGACCCTGGGGGCCCTGCTCTCGGACTCCCCGCACACGCGGCCGGTGCCCATCAGCGTGACCGCCTCCGACGAGGGCGGCGCCCTCGACCTCGGTCTGGAGCAGTCCCGGTACGAAGGTCCCACCGGCATCGTCGGGGTGTTGCTGGACGCCTGCGCACGGGCCGGGATGCCGGCCGTGTCGCTGTGGGCCGCGGTGCCGCACTACGTCTCCCAGCCCCCGTGCCCGAAGGCCACCTTGGCGTTGCTGCGCAAGGTGGAGGACGTCCTGGACGTCCCGGTGTCGGTCGGGGAGCTGACAGATGAGGCCGCCGCCTGGGAGGCCGGGGTCAACGAGGTGGCCGAGGACGACGACGAGATCGCGGACTACGTACGCCAGCTGGAGGAGCAGAGCGACTCCGACGGGCTGCCGCAAGCCAGCGGCGAGGCGATCGCTCGCGAGTTCGAGCGCTATCTGCGCCGCCGGTCCGGCGACAACCGCCCCGGAGACCTCTGAGCGATCGAGATGGCTGCCGCGCGGCAGGGGCGGCATAGCGAGGGTGCGGGCATATCGGATGCAAGCACCGGCGCCCGCAACCCGGAGCCGTCATGTGCGCGCCCACAAGTACGTCGATATAGTGCGCGGGTTGTTCAGGCCGGTCCGGATCGGGCCGGATACGCCGACCTGGACCGCGCCAGGCTCGGTCCCGTCGGGGGCCGCATACGTGACTGCGGGGGCGGACGGAGAGCGCGAGTGTCGGCGGACGGGGTCAGGCAGCAGCACGGCGGCGACATGGACCAAACCTGGGGCGTGTTCCTGACGGCGCGGATGGCCGCAGCGGGATACGCCACTGTCAGCGATCTGGCTCGGGACAGCGGGGTCCACGGGTCGGTGATCTCCCGGTGGCTCACCGCCGGGGCCGTTCCGAGCATCCCGCACCTGCGCCGGCTGGCTCCCATTCTGCATACCCCCGTCCTGACCCTGGTGGTCGCCGCCGGGCATCTGCGAACGGATGAGGTCGATGGGGTCGAAGGGACGGGGGACGTGCTGGCCGCGATCGCCGCCGACTCTGCGCTGAGCCCGGAGTACAAGCGCTTCCTGTCCCACGGATACCAGCTGTTGGCCAGCGGCACGGCGCAGCAACCCCCAGCTGTCGACGTGATTCACCCGCCGCCGACCTGACCAGCCACCACGGATGCGCCGGACGCCTGGCGGGGAGTCAGGCGTCCCGGGCGGCCAGGTAGGCGGCCACCAGGGCGGTGGTCGAGGAGTCCTGGGTTGCCGGGGCAGCGGCCCCCTCCTGCAACTGTGGGGCGACCTGCATGGCCATGGCCTTGCCCAGCTCGACGCCCCACTGGTCGAAGGAGTCGATGCCCCAGATCGCCCCCTGCACCAGGACGCTGTGCTCGTACAGCGCGACCAGGCTGCCCAATGCGCGCGGCGTCAAGCTGTCCAACAGCAGGAAACTCGATGGCCGGTTGCCGGGCATCACTTTGTGCGCGACGAGATGCTCGGGGGCGCCGTCGGCACGTACCTCCTGCGCCGTCCTCCCGAACGCCAACACCGCGGCCTGCGCGAAAGCGTTGGCCACCAACAGGTCGTGATGCTGACCCAGCGGATTGAGGGTCCGGGCGAACACCAGCAGGTCGGCCGGGACCACCGAGGTCCCCTGATGCAGTAGTTGATAGAAGGAGTGCTGGCCGTTGGTGCCCGGCTCCCCCCAATAGATTCCGCCAGTCTCGACCCCGACCGGCTCGCCGGCCAGCGTCACCGACTTTCCGTTGCTCTCCATGGTCAGTTGCTGCAGGTACGCCGGGAACCGGGTCAGGTATTGGTCGTACGGCAGTACCGCGGTGGTCGGGCAGCCGAGGAAGTTTCGGTTCCACACCGCGAGCAGCGCCATCAGCACCGGCAGGTTTTCTTCGTACGGAGCCTCCCGCAGGTGGACGTCCATGTCGTGGAAACCAGCGAGCAGTTCGGCGTACGAGTCCGGACCGATTGCGATCATGGTCGAGAGCCCGATCGCGGACTCCATCGAATAGCGCCCGCCCACCCAGTCCCAGAAGCCGAACATGTTCGCCGGATCGATCCCGAACTCGGCCACCGCGGAGGCGTTCGTGGACAGCGCCACGAAGTGCCGGGCCACGTTGGTGTCTGCGCCGAGGCGGCCGGTCAGCCAGTCCCGCGCGGTGCGAGCGTTGGTCATCGTCTCCAGCGTGGTGAACGTCTTGGACGCCACGATGAACAGCGTGCCGGCCGGGTCGAGATCGTGGGTGGCCTCGGCGAAATCGGTGCCGTCGATGTTGGACACGAACCGGAAGGTGATGTCACGGCGGCTGTAGTGCCGCAGCGCCTGGTAGGCCATGACCGGGCCGAGATCGGAGCCACCGATGCCGATGTTGACCACCGCGCTGATGCGCTGCCCGGTCGATCCGGTCCACTCCCCCGAGCGCACCCGGTCGGCGAACGAGCCCATCCGGTCCAGCACCTCATGCACCTGCGCCACGACGTCGACACCGTCCACCGTCAGGCTGGCCTCGCGCGGCAGCCGCAACGCCGTGTGCAGGACCGCGCGGTCCTCGGTGGTGTTGATGTGCTCCCCCGCGAACATCGCCTCGACCCGCTCCCGCACCCCGCGCTCGGTGGCCAGGGCCTGCAGAAGTCGCAGTGTCTGGTCGGTCACCTGCTGCTTGGCGTAGTCCAGCCGGATACCGGCACCCTCGGCCACCAGCCGCTGGGCCCGCCCGGGGTCGGCGGCGAACAGCTCACGCAAACTCTGGGCCGCGCTGGCGTCCCGGTGCGCGAGCAGCGCCTGCCAGGCCGGGGAGTCGGACAGAGCGATCGGTTGCGACATGAGGACTCCAGGGGTCAATAGACGTGCACTAGCGTGCGCGGCGACCGTACCGACGCCGGCGGCCGAGAGCCCAGCCGGGTGAGAGGAGACCCGAGTGGCCACCGCAACACCAATGCAGCTGGGCATGGTCGGACTCGGCCGGATGGGCGCCAACCTGGTCCGCCGGCTGATGCGTGACGGGCACGAGTGCGTCGTCTTCGACATCGATCAGCAGGCGGTCGCCACGCTGGCGGCGGAGGGTGCGATCGGCGCCAGTTCGTACGCGGACTTCGTGGCCAAACTCGACACCCCGCGCAACGTATGGATCATGGTTCCGGCCGGTGTCATCACCGAACACGTCGTGGACGCCCTGAGCGGGCTGCTCGAGGCCGACGATGTGCTGATCGACGGCGGCAACTCCTATTACCGCGACGACCTGCGCCGTTCGGCGGTGCTGCAGGACCGCGGCATGCACTACGTCGACTGCGGCACCTCCGGCGGCGTCTTTGGCCTGGAGCGGGGCTACTGCCTGATGATCGGTGGTCAACACGACGCCGTCGACCGCCTCACCCCGATCTGGGACACGATCGCGCCCGGTCCCGGGGATGTCGCCCGGACCCCCGGACGCAGCGGGGACTACGCGCCGGAGGAACGCGGCTGGCTGCACTGCGGCCCGAACGGCGCCGGGCACTTCGTCAAGATGGTGCACAACGGCATTGAGTACGGCCTGATGGCGGCGTACGCCGAGGGCCTGAACGTGCTGAAGAACGCCGACGAGGGGCTGCGGCCGCGCGCCAAGGACGCCGAGACGGCGCCGCTGGACCACCCGGAGTTCTACTCCTACGAGCTCGACATTCCGGCCGTGGCCGAGGTATGGCGGCGCGGCTCGGTGGTGGGCTCCTGGCTGCTGGACCTGACCGCCGCGGCCCTGCACGCCTCGCCCGATCTGGGCAGCTTCGGCGGCCGGGTCTCCGACTCCGGCGAGGGCCGCTGGACCTCCATTGCCGCGATCGACGAAGGCGTTCCGACCCCGGTGCTCACGGCCGCGCTATACGCCAGATTCTCCTCCCGCGGCGAGTCCCTGTTCGGCGACAAGGTCCTCTCGGCGATGCGCAAGGAGTTCGGTGGTCACGAGGAGAAGCCGGACAACCCGCCCGGGCTCACCGAGAAGCCGTTGGAGCGCTAAGGGTTTCAGCGCCGGTAGTTGTTGCGCTGGTGGTGCCGCTCGCGCTGCCCGAGGGGCGTGAGCGGCCCGGCCGCAACCCGACCACGAGGACCGCTGCGACCGCGATGAGGCTCAGGATCTGCGGGAGCGCGCGCCCGCCCGCATACCCATCCCCCGATCCCCACGGCGCGGCGGCCAGCAACACCACCGCACCCAGGTAGGCGGTTGGGGCCACGACCACCGGCCAGCCCCGCCAGGGCACGTAGCGCACAGCCGCCAGGGCCACCAGTCCGAGCAGGCCCCCCACCCAGCCACCGAGCAGCAGCAGGGTTGCCACGATCAGCACCTGGGCGAGCCACGGATTGCCGGGCCGGGAGCCGTGGGCATTGACTGCGGTGGCACGCGCGTCGGGGCCAGCGCTGGCGGCCCGCGCAGGCGCCAGGATCGGACCGAGCCGCCGGCGGCTCACCGGCCGCGCCCACGCCAGCCCGACCAGCGCGAGGGCGGCGAGCAGCCCGACGAGCAGCCCCCAGCGATAGGCACCGTCCGGGGTGTAGTCCAGACGCACCGTGCCAGCGGCCCCGGCGGGGACCAACCAGCCCTGGGCCCAGCCCTCGACCCGCACCGGACTCAGCAGCGTGGCGCCCAACCGAGCCTGCCAACCGGGGTTGATGTTCTCCCGGACGACGAGCAGCGCATCGACCGCGCGCGGCGGGACCGTGACCTCGCGGTGGGTGGCGTCCCAGGTCGGGCGTTCGACACCGGGCAGGGCGGGGGCCGACCAGGTGGGCCGGGCGAGGGTGCCGGGATCGGTCACGGTCGCCCAGCGCACGTCCCAGCGACCGGCGCCATCGACGGTCAGGCGTTGGGGTCCGGCGGCCGCGGTCAGGAGACCGCAGGGTTGCGCAGTGACCGGCTCCCCGCGGATGAGCTCGGCGCGCCGGGCAGTGACCCGGGTCTGGACGGTTTGCCCACCAGCCCGAATGACGGGGCCGCTGCCGCAGGGCAGCTCCACCGAGCCGGCGTTGTCCGGCTGACTGTCCCCGGCCCCGATGATGCGCAGGTCCGACACCCCGACCGGGCTCAGTTCACCACCGCCGACGCTGGGATCCACCGAGATCACCGGCTGCACCGTGGTGAATCGGACAGTGAGCCGGTCGGTACGCAGCGGGTCGAACCGCAGATAGCCGCGCTGGTCGAACCGGCCCGCCCGCAGCGTCCCGGCCCGGTCCCGTACGGAGACCGACACCGGCCGCGACGCCGCTAGGCCGAGCTGCTGGGTCAGCCGCAGCCCGGTGACCGTGCGTGGCTGCCCGAGGTCGATCGTCAGGGTGGGGGTCCGGTCGTCGGCGCGCGCCAGCCAGGCGGTGCTGAGGTCGAGGTCCAGAGCCGCCCGCGGGCCGGTCGCCGGACCACCGAGCAGGGCCGAGGTCGCGCTCACCGTGAAGCCGTCGTCCGCCTGGGACACCACGTCGGTCAGCCAGGTGCCGGGGCGGGCCGCAGCCGTGACCCGCACCTGCCGCGTACCCGGGCCACCGAGGTCGACCGTACGGTCCAAGCCGGCCGCCTCCTCCCCGGCCCGCGCCAGCAGATCGGTGCAGAACGCGGTGTCGCCGGGGTGGACGCAGGTCGGGCGGCTGTTGACCGCCGCCGTGACGACGGTGGCGCGCGGTTTCGCGTCCGCTCGTGGGGCGATCGACCCGCGGCCCGTGGTGGACGGGTCCAGGCCCAGCACGCTCACCTCGCTCACCCCGAAGACGACGCCACGGCCGCTTCCCAGGACGGCGTCGGCGGTGATCCGCAACGTACGGCTGGGTTCCGGCGGCGCCCGCAGTGTGACGCGACCGTTGGCCGGGACGTCGCGCAGTACCGACTCGGTGTCCGTGCTGACGCGTACCCGGGTGACCCGAGGTCCGGGCGTATCGGTGTCGACCCGCAGCGTGGCGACCGAGAAGTCCCGGGGGGTGTCCGTACGCACCTGCAGCCACGCCCCGACCGCCCCGAAGGTCGGGTCCGACCGCCACGACGTCGTGCCGTCGCCGTCGATCGCGGCGGCCGCTTGGTGGACCGGCACCGGACCGCCGGGGGTGTCCGCATCCGAGCCCTGGCTGGACGCGTCCGCCTGCACGGTCCCGGTCCAGGTCGCCGGGGCGTCGGCGCGGTCGTCGGGGAAGGCCGGGTAGTCGCGGACCTTGCGGTCCAGGGTGAGCGGGTCGGTCTGGGTGAGCCGGGCGCTGACGTTGTCGTCGACCTGGCCCGGGTTGAGCTCCCGCCGGGCGATCCCGTCGGCCTGGATCAGCGGTCCCTGGGCGGGTACGGCATCACCGGCCAGGACAGCCGGGCCCGCGCCGAGCAGTCCGGCGTCGCGGCCGGCCGCCAGGTCCTCGGGTCCGCCGACAACTCGCGGGACCTGTTGCAGCGCAACGAGTTCGACCGGTTCTCGGGCGGCCTGGACCTCGTACACCTCGACCGCGCGGTAGGGCACCGACAGGCCCCTGTCGACCACCGTGGTGTCGTCGATCTGACCGCCGACGTAGGGGCCGAACGAGGCCACCAGATCGATCCCGGCGGCTCCGGCGAGGGTTTCGTGCACCAGCGACGGCAGCGTGGCCAGCCGCCCGGCGGTGTCCACGTCGTTGCGGACCACGACGTAATGCACTCCCGCGCCGGCCAGCGCGGCACCCAGACCGGGCGAGGGCAGCCCGGCGGCGACCCGGCGTTGCACCGCATCCAGCATCCGGATCGTCGCCGGCGGGGTCAGCGGGATGGCATCGCGTACGACCCACGGGGACCGCCCGTACGCCTGGAAGGGCTCGTCCCGGGTGACGCCCCAGGTAAAGCGAGCGAACGACGCCCCCGGCAGCACGAGGGACCGCCCCTGCGGATCGCGCTCGGCGACGTAACGGGAGGCCTGGTCCCAGTAATCCGGCAAGGTCAGGTAGGACCCACGCGGTGCGATGTTCGCCTGCCACGCCGGCCAGGCGGCGCCGGCGACGGCGAGCACCACCAGGGCGGCGACGGCGGGCACGACGGGGCGGAAGTCGGCACGCCGAACAGCCAGCATCGGCAGCATCGCCAACGCGTGCGCGATCCCGATGACCAGGACCAGCCGCAGCACCGGGTCGTACTTGTGAATGTTGCGCAGCGGCGCGAGCACCCCGTCCAGCAGGCTCTGCTGCGGCCCGGCGAACAGCCCGGCCGCCGGCCCGGTGTGCCCGAACGTGATCATCAGCAGTCCGACGGCGAAGCCGGACCGCAGCCAGGTGCGGTGCGGCAGGCTCCGCAGCGTCAGCCCGACCAGGCCGGTTGCGGCGACCAGCCCGGTGTAGACCACGACGACGCCGATCGTGATCAGCGCCCAGCCGGCGCGCCAGGTGGGACCGTCCGGGCCGAGAACGAAGGCGACCCAGTGGTCAGTCCCGCGCAGCACCTCCACCAGGCTGCCGGGCAGGGTGGTCGTCGTGGCCGACTCGATGAAGTCCAGGAACGGCGGGCTGACCCGGCCCAGCACCAGCAGCGGCGCGGCCCACCACAGGGTCGCCAGGCAGACGGCGAGCACCCACCACAGCGACAGCCCTCGGCGGCGGGCGCCGCGCGGGCGGGTCGCCAGCCATAGCGCCGGCAGGACCAGGACGGTGGCGCTGGCGACCGCGTTGACGCCGCCCACACAGAGCACCGCCAGGCCGGACAGCCCCGCGGCCCGGCGCGTACTCCCGCGCAGCGATCCGGTCACCAGCGGCACCAGCACCCACGGCGCCAGGGCCATCGGCAACGCCTCGGCGGAGATCGGGCCCAGTGTCGTCAGCATCCGCGGTGCCAGCGCGTACGCCACCCCCGCCAGCAACCGGCTCCACGGCACGCCGATCCCGAGCCGGTTGAGCAGTGCCACGACGCCCGTACACGCGAGAACCAGCAGCAGCGCCCACCAGACCCGCTGCACCACCCACACCGGGACACCGGCGTGCTCACCGAGCCAGAAGAACGGCGCCATCGGCCACAGATAGCCGTAGCCCTGGTTCTGCACCTGTCCGGCGAACCCCAGTGGGTCCCACAGGTGCAGCGCCCGTCCCATCATGGCGCCGGGGTTGACGGTGAGGTCGAGTTTGGTGTCCGGGACGATCCGGCCGGGTTCCTGAACGAAGGCGACGAGCGTCAACAGCAGGCAGGTGGCGGCCAGCCGCAGGCGGCTGACCGGAGTCATCGTTTCCTCAGCACCAGAACGAGGTTCCACAGGCCGAGTTCCCGCAGCCCCGGTACGTGGATGACCGGCTGCGCCCAGCGCGGCAGGTAGCGGCTGCCCCGGTAGACCAGATCGGCAGTTGCGTGGTGTTCCGCCCAGCGGAGTCCCTGCGTTGCGGTCGTACGGAACAGGCTGCGGCCGTAGTCATTCTTGGGCCGGTGGCCGTTTCGGCGGGCATACCGGTCCGCGGCGTAGCGACCCCCGAAATAGTGCCAGGGGGAGGTTTCGTGGCCGCCGTGCGGGCCGTACCAGAGCATGTACGACAGATAGATGGTGCCGCCTGATCTCGTGACGCGAACCATTTCGTCGGCGAATCCGGGCAGGTCCTCGACATGCTCGGCCACGTTGGAGGAGTAGGCGATGTCGACGCTGCCGGTGCGGATCGGCAGGGCGGTGCCGGAGCCCTGGACCGTACGCGGTCCCGGTGAGCGGCCGTGCAAGCGCAGCTCCCCGGCGTCGGCATCCACGGCGACGTAGGTCGCACCGGCTGCGGTGAACGCATCGTCGAAGTAGCCCGGCCCCCCGCCGACGTCCAGCAGCAACGCCCCCCGCAGCCGGTGGAACGCAGCCAATTGCTCGGCAGAGTCCTGGGCAAGAGTGCCGTAGAAGTGGTCGGGGTCACTCTGCTCGACCGTGAACGCCCGCAGCAGCCGGATCGAGCGGGCCGTGGATGCTGGTGGCCGCTGCCCGGCCCGCACCACGGACACCTTGCTCCGGGAAGGAGCGAGCTGGTCCGGTGGCACCTGGGGACGGTATCTGCCCACGGGGAGGGCGTGACGCCGGGTACGGTCACGGTTTGCTCAAGACTCGTCGAGATGGGGGTGCCGGTGGCCGAACAGCCCGGGCAGACGTACGCCGGACAGTCACCGGCTGCGAAGTCGAGGGTCGAGCTTTCGAGGACCGAGCAGTCGGGGGCCGAGCAGCCCCCCGAGCGCAGGTTGCGGCTGCTGTTTTGCAACTGGCGGGACACCGCGCACCCGGAGGGCGGCGGCTCCGAGGTCTACGTCGAGAGCGTCGCTCGGTCGCTGGCCGCGGCCGGCCATGCCGTGACCCTGTTCTGTGCCGCTCACCCGCGGGGGGCGGCCGAGGAGATCGTCGACGGGGTGCGCATCGTGCGCGCCGGCTCGAAACTTGGCGTCTACCCGACGGCGCTGCGGCTGCTGCGGTCCGGGCGGCTAGGGACCCCTGATGTCGTCGTCGACGTCCAAAACGGCATCCCCTTCTGCTCCCCATTGGCGACCCACGCGCCGGTCGTGGTGCTGGTCCACCACGTCCATCGTGAGCAGTGGCCGGTCGTCTACGGCCCGGTGCGCTCCCGGATCGGCTGGTTCCTGGAATCCCGGTTCGCGCCGCGGGTCTACCGGCGATCCCGCTACGTCGCGGTGTCCGCGGCCACCCGCGACGAACTCGTCGGCCTCGGCGTCGACGCCGACCGAATCTCGGTGGTGCACAACGGGACCGCAGCGCCGCCGGAGACGGCGTACGGCCCCGATCCCGAACCCCGGATCCTGGTGCTGGGCAGGCTGGTGCCGCACAAGCGGGTCGAGCACGTACTGACCGCCGCGGCTGCGTTGCGCAGCGACCACCCCGGGCTGCGGGTCGCGGTGGTCGGCGACGGCTGGTGGGCGCCGCGGCTGGGCGAACATGCGCACAGGCTGGGCGTCGACGACCTGGTCGAGTTCGTCGGCTTTGTCGACGAGGCCCGCAAGCACACCGAGCTCGCCCGGGCCTGGGTGCTCGCCCTGCCGTCGCTGAAGGAGGGCTGGGGGCTGGTGGTCCTGGAGGCCGCCGGGCACGGCGTCCCGGCGGTGGGTTACCGCGCCGCCGGCGGTGTCGCGGAGTCGATCGTGGACGGCCGTACGGGGATCCTGGTCGACGGCGCCGAGCCGGAGTTTACTGCCGCGTTGGCTGCTCTACTTGGGGATCCGTTGCTGCGCAAGGAGTATGGCGAGCAGGCTCGGGAGCGATCGGGGACGTTCGGCTGGGCGGACACGGCCGCGGCCTTCGCCGCGGTGATCGAGTCGGCGGTGTCCGATCGGGAGCACGCGCAGGTCCGTAACGGTCTGGCGCTGGACGGCGGGAGACGGGGCGTCGTTGCTCCCGGGATGCATGTTCGCGTGGCGCCGCCAGCTGCTCCCGCCCAGATTCACCACGACGAGGGCTGAACGGGTCGACGGCGGCCCGAACCAGATCAGGCGGGCGTACGCACGGTCAGCGGGTGCCGTAGACCACGAAGGGGGCGTTGGGCGGTTCGGGGGTAGCGGTCTGGGAGGCCACCAGGCCCCACGAGCCGAGGCCCGCAATGATGCCGCCGACGACGACGGCGACGATCGGCCCGAGAACGGCGTTCATCTGTTCACGTCTCCCCTGTGGGTTGCTCTGCTGATCCGGACTGTAACAGCGCCCGCCCGCGAACACGGGCTGCTCGGCCACTTCCGCGTCGAGCGTTGATCAGCACGCCTGCGCTGGCGCCGAGTAGCAGCAGTGCGGTTATGTCGACGGCCACCACCGGGACCGTGGCGGCCGGCCATGGCCGGGCGGCGATGTCGCCGGGCACCCGCCACAACTCGAGCCAGGCCTCGGCCGCCGGCGCGGGCCCGGTCGGTGGCAACGCACCCTCGGCCACCGTAGGTAGGGGCACCCGTTCCAGCCCGGCCAAGGCCCGCGTCGGGATCGGCACCGGCTGGCCGGACTCGACCAGGACCCAGCCCACCCCCAGATCCGGCAGCACCTCCAGCAAGGGTCGATTCGCGTCCAGAGCCGCGCCGACGACCGCGCCGCGCGGGTCCTCGGCGGCCAGCGTCACGTACGTCCCATCCGGGCGGGCCACGACCAGACGGTCGTCCACCACCGATGAGCGGGGCAGCCAGCGGGCGGCGGGGTCCAGAACCGTCCGGCCGGGATTCCAGGTGAACCGGCGGAATGTCGACCAGGGCAGGACCACCACGTCGCCGGGGCGTTCGTCGGCCTGCAGCGCCTGGCGCATCGCGTACCAGTCCGCGGGATAGGACACCGCCGACAACCGCCCGGCGACGCCAGCGACCATGTCCGGCAACAGCAGCAGCGGCAGCAGGACGGCAGCACCGGTCAGCGCCAGAGCGGCGCCGGGATCGCGTACCCGCTGCACCACCTGGACGGCCCCGACGACCGCCGCGATAGCGATCAGAAACACCAACGGCGCCAACACCTTCTGGCTATCGCGCAACAGGCCGCCGCCGGAGACCCCCGTCACGAGTTGCACCCACAAACCCCAACCGGTGGCGGACAGCAGCGCCACGAGCAGCCCCGCGGCGGCACAGGTCGACAGCCAGATCATGATGGGCCACCCCAGCAGCGTCGCGGTGGCGCGGGCGCCGACGACCGCCAGCGCAACCAGCAGCACCGTGCCAACCAGCGCCCAGGGGGTTCCCCGGCTGGCCGGGACAGCGCCCGCGTTCCACACCCCGCCGCCACCCAACGCGGTGAGCACGGCACCGACGGGGCCGTCGAACGGCGTCTCGGTACGCAGGCCAAAGGCCGCGACCCCAGCCGGATCGACGGATGCCTGGGGATGCAGCAGCGCCGGCAACAACCACGGCAGTTGCAGCAACACCGCGCCGGACACCAGGAGCCACCGGCGCGCCGTGGCCACCAGCGAGCCGGGTCCGACGGCGACCGGCACCGCCAGCACGATGATCAACAACCCGCCGGTCGGGGTCAGCGACGCCAGGCCGATCAGCAGCAGCAGCCGTGCCCAGGCTCCGGTGGGTGGTCCCGACCGCACGTCCCGAGCGGCAACCAGCGCCCAGGGCAGGCAGGCGTACGCCAGCAGCAGCCCCCAATGGCCGATGACCAGCCGCTCGGCGACGTAGGGGTTCCACAGGGCCAGTCCGCCGGCCGTTGCGCGGGCCCAGGTCGGCAGGCCCCGGGTGATCCGTACCGCGCCTGCTCCGGCCAGCCCGAGCACACCGAAGAGGGCCAGCTTCTCCCAGACCCAGCCGGGAGCCACCGCCGTGAGCAGCGTCAGGACGGCGTCTTGCGGGACGGCCCGTGGCAGGGCTTCGGACAGGCCCAGCGTCGCGGGCAGCAGGTCCTGACGGGGGACGAACACGAGGTCGTAACTCAACGTGTAGCCGGCCCGCAGCGTCGGGGCGAGCGCCAGGACAGCGAGCCCGGCGATCCAGCCGGCGACAAGGAGGTTCCGCCTGGTCGCCTGTCGCACCGGCCCTCCCTGTCCGCTCGAGCCATCCACCTGACCGATCACCTGAGCCGGCGGGGGACGCCGCATCGGCTGGCCAGCCCAATGTCGGGTGCCCGGATCCGGTCCGGAGCCAGCCGCCTGTCCCCGAGTGCGGCGTGGCAGCCGGGCCGGTCCGTCTAGGGTCGTGGCCGGCCATCATGCCCGGACGAGGGGGAACGCTGAGCAGCACCACCGCACATCGCGGTCGACGATTGTTGGGTGATTCGGCCGCGGTCGCCGCCGGGCTGGCCGTGGCGCAGGTCCTCGGGTACGGACTGTCCGTGGTGGCCGCGCGCGCGCTGGGACCCGCCGACTTCGGGGTGTTCGGCGCGATGCTCGGGCTGATCCTGATCGGCAATGTCGCCGCGTTGGCGGTGCAGGCCGTCGGTGCCCGACGGCTCGTCCTGCTGTCCCCCGCTGACCGGCCGGCCGCCGCCCGTCAGGTTGTGCGCGCTGCAGTGGTCGCGGGGATCGTGGTCGCCGCGGTGACGACGCTGGCCAGTCCGTTGCTCGCCTGGGGTCTGCACCTGGACGGTGTCCTGCCGCCGCTGCTGGTCGCCGCGGCGCTGGTTCCGTTGACGGTGACCGGGGCCCAATTGGGGATCGCCCAGGGCGCGGAGAGTTTCGGCCGGGTGGGGTGGGTGTACGTGTGTACCGGCGTCGGCAAGAGCGGCGTCGGTCTGGCTGGTGCGCTGGCGACGCATTCGCCGCTGGGTGCGCTGGGCGGCTTCGCCATCGGAGCGGGGGTCGGGGCGCTGGCCGGCCAGTTCGTCGTCGCGCCGCTGATGACGGGATCCGTCCGAGTGCATGAAGACGGCCGTGATCAGGCGGTGGACCCCCGTCCCACTGACGACATGGCCGGGTCGGCACGACCGACTGGTCCGAAAAGCCCTGCGCTGGTGCGCTTTTCGCGTCCTGCTGCCGAGCGCGTGGGCGTGCCTGCGGGATTGATGACCGACGTGCTGCACGCCGGGCATGCCCTGCTGGCCCTATTCGTGTTGACCAACATCGATGTGCTCCTGGCGCGGCATGTCCTGGCACCGGATCTGGCCGGTCAGTACGCCGCCGGCGCAGTCGTGGCCAAAATCGCCTTCTGGCTGCCCCAGGTGGTCAGCGTGATCGCCTTCCCGCGACTGGTGGACGACCGCCGCAGGTCCGCCGCCGTGCGCGCCGTCGTCATCGTGGCGGCCCTCGGGCTGCTGGTCACTCTGGGCACGGCGCTGTTGCCCGGTTTGGTTGTTGCCGCCGTCGCCGGTTCGGCGTACGCCGCGCTGGCGCCGACGGTCTGGATCTTCGCGGCTGCGGGTTCGGTGCTCGCGCTGGGTCAGTTGCTGCTGTACGCACGGCTCGCCGTTGACGACCGCCGCGCAGTCCTGGTCGTGTGGACCTGCGTCGGCGTCCTGGTGAGCGCAGTGCTTGTGACTCAGCCCACCGCCGTGGTCGGGGTGGTCGCCTGGACGCTGGGTGCGGGGCTGCTCCTGGTCAGCATCGGCCTGCTGGTTCAGGCCCGCGAGTCCCGCGGACGGTAGCCCGCGGGACTCGCGCACCGCTTCGACCGTCAGGCGGACGGGCTCTCGGCGGGACTCTCCATCGGCGCGTCGGTCCCGTCGGCGGGCAGAACGCCCACCTCCAGCGCTGCGGGGTCCGGCCATGGACTCGGCACGAACAGGGGCTGATAGCCGCTGTCGGCACCCAGCGCAGGACCGATGGCAGCCGTCCCGGGGAATACTCCACGGCGGACCCAGTCGTCCAGCAAAGTGATGACGCCCAGGCGGCTCTCCGGGGTGAAGTTGCAGTGCCCGGCGCCATACGGAGCCCCGACCGCCTCCGAGTATGTCGCCGGCGGCACGGTGAACAACTGCACCAACTCGCTGGTCGCCTTGCCGTCCGCCAACGCCTTGTCGAACCTGGTCTTCAGGAACGACTCGTTCGGCACGATCACCAGCGGGTCGGCCGCGGTGTGCAGGGTGATGGTGGGGTCATCGACCGTCCCCATCGGGTTTCCGCCCCGCTCGATCGCCGCGGTCCGGGCGGCGTCATCCGGAGTGATCCGATCCCCGGCCAACTGGCCCAACAGGGTGTCGGTCTCTCCCGTGCCACCCACCGTGTCGATCAGGGTGCGGTCCTCGTCCGAGATGCGGGTGGCGTAGTCGGACGCGACGTTGCCGGAGACGTTCCCGCCGAAGCGCTCCTCGACGTCGTAGCGCCCGAACGTCCCGAAACCCAGTGCGGTCGCCAACGCCTCGACGGTGCCCTTGACCCGGGACTCCACTGTCGACCCGTCGTAGCGGGCCGTCCGCGACGGTGCGTCCACCAGCGCCGCGATCATCAGCACCTTGGCCGTCCCACCGCCGGCCGTGTCGCTGGCAGCGGCGATGACCGCCTGCGCGGCGCTGCTGAACGAGGCGACCGCCTCGTCATAACTTGCAAAGTTCGTGATCTTCAGACCGGGGACCAGCAGCTGGCGTACCGCGTAGGCGGCGTCCAGGGACAGGTCCATGTTCGGCACGATCCCGGCAACGGCCCCGCAGAACGGTGCGACGCCGTCCACCCAGTCCGGGTGCTTCTCGGCCAGCACCTGGGTGATCAGCCCACCGAGGGAGTCCCCCCACAGGTAGACCCGCTGCGGCGTGGCGACCTTGTCCTTGAAGAACTGGTAGAGCTGCTCGCCGGCGGCCACCCCGTCCTCGACCGCCCAGCCGTTGCTCGCATACGAAGAGCCGACCAGCGCGAACCCCTTGTCCAACAGCGCCTGACCAACCTGCTTTTCCCCCGAGGACCAGCCCGGCGCCGGCTCGGCCGAGGTGTTCACCGGCTGGAAGTCCGGCGGCGCCGGCTGCGCGTTGCGGTAGCCGTGGCTGTAGATCAGCAGGGTGCCGTTCCACTGGGTGGGCAGCAGGATCTCGTAGTTGGCCCCCTCCAGAGTCCCGGTGCACGTCACCTCCTCGCTGCACCCGTTGAAGGGCACCTCGTTGTTGGTGTCGCGCACGGTGGTCTGGGTCGCTGACCCACACGCGGCGACGCCGAGCAGCACGAACGCTGCCCCGGCCGCGAGCCAGCTGCGGCGACGTGCGGGTGGACGAGTGGACGCATCCCCTGTGGGTCGATCTGACATGCGGCGGAGTATGCCCGAGGAGGCTGACAGAACGTGCCGGGTTGCCGATGTTGAGACCACTTGGTGATCATCGCGGCGGGGATGTCGGCCCGAACGCCCCCTCAGTGCCCGGCCTCAGCGCCCGGCGTGCCCGGCGTCAGTGCCCGGCGTGCCCGGCGTCAGTGCCCGGCGTGCCCGGCGTCAGTGCCCGGCGTTAGTACCCGCCGTCAGTGCCCAGCGTCCTGCCAGGTCCGGCCGGTCCCGACGGAGACGTCCAGCGGCACGGTCAGCGCACCAGCCGCGCCCATCTGCTCCCGGACCAGCCTCTCTACGGCCGGCCGCTCCCCCGCAGCCACTTCCAGCACCAACTCGTCGTGGACCTGCAGGAGCAGCCGGGAGGCCAGGTTCTGCGCGCGCAGCGCGGCGGCCACACCGAGCATCGCCACCTTGACCAGGTCGGCAGCAGAGCCCTGGATCGGCGCGTTCAGCGCCATCCGTTCGGCCATCTCGCGACGCTGCCGGTTGTCGCTGGTGAGATCGGGCAGGTAGCGCCGGCGACCGAGGATCGTCTCGGTGTAGCCGGACGCCCGCGCCTGCGCGACCACCTCTGCCAGATAGTCGCGTACCCCCCCGAAACGCAGGAAATACTCGTCCATCAGACCCCGGGCCTCTTCCGGGGAGATGCCGAGTTGTTGGGACAGGCCGAACGGCGAGAGGCCGTACGCAAGTCCGTACGACATCGCCTTGATCTTGCGACGCATCTCCGGGTCGACGGCAGCACGTTCGACCGAGAACACCCGCGACGCCACGGTCGTGTGCAGGTCCTCCCCGGATCGGAACGCTTCGATGAGTCCGGTGTCCTCGGACAGGTGCGCCATGATGCGCATCTCGATCTGGCTGTAGTCCGCGGTCAGCAACGCTTCGAATCCCGCGCCGACGACGAATCCGGCCCGGATGCGCCGGCCCTCTTCGGTACGGATCGGAATGTTCTGCAGATTGGGGTCGGTGGAAGACAACCGTCCGGTGGCCGCGATCATCTGGTTGAAGGTCGTGTGGATGCGGTCCTGGTCATCAACCAACGGGATCAGCCCCGCCACTGTCTGCCGCAGTCGAGCAGCATCGCGCCAGGCCAGCAACTGTTCCAGCAGCGGGTCGGCCGTCTGCACCCACAACGCCTGCAGTGCATCGGCGTCGGTCGTGTATCCGGTCTTGATGCGCTTGGTTTTGGGCAGGTTCCGCTCGCCGAACAGGATCTCCTGCAGTTGTTTCGGGGAACCCAGGTTGAACGGTCGACCGACGATCTCGTGCGCCTGCTCTTCGACGGCAGCCACCCGGGCGGCGAAGTCGGCTTCCAGGGCGATCAGGTGCGGCAGGTCTACCGCGATGCCGGCGATCTCCATGTCAGCCAGGATCTGCACCAGGGGTAATTCCACGTCGCGCAGCAGTGGCGTACCGCCGCGCGTGTCCAACTCCCCGGCCAATGCCACCGCCAGATCGACGACGGCGCGCGCCTGCAATGCCAGCGCCGCCGTCTCGTCTTCTCCGGTGTCATCCAGGGTCAGTTGCCCGTTGTCCGCGGGTGCCGCGCGCAGTTCGCGCCCCAGGAAGCGGGCGGTCAGGTCGGCCAGGTCGAAGCCGCGTTGCCCGGGCAGGACCAGGTAGGCCGCCAGCGCGGTGTCGGCACGTAGCCCGGCTACGGCCCAGCCCCGGGCGTGCAGGGCGAGCAGCGGACCCTTGGCATCATGGAACACCTTGCCGCACAGTGGATCCGCGAACCACGAGGCCAACGCCTGGTCATCATCTGAGGTGAGTTCGCCTGGCTGCAGCCAGCAGGTTTGACCGTCTGCGCCCGCCAGCGCCAGCGCTGTGACGTCTCCGGTGCCGCGACCCCACGATCCCGCAACAGCCACGCCGGTGGCACCCGTGAGCCCGAGTTCCCCGCCGTCGACCGAGCCCGCAGACCCCGGTCCAGCATGTGCGGCCAGCCATTCCCGCAGGAACCCGGTTGCCGGTCGGTCCACCACCACCTCAAACGCCTCGCCGTCGACTAGCGCCGCCTCAGCACCCAGCGACTCGAACAATCGCTCGCGCAGCACCCGAAACTGCAGCGCATCGAACACCTCGTGAATGCGGTCGCGGTCGAACGGTTTGCGGTGCAGTTCGTCCAGCGTGACGTCCAACGGCAGGTCGCGGATCAGCGCGTTGAGTTCTCGGTTGAGCAGCACCTGCGCCAGATGCGCACGTAGTGCCTCGCCCTTCTTGCCTTTGATCTCCCCGACATGATCGACGATCCCGGCCAAAGACTCATACTGCTGCAACCACTTTGCGGCGAAGCCCGGGCCGACACCGGGAACCCCGGGCAGGTTGTCACTGGTCTCGCCGACCAAGGCGGCCAGATCGGGATACAGCCGAGGAGAAACTCCGTACTTCTCCGTCACGGCAGCCGGAGTCATCCGCGCCAGGTCACTGACACCCTTACGGGGATAGAGCACCGTCACCGCATCATCGACCAATTGCAGCGCATCCCGGTCCCCGCTGAGGATCGCCACCTCATAGCCGGCGGCCGCTGCCCGAGTGGCCAGCGTGGCGAGTACATCGTCGGCCTCCACGCCGGGCGCTGAGACGTGCACGATGCCGAGTGCGTCGAGGATCTGCTTGACCAACTCGACCTGGCCGTGGAAATCCTTCGGTGTCTCGCTGCGGGTCGCCTTATACGCCGGGAACCGTTCCGAGCGGAACGACACCCGGGAGACATCGAAGGCCACCGCCAGGTGGGTGGGCTGCTCGTCGCGCAACGCATTGATGAGCATGGAGGTGAACCCGTAGACAGCGTTCGTCGGCTGCCCCGTGGTGGTGGAGAAGTTCTCCACCGGGAGCGCGAAGAACGCCCGATAGGCCAGGGAGTGCCCGTCGAGCAGCAGCAACCGCGGCGGATCCGTCACCCGGGTGATCCTAGGGTGGCCGGGTGAGCCACGATCCCGATGACCCCAAGCCCCACCCTGAGCAGGACCCCAGCACCGACACAGGCACCGATACAGGCACCGACGCAGGCACCGACACAGGCACCGACGCAGGCACCGACGCGGATGCTGACTACGCCGCTGCCGTCCTGGCACACGTGCGGTCAATCCCCGGCACCCTGGACGAGCGCATGGGGATCGTCGTCCTCGAAGCCAGCGCCGAGCGCGTCCTAGCCACGATGCCGGTGGCCGGCAACATCCAACCGTTCGGCCTGCTGCACGGGGGTGCCTCCGCGGTCCTGGCGGAGTCGGCCGGGTCGATCGCCGCAACTATCGCCGCCGGCCCCGGTCGCCTCGCGGTCGGGATCGAGCTGTCCGCCTCGCACCACCGCTCGGCGACCTCGGGCACTGTCACCGCCACGGCGTCCGCCCTATCGGTGGGCCGGACCCTGGCGACGTACGAAATCATCGTGACCGACGACGCGGACCGTCGCATCTGCACCGCGCGCCTCACCTGCCTGCTCCGCGACCACTGAGCCGGGGCGCCTCGGCAGTCTCAGGTGGCGTCGCGGGTCATGACCGGGACGGGCGCCTGCGGGGCAGCGGTCCGAGCCTTGGCCTTCAGCAACCGCCGGCGCACCGACGTACGCGTCCGCAGCTCGGAAAGTCGCCCGGGTTGTTCGCCAGCCAGTTTGCGGCGCAATGCCGAGACCCCGGCGGCCCGCCGCGTGGTCACCGGCGCGAAGCCGAGCTTGGCGTAAAAGCGATGAGCATCGCGATTGTTGGGCGGCACATCGACGGCAATGTCGCGGGCACCCAGCTCATCGGCGATGGTCAGGACCTCCTGCAGCAACTGTCGGCCGATACCGTGCTGCTGCGCCGTCGAGCGCACCATCAGCAGATTGACGATGATCGCGAGCCCGTCATACCAGGGCGCGAAGTCGGAGGCGGTCACCACCAGGATGCCGACCGGCTCGATGCCATCCCAGGCGCCCAGCACCCGGGTCCCGACCCCAGTGGCCGGCTCCAGCAGCGGATCGGCGGCGGCGACCAAGGAGTGCAGGCGGTCCAGCGCGGTGGCGGCGCCGCGGGCCACGCCCGGCTCGTACATCTGCTCCAACTCGGCCCACAGCGGGTCCAGCGCGGGCAGTTCCTCGGGTCGCACAGGTCGGATCGAGACCAGCGTGCGACTCACGGGTACCTCCACAAACTTCGGCGTCCGGTTGCGGACTCAGGCCGGCGACCGTAGAGCCCCCACGATGCTGCGGCGGCCCCACCCCCCCCAAAACGCCAGCCAGCCTACGACCGAAGGGCGGCCCGCCGTAATGGGTCCCCCGACACCCGTTCGGGTGGGCTTGCGGGAGGATGTCCTGCCGACAACGTGGGACTGACGCGGATTCGGACCGGACCAGCCCCTTGACGGAGGTTTCACTCCGGCGTACGCCGCTGCCGCGTCCCCGCACGGATGAGGGTTGTCCGACGGCCGCCGGCAGATGCGTAGCCATAGCCATAGCCATAGTCATAGCCATATTCGTGGGAGGTTCGGTGTTCCGCGGTGCCGGCACGGTCATCAATGTGGTGGCCATTCTCGTCGGCGCCAGTCTGGGTGTGTTAGCCGGCAACCGGCTGCCCGAGCGGGTACGCGACGTCGTCACCGATGCCCTGGGCCTGGTCACGCTGCTCGCGGCCGCCCTGGCGGTGGTCAGCATCACTGACGAGGCGCTGGTCACGGCGGTGGGCTCCGGGGCCTTGCTCGTCGTCCTCGGCGCCCTGGTCATCGGTGGGGTGACCGGGTCGCTGCTGCGCATCGAGGAACGGTTGGACGGTCTCGGCGATGCGGTGCGCCGGATGCTCATGCGGGTGCCAGGGCTGCGCGGCCGGCGGGTCGGTAGCACGGTGCGCCCCTCATCCGGAAATGCCAGCGGCTCGGCGTCCCCGGAGCTCGACGAGGACGGCCGCCGCTTCGTCGACGGCTTCGTCACCGCGTCGTTGGTGTTCTGCGTCGGTCCGCTGGCGATCCTGGGTTCGCTGTCCGACGGGTTGGGCCTGGGCATCGACCAGTTGGCGTTGAAGTCGTCGCTGGACTTCTTCGCCGCGATTGCGTTCGCCGCCTCGCTGGGCTGGGGGGTGGCGGCCTCGGCCCTGGCCGTGGGCGTCTACCAGGGGGCTCTGACGGTGGTCGGCGTACTGGCCGGCGGGGTCATCCCGGCTGCGGGGATCGCCGCTACCACCGCCACCGGCGGCCTGCTGCTGGTCGGGATCGGGTTGCGCCTGCTGCGGGTCCGCGCGGTCCCGGTCGGTGACCTACTCCCCGCCCTGGTCGCGGCGCCGCTGATCGTCGCCGTCGTCTCGGCTTTCCGTGGGGGGTAGACCCCCTCAGCCGCCCAGATACGCCGAAACCACCGAAGCGTCGCCGAGCAGTTCCCGACCCGTCCCAGTCTTGACCACGTGCCCGGTTTCCAGCACGTACGCACGGTGCGCGATGGACAGCGCCTGGCTGGCGTTCTGCTCGACCAGCAGCACCGTGGTGCCCTGCTCGTTGATCTCGGAGATGATCTGGAAAATCAACTGGATGAGCTGGGGTGCCAGACCCATCGACGGCTCATCCAGCAACAGCAGTCGCGGTTTGGACATCAGCGCTCGGCCGATGGCGAGCATCTGCTGCTCCCCGCCGGACAGCGTGCCGCCAGGCTGCTTCGCGCGTTCCTTCAGCCGCGGGAACAGCGTGTAGACGCGTTCGAGGTCGGTGGCGTCCATGTGCCGATGGATGTACGCACCCATCGCGAGGTTCTCCAGCACGGTCATGCCGGGAAAGATCCCGCGTCCCTCGGGGGCTTGGCAGAGCCCGGCGCTCACCCGCTGGTGCCCGGCCATACCGGTGATGTCCTTGCCGTCGAATACGACGCTCCCGGACGCGACCTTGCGCAGGCCCGAAAGCGTCTGCAGCGCAGTCGTCTTACCGGCACCGTTGGCACCGACCAGCGTGACGATCTCGCCTTCGTCAACCGTCAGACTGATGCCCTTCAGGGCAGCGATCTTGCCGTAACTGACATGGAGGTCTTGCACCTCAAGAAGCATCGCTGGCCTCTCCCAGATAAGCGCGGATGACGTCGGGATTGGCACGCACCTCGGCCGGAAGGCCGTCGGCGATCTTCTGACCGAAGTCGAGCACCGCGATCCGGTCACTGATACCCATCACCAGGGTCATGTCATGCTCGATGAGCAACACGGTCACCCCGGAGTCACGGATGGCCCGAATCAGCGCCATCAGGGACGCCTTCTCGGACGGGTTCATGCCGGCCGCGGGCTCGTCGAGCAGCAGCAGTTTCGGGCCGGTCCCCAAGGCCCGGGCGATCTCCAGTCGGCGTTGATCGCCGTAGGGCAGGTTGCGTGCCGCGGTGTAGGAGCGGTCCGCGATTCCCACGAACTCCAGCAGTTCCTGAGCCCGGCGCTTTCCCTGGCGTTCCTCCGCGTGGTATCGGGGCAGCCCGAGAATCGCCCCGACCACGCTGGAGCGGTGCCGCGCATGCGTTCCGACGATGACGTTATCCATCGCGGTCATGTTGTCGAACAGCCGGATGTTCTGGAACGTACGCGCCAACCCGAGTTTGGTGACCCAGTCCGGCCGCATGCCGTTGACCCGGTCGCCGGCAAACAGGATGTCCCCAGTAGTGGGCGTATAGACACCAGTGATCATGTTGAACACCGTGGTCTTGCCGGCGCCATTGGGACCGATGAGAGCCAGGATCTCGCCCGAATTGACCACGAGGTCGCACGACTTGACAGCGGTCAGACCGCCGAACTGCATGGTCACGGCGCGCAGTTCCAGCAGACCCTGCCCTGCTTCTCCGGACCGCTGACCTTTCGCCGTGGTCGATGAGGTGCTCATGAGTCCGCCGTCCCTGCCTGGGAGCGCACCACGCCCACCTCGCCGCCGAGACGACCGATGCCGCCTTCGCCCTCCTTGAACTCAGCCGCGCGTATTCGGGAGGGCCAGATCCCCTGCGGCCGGAAGATCATCAGAATGACCAGGACGGCACCGAACACCAGCACGCGGTATTGGCTGAACCCGCGGGCCACTTCCGGCAGCCAGGCCACCAGGAACGCGCCGAGAATGACCCCGGGAAGGTTGCCGGCACCACCCAGCACCACGGCGGCCAGGATTGTGGCGGACAGGATGAACGGGAAGTCCGTCGGCCGGATCGCGGCGTTGGCGGAGGCGAAGATGACCCCCGCAGCGCCGCCCACCGCAGCACCGACGGTGAACGCCCACAGTTTGAACTTCAGGGTGGGCACACCCATCAACTGCGCCGCGTCCTCGTCCTCCCGGATCGCCGTCCAGGAACGACCGACGCGACTCTTCTCCAGCCGCTTCATGATGATGATCACGATGACGATGACCACCACGACGAGGTAGTAGTACGGCCGGGAGTCCAGCACGCCGTACTTGAGCCACGAGATGTCGCCGATCGAGGGCGGCCGCGGAATGTTGTTGATGCCGCGCGGGCCGCCGAGGTAGTCGGTGTTGGTGGCCGTGACCCGAATGATCTCCCCGAACCCCAGCGTCACGATCGCCAGATAGTCCCCGCGTAGTCGCAGAGTTGGGGACCCCAGCAGCAGGCCGGCGAACATCGCGATCCCGATGCCGACTGGAAGAACCTCCCAGAAACCCCAGCCGAACTTCGTGCCGAGGACGGCCATGCTGTACGCGCCGATGGCATAGAACGCCACGAATCCGAGGTCCAGCAGACCTGCGTACCCGACGACGACATTCAGACCCAGTGCCAGCAGGATGTAGATGCCGATCGGGAAGAACAGAATGCGCTGCCAACTGCTGCCCGGCGCCATGATGTCGCCGAGACCGGGAATATTGGGCAGCGCGAACGCCAGCACCAGCATCAGTAAGTAGCCCGTCCATCGGGCCGCGGTCGGCAGCGACCGCCACCATGCGCTCACCGCGTCGAAGGCACGTACCCACGGCATCCGAGCCTTCTTCAGCCCACGCCGGGTGGCCTCCCCATCGCCCAGCGACGGCTCTTGACCAGGAACCGTGTTCGTGGCGTTCGGATCCGTATGGCTCACGACGTCCTTCGCATCTCGATCGCTCACGCTCTAGCCTTCCCCAGAGACTCACCCAACAGCCCCGTCGGCCGGAACATCAGCACTAGCACCAGAACAGAGAAGGCGATGACGTCCTTCCACTGGGAGCCGACGATGCTGGCGCCGTACTCCTCGATCAGTCCCAGCGACAGACCACCCAGCAGGGCACCGCGCAGGTTTCCGATCCCGCCCAGAACAGCCGCAGTGAACGCCTTGATGCCCAGGACGAATCCGACAGCGAAGGTCGTCACCTCGAAGAAGACGATGTAGAGCATCCCGGCGACCCCGGCCATTGCGCCACCGATGAGGAACGTCAACATGATCACGCGGTCGATGTTGACGCCCATCAGGGTTGCCGTGTCGGCGCTTTGCGCCGTGGCCCGGATGGCCCGACCGAACCGGGTGCGGTTCACCAGCCGGTCGAGGATCAGCATCATCGCGATTGCGCCGACGATGACCAACAACTTGTCGGCTCGCAGCAGCCCGCTGCCGATCGTCGCGATGACTGTCTTGTCCATCACCCGCTCGGTGCCGACCGTGTCCGGCCAGCGCAGCGAGAAAGCCTGCTGCAGGAACAAGGATGCGCCGATCGCAGAGATCAGCGCAGCGAGCTGCGTCGCACCGCGCCGACGCAACGGCCGGTAGGCGACTCGCTCCAGGATCACGGCCGAGGTGCCGGACACGAAGGCAGCGGCCAAGGCGGCCACCAGCAGGAACAAGAACAGCCCTAGCCCCGTCAACGGGGAGGTGACCCCGAACAGGGCGATGACCCCCACCGTCGTGAAAGTACCAATCATGAAGATCTCGGAGTGCGCGAAGTTAATCAGCCGCAGGACCCCGTACACGAGTGTGTAACCGAGCGCGATGAGGGCGTAGATGCCCCCCTGGGTGAGGCCGTCGATAGTCGAGGCCCAGAACTGCGAGAAAAAGTTGCTCACGGGTGTCCGTCCTGGTGAGGGGCGGCAGCTTAGCGCCGCCGCCCCTCACCGCAGGCCTGTCTGAGTACGGTCAACTCAGAACTTGGCATCCTCCGAGGTGCCGATCTGGACGATCTTGCCGTCCTTGACCTGGTAGATCAAGATGGTGCCACCCGCGATATTGCCGTTTTCTTCGAACTTGATGGTCTTCGACACGCCCTCGAAGTCCGAGGCGCTGACGGCCTCGGCCAGGCCGGCCTTGTCGGTCTTGCCGCCCTGGACAGCCTTGACGAAGGCAGTCGCGGCGTCGTAGCCCTCAGGCGAGTACGTACCAGGCTCGGTACTGAACGCCTTCTTGTAGTTGTCGTAGAAGGTCTTCTGCCCACCGGTGGCTGCGTCGGTGATCAGCGCGCAGGCGCAGGAGAGAATCGATGTGTCGGCCGCTGCTCCCGCGCCGGTGACGAATGCCTGGTCCAGGGAACCGTCGCCGGAGACGAACGCCGCTTTGACGCCGCCGTCCTTGAGCTGCTTGGCGAACGGACCGGACTGCGCGTAGTAGCCGCCATAGAAGATGGCGTCCACGCCAGCGCCCTTGATCTTGGCGATCGTGGAGGAGTAGTTCGGCACCTGGGTGCCCTCGGCCGCCACCGCCTCGCGTACGGCCACCGTGCCACCGCCTTCGGTGACTCCCTTGGCGACCTCGTCGGCCAGCCCCTTGCCGTATTCCGACGCATCGTCGATGACTGCGACCTTCTTGGCGCCGGAACCCTTGACGATCACGTTCGCCACGCCGGGGCCCTGGAAGCCATCATCGGCCAGCGCCCGGTGGAACATCGTCCAGCCGTTCTCGGCCAGCGCCACCCGGGTCGCGGACGCGGAGACGAACGGAACACCCGCCTCCTGCCAGATCGCGCCGGTGTCGGCGGTCTCCCCGGAGAACGCCGGGCCCACCATGCCGACGATGCCATCGTCGAGGGCCTTGGGGGCCAGCGAGGAGGCCTGCTTGGGGTCACCCTGGGAGTCGTACTCCAGCAACGTGATCTTGCTGTCGGGGTTGGTCGCGTTGTACTCGTCGATGGCCAGCTTCGCACCGTTACGGATGTTGATGCCGAGGGCCTTGTTGGGGCCGGTGAGGTCACCCATGAACCCGAGCTTGACCTCGGTTCCGCCGCCACCCCCGCCAGAGGCCGTCGCGCTCCCGGACGCCCCGCCATCGCTGCTGCTGCCGCACGCAGCGGTACCGAGGGCCACCACTGTGATCATCGCGACGGCCGACAGGCCTCGCGTCATGGGCTTCTTCACGTAACTCCTCCTTGATCCGGTCGCGAGATGCGCCGGAGGTCAGTTGTGTCTTGAGGTCGTGATTCCCAGCGACGGTCATCCGTCGCCGGGGTATCGCGGGAGGCTACTGGCCTGGTGGGTCATCCGCGTGGCGTTCGCGCTTCTCTACGGACGTTGTTCCGCATTCGTTATGCAGCCGACCCCAGCCACGTCAAGGGGCGGACGGCTCCCACGGCCCGGGATACGCCCGTGACATGCCCGTGACATGGCCGGGATATGCCCGGGATATGCCCGTGACATGGCCGGGATATGGCGGGACTTGCCCGTGACATGCCCCTGACATGGCGTGACTTGGCCGGACATGGTGTGACCTGCCCGCGTCCGGCGGCTGATCAGCCGGTAGCCGACCCGGCGTCGACCTCCTGCAGCACGACGCGAGCAACCTCGACCATCGACAGGCGGCGGTCCATCGCGGACTTCTGCAGCCAGCGGAAGGCGTCCGGCTCGGACAGGCCGTAGCGGCTGCTCAGCGCTCCCTTGGCGCGTTCCAGCAGCTTGCGGGCCTCCAGCCGTCCGGTCAGGTCGGCAACTTCGGCCTCCAGGGCGCGTACCTGCTCATAGCGGGACATCGCGATCCGCAGTGCCGGCATCAACTCGGCGCGGCCGAAGGGCTTCACCACGTACGCCATGGCCCCGGCGTCAGTGGCCCTATCCACCAGCTCCCGCTGGCTGAACGCGGTCAGCATGACCACCGCGGCCAGGCGCTCGGCGGTGATCCGCTCGGCCGCGCTGATCCCGTCCAGCACCGGCATCTTGACGTCCAGGATGACGACGTCCGGTCGCAGTTGCTGGGCCAGGCGTACGGCCGTCTCGCCGTCCCCGGCCTGCCCGACGACCTCGTATCCCTCCTCGGCCAGCATCTCGGCCAGATCGAGCCGGATCAGAGCTTCGTCCTCGGCGATCACAACGCGGACGGCGGGGGCGGAAGCGGTCGCCGACATGGGCGCTACCCTAGGCGCCGCGGTCCGCGGCGCGCCCGTTGTGCCAGGTGTGACACGTGGCTCGTCACCGCCTGCGCCCCTGTGCTGGAACTGGCATACAGCATCGGCTCAAACCCGATGGCCCTAACGGGATTGTGGGTTCGAATCCCACCGGGGGTACCACCGCCGCACCCTGGCAGCGCCTTGGCGGACTGCGTACCGGCTCTAGGATCGGGAGTCCTGCCTCACCGCCGAACATCACCGCCGAACCAGGAGCGAGCGCACCGTGGCAACGACGAACGACCTGAAGAACGGGCTGGTCCTGTCCATCGACGGTCAGCTGTGGACCGTCGTGGAGTTCCAGCACGTCAAGCCTGGCAAAGGCCCGGCATTCGTACGAACGAAGCTCAAGAACGTGATGTCCGGCAAGGTCGTCGACAAGACGTTCAACGCCGGGGTCAAGGTCGAGACCGCCAGTGTGGACAAGCGGGACATGCAGTATCTCTACCGCGACGGCGACGACTGGGTGTTCATGGACACCAGCGACTACGACCAGATCCACGTCCAGAGCAGCGTCGTGGGCGATATGTCGCGGTGGCTGCTGGAGAACCAGATCGCCAACGTGGCCCTGCACGACGGCACGCCGCTGTTCATCGAGTTGCCGGCCTCCGTCGAGCTGACGATCACCTACACCGAGCCCGGGCTGCAGGGTGACCGCTCGACCGGCGGGACGAAGCCCGCGACCCTGGAGACCGGCGCCGAGATTGCCGTCCCGCTGTTTGTCGAGAACGGCACGAAGGTCAAGGTCGACACCCGCGACGGGTCCTATCTCGGTCGGGTCAACTAGTCGATGTCAGCTCGCAGCAAGGCCCGCAGGCGCGCGCTGGAGATCCTCTTCGAGGCCGACGCGCGGGCGGTCGCACCCCTGAGCGTGCTCGGTGAGCGGGAGACACTCGGTCGGCCACCGATCAATCCGTACACGCGTTCCTTGGTCGAGGGTGTGGTGGCCCATCGCGAGCGGATCGATGAGTTGCTGAGTACGTACTCGACCGGCTGGCCGCTGGACCGGATGCCGGCGGTCGACCGGTCGCTGTTGCGGCTGGCCAGCTATGAGCTGCTGTGGTGCGACGACGTCCCCGATGCGGTCGCGGTCAGCGAGGCCGTGCTGCTGGCCGGTGACCTGTCCACCGACGAGTCGCCCGGCTTCGTCAACGGCCTGCTCGGGCGGTTGTTGGAACTGAAGCCGCGGTTGCTGACCTGATTCGGTCAGTTGCTCACCTGACTTGGGTCCCTGGGCGCTACGGTCGCCCGCGTGCCTGGACGACGCCTGCAACGCCGCACCTATGTCGGGTACGCCCTGGGTTCGGTTGGGACCGGTGGCTTCGCCACGGTGCCCGGCTTGTTGCTGCTCATCTATCTGACGGACACGCTCGGCGTCGCGGCCTGGTGGGCCGGTTTCGTGGTGTTCGTACCCAAGGCTTGGGATGTCCTGCTGAACCCGTGGGTGGGCAACCGGTCGGACCGTACGACCTCACGCTGGGGACCTCGGATTCCGTGGATGATCGCCGGAACGGTCCTGTTGCCGTTGGCGTTCGCGGCCATGTTCGCCGGCCCGTTCGGCTGGACCGGCGCCCCGGCCGCCGCATGGGTGATGGGCTGGTTCCTGGTGGCGTCGACGGGTTTTGCGTTCTTCCAGGTTCCGTATATCGCCCAACCCGCTGAACTCACCGACGATTACGCCGAGCGAACGACTTTGATGACCTGGCGCGTCGCGGCCCTCACCCTGGCCATCCTGGCGTTCGGCGCCGGCGCTCCGGCGCTGGTGAACGCGACCGGTGGGGTGTCCGGGCATCGCTTCATGGGAGTCATCGCAGGTCTTGTGTTGCTTGTCGGTTTCGCTGGTGCCGTTCTCGGGACGTTCCGGCAACCGATTGTGCTGCAGGCAGAACCAGCCGAGCCAGGACTGCGTGCACAACTCGATGCGGTGCGGTCCAACCGCGAGTTCCGGGTGCTGTTCGTCGCCTTCATCCTGCAGGCCTTGGCTACCAGCGCGATGCTGGCCTCGGCGCCCTATGTGGCCCGCTATCTGTTGGGCGACGACGGGCTGACGACGGTGCTGTTCGTCGCGCTGGTCGCGCCGGCGATCCTGCTCGTACCCGCCTGGCGATGGCTGTCCAACACCATGGGTAAGCAGCGCAGTTTCCTCATCGCCACGGTGGTGTTCATCGTCGGAACCGTCGCGCTGCTTGGGGTTCGTGAGTTGCCCCGGTGGGGTGTGTACGCCGCCGTCGGGGTCTGCGGGGTTGCGTACGCCGGTCTGCAACTGCTCCCCCTGGCCATGCTGCCCGACACGATCCAGGCCGACAGCGCCCGCTCCGGCCGACGCCGCTCGGGAACGTTCACCGGGGTGTGGACCGCGGGTGAGACCGCGGGGTTCGCCCTCGGGCCGGCGCTGGTGGCGGCCACGCTGGCCATCGGCGGATTCGTTTCCAGCAGCGGCGATGTCCAGGTCACGCAACCCAATGGCGCCCTGATCGCGATCGTGCTGGGTTTTGCTTTGGTCCCCGGCGTGTTGGCCGTGGCCAGTGTGCCGCTGGTGCGCAAGTACGACCTGACCCAGGCACGACTGGAGGACCTGGTCACCCAAGCTGATGCCTCAGCGCCTCGGCCGGAGAACTGAGATCGGCAGGGGGCTGTGATGTGGTGAAAACATCCACCGAAACGGTCCTGAGAGCTAGTCAGTCGCTCAACTCCGTTTCAAGGCTGGCACGAACGACATCGTGCATTCCACGCGAGAGGGCGCTGCGCCGACTGAACCCGCCGAGGTTGGTCTCACGCCCGTCCAACCATTGCCCGAACTCAGTGGGCTTACGGCCGGTTTCGTTCCACCGCTGCCACAGGGCCATCTCCTGCCAAACCTCGGCGCCAACTGCGGTGAGGTCGGTGAGGTGGTTGAGCAAGCGGGTGCCGGCCAGCCCAAGCCGCTGCCTAAAGGCGGCCCAGCCCAACTCGGACATGCATCGGATGCGGGCGTGGGGGTTCAGATAGAACGCGTCAATGTTAGCGAACACACGGAAGTCCGCTGCGTACATCACGCCGTCACCACGCAGGTCCGGTAAGGGGGCGAGAGTGAAGGCGCCATCCCAGTCCTGGGAGATGCCGGCCTTGTCTGCTGTCACCACTGGGACGACTGTCTGGACCTTGGCCAGGGCGCCGTTGAGGTAGATGTCGCACGGGTAACCGACGACCGCGACCATTCTCCGCTCGGCGACCGCGTGGGGGTCGTCAGTGACCTTCGATGCGCGCTTGGCCTTCACGAAGGGGACGTCGGAAAAGACATCCCCCTGCATGATCGGTCTGGCCGGACCAGCGGGCAGGTAGTAATCCCCGGCGCTGGGCGGCCAACGTAGATCACCGTCGGATGTTGCGCTGTTCGCCATCGTGCGGGTCTTCCCAGTGGGTAGTGACGGGCTTTGGCACGCTCCGCGTTAGAACTCCCAGTCGTCCAGCGGCGGCACGCTCGACGTGCCAGTCATGCGCAGCGCTCGCCCGGGGGGCACCAAGCCCATCCGGTGTGAGCCGAAGCCCACGACCATCGAAACGCTGGCGGCCCGGTGGTAGACGATGTCGTCCCCGAGCAGTTCAACCGTGTACGTGTCGCCCTGCTCCGCGTGGGCCGCCCGAGCGAGCTCGGCGGGCACCGGCAGCATCCTGCTGTTGCCAGCTTTGGTCACCTTGACCTGCACGGTCTGCATGACTCCTCCGGAAGTCAGATGTACTTACATCCTTTGACGTACTTACATGGTGCACTCCGGTAGCGCGGACGTCAACCATCTCGGCTCAGTCGAGGACGAGCAGGTTGCGGGTCGTCAGGGTCAGCGGCTCGGCGGCGCCGTCGGAGACGAGCAGGGTGTCCTCGATGCGGATGCCGCCGCGGCCAGGCAGGTAGACGCCGGGCTCGATCGTGATCGTGGCGCCCTCGCTGAGCAGGCCGGTCGAGCCGTGGCTGATCATCGGCGCCTCGTGGATCTCCAACCCGACGCCGTGGCCGAGGCCGTGCCCGAAGTGGTCGCCGTGGCCGGCGGTGGTGATCACGGAGCGGGACGCCTCGTCGACGTCTTTCAACGCCGCACCCGGGCGCGCGGCATCCCGGCCGGCCGCCTGCGCGGTCAGGACCAGCGAGTGCAGCTCCCGCTGCCAACTCGCCGGGGGCGCACCGACGACGAACGTACGGGTCTCGTCGGCGTGATAGCCGCGGTATTCCGCGCCGAAGTCGATCTTCAGCAGGTCACCGGCGCGCAGCCGCCGCTCGGAGGGTACGTGGTGTGGGATTGCCGCGTTCTCCCCCGCGGCGACGATGGTTTCAAACGACAGGCCGTCGGCGCCGTGCTCGTACAACTGCCATTCCAGCCGCCGGGCAATCTGCCGTTCGGACAGGCCTGGGTGGATCTGCGGCAGGAGTGCGGACAGTGCGGCGTCAGAGATCCGGCAGGCCGCACGGATCTGGGCGATCTCGTCATCGTCCTTGGTCACCCGCAGCGCCTCGACCACACCCGCCACGGGTACGAGTCCCGGGGCGCCGTCGATCGCTTGCAGCGCAGCATGTTCAGCGAATGTCACAGTCGCCGACTCGAACGCCAGTCGCCTGACGCCCTGTTTCGCGGCCTCCTCGACGACGGCCGGCAGGGTCGCCCGCTGAATCAGCATCTGCAGATCCGGGCACTCCTGACCCGCCTGCGTGACATACCGCGAGTCGGTGCCGAGGGTCGCAGTGTCCGCGGTCAGCAGGAGTACGCCGTTGCTGCCGCAGAAGCCGGTGAGGTAGCGCACATTGATGAGATTGCTGACCACGAAGCCGTCCGGTGGGTCACCGGCGGCATCGCCCTGCCCCGAGGTCTGCGCCCACTGCTCGGTGAGCCGCTGCCATACCTGATTCCGCCTGAGCTGCACGTCCACGAGCATTCACCCTAGGCGCCTCGCGCGCGGATTGCTTCCCGGCCAACGGCCCGCGCGCGACGCCGAATGGCCCGGCGCGCCCGTGAGCGGTGGCAGCGAGCTTGCCCGACTTGACCCGGATCCACCGTGGGATCGAACCTAGACCTCGGCCCATCGGCGCCATCGCATTTGGCTAGGAATATGGCTATACTTCTGGCATGACGACCGTGCCGCTGGGCGAAGCGCGCAACCATCTCTCCGAGTACGTCGCCGGGGTCGAGCACACCCATCAGCGGGTGACGATCACTCGCCACGGTCACCCCGCCGCCGTCCTCATCTCGGCCGATGACCTCGCCTCGATCGAGGAGACCCTTGACATCCTCGGCACCCCTGGTGCGCTGGACGCCATCCGGGAAGGCCGTGCGGACGCCGCGGCCGGTCGATTCGCGGACAACGACGAAATCACGTCCCGGTACGGGCGTCGCGGGTGAGTGAGCCGTACCGGGTGGGCATCACCGCCCGGGCCGCTCGCGACCTGCAGCGACTTCCGGACAAGATCGCCACTGCCTGCGTGGAGTTCATCTTCGGGCCGCTGACTGCCAACCCGCATCGCGTCGGCAAGCCGCTGCGGGCCGAGTTGGCCGGATCACACTCGGCGCGACGTGGTGACTACCGGATTGTGTATGCCATCCGAGATGCCGCGCACCTCATCGAGATCGAGCACATCGACCGGCGCACCGATGTGTATCGGTGACCGTGCTGCCGCGGCCCACCTTCCACGACCCACGGGGATGACCCCGAGACGCCTCTGAGCTCACTCGGTGTCGAACAGCTTCCCGAGGACGAAGCGGATGCTGCGGATGTCTGAATCGGTGAGCCGCGCCGGATGCTCCCGTACCAGCCGGTCACGACTGACAGCCTTCAACTGGTCGCACATCGCGAACGTCGGCCGCGGGATCGACGAAATCCGGGGATGGATAGGCAGGCCACGGTCGGTCGTCGTGCAGGGAACCAGGAACACCAGATCGTTCGGCAGGCTGCAGGCGAAGGCCGTGCCCACCACGACCGCCGGTCGCATCCCAGCCTGCTCGCGACCGATCTGCGGGTCGAAGCCGGCCCACCACACCTGCCATGGGCGAATGTCGCGCTTCAATCCCGTACCGCGACGTCGACCTCGGCCAGGCGGCGGCTTTCCGCCAGGTAGTCGGCGCTCTCGGCCGGCGAAGCAGCCAGGCGGGCGAAAGCAACCATCGTCCGATGCTCGAACAGCAGAACCTCGAGTGCTCTGTCCAAGGTCGCCCCACCGAGTTCATCCCGCGCAAGGTCGGCAAGCGCATCCCGGTTCTCGGCGGTCACCCTAATGCTGGTCTGCATACACGCAGCATACGTCCGCCCGGCCTCCAGCGGCAAGTGACAGCTCTGGCCGGAACACCGGTTGTCAGCGGATGGATCCAGCGAAGCCCTCCGCGGGAAAACACCGCCCGATATGGGCTCAAGCTGGCGAACCACAAGCGTGGCCAGTAGCGAGCCGTCCCATGGCAGCCAAGGTCACGTGCGCGCGCGAACCGCAGGGCCGCGAGGGGCAGTGAGGTCAGGCCCGGGTGGCCAGAGCGCGAAGGGCCAGGGTGTAGGAGTCCAGGCCGAAGCCGGCGATCGTGCCGGTGGCGACGCCCGCGATCACGGAGGTGTGCCGAAACTCCTCGCGGGTGGCCGGGTTGGTGATGTGGACCTCGAGGAGGTCGGCGGTTCGTTGGGCGCAGGCGTCACGCAAAGCGTACGAGTAGTGCGTGAATGCCGCGGGGTTGAGCACCACGGGAATCTTGAGGTCGGCCGCTTCGTGCAGCCAGGAGACGAGTTCGGATTCGTCGTCGGTCTGGCGGACCTCGACGTCGAGACCAAGTTCTTGGCCGGTCGTGGTGCAGACCCGGACAAGGTCGGCGTACGTGGTCGCGCCGTAGACGTCCGGCTCGCGCGAGCCCAGCCGGGCCAGGTTGGGACCGTTCAGGACGAGAACCCGGGTGCCCTCATGTCGGGCACCAGCAACGGGATCGGTCATGCGCACACCTCGCCGTACGCCGAGATCAGCAGTGACGGGTCCGGGCCCTCCAACAAAGCCGGCTGGCCGATGCGTTCCAGCACAACGAATCGCAGGAGGTCGCCACGGGTCTTCTTGTCGATCCGCATCGCTTCGTACAGTTTCGGCCAACGGTCGCCGGCATAGGTGACGGGCAGCCCGACGGATGTCAGCACGTCGCGGTGGCGTTGTACGTCCGCATCCGACAGGCGACCGGCGAGTCGGGCGAGTTCGGCGACGTAAATCATGCCGACGCTGACCGCAGCGCCGTGCCGCCACTGATATCGCTCGACCCGTTCGATGGCATGGCCGAACGTGTGCCCGTAGTTCAGGATCTCCCGGCCCAGGCCACCAGGGAGGGCTTCGCGCAGATCGCCCGCCACAACGTCGGCCTTGACGGAGATTGCTCGTTCGATGAGTTCCCGGGTCTGCCGGCCGGTCGGGGACGTGGCTGCTGCGGGATCGGCCTCGACAAGTTCGAGGATCCGCTGGTCGCGGATGAAACCGGCCTTGATGATCTCGGCGAGGCCACTGATGAAGTCGTTGCGCGGCAAAGTTTCTAGACTGGCCAGATCGCAGAGGACCCCGGCCGGTGGATGGAACGAGCCGACCAGATTCTTGCCCTCGGCGGTGTTGATGCCGGTCTTGCCGCCGACGGCCGCGTCCACCATTCCGAGCAGCGTGGTCGGCACGTGCACGACTCGTACCCCACGCAGCCAGGTGGCGCCGACGAACCCGGCGAGATCCGTGGTCGCACCGCCACCGACACCCACCACGGCATCGGAGCGGGTGAAACCGGCCTGCCCGAGCACTCCCCAGCAGAACGCCGCGACCTCAGCGGTCTTCGCCTCCTCGGCATCCGGAGTTTCCAGCGCGATGGCCTCGAAGCCGTGCGCTGCCAGGTCCTCCCGTACCGCCTCACCGGTAGTCCGCAAGGCACGCGGATGGATGACGGCGACACGTTGCACGGACTCGCCCAGCATCGCGGGCAACTCACCGAGCAGTTGAGTGCCGATCACCACGTCGTACGGGTTCGCCCCGCCTACCGTGATCCGGGTGTTCGCGGTCATGCCGGATCCCGCAGGGAGTCGGCAATCGTCGTGACAACCTCGTCAACCGCTCGACCATCGGTGTCCACGGTCATGGTCGCCACCTCGGCATACACCGGGTTTCGCGCATCCAGCAGGCCTTTCATCGTCGCGCGTACGTTGCCGAGCAGCAGCGGTCGGGCCACGCTCAGCCCGGCGCGACTAGCGGCGGCGTGCAATCCGACGCGAAGCCAAGCAACACGATGATCAGCCAATCGTTGTCGGGTTATGGGGTCGAGCACCGCTCCCCCACCCAGAGCCAGCACGCCGGTGTGCTCGGCCAGCGCGTCAGCCACCGCGGCCGTCTCCAGTGTGCGGAAGGCAGCTTCGCCATGGACCACGAAGATGTCCGAGATCGACTCTCCTGCAGCGGTTTCGATGTCCGTGTCCGTGTCCCGGAACTCGACACCGAGCCGTTCGGCCAAAGCCTGACCGACCGTTGTCTTGCCCGACCCGGGGGCACCCACCAGCACCACAACCGGCCCAACCCCGTCACCTGCGCCGCCGATCGTCGTCGCGGCGATAGTTTCGGACCCGTCGGAGCTAGTCATCGGACGGTGAGGTTGTCGATGTAGCCGCCGATGTTGCGACGGATCTCGGCTATCGAGTCGCCGCCGAACTTCTCCGCCAATGCATCGGCCAACACCAGCCCCACCATCGCCTCGGCAACGATTCCGGCGGCCGGAACTGCGCAGACATCGGAGCGCTGGTTGATGGCCTTCGCGGCCGATCCGGTGGCCAGGTCGACCGTACGCAGGGCCCGGGGAATCGTCGAGATGGGTTTCATCGCCGCCCGGACCCGCAGGGTTTCACCGGTCGACATGCCCCCCTCGGTGCCGCCGCTGCGGCCACTGGTCCGGCGCAGGCCCCGGTCGCCGCTGATAATCTCGTCCTGGGCGGCGGATCCGCGTACCCGAGCTAATTCGAAACCGTCACCGACCTCAACACCCTTGATGGCCTGAATACCCATCAGCGCGGCCGCCAGGCGGGCGTCCAGGCGGCGGTCCCAGTGCACATGCGATCCGAGGCCGGGCGGCAACCCGTACGCAACAACCTCTACGACACCACCGAGGGTGTCCCCGTCACGGTGCGCCTCGGCGATCTCGGCCTGCATCGCCGCGGAGGTGTCGCTGTCCAAGCAGCGCACCGGATCAGCGTCCAACCGGGCCTGGTCGACGGGCTGCGGAACAACGCCCTCGGGTGCAGCGACGGTGCCGATCTCGACGACGTGACTGACGATGATGATCCCGGCTGCCTGCTGCAGATAGGCCCGCGCGACCGCGCCGAGTGCGACCCGGGCCGCGGTTTCCCGGGCACTGGCGCGTTCCAGAATGGGGCGGGCGTCGTCGAACCCGTATTTCTGCATGCCGACCAGATCCGCGTGCCCGGGCCGGGGGCGGGTGAGCGGGGCGTTGCGGGCCAGCGCGGCGAGCTCGGTGGCCTCGACCGGGTCGGCGGCCATCACGACGTCCCACTTGGGCCACTCGCTGTTCGCGACCTCGATCGCGACCGGCCCGCCCATGGTCAGGCCGTGGCGTACGCCGCCGATGAACCGCGCCTCGTCCCGCTCGAACTTCATCCGCGCGCCGCGTCCCACGCCCAACCTACGGCGGGCCAGCGCCTCATCGACGTCGGCCGTGGTGACCTCGATCGAGGCCGGCAGCCCCTCAATGATGGCGACCAGCGCGGGCCCATGCGACTCCCCCGCGGTCAGCCAGCGCACCATGGGCGGCAATCCTGCCATCTCGCTAGCTGCCGGGTGTACGTGGTGATCACCTTGGTGACTTGGTCAGTGGGATCGGTGCCCTGTGGCGGCCCTTTCACGATCCAACACCGCCACTTCCCACCACTCGCGTAGGTGAGTAGAGGTTGGTCGGGCGGTTGGGTACGCGGGGCCGCTGCCGCCGACGAGCGGTGGACTGTGGTGGCCTTTCCACGATCCAACACCGCCACGCCCCCCACTCGCCGGAGGAGGCCGAGGTCGGGATGCGGTCAGGCCGCGCGTTCCCGGAGCGAGAGGGCGTCGCGGACCTTGGCGATCAGCCGGTGGGGTCGGGACAGGTCGTTGGCGTTGATCTCTACCACCAGCCAGCCATGGGTCCGGAGCACCGACCGTCGATCGGCGTCGTACCGGCGTTGCTTCTCATCCAGGTGAACGAGGCCGTCGTATTCAATGACCACCTTGGTCGCGCGATAGACCAGATCGCCGAAGGCCAGGAACTGCCCGTCCTCGTCGCAGATCATCGCGTTGGATTCCGGTGTGGGCAGACCGGCCTCGATCAGGTGTACTCGGGTGCAGGACTCCTGCGGCGACTGGGCTCGTGGGTCGAGGAGCGCCAGTGCCCGCCGAGCCGCGACGCTGCCGCGGGCGCGAGCGCGATCGCGCAGTACCGCCGCAACTGCATCAGCCGAGATCTGGCGCCGGGCGAGCGCGACATCGCCGACCGCGACCAAGTCGGGCAGCGGATAGTGGGCGCCGAGGTCGACGAAGGTGCGCGCTGATGTGGTGACCGGAACCCCACCTATCAACGAGATCCACTCAGGTTTCAGTTGTACGCGATGGCCTACCGCGCCATGTCGTCGCAGCGGCCAGTTGCGGGTCGTCGGCAGCGCCACGTGGATATTCCGATCGACCTCGGAACCCGCCTGCCGTGGCCAACCGCGTAGTTCCGCCGCGGTTGGGCCGCAGAATGCGACCAGGTCAGGGATGGCCAGTAGCAGCGCCGCGCACCGGACAAGGAGGCTGTCCGGTACCTCGGCGGAAATCCGGACGCCGCGGGCTGGAGACCAATAGCGGCGAGTACGGAAACTCGCCCGGCTGTGCCCGTCGCGACCCTGCGCTGTTACGGCAAACGGTGCAAGATCCGATGGCCCAGATCGGCCTGCAGGCTGTGTCATCCGCTCAGCATCCTGTCGCCGCGGCGACTTTCCCGGCTTCTGGAATCCAGCTGTGGACACCTGTGGACAACTCGCCAAGGCTGTGGAGGGCGGTGGTCGCAGATACCCGTCGCACCCAGTTGCCAGGCCATCGCCCGCGGTTTCGACGACGCCACGGATCGTGGCCACAGCTGCTGCACCATTGGCGTCGAGCAGTTTGGAAACACCATCACGTCCAGCGGGTTGAGCCACGGCGATGCCCAGGACGGCGAGCACGGCGACGGCATCAGGGCTGGTGCAGCAGGCGGCCAACTGATCGGCGCCAGTAGTGGGGCGTGGTGGGATTCGATCTTGAAAGGGCCACCACCGCCCACCACCCATCGCGACGGGACCGTCACGAACCGCCTAGCGGTTGGCAAGCTCCTCACGAGCCACCCGCCGGGCGATGTCCGCGACCTCGTCCGCGGTCAGGACGTTCGGCAGCTGCCCCATGGCCTGGCGGAGCAGCCGGCGAACGAGGGCGGAGATCGGAATGCTCTCCAGGTCGGCACGCTGGCGGAGATGATCGGCCAAGTCCTTGTCGATGCGCAGGTGCATCGCCACATCGAGTGCGCTGGAAGTCTCGATCGCCTCGGCCTCGGCAGCTTCACTTTCCTCTGCAGCTACTTCGTGCCGTATGGCCTCGTGGCGGTGGCGGCGCCCCGTGCGCGCAGTTTCACTGAGATCAGCCATCGAAGAACTCCCTCCCCGGCAAGTAGCCCCGCAGGTCGGCGCCGCGAGCCTTCCAAGCCGTCACACCCGAACTGTCTGCCGGATCAATGATCACGGTGAGGACGAACCCGGCGCCTGCCGAGAAGCCGATCAGCCGGATGAAGGCTGCCCTGCTCCTCGGATCAGGATCGTGGACCACGCAAAAGCCGGGTCGGCAGCGGCCTGCTAGGTCCACCTCGGCTGAATGTGAATCGCACCGGGATAACGCACGGAGCGGGTGCAAATATGCACTGCATCATCTGCGTCCCACAACAACTCAATCATCGCACGGATGAGTGGCGCAATGCGCTACGGGACTCATGTCACACCCATCCTCACTGCTGTGGCCTGCGGCGGCCTCTTCACGGTCCAAAGCCACCGCGCGGCACCGCTCGTAGGAAACAGTCGAGATGCGCTCAGACCGCCCGGGCGACGAGCCACAACGGCCTGGTGGATGTGTCATCCGGCCAGCTTCCCGTCGCCGCGGCAATCCTCCAGGTTCCTGGATCCAGCGGTGGACGCCTGCGGAAAACTCACCAAGGCTGTGGATGGGTTCGTGCCCAACGCTTGGCCCAGCCAGTTGGCCCAGCCTTCGCCGGACTCTCGACGACCTCTCGGATCTGTGTCCTCGTCCGTGGTCCCGGACATCTGGGGTGGGCAACATAGACGTCTCGACCGCGCATATTCATAGCGCGTGTTGCTAGCATGTGCGCATGAGTGGTTGGGATGTCTTAGAGCGTCATTTCGACGGGTTGACGGCTGACGAAGTGGACGCTCAGCTCGCCGTCGTTCTGGAGCGTGGCGCAACCCCGGTGGCCGCCTGGACAGCCGCCTATCTGGCCGAGCACGGCGGCCCCGACCTGGACAGTGACCCGGAAACGGAGGGCGTCCTGCGTCAGCGGCGCATCCTGACGGCGGCCAGCACCCTGGCCGAGACTCTGGCGTCGGCACTGACACTCGGCCAGGCGGCGGAGCGGCTTGGCGTGTCCGCGTCGCGGCTGTCGCACCGCCTGAAGGACGGCACCGTGTGGGCGTTCACGATCTCGAGCCGCCGCTGGCTGCCGACGTGGCAGTTCACCGTCGACCAGCGCACCCTTCCCGGACTGCCGGCGATTGTCGCCGCGATCCCTGCGAGCCTGCACCCGCTGGCCGTCGCGGCGTTCATGACCACGCCCCGTCCGGACTTCGGCGGCCGCTCCCCGGCTGACTGGCTGGCCAGCGGCGGCGACCCGGCCCCGGTCGCGGACTGGCTGACCGGGATGGGCCGCGAGTGACGCGGCACCCGAAACGCCCCCGAGCTCCACGCCAGCCGCTGACGATCTCCGCCGATGACGTACTTCCGTACACGGGTGTCCTATGGCGAGTCCAACGTACGCAGGGGCCCCACGTTCTGGGTTGGGACACGTTGCGGCAGTGGGGACCGGTGGCGAGTTGCCGGTGGGAGCCGCACCGGCAACCGGCTGGGAACCAGCCCGGCGAGGGGGCGATGTACACAGCCACCGACCTGGCCACCGCAGTAGTCGAGATGTTTCAGGAGACCCGAAGGATCGATCCCTCCGGCGGGGCGCCCAGAGCCACCTCCTGGACACCCACGCGGCCACTGCGGCTGTTGACAATGACCGATGACTGGTGCCTGCGCAACGGGGCCTCCGCCGCCCTGACGTCCGCGCCGCACGCGGTGTGCCGAACGTGGGCTCGCGCCGTCCGTGCCGCGTCTCCCGACCTCGACGGGTTGTGGACCGGCAGCGTTCTGACCGATCGGCCCAATGTCACGCTGTGGACTCCGGCCGCCGACACCTTTCCCAGCCTGCCCGACTTCTCCGAGCGACTGTCGGACGATCTGTTGTGGGACGTTCTAGACCGGATCGCCCACCGATACCGGCGCTCGGGATACCGGCTCATCTGAGGAGTAGTTTCGCAATACTCAGCCGATGGCGGCGGTCACCGCAGTAGCGGTCGAGCGGTCCGGTCCAGCGATTCGCCGCAGCGCTGGCCGAGCACGGCGTCTCGGGAGAGTTGCAACGGTACGAGGACGAGATACGCGCCGCACTCGTCCGCGCTGCCGCCGAGTTCGACCTCACCGACATCGATGCCGTCCTGGGTCGTTGGCACGCGCTGGCCACGATGGCCGCCAACTCATTGAGCGACGACGAACACACCCAGGTTTGCCCATGCGACGGTCGGCGACCTCGCCGGACTGCGTTCCCGCGACGAACACGGAAACTGGATCACCCTGTAGCCCGGCGGTCCCCGTCCAGATCGAGGGCCTCTCTGACGTCACGAACTGCCTGGATCTCGAGGGGCACACCGAAGAACGACTC
>JBBQYX010000003.1:0-92711 GCA_038208295.1 Candidatus Nanopelagicales bacterium | reverse complement strand
CACCCAGGCAGCATCCAGCGCCGACCAAACCCAACGAGCCGCCGCCGAACTCGCCGAGATGTCCGGATCAATGCAGAAGTCCCTGGCCTTCTTCCACGTCTGAGGGCCCCGCCTTGCGCCAGCAACCCCCGGTTGGAACGACTCAGCGGCCTGGGCTCCTCCACCCCGGCTGCGGGCTCGGCAGGTCCAGGCTGGGGAAGTTCGACACGTGCCGTCAGCATTGGCTCGCGCAAGGGCGGGTGAGGCCCCGCCTGCTCGCGGCCACCGGTCCTTGCTGACGGCGTGTCCCGGGCGCTTGAGGTCCCTCCCGCATTGCGCTTTGACGGGCAGACTGACAACGACCTCGTCGGCCCACATGGGAGGTTCGTCATGCTCCGATCCGCCAGTCTCGTCGCCTTCGCACCCGCGACCGACCTTGCGCGCACTCGTGACTTCTACGAAACCGTCCTAGGGCTGGAACTGGTGGACGAGAACCCTTATGCCTGTGTCTTCTCGTCAGGAGAGGGAACTCTGCGCATTGTTCCCGTCGAGGCACATGTTCCAACCGGGTACACCGTCGTCGGTTGGGTGGTGCCAGACATCGACGCGACAGTGCAGGCGCTCGGGGACGCCGGAGTTGCCATCACCAGATACGAGGGCATGGGACAGAACGAGGTCGGCATCTGGACGACTCCGGGCGGAGACAGAGTCGCCTGGTTCACTGACCCTGAGGGAAACGTCCTATCCGTGACGCAACTGCCCTCGTAGGCGTTGCGCCCTCGGTAGACAACCACCAGGTGTTGTTCGAGCGCCCTGCGTCGCCCCGGGAGTTGTTTGGGACGACCTTCAAACCCGAGCGAGATCGGCACATTTGACCACTATTCCAGACGCTTCGGGGGTGGACGACTCGTCGCCCCGTCGATGGGCGTTTTCGCCGTCGCCCTGTTGCGCTCGACGTCTGCGGCCATCGAGACTGGCGCCGAGAGCAACACCAATCCGCGCGCCGAGGGCGATGCCGCCCCTCCCCGCCCGAGCAGGCCGAGCAGGCCGAGCAGGCCGAGCAGGCCGAGCAGGCCGAGCAGGCCGAGCAGCATTCCGATCCCGGCACCGATGGAAACGCCGATCCCGGTCCAGTAGTGGTGGAAGTTGTCCGGCGCTCCTTGGTGTGCGGCCATGACGTTGCATCACCTAAGTTGGGCTAGACATTCACCGTGCGCGGTCGAGTCGTGCCCGCCTGACTCCACCCCGGGCACCCGCGAGTTGTCCGCACTCGGACGTAGTGTCGGGAGGTGACGACCCTTGGCTGCCTGCATCGGAGGGCGGCGCACTCGGAACCGGCCGCAGGCGCCGGTCCGAACGCCGCCGTGCTCGTCGCCACCGTTGGACACCATGGCTGCTGTGAGGCTCACACGGGAAGGCCGTACGCGATGAGCGAGGCCAAGCAAGCCGGGTCGGACGTGCCGTCGCGCGCGGACCAGGCCACCGACGCCGATGGTGCCGCCGGCGATCGCGATGTCGCCGCAGAGGCCCGCGATGACGCCGCAAAGGCCCGCAATCTCGAGGCGCGCGGCACAGACGCGCAGGAGGCGGCCCTGAACCGTGCCTTGGCCGTTAGGGATCGCGCGGCCGCGGCGAACGCCCGCGGCGAGGCAGCAGCCCGGAATCGAGCGGCCGCGGACAGGAGCGCCGCGCAGGAACGAGACGACACCGCGGACAAGAGCGCCGACCACCACTGGCTCGACGCGCAGGACCGCATCGCCGATGCCGACGACCGGCACGCTGCCGCTGCCCGGGCTGACGCTGCGACCGACCGCGACCACGCCGCGCAGGCTCGCGAGTCGCGCAGCGCGGTATCTCGGGCGACCCAGGACCACACGACCCGCGATGACGCCGCCCACGACCGAATGGCGTCCGCGACCGACCGGTTGCGTGCGGCCGGTGACCGAGCGGCATCCGAGCAGGACCTCGCCAACGCCTACCGCGACGAGATGACCGGGACGTTGCTGCGTGATGCAGGCAGGGACCAACTGCGCCAGACTGCCGCGCGGGTCCGACGATCGGGTGAGTCGCTGGTGCTGGCATTCATAGACGTCGACGGGCTCAAGCAGGTCAACGACCGCGACGGTCACGCCGCAGGGGACGTCGTGTTGGCAGCGGTCGGACGCGAGCTGCTGGCGAACGTGCGGACGTACGACGTGGTGGTCCGCTGGGGCGGGGACGAGTTCGTCTGCGGCCTCGCCGGGTGCACCCTTGCCGACGCCGAGATGCGGTTCACGGCACTCGCCGCAGCGCTCGAACAGATCACCACGATCAGCGTCGGCCTGACCCTGCTCGAGGCCGATGAAGACCTCAACCAGGCCATCGGCCGGGCGGACCGCTGCATGTACGACGGGCGGCGGCAACGTCGCCAGTAGCCCTCCCCACCCCCACCGTCCGGGTCGGCGATCGTGCCCTCTCGGCCCGGCGGCGCGGGGTCCATCCCTTCGCCTGTCTGCCCGGACAGCATGTCGGCGCGACGATGAGCCCGGAGAGGCGCCACAAGCACACGGGCTGTCGGCCTGCGGTCTTTCGTCGTCCGCTGGTTGTGTTCGCTCTGATTCCGGGGGGAGCCGACCGTGCGCCCCACGCGCTTATGGTGCAAATTGCCGTCGACGCTGCACCCGTCGACGCCACTGGTGGATCTGTCAACGCGCCGGCGTACTGTCGCTCACGGGTGGCCGGAGATCAGAGTCGGTTCTCGAGGTCGGGCAGGCTCTTCTTCGCGCGTTACTCGCCCCTATCGTCTGATGCCGCTCGGCCGACACCGGCCGCTCGGTAGATCCGTTGAATGGCCTTTGCCTGCCCGACGGCATCGTCCCTGCCCAGCAGACGCGACTGTCCGGTGAGTACTTGAGAGGCAAACTCGTCGATCTCTAACTGGTAGGAGTTGGCTGGCTCCGGAGTTAGCACTTGTGGTGGCCGTCCTGGTCGGGTTATCTGTAGGTGCGCAGTAGCGCAGTGCCATGGGTCGGCGACGCGGATGATCCCGTCGGTCCCTACAACTTCAAGCATGCTGCGGTCTGGGAGGTGAAAACCGCTATCAAAGTGGCTGAGGACATCCTTGTTGAAGGACATCGTGGCGACCAGTCTGACCTCAACGCCGGTGGGCCCGGTGATGGCTTGGGCAGTGACACGGTGCGGTTCTCCCGCCAATAGCCGCGATGCGCTGACGCAGTAGCAGCCGACGTCGACCAGGGATCCGCCACCGAGTTCTGGGTTGAGGCGGATGTCTCCGGGCGCGTCGGTCGGCCAGGAGAAGGCGCTATTGATGAAGCGCAGGTCGCCGATCGTTCCGTCAGCTACCAGGCCGACCAGCTGGCGCGTCTGCGGGTGGTAGCGGAACATGAATGCCTCGCTCAGGACCAGACCCTTGGTCGCGGCGAGATCGAAAGCCGCAGTGACCTCCTCTGGATTCGCGCTGTATGGCTTTTCACATAGAACGTGTTTGCCTGCTGCGAGTGCCTTCATCGTCCATGTGTGATGCAGACCGTTCGGCAGCGGGATGTAAACGGCTTCGATGTCAGGCGCGGACAGGAGCTCGTCGTAGGAGCCGTAGGACTTTGGAATGCCCCAGCGGTCGCAGTATGATCTAGCCCGTGCGAGATTGCGGCTGGCGAGCGCCACGATGGTCGCCGCATCGGTTCGTGCTGCTCCGGCTAGCCATTTTTTGTTGATGAGTGCCGTGGAGAGGATTCCCCAGCGGATGGGGCGAAGCTCCATGGTCATGACCTGCTCCTGGTATCGGGGTCGACGCCTAACTTGATTAGGCCAGGATGACTTCGACGCCAGCAGCTCGAATGAGTTGGACGGCGTTCGCTGGAGCGTCGATATCCGTAACGACGATGTCAACCATGTCGATGGGACACAGACGCACAAATGCGACCGCGCCAAGCTTCGAGCCGTCCGCTACGACAATCTTGCGTCGCGCGCAACGCAGGGCAGCGAGTTTCGTCTCGGCGTCATCGAACTCGTATTCGGTTACCCCGGCTTCGACGTCAACGCCGCCGGAGGTCAGGATCACCGTGTCGAAGGTGAGGGAGTCGAAGGTGGAGACGGCCATTCCGCCAACGAAGGATCGCTCCCCGTGGCGCACAAGGCCTCCGGGAATCATCAGCGTCACGTTGGGCATGTCCGCTAGGGCGTCGGCCACGTGCAAGCTCAGGGCCATCACGCGGACCCGGATGTCGGGGCGCATAGCCTCCGCGACGGGCAGGGTGGTTGTGCCTGCGTCAATGATCAGCGTCTCCCCGTCGCGGATGAGGGCGGCGGCGGCGGCACCGATGCGCTTCTTGGCTGCTGTGTGCAGCCGGACCCGGGCCGGGAAGCCGGGTTCGAAGCTGCGAGACGTGGTGGAAACTGCGCCGCCGTGAACCCGGGTCAGTACACCCTGGTCCTCGAGTTCCTCCAGGTCCCTGCGGACGGTCATCTCGGATACATCCAGCAGCAGGGACAGGTCCGTCACTTTGACGCGTCCGGATGCCTGCACAAGCGCAGAGATGCGTTCCTGGCGGTCACTCTTCACCAGACCTCCAGACAAAGGGCAGCTGCTCCGTAACACCCAGCCATGCCACCCAACCTTCCCGCCAGGACCTGCGTTCCATGTGGTTGCAGTGGGGCACGAACGATCCGACGGGCAACAATAGGCAAGACCGTGTCCGGATCTCCGAGCGCATTGCCGACAAGGACGACTACATCCGGCGCGTACACGGTGACCAATGCTCGGATCCCGTCGGCTAGCTTGTGAGCTGCCGCGTTCAGCAGCGCCACGGCGTTGGGCTGGCCGGCAGATGCTGCAGCGTATACATCGAGCGCTGACCATCCTGGGCCTGCCCAACCCGCCTGCTGGGCTTGCCGCAGGACGCCGCCAGCCGATGACAGCGACTCCAGGCAGCCCCTCTCGCCGCAGTAGCACAGCGGCCCGTTCGGATCGATCACCAAGTGTCCTGCTTCTGGATGGGCACCTGCAGTGCCTGAATAGGGCTTTCCGTGGCTGACCAGTCCCACCCCGATGCCCGTTCCGACCGTGACACACAAAACGATCGGGTGTCCTTGTCCGGCACCGAAGCGCGCCTCACCCAAAGCGGCGGCGTTGGCGTCGTTCTCCACGCGCACGGGTACGCCGAATCCGGCGAGGGCGTCGCGAACGCTCCCCTGCATACCGGCGGGAAGCGTGAATGGGTTGTTGACCACAGTGGTGACCGGATCAACGGGACCGGTAACTCCCAGTCCGATGCCGATAGGCGGGTCAGTCGGCTCTTCAGCAATGAGCCGTCGCACAAGGCGGACGACCTGGCCGAAGGGCACTGCCTCAGTTGGGTGTCTATCGACGGGCTCACTGATCGTGGGCCCGAGCCGCCCGACGGCATCGATCTGGGCGGCCCGGATGTTGGTGCCGCCCAGATCGATGCCAATGGCCCAGTCGGTCACTTGCGTCAGCAGCCCTTGTACAGGTTGTCGGCGACGTCAGGCTCAGTGAGATTGTCCAACGTGCCAACGAGGGTGGGCAGTGCCGTTTCGGCTGGAACCTGCTCACCGTCGATGGCACGGATTGCGAAGTCAACGGCGGTCTTGCCCATGGTGCGTGCCTGCTGGATCACTAGGGCCTTCACTAGGCCTTGCTGGAGCTGGTCCACCTGGAACGGCTGAGCGTCACCGCTGACGAAGGACACCTGGTCGGCCGCCTTAGCCTCCCGCAGGGCTGTTACGACGCCCTGTGCATCTCCACCATTGAAGGTGAAGATTCCCTTGAGATCTGGCTTTGACGCCAGGACGGCGGACACGATCGCCGCGGACTTACCGGGCGCGCCGCTACTGAACTCGAACGGAAGCAGCTTGATACCGGGGTGCTTGGCAAGTTCATCCTGGAATCCTTTCCTGCCGAGGTCGTTGGTGGAAACCCCAGGTGGCGAGAAGATGCCCAGGACGGACCCCTCGTCGCCGATGATCTCCGCGAGTTTGGCCGCGCCCTGCTGACCGTAGAGGACGTAGTCCGACCCGATATGACCCGCCGCAAGGGACGTGTCATCCAGGTTGGTGTCGAAGAGCACCAGTTTGGCGCCGCCATCGACAGCTGCCTTCAGCGGTGGCATGAGCGCTCCGGAGTCATTCGGAGCGATGATGATTGCTTGCGGGCTCTTCGCCGCCACGGCGTTCACGATCGGGATCTGCAGGGCTGCGTCAAACTGGGCTGGACCCTGGACGTCCAGGTTGACTCCTTTCACCTCAGCCTCCAGTTTCGCGCCACACTCGACAGCCTTGTAGAAGTCATCACTGATCGTTCCCAGAATCAGCGATATGTTCTTCTCGGCTGCTGCTGACCCTGCATCCGGGGAGCCCGAGGTGGTCGCGCTGTCGCTCGACGCTCCGCACGAACCGACGGTGAGGGTCACGACCAAGGCGGCAGACAGCACCGCGCTGGTTCGTAGGGCTTTGGTGAGACTCATGACGCGAACTCCTCTGGGACGAGTGACTGACGGTTTGCTAATTGGCCTGTCGTATTCGCCTGCGTTGGTCGACAATGACGGCAACGACGAGGACCATGCCCACGGCCACGTACTGCCAGTAGGGGACAACTCCGAGGATGATGAAGCCGTTTGCTAGGACGATCGGGATGAAGACGCCGATGGTGGTGCCCAGCATCCACCCGATACCCCCGAATAGACTGGTCCCCCCGATTACCACGGCGGTGATCACCTGCATGTTGGTTTGAGTGTTTCCCGAGATCGTGGTGGTCCCGTATCTTGCCAGCGATAGGAAGCCGCCCACGCCGGCGAGCAAGCCAGCGATCGCGTAGACCTGCATAAGGTGTAGGTCGACGTTGATCCCAGCTCGTCGCGCCGACTCGGGATTCGAACCGATGGCATATGTCCGCCGGCCGAAGACCGTCAGCGCCAGTACTACTCCGAACAAGGCGGCGACTACCAGGGCTACGATCGCGAGTACGGGAATGCCCAGAACGCGGCCGTTACCGAATTCGACGAGCCCGCTGGGGACAGATCGAACGTCGACGCCCCCGGAGATCACCAATGCCAGGCCGTAGGCCGCACCGAGGCTACCCAGTGTCGCGACGAAGGGGGGGACGTGGGCCTTCGCTATCAGAGCTCCGTTCAGCAGCCCCCATGCGCCGCCGGCGGCCATGCTGCCCACCAACCCGGCCAGGATGGAACTGGCCCCCCCTCCTCCGGTGGCCTCCATCGCTTTGGCGCCGATGACCGCTGAAAACACCAACACTGATCCGACCGACAGGTCGATCCCGGCCGTGATGATGACGTATGTCGCTCCTGTGGCAAGGACGAGCAGGATCGCCGCGTCGCTGAGGACACCCCGCAAGTTGTTGGTCGTTGGGAACGACGACGGCGCTAGGACGGCGAAGACGACCACAACAGCCACCAGGATCAACAGCATCGTCGTGGTGGGACGCGCGACAAGCTTCCTGAGCTTGAGGACTACCTCACTCATCGCCGACCTCGCTCATGTCTGGATCAGTGGTGGCACCTGTGATGGCCGAGACGATGTCTTCGGACGTGGACGCAGATGTGACGAAAGCACCCACGCGCCGGCCCAGGCGCATCACCTCGATGCGGTCCGCCACGCTCCGGACTTCCGGAACACTGTGACTGATCAGCACCACGGAAACGCCGGTGTCCCGGACGCGACGGATGAGGTCCAAGACCTGACGGGTCTGGCGCACCCCGAGCGCTGCTGTTGGTTCGTCAAGGAACAGAACGTGCCGAGCCCAAGCCACGGCCCGGGCGACAGCGATGCCCTGCCGTTGACCACCGGACAGATTCCCCACTGCGTCATGCCCGGCCGTGATCGTGAGGTTCAATGAGGTGAACACCTCCTCGGCGCGGGCCCGCATGGCCTTGCCATCGACGAAGCCGAGGGCACCAAGTACACCCGCCCGGCGAATCTCGCGACCGAGGAACAGATTCGTGGCGGGGTCGAGGGTGTCGGCCAAACTCAGGTCCTGATAGACGGTCTCGATACCGGCTTCCCTGGCTTCCACCGGCGACTGGAACGCCACCTCGTGCCCGTCGAGAAGGATCGTTCCGCCGTCATGTTGGATGGTCCCCGACAGCACCTTCACCAACGTGCTCTTGCCTGCCCCGTTGTCCCCCATCAGGGCCACGACCTCACCGCGTACGACATCGAAGTCGGCACCGCGCAGCGCCTCGACGTGACCGAACGTCTTGGTGATTCCACGCGCCTGGAGCACAGCAGGAGTGTGAGCTTCGGACATGTTGGCGACGATAGGCACTCAACCCGAACGCTGTCAATGGTTGACTCGCACGAGTCTGGTGGTAGTTTCAACGGCATGCCGGATCTCATGAACGCGTCGCCCACGTCGCCCTTCGTGTCGGACGTCCACGCCCAACCGCAGGCCCTGGCGGACCTGCTGGACGCAGGACTCCCCGACGACGTTGCAAGAGTGCTGGACCGACTCGACGGCTACGACCGGATCGTGATGACTGGCATGGGCTCGTCGGACGCGGGCACATACCCGGCGTTCCTATCCCTGATCCGCGCGGGGCTACCGGCCTGGCACGTCGACTCCGCGGACCTGCTTGGGTACGGTCCGGGTTTTGTCTCCGCGCGTTCCCTGGTATGGATCACCTCACAATCGGGTGAGTCCGCCGAAGCCGTCGCTTTGCTGGACAAGTACTCATCAGTCCGACCCGTGGTCCTGGGAATGACCGAGGCACTGGACAGCACGCTGGCCAAGGGCGCGGCGACAGTGCTTCCGCTGCGCTGCGGAAACGAGAGCAGCGTGTCGACGCGAAGCTATGTCAACACTCTGGCGGCGTCGCAGATGGCGGTTGATGGTGCGCTCGGCCGAGACGCTCGCCCCTCCCTTCGCAACGCAGTCGATAGCGTTGCTGAGTATCTGATCAGATGGGACGAGCATGTCTCGCAGCTAGGTAATACAGCCAAAGAACCGATCCTGTTCGTGCTCGGTCGCGGATCCTCCCTCGCAGCGGCAAGAACCGGCGCTCTGATCGTCAAAGAGGCGTCGCATCACCACGCCGAGGGCATGAGTACTCCGCAGTTTCGGCATGGGCCCCTCGACATGGCTGGACCGGATACGGCCGTGTTCCTCCTCGCCGGCGGCGAGGAGGAACTGGCCCTAAACCAGCGGATGCGCGAGACTTTGGCCGCTGTCGGTGCCAACACCATCTGGCTCGACCCCAACTCTTCTACACAGTCCATTGTCATCCCACAAATCACGTCAGATACCGCTCGCCCGATCGCCGAGATTCTGCCCTTCCAAGCGCTGGCAACCGCACTCGCGCAGCGTTCAGGTCGCGAGCCAGGTAGATTTAGTCAAATTGGCAAGGTGACGACAGTCCTGTGAGAAGATGCGCAAAGGCTCCTCATTGAGCCTGCACTGTAATGGCACAGATGCAATGCGCACCCGGCATCCCCAAGGATTCTGGTGCTCGACTGGTTTCCGGGCGCGCCGCCTCTAACTTGGCTCCCCGACTTCTGGTCCGAGGTTGTTTGGTTTTCATCGTACCGCCAAGGCCCCTGCGCCACCGCGATTGCCCGGTAGTGCCAGGCAAGGTGCGCAACTGGCATGTGGCCGTTCGCGGCACCTGTTTTGCTTGCACGTACACAAACTGCCACTCCCACACCTCATCGAATGCGCCCTCAGGCCAACTCGTCACGCGGAGGTCTGGGGTTCGACTCCCCAAGGCGGCTCCATCAATAGGCCCCGCACCGGCAGAATCACCGGAAGGGGTGGCCGGTCCCGGGACCCACGACAGGACCCCTCGTCAGACCTTGAACCGGCCCACAAGCACGCGGAGCTCCGTGGCCGCCCCCGCCACGGCCTCGGCCGAGCCGGCGGTCTCCGACGCCGACGTCGTTGTCTGCCCGGCGATTATCGCGACGTTGCGGATGGTGGACGCGATGTCCCCGGTCGCGGCGCTGGCACGGCTGACGCCGGCGGCCATCTCCCGGGTGGTGGCGTTCTGCTCCTCCACGGCGCCGGCAATCATGGTCTGGATTTCGTCGAGGTGGTCCACCACGGTCCCGATCCTGGCGACGGACGAGCCTGCGAGCTCGACGTCGGAGGCCAGGGCGGCGATCCGGCGCTCGATGTCGTCCGTAGCGCGAGCGGTCTCCTGCGCCAGCTCCTTGACCTCGCCAGCCACCACAGCGAAACCCTTGCCGGCCTCGCCGGCGCGCGCGGCCTCGATCGTGGCGTTTAGTGCGAGGAGGTTGGTCTGCTCGGCGATCTGGGTGATGGTGCGCACCACGTCACCGATCGCCGCGGAGCTGCCGGACAGGCTGGCGATGACGTCCGAGGCGGAACGGGACGCGCGTACGGCCTCGTCGGCGATCTTCGACGCCTCGCTGACGCTGCGTGCGATCGAGGAGATCGACGCCCCCATCTCCTCCGTCGCAGCTGCGAACGTCGTGACCTCGTGGTTGACGTCCTGCGCGGTCGAGGCGACGATCTCGGCGCGCGCCGCGGTGTCGTTTGCGTGACCCGACAGCTGGGCGGACGCCCCACGAAGCTCGTCGGACGCACCGTTGAGGGTGGTCGCCTGGCCGCCGATCGCCGAGACGGTCTCCGCGACCCGTACGACGAAGCGGTTGAACGCGGCCCCGAGGACGCCGAGCTCGTCGGTCCGCTGGTCATCGACGCGCTGGGTCAGGTCGCCGTCGCCGTCGGCGATGTCGATCATCCGGTCGCGCAGCCGGGTGATGGGGCGGGTCAGGCGCGAGCCGACGAACCACGCGGCGGCTGCGGCGACGGCGAGAGCCAGGACGCCCAGGACGATGGTGGCGGTGCGCAGCGCCGTGATGGTCGCCATGGCCACGCCCTGTGGTGCGGACACGAGCAGCGTCCAACGCTGGCTGTCGGTCACCTGGATCGGTGCGATCGCCGTGACCGCGGCTGTGCCGAGCACCGGGTCGTCGATCACATCGAGGTACGGGTCGCCGTTGGCGGTGACATCGAGGGCGGTCGCAGCGAGGTCGCCAGCGAGGGTGCTGCCGACTTGCTCAGCGTCCGGGTGCGTGACCACCGTCGCTGCGTCGGTCAGAAGCGAGACGTACCCCGTGTCGTACGGGGTGATGGCACCGAGGGTCTCGCTCAGCGTCGTCAGGTCGATGTCCGCCGTCACCACGCCGAGGAACTTGCCGTCCTCGACGATCGGAGCGGCGGCGGTGGTCATGAGGACGTCGACACCGTTGATCGGGTAGACGTACGGCTCGGTAAGGATGGGAGCCAGACTCGCCTTGGGCCCGTGATACCAGGTCGCCACGGCCGGGTCCTCGTAGTCGACAAGGTGTGTGACGGACAGCGCGTCCCCGTCGCGGAACCAGTAGGGAAGTAGCCGGCCGGTGGTGTCGCTCACCGCAGTTCCGACGAATTTGGCGTCCAGACCGTCGAAGGCGTCCGGCTCCCATGCGGTGGAGGCGCCGGCGTAGTCGGGGTGCGAGGCTAGGGCCGCCCTTATCACCTGGGACACCGCCGCACGCGAGGGATTATCGGCCTCGTGCAGCGCCGCGAGCGTGTTCGCGACGTCGACCGTGTTCGCCACGGCCCGCGTGAGTTGCCCCTGGACCGTCGCGGCGTACTCGCCCGCGAGCGCCTGCGTGTACTGGTCGACTTGGTCGTGCCCGACCTGGTCGCTGCGGATGGCCACCACCGCAATCAGCGCGGTGAGGGTGACGAAGAGGACAGCAACGACACTGCTGACCAGCCGAGCCGTGATGCCGCGCATGGACGCTCCTTTAGTGGCCTTTGAACGTCCCCATCGGCCGGGAGGAGCGCCGGATGAGGGGTCTGCACAGTTGAGCGGGTAGGGCAGTTCGGCGCGTCGCTGGGGGGTAGGGGTCGAGGCACGGATCGGAGCCAGGCGGCGGCTCAAACCGCGCCGCACGTTGCTCAACTTGCGGTCCCGGTCGCACGACCTCACCCTTGACAAATCCCGGGACCCCGGGACCGCCGTTCCGGGAGACGACGGCCAACATTCGAGTCAGGCGTCACGGAGTCACTATGTCCTCGTCCGTCATCTCCCTATCCAGCACGCAGTTTCAGGCCATTTACAACGTGTTCTCGTTCGCGCTCGCCTCGATGCTTTTCACCTCGATCTTCCTGCTGGTCTCTCAGCGGCGGGTGCTGCCTCGATACCGCCAGGCGATTGTTATCTCGGCCCTGGTGTGCGGGATCGCGGCCTACCACTACTTCCGAATCTTCAACTCGTTCAACGCCGCCTACGTACCTGAATCGCTCGGTGGCACCTACATGCTCACCCCCGAGGGCTTCAACGAGGCCTATCGCTACGTCGACTGGCTGCTCACGGTCCCGTTGCTGCTACTCGAAACCGTCGCCGTGCTGGCCCTGCCCAAGGCGACGCGATCGAACCTGCTGACCAAGCTCATCCCGGCCTCGGCTCTGATGATCGTGCTCGGCTACCCGGGCGAGATCGTTGCGGACACCGCTCCCAAGCTGATCTGGGGCACCCTGTCGACCATCCCCTTCCTGTTCATCCTCTACGTGCTCTTCGTCGAGCTCACCAAGTCGCTCAATCGGCAGCCTCAGGAGGTCGCGGCAGCCGTCGGTCGCCTTCGCCTTCTACTCATTGCGACCTGGTTGGTCTATCCGATTTCGTACCTGTTCCCAGTGTTCGGCCTCAGCGGCGCGGATGCCTTCGTCGCACGGCAGGTGGGGTACTCGGTCGCAGACGTGCTCGCCAAGTGCCTCTTCGGCCTGGTGATCTACAAGATCGCACGGATGAAGAGTGCCTTCGACGACCCGACGTTCGCCGAGGAAGAGTTTGACGAGGCACCCTCGTCCCAGGCCGGCAGCGTCAAAGTCACCGTCTGACGCATCGCTTCCATTGGCGATCCGCACGACATCTCACCCAGCGCTCGCTCGGCTCTCTCCCGGGAGTCGAGCGCGCGAGGACCCCGAGGTTCCCGAGACCCCGGGGTCTTCGCACGGCTGCGACGTGGCGGGACCGCGTTGCATGCGAGCACCCCTGTGTCACTCATGTGCCATGGACTACCGGTCCGCCCTCGGGTGAGGACAGGTCGCTTCACGGCGGCGATGCGTATTGTCTTGCATTCAGGCCCTGCCAAGACTGGGATAGCGGCACCCTGCAGATCCCGTCGGCGCCGAAGTCCAGCTCACCCAGCTGCACCACCCGCCAGGTGGGATCCTCGTAGCTGCGGATCTCGTACTTCACTTCGTCCCCAAGACTTATGATCGTCGTCCACGCGGTGTAGTCGCCGATGGGATCGTCGCCCGTGTCGACGTTGTCCGGGCTGGGGCTGCGGGTCAAACCCTTGGGGATGTCAAAGTTGTTCATGATGTGTCGGACCACCTCGGCTGTCGCCGCGGCGTCCGCGCCGCGCAGCGCCGTCTGGGTGTACATCACGCCACGGATGAACCGGGTAGGACTGGTCACGTCGCCGGGCAGGCCCAGTGTTCCGCTGCCGTAACTGAGTTGCGAGATGGTCATGCCTTCCAGCTGCACCGGCGGCAGGTCGTTTGCCGTGAGGTGCACATAGTTCGACAGGTTAGTCAGGTGCCACGGGAAACTGGGGCTATTGGTGGCAACGCCGAGTGGATTGTCGTAACAGTGGACCACCCCGTCGGTCCATTCCACGACTCCCGCAGCCCCGGCGCGATCGTGCACGATCAGGTGCAAAGGCGCGACGCCGATCGGCGGTGTGGGGACCGCACCGATTGGCAAGTCGACCACTGCGTCGAATGTCTCGGCCACGGTGGAACACGAGGCGAGCACGTAGGAGGCCACATCGAGGGGGGTCAGGACGTCGGAGCGGGGTAGCGCCGAGACATCCGGGTAGTCGGCGAACGACGGCAGGTATTGCAAGCCGGCATAGAGGCCGCACTCGTTGACGCCGTCACTGACGCAGTCCATGGCGTCCACGGTCAACCCGAACATCGTGCTGTCCCCCACCGCGACCCCGACGAAGCCGTGCGGGCCGGAGAACTGCCGCCCAGCACCATCCGGGGCGACGCTGACCTGGGGATACCCCCGCGGGACCACGACAACCTGATAGGCCAATGGCAGGGCGTACTCCATGGTCCGGCCGACCACAACACTTCCGTCTCGTGCGGGCATCCGCAGGCTCGTACACACGACGCCAATACTTCCCGAGCACGGACCCCGGATGCGAGCCGAAGGCAAATCCGGTTGTTCCGGCTGCCGCCCGCCTTCGCACTGCATCCACAACCGGTGCGCTGCTAGCGTCGCGCGGACCCGCCGCGAACCTGGAGGCTCTGCCGTGACCCGGACCATCCTGACCGCCGCGCGCATCGTGACGATGGATGACGAACGCAGCGTGGCCGATGCCGTCGCTGTCATCGATGGGGTGATCTCCGCAGTGGGCTCCTTGGCGGACTGCCGGGCGGTCGCTCCGGACGCCGATGAGCACCACCTCGGTGATGCGGTATTACTGCCGGGTTTCATCGAGCCGCACAGCCATCCCCTGCTGTCCGGGGTTTCCACGATGCCGCCAGCCGGTTACATAGCGCCGTGGGTAGCACCCGACTGGGACGCCATCGTCGCCGTGTTCCGGACCGCGATCGCCGCGGCGCCGGCCCACGAGACACCGTTGGCCTTCTTCGGGTTCGACCAGTTGTTGCACGGCTGCGCTGCGCCGGACGCCAGCGTCCTGGATGACATCTTCGGTGACCGGATGGTCGTGGTCATCAACAACTCCGGGCATGCCGCGTACGCGACCACGGCTCTGCTGCGGCACCTGGGCTGGGATGTCGTGCCGCCGGCCGATCCGGTCGGCGGTCACTTCGATCGGGGACCGGACGGGCGCCTAACCGGTGTCGCGACCGAGTCCCCGGCGGTCTTTGCTTTCGCCAACCCAGTTCTGCACGTCCTCAGTGCCCACCCGTTGCACAGCGGGGCGCTGTACTACGCGCAACTGGCCGCGGCCGGAGTCACCTCCGCCGCGGAGCTCGCCTTTGAGAGTTCCCAGCGCGGTGGCTACGAGGCACTCGCGCAGATGCCTGGCTGCCCATTGCGCATGTCGCTCTACCACATGTCCACCGATCCGGACTGCGGTGCGCCGCTGACCACCACGGCACCGGAATCGATGCTGGCCAAGCGGGGCTTGAAATTGTGGACTGACGGATCCCCGTGGATCGGCAACGTCGCCACCTCGTTCGGCTATCTGGACACCCCAGCCGTGCGCCGCGCCGGGATTCCGCCGGACCCAGGCGGCCTGGCGGCGATGAACTACACCCCGGAGCAACTCGATGCGATCCTGGATGCGCACGTACCGCAGGGTTGGCAGATGTCCTTCCACGTCAATGGGGATTTGGCATTCGACGTACTCCTGGATGCCTACGAGCGGGCGCTGACCAAACACGGCCTGTTGGGTACGGATCACCGCTGGCGTGCAGAGCACCTCGGTGCGGTACGCGAACCTGCGATGCAGCGGGCCGGCGAACTCGGCGTGGTCGTGTCGATGTCGCCGTTCCAGTTGTACTACTGGGGCGACCTACTGGACGGGCAGATGTTCGCGACTGAGATCGGCTCGCACTGGCAGCAGTTCCGGGAGGCATTCGACGCCGGGCTGCACCCGTCGTTCCACAATGACGGCAGCGTATCCCCGCCCACTCCCCTGCTGAACATGCAGACCGCCGTGACCCGTACGTCCAGTAGTGGCGCGGTGCATGGGCCGGAGCATGCAGTGAGCATCGACGAGGCGCTGTGCGCGCACACTCGGAACGCGGCGTATGCGTTGCGCCGCGATGACGTTCTCGGCTCTATTGAGGTCGGCAAGTGGGCCGACTTCGTGGCACTGTCCGCCGACCCGTACGCGGTGGACCCGGCTCGATTGGCCACCGATATCACCGTTCTCGGCACCTGGCTGGGCGGGGACTGCGTCGACCTGGATTCTTTCGTTGCCGCCACCGCCGAGACCGACCCGGCGCCGCACGCGCACCTACGAGGGGCGATGCCGGCCTGCTGCGCCGGGAGCCACACACACGCCTGACTGGTGGCAGTGGAACAACACTCGACGTCATTACTCCGACCCGGTGGCTACCACGGGGTCGGGCAGCACCGTGAGCAGTTGCAACCAGCGGGGTGATCAGGTAGCGGTGGTGTCGCCGTGCGAACGGCGAGACCTCGCCAGCAGCAACACGGTCGCTAGACCCAAGATGGTCATCACTGCGGCGGTAACGAGCATGGTGGTGTTGAAACCGCCGGCGTAGGCATCCGCGGCCGCCTGCAGCGCCTCCCGGCCGGCCTGGGTGGTCGGCTCAGTCCCCTTCATAACGAACAGTTTCACCTCGCTGATATCACTGCCCAGAGCGGCTGGCTGCACGCCCGACTCGGCCATCCGGCTGACGAAGGACGACTGGCCGAGAATCTGCACCAGAGCAACGCTGCCCGCCAGGCCGATGGCATAGCCGAGCTGCCCGACGGTCGTACGGAATGAGGTCACCGCGCCGAAGAACCGTTGCGGCGCTTGGGCGACGAACATGACCGACTGCGGCACGCTGACCGCAGACATGCCGATCCCGATGAGCACCATCCCGGGGACAAACCATCCCGGGGATGTGTTCGGGCCGACAAGTCCCAGGACCGTATAGCCGGCGACGAAGGCGGCGAAACCGACCGCGAGTATGCGGCCCAGGCCCGCCGGGCTACGCGCCAATAGTCGGCCCACCGCCAACGACGCGACGACGGTGGTCACCAGTAGCGGCATCTGCCAGGCCGACACCTCAAAGGCGCCCAGCCGGTTCACGTACTGCCAGAAGTTGCTGACCGACAACTGCACGACTGCCTGGCCGAGATTCCAGGCGATACCAGCGACGACGGCCGCGACGAACACCGGATGGGTGAACATCGAGATTGGGAACGCAGGGGCGGCCGACCGGGACTCGATCAGCACAAAGAGGCCGAAGCCAACCAGCCCACCCAGAACAGGGCCCCAACACGCCGGCGAGGTCACCGATGCGGAGGCGGCGCTGATGCCCAGCAGCAGGGACACCATCGAGGCGCCGATCACAACGAGCCCCAGGATATCCACCCGACCCGACCCAGTGGTCGGCATCGGCGGCAACCAGAGCAGCACCAGCGGGATCAGTAACGCCGCCAGGACCGGAACCAGGAGCATGGCCAGCCGCCAGTTCGCCCCGGCGAGGGCACCACCGACCAGCACCCCGACGATCATCGCCATCAGCATGACCGCGTTCCAGACGCCCAACGCCGAGCTCACCTTCTCCGGCGGGCTGATGAATCGGACATAGGCGAACGTGGCGGCCAGTGCAGCACCGACGCCGATGCCTGTTAAGGCGCGACCGGCCAGATACCCAACCGTGACCGGGGAGACTGCGACGATGGCGTTCCCGACAATGGCCAACGACATGGCGGCAATTAGGACCCGACGGCGACCGAGTCGGTCGGCGGCGATCCCGGAGCCGAGCACCGTCGCGGCTAGGGCCAGGGTAGAGATGCTGGCTGCCAGTGCTCGCGTCGTGGCCGAGAAACCCAGATCCGTACCAGCCGCCACGATCGCCACGTTGGCCACGCTGGGGTCAATAAGTTGTAGACCGGCAATCAGGCCCAGCAGATACAGCGCAACTCGGCGGACAGGACGAGTTTGCGGCAGCGCAGCGGTCGGAGCAGTCGAGGACATGGCCGCGACCCTAGATGCCATCCAATACTCGTTGCCTGTTGGCCCGGCCGATGCGGCTAGACCTCAGGGAGCGGCACGACCAGTTCGCCACACTGGCTGCATTGGACCCGGTCCACATCGCTCTCGTCTAGATCCATACCACTGAAGCCGCAGAACTCGCACACGTACGTAGCAGGCATGTGCACCTCCTCATCGGGGCGGTGGACGGTAGGCCTGCGCGTTGCTGGCCGTTGGTTGGAAACCGGCCCGGCGGTAGACCCGACCGGCGGCATTGGTGGATTCGGTGATGATCACCCAACTGGTGCAGCCACGGGTGGCCGACCAGGCCGCGGCGACCCTTAGTAGGTGCGACGCAAGACCGCGACCGCGGTGCGCGGAATCGGTCGCGACGCTCTGGTAGCGGGCGACCAAGCCGCATACGACGATCCCGAGGTCGGCAACCAGGGCTTCGTCATCAAGAGTATCGGCGAAGGCGCCGAAGAAGGCTGCTTCGTTGCGGTCGGACAAGGCCCGGCGCTCGTCGACCCGGGCGCGGATGAACCGTTCGAACGAGCCGGGCTCCTCCTGCCCGCTCCGGGTGTTGCCGAGTATTTCCTTTCGCACGTGCGCCTCCCAGTCAGTGCCGGCTAGCCGCCGGACGTGGTAACCCACCGGTAGCGGCGCGTGGGCCGGTGTCGTCGTGGTGGTGAGGACCTCGTCCACTTCGACCATCGCACCGAGTTGCCGCCAGGAAGTCACCTCCTTGGGCAGTCGGGACAGGCCCACAGCCAGCCAGTCGGCCCATGGAAACTCGGCCGCAAACACCGACGCCCACCGATCACCGTCATGGACACTCTCCGGGTCCAGGACGACGAGGCAGTTTCCCCAGTGGTAGTCCGGGTTGGACGCGGTTCTTACGACGAGATGATCTCCGCGATCCTCGATCTGTGATCCGCTGAGCTGCCAGACGGCGAGGTCGGTCGCCCACCCCGCCGACAGCCCGCGAACCAGCCAGTCCTCACAGTCCACGGTCGCCACCGTACCGACGGTTGACCATGCACGTGCGTCAGGCCTGCGCACGAGCGCGACGGAATTCCAAACCCTCGCCGTTGACCGGACCGCGGAATAGTCTCGCATCCTTGGCGAAATTTTGCGCCAGTCGCCAGGGAGCCCGGTCGCCCTGCAGGGGCAGGCTGTCGCGGGCCCGTTCGAAGTGACCCGACGCCATCTCGATGAACGGCGAGGTCGTCGTCGGCTCGGCGGGGAGTCGCGGTTGAACGACCGCATATCCCCGCGCCTTCATGGCGCGAAGCAACCGTACGACATAGGTGGAGACCAAATCTACTTTCAACGTCCATGGGCCGTTGGTATAGCCGATGGCGAACGCCATGTTCGGCACGTCGGAGAGCATCATGCCCTTGTAGGCGACGTGCTCCGACGTGACCACGAGTTCGCCGTCGACTGTCAGCGGTATCCCGCCCAGAGGTAGCAGGTTGAGGCCGGTCACCGTGACGATGACATCCGCGGGCAGTTCCTGGCCCGATCGAAGCACCAACCCGGTCGGGGTGAAACCCGCGATCTCATCGGTCACGACATTCGCCGTACCGGCCGAGATGGCCGCGAAGAAGTCGCCGTCCGGGACGAAGCACATCCGCTGTTCCCAGGGCCGGTAGCGCGGCCGGAAGTGGGTGTCCACATCGAAACCGGGCGGGAGTTGCTTGATCGTTCCTTTGTGCGGCAGTCGCAGCACGTGCGGCTGATTTTATCGAGGCTACGGGAGTGCGGCTGCTCACTTGGGGCGATGGTTGGTTCAGGACGAAGCGGGGGGCAATCGACTGATCGCCGCGGCGATGTCCAGCCGTCCGCCAGACACCGATTCTGCGTACGCAGGCGCTCGGGCGGCCGTGGACAGGATGAGTTCCTTGAGTTCCGCGGCGGTGATGGCCGGCTCGGCGCCGCGGATCAGGGCCGCGGCCCCGGAAACGAGAGACGCGGCCAGCGAGGTGCCGTCCAAAGTCAAGAATCCGCCCCGCTGGGCCGAGACACCGGCGGTCGCAGCGACGGTGACGGCGGCTCCCGGAGCGAACAGGTGCACGCTGCGCCGGCCGTACGCGCTGAATGTGGCGACCTCACCACGCTCGTCGCTGGCACCCACGACCAGGACGTTGGGCTCGTCGTGCAGCGCCACCGTCGCCCAGGCTTCCCCCGTATCCCGATCCGCCGCGTCGTTGCCCGCCGGGAAGGTCACCAGGACGTTGCGCGCGGCTGCATAGCGGATCGCGTCCCGCACCTGGGGCGACACGGCCCAGGCGCCGCCGAAGGGACAGGTGATGACACTGGCGCCGTGATCGACCGCGTACCGAATGGCACTGGGGACCACCGCGACCTGGAAGGGCTGCCCGTGCCCGGGGCCGATCACCATGGGCATGATCTTGGCCTGCGGCGCGATCCCGGACGCGCCCAAGCCGTTGCCGGCATTGCCCGCGGCCACCGACGCCACGGCCGTGCCGTGACTGGCGGCGCTGAGGCCACTGGCCTGCAGGTTGGCCACGTCCGGGCTGGCCTTGATCCAGTTCCAGCCGTGGCAGTCACCGACCAGGCCGTCGCCGTCAGCGTCGACCTTCGAGCCGCACGGCTCGTCCGGGTCGGTCCAGATCCGGCCGGCGAGTTCCGGATGGGACAGGTCCACCCCGTCGTCGAGGATGGCGATGACGACGCCGGCGCCCTTGGTCCGGGCCCAAGCACGGCTCGCCCCGACGTCGACGCGAGGCGTGTCGGCGGACCCGGCGGCGGCCTGGGTGGGGCCCTGCAGCCACCACCGCGTCCAACTGGGGTCGTCTGCGGCGGGCGGGGTGCTGGCCTGCGGCTGCGCGGTGACGCTCGGGTGTGCCTGCGCGATGCCCGGCAGCTCGGCCACGCGCACGCCTCGCGCGACGCTGACCAGTGCGCGGCCGGGGGCGTACACGCTCACGTACCGCACCGCCGGATGGGCTCGCAGTCGATTGGCTACCGCGACATCGGTGGGTCGGGCCCATTGCCGGGCACCCCAGGGCTGCTGCTGAGCGGGCTGGGACGTCGAGGGCCCGGGCGTCTGGGGTGCGGGGGTCGCAGTGGTCCGCGGCGGGTTCGGCGTCACCTTGGTTGGGGGCTGTGTTGCCGAGGGCGGCGTGGTCGGGGGGCTCGCCGTGCTGTCGTCGGGACCGGCGACCGTGCCATCGCGGGTCAGCGGGATCGGCGGGAGCAGCCCGCGTTTGTCGACCAATCGTGGTGAGCCGGTGGACAGGTCCAACCGGGGGTCGGCGCCTTGGCTGCGCATGTACTCCAGCGCGGAGACGAGGCTGTCCCCCGGCCGTGGCGCCCTGATCGTCCGTACGCTGCTGGCCATCCGTACGGTCCCAGGGATCGTCGCGGCGGCGAACCGGATCGAGGGCGCGGCGGCCGAGGCGTGCAGGGCACCGGGGGTCGGTTGTGCTGCGGGTGTGATCCCCACCGCGCCGACGCCTCGCCCGTAGACAGCTATGGCGGGTGCTGCCACCGCGGGTGCTGCCACCGCGGGTGCCGCCACGGCGGATGCCGAGCCGCTGCCGGACCGGGCCGCGGCCTGGTCGAGTGACAGCTGCCTCGTGGTCGCCGGTGCGCTGGTCAGGGTGACGTCGACGATGTCGAAGTCAACCTCATCTCCCACGACCTGCCACATCGCGCTTCGGCCGGGGTCATCAACCGTGGCCGTGGTCAGCCGCACCATGGCGACGCTGCCAGCCGCGACCAACGCGAAGGCAATCGTGACGGCAACCATGGCCCGGCGCGCCCCGTTGTCCCGCCGGCGCCACCGCGTCGATCGACGTCCCATCATGTGCAGCCAACCCCCGCCTGACCGGCCACCCGACCGCGGTTCAAGCGGTGCACGAGAACCGCCGAATACGAACGGGAGGAATGCCGGGTCACACACCCTCTTCGGCAGGTCGGCCTGCTGGCTTCAATAACGATACGCGGTCGCGGGCGATGCCCAGCCGGAGCCGCTGGACCTCCTCGTCACCGAATGTGATCAAGCCGGAGGTTCGTTCGCGGGTGCATGCACGTCAACCAATGACCATCCACCGAACGGTCGGGGCAACGGCGATCATCGCCCGATGTACCGGTCCCGGCCGGTCAGCGCTCGGTGAGGACGCCGTCTCGGCCCCCGCTGAAGTGCGTTCCACCGTTCGGCGCAGCCCATGCAGCCCTTGCAACCCATGCAGGCGGGGCACCGATGGGTCAGGCGGGCAGGACCCCACGTACGACGCTGACCGAGGAGTGCGCGGGGTTGCCGTTCATCGGCTGAAGGGAGACATCCACCACCGGGAAGGCGCTCAGATCCAGACTCGACGGGACGTCGAAGGTGCCGTGCTCGGCGGTATTGAGGACGCCGACGGCGACCATTTTGGTGACGCCCTTATCGATCAGCCACACCTGGTAAAACGAGTCGGCCGGCAGCGCGAGCCCCTGGACGTCGACCGTCAGGCTGCGCATACCGTCGTGCTCCTCGACGACTGCGGTGCCGCGGGCGGCCGGCGCATCCAGCGGGTCCAGCGCCGTCCGCGCCAGGATAGAAACCGCCGGCGCGGTGGCCTGGTCGGCGTTCTTGACCAATACCGTGCCGCCGACACCGGCCAGCACGCCGACCACAGCCGCAGCGGCGGCCAGCCAGCCGGCCCTGCCCCCGGGCCGTCCAGACTGCCGCGACCGCCGGGAATCCAGCGGGACCACGTTCGCGGCAGGCACGGCCGTTGACAGCTCCGAGGAAAGTCCGCCCATCGGACCATCGACCGTCCCGGACAAGCCGAGTTCGGCCGTGATGCGATCCCAGACCGCGGCCGGGGGCGGGACCGGTCGGTCCTCGACCTGCGTGGCCCGAGCGGTCTTTACCACCGACTGCAGTTCGACCAGGGTGTCGCGGCAGACCCGGCAGCGGTCCAGGTGTTCCTCGTCCCCGAGCCCAGCGGCCGGCTCACCGAGGGCGAGCAGGGCGAGGGTCTCGTCGTCACAGTGCTGCATGGTCCACCTCCAACCGGGTTCGCAGGCGGTCCAGCGACCGCTTGATGTGGCTCTTGACGGTGCCCAACGGCAAGCTCAGATGCGCCGCGATCTGCATGTGCGTGAGGTCCTCGTAGAAAGCCAACCGCATGATCTGCTGTTGCGGATGACCGAGTTGGCTCAGTTCATCTGCCAGCAGCACGCGGTCGGCGACCCCCTCGGCATTCGACGGCGTCGTCGGCTCCGGCTCGGAGACCGCGGCGACGGCCAGCACCGCGCGGCGCTCGCGTTCCCGCACCTTCCACCGGTCAGCGGCCTTATTGCGCGTGATCCCCAACAGCCACCCCGCGAGGGTGCCGGACTCGGGCCGGTAGAGGTGACGCGACTGCCAGGCGGAGACGAACACCTGCTGCGTGACGTCTTCTGCCTCGGTCCGCTCGCCGAGGGAGCGCATCGCCATCGTGTGCACCAGCGCGGACCACCGCTGGTAGGCCTCGGCCAGAGCGCGCTCATCGCCTTGGGCGAACCCCTGTGCGACATCCGCGTCCGAGACCGTTGACACCCCCGGCACGTTACCGGGCAAGCGCTCCGCCAGCTCCACAGTCACCTGTCCGCACCTACTTCGTACCGGCCGGCACCGCGGTGATGATCAGATTGCTCTGGTAACCGCCGTTGTCCGGGTCGTACGCACCACCGCAGGTGATCACGGTGAGCCGGGGTCCACCGGTCCGGGCGAAGAAGGTCTCCAAGCCGAGGCCCTGCTTCTCGTACAGCCGCCGCTCGACGACTGTGTAAGCCACCCGCGAGCCGTCAGACCGAGTAACCACGATCGGGTCCCCCACCGACACCGCAGCGGTGTCATACAACGCGCCCGGCCCCTGCGCACGGGTGTCCCGGTGCCCGACAAGCACGGCCGATCCGCGAGTATCCCCGGGGGCCGAACCGAAGCGGTACCAACCGATCTGGCGGCCGTCCTTCGGGATCTCGACGTTACCGTCGCGGTCGATACCGACCGGGCGGACGGCCGCCACCACGCCGATCGAGGCGATCTGGAGACGCTTCGGGGCCGGTGCGGCGCTGGCCCTCACCGTCGAGGGAGCCCGCCGGATGGTGGGTTGCGACACCAGCGGCCGAGCATTTTGCGCTGCCGACGGTGTCGTGGTGGCTGGTTCGGGCGTGGCCAGTTTCGGCGTACCGACTTTCGGCCTGCCCACCGCCGTCGTACCAGCTTCTGTGGTAGCAACGACTCCGGCCAGCGAACCGACGCCGGCCTCCGTTTGAGCTCCCGCAGTCGCGACGGACGGAATGATCACGGTGCCCGTCACACCGGCCACGACGGCCAGGCTCACGAGGAGCCCAGCCGCCGCGGTCATCCGGGAGTTGATCTTTCGCATGGCGCGTCGAGTCAGATCCGGTTGCGGGAGGCAACCAGCTTGGAACCGGTGAGCGCCAGACCCATCACGCCGACGGCGAGGGCAGCCAACGCCCAGCCAGGCAGGGCGGCACCGTCGTTGGCCAGACCGGCCTCACCCGCGGGAACTCCACCTGGCATGGACTCCAGGCCGGAGATCGACTGCACCGCAGTGGCAAACGTGCCGCCAGCCAGGTCGCCGTAGGCGTAGACGATGGTGTTCACGCCGTCCTGGACGGCCAGATCGGTCGAGAAGACGGCGTCACCGCCGCTGGCGGGCTCCACGGCCACGGCGTACGACTTGGCCGGGACGTTGGCCACGGCCTCGTTGCCGTTGGCCAGGCTCGGGACCAGGGTTGCGCCATCGGCGAGAACCTTCACCTCTGGCGCGTTGGCGACGTGCCGGACGGTGACCCGTCCCTCGCCTGCCTTGGTCATGCTCGTGTCGTTGACGAACGGCTTGGCGGTCGGCTGACCGTCGGTGCCGAGGTAGGCGACGATCGTGTAGTTCATGCCGTTCTCGACCGGGATGTCGGCCGGGCCGATGATGACCTTGGCCTTGTCCGTCGGGTCGGTGATCTCCACGCTGTACGTGCCCCCCGGCAGGGTCAGCGGGCCGGCCAGGTCGCCCGGCTTGAAGTCGTCCAGGGTCAGGTCGCCGTTGACGTAGACGTCGACGGTGGCGCCGGGGATGCCGTGCAGCACCGAAACCATGGCGCCATCCGCAGCGTTCGCGGGGGCGGCTGCCAGGACGAGCGAGGCCGGGAGCGCGGCGGTTGCCAGCGCGAGTGCGGCCATTCGAGTACGAGAGACGGTCATGTCGCTGCTCCGAGTTGTCGAGTGGGGCCCCGCCTTTCGTGGCCCGTCGACCCTTCTTCCGCGCCGAGGGCCCCCTTGGATGCACAACCTACGAACAAGTTTCCAGATTCTTTTGCGGCGCTTTCCCGGCGGCGGCCGGGGGGCGGCCCGATTTCAGCAGCGAACGTCCGCCTTGGGGACGTTGCCGCCGACCAGGTAGCGGTCCACGGCGCTATCGACGCAGGCGTTGCCGTCGAAGTAGGCAGTGTGCCCGTCGCCGTCGCGGATCACCAGGGCGGCGGAATCCAGCTGCCGGGCGAGATCGACGCCCCATTGGTAGGGAGTTGCGGGGTCGTGCGTGGTGGTCACGACGAGGATCGGCTGCGCACCGGGGGCGGCGATCCGCTTCGGCGTGCCGACGGCGCGGGCCGGCCAGTCACCGCAGGGCAGGTTCCCCCAGGCCAGGGCCGCTCCAAACGTGGGCGCGAGCTTTGCCCACTGGGTGGCCAGTGCCCGCGCCTCATCGGCGCCCCCGTCGAAGGAGCGGTCCAGGCAGGTGACGCCGAAGAAGGCGTCCTGCGAGTTGTCCGCAAAGGTGCCGTCGGAGTTGCGCTGCAAGCGCTGGTCGAGCATTGCCAGCAACGTCGACCCATCCCCGGCGAACGCGTCGGCAAGGCCGAACCGCAGAGATTCCCAGTCGCTCGGCGGGAAGTACAGATAGGAGAGAACCGCGTTGAGCCCCAGCGACTGGGTCAGCGGGCGTCCCGGTTCGGCTGGAAGGGGTTTGCTGTCCAGGCTCAGTAGGAACGACTGGACGCGTGCGACCCCAGCCCGTACCGACGTGGTCGGCAGTGGGCAGAAGTCCTGCTTGAGGCAGTCGGCAACGAACCGGCGCAGGGAATCCTCGAAGGAGATGGCCTGTCCCAGTGTTACGTCGGTCAAGGACAAGTCCGGCGGGAGAACTCCGTCGAGAACCAGCCGCCCAACCTTGGTGGGAAACAGGTCCGCATACGTGGAACCCAGGAAGGTTCCGTACGACTTCCCCAGGTAATACAACTGCTCGTCGCCTACGGCTGCCCGCAGGATGTCGAGGTCCCGCGCGGCCGAGATGGTGTCCATCCAGGGATATATCTGCGGCGACCGCCGCTGACAATCCTGGCCGAACTGCTCGGACATGCGTACCAGCGCGGTCTCCTCGGCGGCATTGTCGGGTGACCCGTCAGCGGCCAGAAACGCATCGGTCTGCTTGTCGGTGAGGCACTTCAACGGGTCGCTGGACACAACTCCGCGCGGATCGAAGCCCACCAGGTCGTAGTGCGCGAGGACGTCCTCGCTGACGATCGCGCGGGCCGCCCGCGCATACTCCACGCCACTGCCCCCCGGGCCGCCTGGGTTGACGATCAGCGAGCCGATACGGTCCTTGCCCTGGGTACGCAGCCGGACGACGGACAGGTCGAACGTGTCCGACTGCGGGTCGGCGTAGTCGCGCGGGACGGTCAAAGTGCTGCACTGGAATGAGCCACCACAGGCCCGCCACGACAGCCGCTGGTCGTAGAAGCGGGCCAGGTCCACGTTCGGGCTGGCGGTCGGGATCTCGCTTGCGCTCGCGCCGGTGGTCGAGGGGCTGCTGGTGACGGTGGTCGAGGTCGGCGACGTGGTGGGGTCGGTCGGGGAGGCGCTGCTGCAGCCCGCAAGGAAGAGCCCGGCCGTGGTAGCTGAGGCGATCATGATCGTGCGGGATGAGATCACGCGTGGTCTCCGAGGTCGTCGCCGGTGGGCTCGGTGGCCGGGCCCCGCCGGATGCGACGCTCCCGACCCCGGTGGCGTTCCTCGTGTTCGCGGCGCGGGACGCAGACCGAGGCACGCGGGCAGACGGTGCGGTGACCGGTCTCGTCCAGCCGTACGACGACACCGTCGCGCGGCACGTCGTGCCCGACCACGACCCCGGGGCCCTCGTCGGTGTCCACGGCAGAACCCGGGGCGGGCGCCTGGGCGGCGAAGTCGAGGTATTGGGCATGCTCGTACGCCAGGCAGCACATCAGCCGACCGCACGCCCCGGACACCCGCATCGGGTTGACCGGCAGATCCTGGTCTTTGGCCATCCGCAGGGTGACCGGCTCGAAGTCGTGCAGGAAGGTGGAGCAGCAGGTCTCCCGCCCACACGGGCCGATGCCGCCCTGGGCGCGCGCGTCGTCGCGGGGACCGAGCTGCGTGAGCATGACCTTGCAGTCCAACGTACGAGCCAGGTCGGAGACCAGTTGCCGGAAGTCGATCCGGCTGGGTGAGGTGAAGAAGACGGTCGCGGTGGCCCGGCCGGAGGCGTGATTGCGGTCCGCCCAATCGACCGCCGCAACCTTCATGGGCAGCTGCGCCTCGCGGATCAACCGCTGCGCAGCGACCCGGATCTGGGCGCGACGACGCCGGTTTTCTGCGTCGCGGGCCACGTCGGCGGGGTGCGCCAATCCGGCACAGACAGGCAGCTCGGCGATGTCGTCGTCCACCCACATCGCCGGCCAGGCGACGGTGGCCACCTCGGGCCCCAGTGACGTCGGGAACAGCACGCCACTACCGACCGCGGGGCGCAGGTCACCGGGGTCCAGGTAATACAGCCGGCCTTTGGGCGTGAACGTGACCGCCATCATCCAGCCGCCCACGCCCACCTCCTCGGTCTGGTGGCTCCCCGTCGACAGCGTGTCGACCCAGGGATGCCGGTCGGGCAACGGTAACCCGGCAGTCAGCCCCATAGACACGGGACGGTCGGCCACATAAACCCGGCTTCTTTCGTGCCTAAGGTGGGATGTGTCCGTTTCCGCCTGGCTACCGCCGCAGCACGGGGCCTGGGCGTTCCTGACCGTGCCGGTGCTGCTCGGCCTGTCCGTGGCCAGCCCCACTCCGCTGCACATCGTGTTCACGCTGGCCTGGGTCGCCGCGTACCCGTTGAGCTATTTCGGCACGGCGTACCTACGGGCCCGGCCCGGCTCGACCCGCCGGCTCCGGCTGCTGCGTCCCATTCGGGTCTATGCGGTGGTCGTCGCGCCGCTGGTTGTCGTCTTGTTGGCGCTGCGGCCGTGGCTGGTGTGGGCCGGGCTGGCGTGGCTGGTGGCGTACGGGCTGGGTGTGTGGTTCGCCCGGCACGGAGCCGAACGGTCGCTGACGAACGACCTGATCTCGGTCGGGGTCTCGGCCTCGGCGGTTCCGGTGGTGTGGGCCCTCGGAGTGGACGGCTTCACCGGACTGCGACCGCCGCCGATCGGCCTCGCGCCCGCCGATGTATGGGCCTTGACCGCCTCCTGCTTCCTGGCGTTCACCGGGGCGACGTTGCAGGTCAAGTCGTTGATTCGGGAGCGTCGGGATCCCCGCTGGGCGATGGCGTCGTGGGTGTTCGCCCTCGTCGCGCTGGTCATCGCCACATGGCTGTCGCCGTGGCTGTTCGTCCCGTTCGCCTTCCTGCTGGCGCGGGCCGTGGTGGTGGGCCGGATCGCCCGCTCGCGCGCACATGCCAGTCCTGCTCGGCCACCCCTGCGGCCGGTGGTCATTGGTGGCGTCGAGATCGTGGGTTCGGTCCTCTTGGTCGTCTTCGGCTGGCTGGTCTGACGTATCGCGCTGGGTCGCGTTCTGGCCTAGTGGTCGACGTACCGAACATTGTCACCCTTATGTGCGATCCTTCAACCATGCCGGGTGGTCAGGTGCGGGAACGGCGGGCGTATCTGCCTGCCACGCGGGACGCGGTCGCCGCTCTCGGCGCCCAGGTTGCGGCCGCTCGCAAGGCACTGGGTTGGACACAGTCGGACCTGGCCGTACGCCTCGGCGTGCGACGCCAATTGATCAGCCGCATCGAACATGGCTCACCGACACCCGCCGTCGGCCTGGTCCTTGAGGCGGCAGTCCTCTGCCAGGTCCCGCTGTTCCACGTCGACAGCACCGGGCTGGCCGGCGTCGCGGACCGCGAACGCACCCGGGTGGCGCTGTTGCCTGGACGGGTCCGCCACGAGCCGATCACCATCGACAATGACTTCTGAGCGGCGCCTCCCGGGCGTGGCACCCCGCCGCGCCCCCGCGGTCTATGTATGGGCCTGGCTTCCGGGCGCGACCGTTCCGGTCGTCGCTGGCGGCCTGGCCCCAACCGGGCGCGAGCTGTACGGCGAATCGGTCCTGGCGTTCCGGTATGCCCGCAGCTACCTCGAGCGAGCGGACTCGATCTCCCTGTACGCCCCGGAACTGCCGCTCACCGACGACACGTACGACCCGGCTGGGCAGGTGGGCCGTGACCCGGTCGCCTTGGCGTCGTGCCTGCGCGACGCTGCGCCCGACGCGTGGGGGCGACGAGTCATCAACCTGCAGACAGGGCGCGAGCACGAAAGTGACGAGGTCACGTACCTGCTGCGATCGGGCAGCAACCGCACCGGTGCAGTGGATTTTCAGGTCCTGCCCCACCCGTACGTCGCCCGCAACGACGCCGCAACGCTCGACGAACTACTGCAGTTGACCGACCTCGTTGAGGCCGGTCACACCATCCCGGCAGCACTGGCGGCCGCGGCCCAGCACGGGACGTCCATCGGAGGAGCCCGCCCCAAGGCGATGCTCACCAAAGGGCCTCGACAGTTGATCGCAAAGTTCTCCACCACGACGGACAGCCGTCCGGTGGTCCAGGCCGAAGCGGTCGCCGTGCACCTCGCCCGGCTCGCCGGTCTCACCGTTCCAGGCACCGAACTCATCACCGTACGGGGCCGCCACATACTCCTGATCGACCGCTTCGACCGGGTCCCCGCCGGCGCGGCCCACGGTGCGGACTCTGTGCGCCGACCGGTCGTGTCGCTGCTCACGGTCCTTGGACTCGCCGAGATGAACGCACGGCACGCCAGCTACGCAGACCTTGCCGCCGCGATCCGGTCCGGGCCGTGGGCGGACCCTCGCGCCGACCTGACCGAGATGTTCAGTCGGCTCGTATTCAACATCTGTATCGGCAACAACGACGACCATCTACGCAACCACGCCGCGTTCTGGGACGGTGCCGAGCTTCGCCTCACCCCCGCGTACGACTTGGCCCCCCAGATCCGCAGCACCGACCCATCCAGTCAGGCGATCGCCATCACCCGTGCCGGGGACCGGGCCAGCCAATTGCGGTTGGCCCGCGCCGTCGCCGCTGAATTCCACCTGTCCGCAGCCGACGCCGACGACATCATCGACCGGGTCCGCGGCGCGATCGTGACGTACTGGCAGGAGGCCTGCGACCTCGCCCGCCTGACCGTGGCCGAACGAGCCGGACTGTGGGGGCGGGAGTTCCTTAATCCGTACATCGACTATGACGAAACGTGACCTGCCTCAAACGGCCGTTGTTGTTGCTTTGAGCCCGCGAAAACAGCAACAACGGCCGCCTCAACCCGTGGTCACGCGACCGCGGCTACCTGCGCGATGATCGCGTCGGCGACCTCGCGGGGATTCGCCTCCGGTAGCCAGTGCCCGGCACCCGGCAGCACAAGGTGGGTGAAGGGTGCGGCGACGTGCTCGGCGCAGCCGTGCGCGGCCACCGCCCCGATACCGGCGTCGGTGTCCCCCCACACATAGGTCGTGGGCACTCGCACTTCTGGCAACTCGGCCCATTCGCGGCCACGCATGGCCCGGTAGTAGTTCAGCGCCGCCGTCATCGCCCCTGGTTCGCTGAGCACCTCGACGTGGGCATCGACCAAATGCTCGGGCATGGCACCGGCGTACACCTGGCGCAACCGGGCAGCGTCATCGGCCAGCAAGGTGGCCTCCGCCTCGCCCTCGGGGCCCCGCAGCACCCCGATGTACGCCGACAGCCGTTGCTGCTCGGGGTCGGTGGCCAGCGCCTGCGCCAGGGACGCGGGATGCGGGATGGACAGGGCTGTGAGGCTGCGGACGAGGTCGGGTCGCCGGGCGGCCAGTGCCCAGGCCACGGCGGCGCCCCAGTCGTGCCCGACCACGTGCGCGCTCGGCCAGCCGAGGGAGTCGATGAACCCGACGGCGTCGGCGACGAGATGATCCAGGCCGTACGCAGCCACGCCGAGCGGTCGAGCGTGTGGGCTGTAGCCGCGCTGATCGACTGCGGCACAACGGAAGCCGGCGGATGCGAGATCGGGAGTGACCACGTCGAACGACCGGGCGGTCTGCGGCCAGCCGTGCAGCAGCAGCACCGGCGTCCCGCCCTGGGGACCGGAGACCAGGGCGTCGAACTCCAGCATCGTTCCGTCGTCGTCGTCGAGGGTCAGGACGGCGTGCTCGCTGCTCACCGGTTCAGGCTAGGCGCTCATGGACTGACGGCGGGGGTCACTGCCTCCTGGCGCGCATTACCGTGGACACCGTGGCAAAGCGGAGTCGCGGCGGTTGGTCGGACGATCGCGCCGGTGAACTCGCGACCAGGGTCGGCGCGGGGCTACAGCGCGGCATGGAACTGGCCGCCGCCTGGAAGGCCGCCCGGGCCAGCCTGCCGGACCCCGGCAGGGAAATGGAACTCGCCCACAGGCAAGCACTGGCGCGCCACGACCAGGAGTCACGGCGCTACCGACGCCGGGTGGAGCGACTGCGCAGTCGGATGACGGCCGGCATCGTCGGCGCTGGAACCGGCCTTGTCGTATTCGCCGCGGCGATCCCCGGCGATCTGGAGTGGTGGGGCTGGGCTGGACTCGGGATGAGTGCGGTGACCGCGTGGAGCGGACTGGATGCACGTCGGGCGGTACGGGAGCTAGCGCCCCCGAAGGCCCCATCCGTGCCCCTGCCCCCACCGCCGCCGTTGCCGCCGAATGCTCGCGGCGCCACCGAAGCGGCCCGGCTCGGGGCATTGCGCATCCAGTTGTCCGGGGTCGTGCCCACGGTGGAACGGCTGCATCCCGGCGCCGGTGCCGAACTACGCGCTGCGGACGCCGAAGCCGCCCCCGCACTGGCTGCGCTGGTGGACCGGCTGGCGGTCCTGCACCGGATCGAGCACGACATGCCGGCGACGACTGCGGCGGCAGCTGCGGGATCGGCCGCGGAGGAGGTCCGGCAACGGCTTGCTGCCGGCGCGGCCACGTACGAACGGCTACTTGCCGCCGCCGCCGCCCTGCTGGCCGCACCGGATCTGAATCGTGGCGCGGAGGAGGTGCTGGCGCCGGCCGTCGAGGCCCTGTCCGCCTATGCCGACGGGCTGGGCCGTTCCGCTGCCGCGTTCGAGGATCGCTGAGGCCGGGGATTTTCGCCGGGCACGATGAGAGACAGACACTGAAGACGAAACAGAATCACCTTGATCTCCGCGAGTGGGGACTTGATCCATCCGAGTAGGAAGGGGTGGTCGCTTTCCCAAGATCGAACTCGACCACGAGTGCAAACTCGCGGAATCGGGGGTGCCATGACGACCCACTCGCGGTGATCAGGCAGGGCGCGTACGGGAGTCAGCGACCACGACTGCCCACTCGCGAAGATCAAGGGCCACCGAGTCCCAGTCGCAGTGATCTTGAAAGACGGGTGGCCTGCTCGGCCTTATTGCCCGAGGGTGGGGTCGAAGAGCGAGACGGTCATGGCCTCCAGGGCGAGCAGGGGGGCGACGGCGCGGGACAGGGCCGTACGGGCATGCCGGATGGCCTCCATCCGGCGGACGGTGGCATCCGGGGTCGCGGCGGCGGCGAGGCGCTCGATCACCGGGCGGAGTTCCTCGTTGACCAGCGGCACGTCAGCGTCGTACTGAACGGCCAGTACGTCGCGGTAGAACGCCTGCAGGTCCAGTAGGGCGCGGTCGACCTGTTCTCGCACGACCCGAGTTCGGCGTGACTTCTGCTCCGCCTCGAGTTCCTTGCTCTGGCTACGGGCCAGCCGGTCGATGCGGGTGGCCGTGACACCGTCGGCCCCCCGCCCGTACGACGTCATCAGCTGTTCCCGCTCGGTGACGTCCTGCGGGTCGGTGATCGCGCCCGCGTCCTCGGTGGCGGCTTCGAGCAGGTCGGCGGCCGAGGCCAGACAGGAGGGCAGGTCGACGATGCGGGTGGGGATGTGCAGCACCTCCTGGCGGCGCAGCCGGGCGCCCTCGTCGGTGGCCAGCGCCCGAGCCCGCCCGATGTGGCCCTGGGAGGCGCGGGCAGCGAAGGCGGCCATCCCGTCGTCCACGCCGTACCGACGGATCAGGACCGCGGCCACCTCGGCCGTGGCTGGGGTCCGCAGCGTCACCGCCCGGGTCCGCGACCGGATCGTCGGCAGCACGTCCTCCGCACTCGGGGCGCACAGCAGCCACACGGTCCGCTCGGTGGGCTCCTCGATCGCCTTGAGCAGCGCGCTGACCGCCTCGGGGGTCATCCGGTCGGCGTCCTCCACGACCAGCACGTGCCACCCGGCCAGGCTGGGGGCCCGGCTGGCGCGTACGACCAGGTCGCGGGCCGCGTCCACCCCGTACGACAGCCGCTCCGGGCGCACAATCTCGACGTCGGGGTGGCTGCCGGACATCGCCTGGCGGCACGCCGGACAGGCGCCGCAGCCGCCGTCGGGGCAGACCAGGGCGGCCGCGAACGCAACCGCGGCGACACTGCGACCCGACCCCGGCGGACCGGTCACCAGCCAGGCATGGGTCATCGCCGAGCCGTCCGCCGAGCTGCGACCTGCGACCTGCGCGCGCTGCCCCCCGTCGCCGGCCGAATCATCGTCATCAGCCGAGTCATCGCCAGCGCGTTCGAGCGCAGCCGTGCCGCCGTCCTGGGAGATCGCCGCATGAGCGTGACTGGCGTCCACCGCCCGCTGGAACGCAGCGACCACGTCTGGCTGCCCGACGAGGGCATCCCAGACCGATGCCTGCGACTCCGAGGTCGCCACTGCCATCAGGAGCGAGCCGGCAACAGGGTGGCCACCCGCACCGCGACCCGGGCGGCCAGCTCCTCCGGCGAGCGGTCGGCGTCCAGGATCAGGTAGTGCTCGGGGTCGGCTGCGGCGCGTTCCAGGAACGCGGCGCGGACGCCGGCGTGGAACTCACCCGACTCCGACTCCAGACGGTCCGGTGCCGCGGCGGTGCGTTGCCGGCCGAGCACCGGGTCGACGTCCAACACGATGGTCAGGTCCGGCCGCAGACCATCGGTCGCCCATAGGCTCAACTGTTCGATCCGGGTGACCCCGAGGCCGCGGCCGACACCCTGGTAGGCGACCGAGGAGTCGATGTACCGGTCGCAGACGACGACCTGGCCCTGGCTGAGGGCCGGCCGGATCACCCTGGCCACGTGGTCGGCCCGGGCCGCCGCGAACAGCAGCGCCTCGGCCCGTGGATCGAGCCCGGTGTGCTCGGGGTCGAGGGCGACCGCCCGCATGATCTCGGCGGCCGGGGTTCCGCCGGGTTCGCGGGTGACCAGCACCGTCTGCCCGCCCGCCCGCAGACCCGCGGCGAGCGCCTTGACCTGGGTCGACTTCCCGGCCCCCTCACCGCCCTCGAAGGCGATGAAGACGCCGCGTGCCGGTGCGTTCTTGGGCATCGGCACAGCCCGCGTCATATGCGTAACCCTCGTGTCATCGGCGCGGTCCCGTTCAGTCGGCTGCTGGGGTGCTCGGGCGGGCGGTCCCCACCCCGGTCTTGGCGGGGGCGCGACGTGTCGACTTGGTGGCACTCGTCTTGCTGGCACTTGTCTTGCTGGCACTCGTCTTGCTGGTCTTCGTGGCGCTGGTCTTGGTGGCTCGGCCGCGCGTTGGGCGTTTGGGCGCCGGGCCCTTAGCCCGCTTCTCCGCCAGCAGGTCACTGGCCCGCTCCAGGGACATCGTCGCTGGGTCGTCGGAGGTACGCAGGGTCGCGTTGAACTCCCCGTCGGTGACGTACAACCCGAACCGGCCGTCCTTGATCACGATCGGCTTGCCGGTGGAGGGGTCGACGCCGACCTCCCGTACCGGGGGCTTCGGGGCCGCCGCGCCGCGGCGGCCCTTGGGCTGGGCGAATCGGGCCAACGCCTCGTCCAGGGTGACCGTGAAGATCTGCGCCTCGTCGTCCAGCGACCGGGAATCGGTCTTGGTCGTCTCCCCGGCCGGGACCTCCTTGGCCAGGTACGGGCCATACCTCCCGTTGTGGGCGGTGATCGTCACCCCGTCGGCTGGGTCGACACCGACCACCCGCGGCAACGACAGCACCTGCAGCGCGTCGTCCAGGGTCATGGTGTCCAGCGCCATCGTCGACAGCAGCGAGCCGGTCCGCGGCTTGACCGCGTTGCGCCCGGTGGTCGGCGTCCCCTCGGGGAGCACCTCGGTGACGTACGGGCCATAGCGACCCGACTTGGCCACGATCGGATACCCCGACTCCGGGTGCACGCCGAGGGGCCGATCGGCGCTCGGAGCGGACAGCAGTTCCTCGGCCCTGGCCGCGTCCAACTCATCCGGGGCCAGCTCGGGGGGGATGCTCGCCCGCTGCTCGCCGCGCTCGACGAACGCGCCGTAACGGCCCACCCGTACGACCGCCTCGGACTCGGCGATGGCGAAGGTCGACAATGCGCGCGCGTCGATCCCGCCCAGGTCGCCCACCAGGTTCGCCAGGCCGGGGAAGTCGTCGCCTTCGGTGCCGACGACGGCCGGTGCACCCGCCGCCCCACCCCGCCAGAACGCGCGCAGTTGGGACAACCGGTCGGCCTCTCCCCCAGCGACCAGGTCCAGGACCTCCTCCATCCGGGCAGTGAAGGAGTAGTCGACCAGGGCGGTGAAGTGCTCCTCCAGCAGCCGGACCACGGCGAAGGCCAGGAAGGAGGGAACCAGTGCCGAGCCGCGCTTCCACACATAGCCGCGATCCACGATCGTGGACATGATCGAGGCGTACGTCGAAGGCCGGCCGATGCCGCGCTCTTCCAGCGCGCGGACCAGCGACGCCTCGGTGTAGCGCGCGGGCGGTTGGGTGCGGTGGCCGTCCGGTTCGAGGGAGCGCGCGGTCACCGCATCGCCCTCCCGCAGGGCCGGCAGCCGGCGTTCGTTGCCCTCGTCCGCGCCCTCGCGATCGGCGTCGCGGCCCTCCTCGTACGCCGCGAGGAAGCCGGGGAACACCACGACCGTGCCGGAGGCGGCGAACTCGACCGCTTGCCCGTCGCGGGCGGTGGCCGCGAGCCGCATTGTGGTCGTCGACACCCGCGCGTCGGCCATCTGGGAGGCGACGGTCCGTTTCCAGATGAGGTCGTACAGCGCGAAGTCGTCGCCGCGCAGGTCACCCGCGGCCTCGGCGGGGGTACGGAAGACGTCCCCGGCGGGGCGGATCGCCTCGTGCGCCTCCTGCGCGTTCTTCACCTTCTTGTCGTATCGCCGGGGCACCTCGGCGACATGGTCCCGGCCGTACAACTGGGCAGCCTGCTCCCGGGCAGCCCGCAACGCGGACTCCGACAAGGTCGTGGAGTCGGTACGCATATAGGTGATGTAGCCGCGTTCGTACAGGCCCTGGGCGACCCGCATCGTGCGCTGGGCGCCCCAGCGCAGCTTGCGCGAGGCCTCCTGCTGCAGGGTGGATGTCATGAACGGCGCCGACGGTTTGCGGGTGCCGGGCTTCTGCTCGACCGAGCGCACCGTGAAGGTCGACTCGGCCAGGCCGTCGGCCAGCGCCCGGGCGCCCGCCTCGTCGAGCACGGTCACGGCGTCGGTCTTGCGCCGACCGCGGTCGTCGAAATCCCGCCCGGCAGCCACTCGGGTGCCCTCGATCGTCGCCAGTCTCGCCGTGAACGCGCCCGGGTCGAACAGTCCCTCGAGGTCCCAGTAGTCCGCGCCGCGGAACGCGATGCGCTCCCGCTCCCGGTCCACCACCAGGCGTACCGCCACCGATTGGACCCGCCCGGCCGAGCGGGCCTCCCGGCCGATCTTCTTCCACAGCACCTCGGAGACCTCGTAGCCGTAGAGCCGGTCCACGATCCGGCGGGTCTCCTGGGCGTCGACCATTTGCATGTCCAGGTCGCGAGTGTTCTCCGCTGCCGCCCGGATCGCCGGGCCGGTGATCTCGTGGAACACCATCCGGCGTACGGGCACCTTGGGCTTGAGGACCTCCCGCAGGTGCCAGGCGATCGCTTCGCCCTCGCGGTCCTCATCCGTGGCCAGCAGCAGTTCGTCGGCCTGCGCCAACTTGCGCTTCAGCTCGGTGATCTTCGACTTCTTGTCCGCATCGATCAAGTAGAACGTCTGGAATGTGTCGTCGACGTTGACTGCGAGCTTGGCCCAGGGCTGCTTGCGGACCTCTTCGGGCAGTTGCGACGCCTTGGTCGCGAGGTCGCGGATGTGGCCCACCGAGGCCTCGACGTCATACTCGGGGCCGAGGTAGCCCTGGATCGTCTTGGCCTTGGCGGGGGACTCGACGATGACCAGGCGGCGACCGGTCGGGGCCTTGGGCGGCACGGGTGCGTCCTTCGTGAAGCGATCGATGGATCCGACGGTGTCCCGGCGGCCAGCCGGTGGGCCTAGTAGGCCGATCAGCAACTGCAGCCGGCGCGACGGGCCGAGTCCTCCCGGCGGCGCGCGGAGTCTGACCGTAACCCCCGGGCCGTTGTCAACTCGCATCCGTACGCCCAGGTCGTGACAGGGTCCACTCGCTCGGCTGTTCGACGCGGTGTGGTCGTCCTGATCAGAACGCTCGGATCAGGGACGGGACTCCAGGGTCGCAGGGTGCAGGTCGACCAGGCCTTGCACCGCCAATTCGCGTACGGCGGTCAGCGCGGCAGCGGTCAGGTCGTCGATGTCGACGGCTTCGGCGGCCGACTCTGAACCGCTCAGCAACGCCAGCCGCTCATCGAGGGTGCGTCCGGCCGGCCCAGCAACCACGTCCAGCACCCGTCGGTCCAGCTCCACCGGCGCCCGCCACCCCACTCGCTTGCTCAGTTCCAGGCTGGTGTCGACGACGTCACCCGAGGCGATGACGAGCTGCTCACGACGGACGACCACCCCGGCGGCCAACGTCGGCGCACCGGCCAGCGTCGCCACGGCATCGGTTTCGTGGACCTGCGCGGCCGCTGCCAGCGCCGCGCTGACCTGCTCCCCCGACGGCAACGTGGGGGCGTCAGTGATGTCCTCGATCCGGATGCTCGGGTCGCTGCGGCCGGCGGCGTGCAGCACGATCCAGCCGAACCCGATGCCCTCGGCGTCCATCGCGGCCAGCGAGTCCAGCCATTGGCCGTACAGCTCCTCATAACCGGGCGTGCCGTGGTCGCCAGAGTCGCGCAGCCACATCTCCGCGTACTCCCACGGATCCTGCACGTCGCGCTGCGCGACCCAGGCGTCGCAGCCGCTGCCCTCGACCCAGGCGGCGACCCTGTCCCGCCAGTCCCGACCGCGGCGATGGACCCAATTGGCCAGCACGACTGCCCAGCCGTCCTCAGCCAGGTGGCCAGGGGCCTGCGCGACGATGCTGCGGCCCACCTCATCCCCGGGCAGGCCGGAGTCCCGGTAGGAGAACCGGGCCTGCGGGGAGACCACGAATGGGGGGTTGGACACGATCAGGTCGTACCGCTCATCCTCCAGCGGCTCGAACAGGGACCCCAACCGGGTCTGCCAGGCAACGCCGGACAGGGCTGCGGTCAGACTGGCCAGCTGCAGGGCGCGCGGGTTGGCATCGGAGATGGTGACGTCGTGGGCGTGCCGGCTCAGATGGAGCGCCTGCACCCCGCAGCCGGTGCCGATGTCGGCGGCCGTGGCCACCTGCGGTCTGGGCGTGATCCGGGCCAGCGTGACACTGGCCCCGCCAACTCCCAAGACATGGTCGGTACGCAGCGGCTCGGCCAGACCGCCCCGTAGGTGGCGGTCGTCCCGGTCGGAGACGACCCACCAGTCGGTGTCGGGCTCCCCGTACGGGCGCAAATCCACCGCGGCCCGGGCCTGTTCCCCGGCACCGTCGAGATCCACGATCCCCAGCGCCCAGGCATCCTGCACCGGGATCGCCTGGTCCAGGACCGGGCGGGCCAACTGTTCGCCCAGCAGAAATGTCCGGATCAAGGTGGCCACCGGGTCGTCCCGGCCGCTCAGCGCGCGGCGCGCCGGCAGCGACTCCCCCCGGCCCAGGGCGGCATACGCCGGTGCGCCCAGCGCGTCAAGCACCGCATCGAAGGTGAACGGCGCCCGCTGCAACGCCTCGCGGAGCCGGCCCACGGCCATCGTGTCCGGCCTGCCGTCGTGGTTCGCCGAGTCCGGACCCACCGACTCCCCTTGTCCGTACGCTTTTGGTTGAAGGTCGGATCAGTTCTTGCCGCTGAGCGCCTTGACGATGCTGGACAGCCCCAAGCCGACCAGGACAAAGGCAATCAGCCAGGTCCACGGGATGTCGATCTTGCTGATGCCGGAGATCGCCAGCGGGATACCGATGAACAGCACCGCGATGACCCCGGCCGCGCCATAGCGCCCCTCCAGCAGCCGCTCCGCCGCCAAGGCGATGCCGATCACTACCAAGATGCCGGGCCACCACCAGCCGGAGATGAGCAACGCCCCCAGGCCGAGCAGCATGACGCCGCCCGCCACTCCGCTGCGTCGGGTGTCCAGACCGTTCGCCATGACCGTCTCCTCACTCGACCTGCTCCCCACATCGCTGCACCAGCGCTGCGCCCGAGCCTACGACGTCGCGGTGCTGCCAGGCGCTGGTCGGCGGCCTGGTTAGGTGGATGACTGCATCAACCCGACAACTGCGGAGACGCCCGATGACGACTGCGAGCCGCTCGACCGTCCGTCTAGCCAGCGGGGTCGACATGCCCCGGCTGGGTCTGGGGACCTGGCCGATGGATGACGAGGAGGCGACGCGTGTCGTGGCGGATGCCGTCACCGCCGGCTACCGGCTGGTCGACACCGCCTTCGCGTACGGCAACGAGACCGGCGTCGGCCGTGGCCTGCGAGCCAGCGGCGTGGACCGTGCCGAGGTGTTCGTGACGAGCAAGTTCAACCGGGCTTCGCACAGCATCGCGGGGGTGGCGCAGGCCGCCCGGGACAGCCTGGAGCGACTCGGCTTGGACTACCTGGACCTGCTGCTGATCCATTGGCCGAACCCGGCCCAGGACCAGTACGTGCACGCCTGGCAGGGCCTGGTGGAGCTGCGTACGCAGGGCCTGGTGCGCGCCATCGGGGTGTCCAATTTCAAGGCGACCCACCTGGACCGGATCATCGATGCGACCGGGGTGGCGCCGGATGTGAACCAGGTGGAACTCAGCCCGTACACGCCCCGGCCGGGCATCCGCGACTATGCCTCCAACCACGGTGCCGCCAACCACGGCATCGTCATCCAGGCGTACAGCCCGCTCGGGCAGGGCAACGATCTGCTTGCCCAACCGGTTGTGGCACAGGTGGCCGCGCGCACCGGCTGCACCCCCGCGCAGGCGGTCCTGGCGTGGGTGCTCGGCCTGCCCGCCACGGTCGTCGCCAAGTCGTCCGACCCGCAGCGGCTGCGCGAGAACCTGGCCGCCGCCGACGTGCAGCTGAGCCAGGCGGACAGCGCGGCCCTGGCCGGACTCGACCGCGGCGAAGCCAGCGCAATCGACTCCGACACCACCGGGCACTGACGCTGCGCGTGAAATGTCGGCGGCAGTGGGCAGGATGGCCGCATGCGATACATCGAGTCACCGGGGCTGCCCCGGGTCAGTCGGCTGGGTCTGGGCACCTGGCAGTTCGGGTCACGTGAATGGGGGTACGGGGATTCTTACGCCGGCGAGCACGCCGCGAAGATCGTCACGCGGGCGCTGGATCTGGGGGTGACCCTGTTCGACACCGCGGAGTTCTACGGGTTCGGCAAGAGCGAGACGATCCTCGGTGCCGCGCTGGCCGGGCGCCGCGACGAGGCGTGGATCGCGACCAAGTGGTTCCCGCTGGACCCCGTATCAGGACAGATCGCGCGGCACGGCCGGGCCAGCGCCAAGCGGCTCGGGATCGAGCGGATCGACCTCTATCAGGTGCACCAGCCCAACCCGTTGGCGATGGACACCGTGATCATGCGGGACATGCGCTCGCTGCGAGAGGCCGGCGTCGTCGACGAGATCGGGGTCAGCAACTACTCGTTGGGCCGCTGGCGCAAGGCCGAGCACGCACTGGGTTCTCGGGTGCTGAGCAACCAGGTTCAGTACAGCTTGGTGCATCGTGGTCCCGAGGAGGAGTTGTTGCCGTGGGCGCAGGCCAACGACCGCCTGGTTATCGCCTGGAGCCCGCTGGCGCAGGGTTTCCTGTCGACCAAATACGACGCGGATCACCGCCCGTCGGGCAGCGTGCGTAGGGCGAACCCGCTGTTCCTGCCGGAGAACCTCAGGGCAGCTCGGCCGCTATTCGGGGCGCTGAACGAGATCGCCGACGCCCATGCCGCGAGTGCTGCACAGGTGTCGCTGGCGTGGTTGCTGCATCAGCCGAACGTGCTGGTGATCCCCGGCGCCTCGAATGTGGACCAGCTGGAGCGCAACGTGGCAGCCGCCGAGCTCGACCTCGGCGACGACGAGGTGGCCGGCCTGCGCGAGGCGGCACAAGCGTTCCGCCCGGTCGGCGGGATCGCCAGTATCCCCAAGATGGCAGCTGCCTGGCGCACCGGCTGAGTTGGTCACGACCCGAAACGGCCGCCGCCCGAGATTGTCGGGGCGGCGGCCGTTTCGTACTGAGGGATCAAACCTTCGCGACCTCCGGCATGTCGCCGACCGTGATCGGGCGGCGCTTGGAGATCACCACGGCACCCACGACGATGGCGACAGCCACCGCAGAGATGAGGTAGCGCAACGGGTTTTCGTTCAAGGTCAGGCTCACCACGGCCGGTGCGATCAGCAGCGCAACCAGGTTCATAACCTTGATCAGCGGGTTGATGGCCGGGCCGGCGGTGTCCTTGAACGGGTCCCCGACGGTGTCACCGATGACCGTCGCCGAGTGCGCCTCGGAACCCTTGCCGCCGAAGTTGCCGTCCTCGACAAACTTCTTGGCGTTGTCCCAGGCCCCGCCGGAGTTGGACAGGTAAACAGCCATCAGCGTGCCGGTGGCGATGGTGCCGGCCAAGTACGCGCCGAGCGGACCGACACCCAGGCCGAAACCGACCGCCATGGGCGTCAGGACCGCGAGCAGCCCCGGAGTGACTAGTTCCCGCAACGAGTCACGGGTGACGATGTCCACCACACGGGCGTATTCCGGCTTCTCCTCGTACGTCATGATTCCGGGGTGCTCGCGGAACTGGCGACGCACCTCGAAGATCACCGCGCCGGCCGCCCGAGAGACGGCATTGATCGCCAGCCCGGAGAAGAGGAACACCACCGCAGCACCGATGATCAACCCGACCAGGTTGCGCGGGTTGGACACGTCCAGGACTCCCGTGTATTGCAATGCATCGGCGATCGAACCGAAGGCAGCACCGGTGAATTCGCGAGCCGCGGTACTGACCGCGTCCCGGAACGACCCGAACAGCGCAGTCGCCGCGAGCACCGCGGTGGCAATGGCGATGCCCTTGGTGATCGCCTTGGTGGAGTTGCCGACCGCGTCGAGGCGGGTGAGCACGGCGGCACCCTCGCCTTCGACGTCGCCGGACATCTCCGCGATGCCCTGCGCGTTGTCGGAGACCGGACCGAAGGTATCCATCGCGACGATGACACCGACAGTGGTCAGCAGGCCGGTACCGGCCAGGGCCACCGCGAACAGACCGAGGATCACCGATCCACCGCCCAGCAGGGCGGCGCCGAACACGGCGGACGCGATCACCAGCGCCGTGTAGACCGCTGACTCCAGGCCCAGGGAGACACCGGCGAGGATCACCGTCGCCGCGCCCGTCAGGGACGACTTCGCGACATCGTCGACCGGGCGGCGGTTGGTCTCGGTGAAGTAGGCCGTCAGCTGCTGGATCACTGCGGCCAGCACGATGCCGATCAGTACTGCGCCGATAGCCAGCCAGCGGGGGTTGTAGGTCTGGATCGCAACACCCGCGAACGACTCCAGCGGAGCACCGTCAGCGGCGACGAAGACGACGCCCTTGAGGTCCACCAGTCGCTCGGGCAGGAAGACGAACGAGGCGATGATGACCAGGACCGCGGAGATCACCGCGGAGATAAAGAATCCGCGGTTGATGGCGCTCATGCCGGACCGGTCGGTCGACCGGGGAGAAACCGCGAAGATGCCGATGACCGCGGTGATGACGCCAATCGCGGGGACCACCAGCGGGAAGACCAGGCCAATTTCGCCGAAGGCCGCCTTACCCAAGATCAGGGCGGCGACCAGCGTTACCGCGTACGACTCGAACAGGTCCGCGGCCATGCCGGCGCAGTCGCCGACGTTGTCGCCCACGTTGTCGGCGATGGTCGCGGCGTTGCGCGGGTCGTCCTCAGGGATGCCCTGCTCGACCTTGCCAACCAGGTCGGCGCCGACGTCGGCGGCCTTGGTGAAGATGCCGCCGCCGACCCGCATGAACATGGCGAGCAGTGCGGCACCGAAGCCGAAGCCCTCCAGCACCTTCGGGGCGTCGCCCTTGTAGACCAGCACCACCACAGCGGCGCCGAACAGGCCGAGGCCGACCGTGAACATGCCTGCCACGCCGCCGGTGCGGAAGGCGATCTTCATCGCCTTTTGCTCGCCGTGCTCGAACCGGGCGGCTGAAGCGACCCGAACATTGGCCCGTACGGCCAGCCACATGCCGGTGTATCCGGTCACCCCGGAGAACACCGCACCGACGAGGAAGAACAGGCTGCGCCCGATGCGTTCCCCGCCGGTGTCGGCCGGCAGCAGGAAGAGCAGAAAGAAAACGATCGCGGCGAAGACCGCCAGCGTCCGGAACTGCCTGCTCAGATATGCGGCGGCGCCTTCCTGGACAGCAGCGCCGATCTCCTGCATCTTGGGCGTCCCCTCGTCATGGGAGAGGACTTCTCGGACGAGGACGGCGGCCACGCCGAGGGCGGCGAGGGCGATGACCGCCACCACCGCCACGATGGCCAGATTGCCTCCGGTCAGTTCGACCTGGGTCATAGCAGGGTTTCTCCCTCAGTCAGCGGGGTATCGGCCCGCGCGACCATACGGCGGCGCCCGAGCCGCGCGGAGTCTATCCACGCGCAGACTCGATGATCATGAAGGCAGCGCTGGAAAGAGCGGCTGTCTGACCCGTACGGAAAGTTCAGTGCCTCCGACGGTGCCAAGCGTCCCCGCCCGCGCCCCGGGCGAGTGGGCGCCCGTCCCGGCGGGTCGGGACCTACGTCATCCGGTGCCCGGCCGGTCCTAGGGCAGCGGCCAGCGCAGCCGGACCACGGACTCCCCGTCGGTCTCCGACAGCGGAACGAGAGCCAGGGCTAGGGCGAGGGCCATATCGATGGAGGGGCTGTCCCCTGAGGATCCTTCGTGGGCGTCGAGCGGTGGCGAGCCGGACGCGTCGAGGGACGAGCTCCCGGCGGTCAAGTCGGCCCAATGCGTCACCGCCACCCGGCCACCGGGGGGGCGCCCGAGGCTGCGTCCGGGTTCGACTCGGTCGCGGACCTCCACCTCGAACATTTCCGGGTCATCCCGCAAGGCGATCAGCACCGAGTCACGGCTGCCGACCGCCTCGTGACGAACCACGGCCCGCGTCACCAGCTCACCCACGGCCAGCCGGACCTCGTCGAGGATCTCCTCGGCCACCCCGGCGCGGCGTGCAGCGGCGCCGACGACGACCCGGGCGGTGCGTACCTGATCCGGATACGGCGGAATAGATAGGTGGACGGTGGGCACGGGTCAGCCGGCCAGCGCGGCGTCGACGCTGACGTGAATGGGGATCACGGCGTCCAGGCCGGTGATGCGGAACACCTTCAGGATGCGCTCCTCAGTGGCGACGAGATCCAGCGAACCGTCGTGCTCACGGGCACGCTTGAGCGCCTTGACGAGCACGCCCAGCCCGGTCGAGTCCAGAAAGTCGACCCCACTCAGATCGACGACCAGATGCACCTGACCGGCCTGCACCAGCGAACCCAGGTGTTCGTCCAGGCCAGGAGCGGTGTAAACGTCGACCTCACCGCCCACCTCCACCACGGTGTGGTCGTCGGCCTGACGGGTGGCGAGATCGAGTTCCACGCTGTCCTCCTGCAAACGGAGCGGGGCCCGGCGCGACTGGGCTGATCCCGCGGGAGCGGTCCGACGGGAGCGGTAGGCGACCCGACCCCATGCGGCAACGACATCGGGCCTGCTAACTCTGGCACACCCGCGCGACACGGGCCGCAGGCGTGTGTCGGGTGGGGTCCGCAGTGGCGGGTTGACAGGGACAGTCAGACCACCGAGGCAGGATGGTCCTCATGCCCACCTCCACGGCGCAGCGCTGCGCCGAGCAGCTGCTCGACGGGCTGCTCGCTGCGCCCGGGCGGCGGGATCGGGTGACCCACGTGGAGGTGGTCGCTGCCCGCCCGGCTCATAGCGCGCCCTGGCCGCAGTGGGTGTCCGCGCAGTTGCGTACGGCGTTCATCGCACGCGGTGTCGAGCAGCCCTGGAGCCATCAGGTCGCGGCCGCGGAACACGCCCATGCGGGTCGGCACGTCGTGCTCTCCTCGGGCACCGCGTCCGGGAAGTCGCTAGCGTTCCTGCTTCCTGCGCTGACCGCTGTGCTGGACGGTGCGCGGATGCCCTCGGGGCGAGGGGCGACCGCGCTCTACCTGGCGCCCACCAAGGCGTTGGCGCACGACCAACTTGCCTCGATGCAGACCCTCGAGATCCCGCAGTTGCGCGCCGCGACCTATGACGGTGACACCCCTCGCGAGGAACGCGACTGGGTCCGGGCGCATGCCTCCTACGTGCTGACCAACCCCGACTTGTTGCACCGTTCGTTGCTTCCCGGACACGCGCGGTGGGCCTCGTTCCTGCGGGCGCTGCGCTTCGTGATTGTCGATGAGTGCCATGTCTATCGGGGTGTCTTCGGCTCGCATGTCGCCGCGGTACTACGCCGGCTGCGCCGGCTGGCTCAGGCCTATGGGTCGGACCCTGTGGTGATCGCGGCTTCCGCGACGGTGGCCGACCCGGCTGCTGCCGTCACCCGCCTGGTCGGGATGCCGGTCGCGGCAGTCACCGAGGATGGTTCACCGCACGGTCGGGCGGTCATCGCGCTGTGGGAGCCGCCCTTGACAGGGCTGCGTGGCGAGTCCGGAGCACCGGTACGCCGGACCGCCACCGCGGAGACGGCCGACCTGCTCAGCGATTTGGTCGTGGACGGGGTGCGTACGGTCGCCTTCGTCCGATCGCGACGCGGCGCAGAAGCCGTGGCGATGACCGCCCGGGACCACCTGAGCGAGGTGGATGGCTCGCTGGCGGCACGAGTGGCCTCCTATCGAGCCGGTTACCTCCCCGAGGAGAGGCGCAGACTGGAGCACCGGCTGCGCTCGGGCGACCTGCTCGGGGTTGCCGCGACCACGGCCCTCGAACTCGGCATCGACGTGTCCGGCCTGGATGCGGTCCTGATCGCCGGTTGGCCCGGCCGCCGCTCGTCGTTCTGGCAACAGATCGGGCGGGCTGGCCGCCGCGGTGCGGACGCGCTCGCCATCCTGGTGGCCCGCGACGACCCCCTGGACACCTACCTGGTCCACCACCCGGAGGCGATCTTCGGGGCGTCCGTCGAGGCCACCGTGCTGGACCCGGATAACCCATACGTGCTGGGTCCGCACCTGTGCGCCGCCGCGGCCGAGCGGCCACTGCACGAGGCGACCCTGGCCGACTGGTTCGGCCCTGGCGCCCGTGCCGTGGTGGACGACCTGACCGCGCGAGGATTGTTGCGTCGCCGGCCGGCGGGCTGGTTCTGGACCCGGTCCGAGCGGGCCAGTGACCTGGCCGACCTGCGCGGGCTGGGGGCCGGTCCCGTCCAAGTGGTCGAGTCCGGCACCGGTCGGCTGCTGGGAACCGTCGATGGGGCCGCCGCGGATGCCGCGGTGCATACCGGCGCCGTCTACGTACATCAGGGCCGGACGTATGTCATCGACGCCCTTGACCTGACCGCCTCGGCGGCGCTGGCCAGCGCGGCGGTAGTCGACTTCAGCACCCATGCGCGTTCGGTCAGCGACATCGCAGTGGTGACCACCGACGCGGTCCGGCAGTGGGGTCCGGCACGGGTCCACGCCGGGGTGGTGGATGTCAGTAGCCAGGTGGTGTCGTTTCTGCGGCGACGGCTGGTCTCCGGTGAGGTTCTCGGTGAGCAGCCGCTGGACCTGCCGCAGCGGCAGTTGCGTACGCGGGCCTGCTGGTGGACGGTCACGGCCGAGCAGATCGAGGCCGCTGGCCTTGCCGAGGAAGACGTAGCCGGGGCAGCCCATGCGGCCGAACACGCCGCCATCGGGATGCTGCCGCTGATCGCCACCTGCGACCGGTGGGACATCGGCGGCGTCTCCACCGCTGCCCACCCGGACACGGGCCTATGCACGGTCTTCGTGCACGACGCGCACAGCGGCGGAGCCGGCTTCGCCGACCGGGCGTTCGCCGCCGCTTCGGTCTGGCTGACGGCCACCCGGGACGCGATCGCAGCCTGCGACTGTCCGCATGGGTGCCCGTCCTGCATCCAATCCCCCAAGTGTGGCAACGGCAATGAGCCCTTGGACAAGGCCGGTGCCGTACGGCTGCTGGACGTGCTGCTCATCGGCGCCGACGCTGACGCTGCCCCTACGGCGCTCGCCACCGTCGGCGTCGACGACACCTGACGCTGACGCCGGCGACGAAGGCTCAGCGTCCGGGTTCACTCAGCCGGATCGTCACGCTGCTGAGCATCCGGGGGAGCTCGCCGACCAGGGTGCGGGTGATCCCCCCGACGGCCAGCCCCGGCCCCGCCGGCACCGCAGCCAGGCGGGCCAGCCGCGGATCGGCGAGCAGTTGGGCGATCAGCGCGGCATCACCACCGGTGGCCAGCAGATTCACGGGCAGGGCGGGCAGGATCAGCTTCTGGACCGAAACGATCACCGCATCGAGCAGGGCCGCCGTCTGGTTCTCCCGGCGTCGGGCATATCGCTGCTGGGACCAGCCACCCGCCGCCGTACGGCCCTGCACGTGCCGGGAGCTCACTTTCGACGCCTGCACGGCACCGCCATCCACGACTGCCAACAGATAGCCGGCGCGTCGAGCGAGAACCACTGCAACTCGGCGCGGTGCGACCAGGGCAGCCACAATCTGTTGCACCCCATCCGCGACGGCATCGGTCCGGCGGCTCGGGCCATCCGTCGGCCGGACAGATCCAACCGACTGGCCCGGTGGCCGGACGTTCAGCCACGTGGGGATGAGTACCAACGCAGACGTCCCGTCGGATGCGGTCACCTGCACTGCGTCGTCAAGGCGCTGCCAGCTCAACTCCCCATGCCGCTCAGCGAAACCAGCGACCCAGCGTTCCCACCGCTCGCCAGGAACGCTGACGACCCGGCTGCTTCCCGCCATGGAAGTCATGCCAACCGGCGCCGAAGCCCCAACGGGACCCGACAAGCCAGCACGGTCCGACCTATCAGCGCCGTCCGTCCCCTCGGCTGTCGGACTTCCCGGTGCGGCATCCCCGGAGTCTAGGAAGGCGCCGCAGAGCCATCCGGCGCGAGACCGCTCGGCGAGGGCAGACCCGCCCGGGCCGACGCCGACAACACCGGAACCGGGCGGCCGGTCCAGCTGGCCAGCCGGGTCACCCAGGGCGGCGCCGGACCCGACACGACCACGGCCACCTCGTCGCCAGAGGGGACGCAGCCGCTCAGCCAGGCGGCGTTGCGTCGGGCGACCTCGCTCGCCAGGGCGCATGACCCCTCGGGGTCATGCCAGCGGGACTGGGCCGCCGCCAGCGCGGCAAGGTCTGCGGCGGAGGCCAGCCGCTGTCGGGCGATGCCCAGTTGCACCCCGGCCAGTGCCACCGCGCCGGCCAGGCAGACGACCAGCATCAGCGCCAGCGCCCACAGGGAGGCCGACCCCGTGCTGTCGCCGTGCCGTCCGGTTGCCTGATGGGACCGGCCGCCGGCTCGCCAGGTCGCGGGTGCGAAGGCCTCCCAGGACCGCACCGTGCGGCGTAGCCGGCATCGCCGCCGTGGATCGCGTTCCCGACGTGGGCCGTGTCGCTGCAGCACATCGTGTGTGCGGGGTTGACGGCCTGTGAGTGCGGTCCTGGACGAAGTCATAACGTCTCGCGCCACGCACTGGCCGACCCGGTGACGTCGACGCTGAGCCCGTGCAGCCAACCGATGGGAGCCGCCATCGTGTAGGTGACCACGACCCGGACGTGCTCACCCGTTCCGCTGGTGTCACCGACGTCGAGGAGCTGCGCTGTTGAGCCTGGCAGCGTCCGGGTGGCCTCGTCCCGGGCGGCGGCGTCGGACTCCCCGCGTGCCGCCACCCGCGCGGCGGCCCGGGCCGCGTCGCCCGCCCGGGCAAAGGTCACCCCGACCGCGAGCACCCACACCAGTCCGAACGCAACCGCCGTGAGGGCTGGGATCGCCAGGGCGAGTTCGAGCGTGGCGCTGCCGCGGGCGGATCGTCCGGCGCACGGTTGGCGCGCCAATGTGCGGACGCGGCGACCGGAAACGCGCGCCACCACTTGGCGGTCGGCCGACGGTTTTCCCATGGTCATCTCCTTGGACCTGCCGAGCCGGTGGTTGTCAGATGGAGTTTGCTGGCACGAAACTCCCGGGTCGGGAACTGCAGACCAGACCCGGGAGTTTCGTACCGTTGCATTCCGTTCTAGAACAGGAACGAGAAGGCAAACTCGATGATCTTCATAATGAGTTCACGGACGAAGTCGCTGGTCAGGATCTTCAGAAGCAGGCCGCCCAAACCGGCGACCGCTACCGTGCCCACCGCATACTCCGCAGTAGACAGACCGCGTTCGCTGGCGGCGAAGGTAGCGATGATGTGCTGCTGACGACGGACGAGGCCGTTGAGGTTCTTGCGCATTTGTCAGGTCCTTCCGCGGACCGGCAAACCGGCCGGTGTCGGGGGCCGTGGGTTCGGCCGCGGCGCAACACTGCGGCTCCCGAAGGTGGTCAGTGGAGGCCGATCACGGTTCGGTGGAGAGTTTCGACGCACGGACAACCACTGTGGATTCCGACCGATTGACCGCGAAACTCAGGTGCCCGTTCAGACCAGACCCGTGACCAAGGACGCGATAACTGGGACCACGCCGAGCAGCAGGAAGGCCGGCAGGAAGCAGGCAGCCAACGGGGCGACCGCGCGTACGCCGGCCTGTTCGGCCGCGACCTGCACCTCGGCTCGTGCTCGGCGCCGCAGGTCGTCAGCGACCCGGGGCAGCACGGTGGCCAGTGGGGCACCGCTGTCCACCGAACGGGCGACCGCGACCGCCATCGGCCGCAGCCCGGGGGTCTGCGTCAGCGTGCGCCAGGCAACCGCCGGATCAGCCCCCAGCCGAAGAGACGCAACCAGCCCCCGTAGCGGTTCGGCCACCGGCTCGCCGACGGCGTCGGCGACCGCCTGCGCGGCGGCATCCACCGGCGCACCGGAGGCTAGGCAGGCGGCCAGCAGGTCCACCACCTCGGGAGCCTGCGCAACCAGACGCTCCCGTCGGTGCCGATCGGCGCCGGACTCCAGCCGGGACAGTCCGCGCGGGAGACCGAAGGCAAGCGCCAACCCGAGCACCACACCGACGGCACCGCCTACCACCAGCGCCGCTCCGAGACCCGCGACCCCGGCAGACCAGCGGGCTCGGGTGCGCCTCCCCAGTCGCTCCCGAGCAGCGAGGTCAGCTGCCCCCACCGTTCCCGGTGGGCCGGCAGACCCGCTGTGGTGTTCGGACCACCGCAGCAAGCGGCCGGTGCCGTCATGTTCGGCGCGCGGCCGACGGATGGCCAGCAGCCGACGATGCGGCGTGCCGCCGCCAGCCGTAGCGACAAGGATTGCCGCGATGGCCAGCAGGGCCGCCGCAACCGCTGGGTCAATCACCGGGTCGCCCGCCCGCCAGCGGCCGCGTCACAGCAGCCTCTCCACCCGTTTGGCGATCCGGTCGGTCCACCACAGGCCCAGGCCCGTCAACGCGATTCCGGCGGCCAGCACCACCAGGCCATATGCGGAGCCGAGCAGCCACGCCAATGGGTTGGCGCCCATCAGCATGCCCATCGCAATGCCAACCAGTGGAAGGCTGCCCAGCAGTCGCGCGGTGGCGCGCGGGCCGGCCAGCGCGGTCGCCAGCTGCTCGCGTACCTCATCCGCAGCCCGCGCCGAATCGGCCATCCGCTCGATGGCCAGCGCGAGGCCCGCACCGGAGGACTCCCCGACCTGCCAGCAGGCCGCCATCCCGCGCAGCACCGGCAGCCCTACCGCGGCGTCGGCGCGCAGCGCCGCCGGTACGTCGCCCCCGAGACGGGCGGCAGCCAGGGCCGCCGGGCACACCGGGGGATCACAGACCAGGGCAGCGCGCTGCAGCGCCAGCCGGACAGGCTGGCCGGCGCGCAGTTCCGCGGACAGCGCCAGGCAGGTTTCCAGCGCGGCCGCGCGGCGCTGGCTGAGCGCTCGTCGCCCCCGGGGCCGCTTTCGCAGATCGCGGGCGAGGGCCAGCAGCATCGTCAGCATGCGTCGGTGCCAGCCGGTGGACTCGGCCTGGACCGTGCCGGCCAGGCGAGACCTGGCGTACTTCGGTGCTGCCGTGGCGATCCACACCGCCGCAGCAAGGGCGAGAGCCGCCGCGACGGCTGCCGGCGGCAGCGCCCACGGACTCAGGGCCGATGGACTCAGGGCCCACGGACTCAGTGCCGATGGACTCCGTGCCGATGGACTCAGGGGCGTCAGGATCGTCCTCGCCAGGACCGCTATCGCCCCACCGAACTCCCGCATAGTGCTTGCCGCAGTGGCTATTCGGGCCACACCCGCTGGCAACGGGCTCGCCGGTGCTATGCCCGCGGATTGTCCAACAGCCCACGGCGTACCGACCATGCAGTGCACGTCCCGCACAGGCATCATGACGACCCGCGCTGCGGCGACCCGAGCTCCGCGTCGGCAGGTAGGTGGTCCCCGAGGCGCTCTCGGAGTCGAGCCAGACCCTCCCCGGCGACCAGCCCGGCCGGTGTGAACCCCAGCGCCGGCAGGCAGCTCACCAGCCCATCCGGCCCACGGACCAGGACGTGCAGGCCCTCCATCGCGCGATGACCGGTGCGGTTCCGGGTCAGGTGCAAGACAACGTCCACACCGGCGGCGAGCTGGGCATGCAGCGCATCGCGGCCCAGACCGGCCGCCAGCGCGAGGGCTTCCAGCCGAGCGGGCGCGTCGCGCGCGGAGTTCGCGTGCACGGTGCCGCAACCGCCTTCGTGACCCGTATTCAGGGCGGCCAGCAGGTCCACCACTTCGGGGCCGCGGACCTCACCGACAACCAACCGGTCCGGTCGCATCCGCAGCGCCTGGCGGACCAGGTCGCGCAGAGTGACCGCGCCGACGCCCTCCAGGTTGGCCGGGCGGGACTCCAGTCGGACCACATGCGGATGCTCGGGGACCAGTTCGGCGGAATCCTCCACGATAAGCACCCGCTCGCTCGGGCCGACCAGGCCGAGCAGCGTGGACAGCACGGTCGTCTTGCCGGTTCCGGTTCCGCCGGTCACCAGGTATGCCGCTCGGGTGGCCACCAGAGCCTGCAGCCAGGGCGCCGCTGCGGCTGGGACGGCTCCCGCGGCAACCAGGTCGGTCAGGGTGAAGGCCCGGCGGCGGGGTATGCGCAACGAGATCAGGGTGCCGGCAGCCGCGACCGGCGGGAGCACCGCGTGCAGCCGGGTCCCATCCTGCAGGCGAGCGTCGACGTACGGGCTGGCATCGTCCAGTCGGCGTCCGGCGGAGGCGGCCAAGCGCTGGGCCAGCCGCCGCACGCTGGCCTCGTCCCGGAACGTGACCTCGGCCCGCTGGAGGCCGGCGCCCCGATCGATCCACGTCTCGGCAGGCCCGTTGACCAGCACGTCGGTGACATCTGGCAGGCCCAGCCAGGACTCCAGCGGTCCGGCGCCGGCCAGCTCCGACCGCAACGCGGTCACCATCGCCCGGACCGCGTCGTCGCCGAGGATGAGGCCCTCGCGACGTAGCGCGGCGGCGACGCTGACAGGCGTCGCATCGGCGGCGACGGAAACCAGCCGGTCTCGGACCCGGTCCACTAGGTGGGCCGGGGCGATCGTCGCCGGGCCTGGCACGGTTGGCGGGCGCGTCACGCGGCCACCCCGTTCGTCAAGCCAAGACCGGCCAGCAGCGCTCGACTCGCGGTCGCCACCGGACCACGGCGGCGACCACCCGGCGGCTCGCCGCGGTCTACTGCGGCCGCCAGGCCCCGCTCGTCGCCGAGTTCGGCCCACAGGGGGAGACTGAGCGCCTCCACCACGGCCGCGGTGGTGAGTGCGCCGCCCACTGCGCGCACTACGAGACCTGCGTGCGCAGCCCCGCCGAGTAGACCGTTGTGCACAGCGGCGGCGGCGGCCACGGCCCGGACCTCGGCGGGCACCACGAGCACTAGGTCGTCTGCCCGCGCCACCGCCTCAGCCACGGCCGGCTCGGTGGATCGGGCCAGGTCAATCACGGTCAGGTCGAACCCCCGCGCGCCGGCCTGCAGGACTGCCACCATCGCCTCGGCGGAGACCGGCGCGGGATCACCACGGTCCCAGGACAGCAGCGTCACACCGTCGAGCTGCGGGAGAGCGTGCCGCAACGCCGAGCCAGACACCCGCCCCCGGGTGTCGACCAGATCCGGCCAGCGCAGGCCAGGGACGTCCTCACCGCCCAACAGCAGGTCCAGCCCACCGCCCCACCGATCGGCATCGACCAGCAACGTGGTCAGCCCATCGCCGGCTGCTCGCCGGGCCAGCGCCACCGCCACCGTCGATGCGCCGGCGCCGCCGCGACCGGCCACCACTGCGACTAGGCGTCCGGCCAGCTCGGGACCGTCGCCGGCGTCGGCGATCCGACCGGCCAACCAGGCCTCGGCGGTCGGCAGGGTGATGACGTCCTCAGCCCCGAGGGCGACCGCGGCACGCCACACCGGCCGTTCCAGCGCGGCGTCTGGTGAGCGGTCATCCTCCGTGGCGCCGCCGACGACCACCACCACGCCAGCGCGCCGGGTCGGCATACTGGCCGCCAGGGCCACCGCCATGTCGGCGCCGACGAGCACGAGCGGTGCGCTGCTCCAGGACGCGCGGATCGCCCCCGGGTGGCTGGCCAGATCGATCTCAACGCCAGCGACGGCGGCCATCCGCAGCACGTCATCGAGCAGCCCGGCATCGTCCGTGATCAGCAGGGCACGGCCGCCGGGACGCGTCGACCCCCACCGGTCGGCATCGGGTGGCGACGGGTCGGAATGCAGGGCGACCGAGTCGCCGGGGTCGGTCCCGCGACCCACGAGGTCGTCGGATTCGTCTGGCCAGCCGACCGGCAATTGCCGATGGGGCATCGCGCGCCTCCGTCCCACCGCCCAAGGCCGGGCGATCCAGTGGTCGACCGACGGGCCCACCACCTGCACCGTGGCCTTATCTCGAAGTCGCGGACAGGGAACAGCCGGGGGGTGTGGACGCCAACGCTGGTCGGTCGCGGGCTGTGGACGGTGACGCCAGCCCAGCCGGGACCAGCCGGATTAGCTATTCGCGTCGAGTATGAGCAGCGACGCAGCGGCGAGTCGGCACTCGCGCCTACCATCGACGGGTGAGCGCGACCGACGACGCCGCGACCGGCGACACCCCGACCCCTGACGCCCAGGCCATCAGCGGCTCCGCTGCGGAAGGTGCCAGCAAGCCCACGGCCCAGCCCGACAACCCCACCCAGCCCAGCCCCACCAACACGATCGACGCCGCCGTCGCCTCACTACCCGAACCGAGCGACCGGGAGCGTAATGGGGCCGCGTTCTTCGACCTGGACAAGACGATTCTCGCCAAGTCCAGTTCGCTGGTCTTCGCCCGACCCTTCTACAAGGGCGGCCTCATCGGCCGCAGCGATGCCGTGCGCAGCGCGTACGCCCAGTTTGTCTACTTGCTCTCCGGCGCGGACCACGACCAGATGGAGCAGATGCGCGCCTACATGTCGGCACTGTGCTCCGGCTGGGAGGTCGAGAACGTACGAGCGATCGTGGCCGAGACGCTGGACGAGTTGATCGATCCGATCGTCTACGAGGAGGCCGTCGCGCTGATCGCGGAGCACAAGAAGGCCGGCCGGGACGTCATCGTCATCTCCTCCAGCGGCACCGAGGTGGTCGAACCCATCGGCGCCCGGCTCGGCGTAGATCTGGCGCTGGGCACCCAGATGGAGGTCGTGGACGGCCGCTACACCGGCGAAATCCTCTTTTACGCCTACGGTGAGGGGAAAGCCGAGGCGATGCGGGTGCTGGCCGTCGACCGTGGCTACGACCTGGCCGCCAGTCATGCCTACACCGACTCCGCAACCGATCTGCCCATGTTGGAACTGGTCGGGCACCCGTTCGCGGTGAATCCGGACGCCGAACTGCGCAAGGTGGCGGTGGAGCGGGACTGGCCGATCCTCGACTTCGCCCGACCGGTGACGATGCGGTCGGCGCTGCGGCGCGTGCCCCGTGCCAAACCGGCTGCCGGGGCGGCGCTGGGAGCCGTGGCCCTGGGGCTCGCGTGGTATGCCGGCCGCCGGTCGGTCCGACCCTGAAAGCTGCTGCACGTCACCGTGCGACCGACCGAACGCCTCAGTCGGGCAGTTCGGCCAGGACCGTACGCGCCTCGACGGCGCCGGCGCCCACCGCGGCGACGCCGAGGATCAGCCACCCGGCAACCCCCGCTTGGCTCCCGGACAGATAGCCACGCAGGGCCTGCACGTAGCCCGGGCGACCGCTCACGTACAGCGCCTCCTCCGGGATGGTCAGCAGGTCCGGATCGACGCCCCGGGAGGCGAGCACCAGGCGTCCGGCGGCGCGTGCGATCAGCCCGGAGCCCCACCCGAACGGCCGCAGTGCCATCAATTCGGCATGTGCCAGGGCCGCCAGGACCACGGCCGGAGCGGCGGTCGGGCTGGTCACCAACTCCGCGAGGGCATCCAGGCGCACAGCCACCTCACCGGGCGGCGGGGCCGCACCCAGCCGCAGCGGGTCGTCGACCGTGGATGTCTGGCGAGGCCGACCGAGCTCGTCGTCGGGGCTGAAACCGGCGGCCGTGACCGCGTGCAGCCGCGCCAGCGCCTGCAACGGGGCTCGGCCCCAGACCGGAGCAAGGCCGGGCAACTCGGCATTCAGCCGCAGGGTCGCTGCGACCACTCGCCCGATCGGTGACCCATCCAGCGCGGCACCGGAACGTACCGCCGCCAAGGAGACGTCCGCCCCGTCCAGAGCCGCCGAAGCGCGAGCCCCACGCAACGCGGACTCCGCCTGCAGTCGCGGCTTGCGCTCGCTCAGCCGCCGTTCCCACAGCAGCGCGTCCACCTCGGCGCGGGCCTGCGCTGCAGCCTGCGCCACGCCCGGCAGGTCGGCCAGACGGGCGACGACATCGGTTTCGGCTGGCACGCGGTCAGTATGCCTGGACGCCCTTGGCTCGCAGCGACTTCAGCACCGCCGGGTCCTGCGCCTCCAGCCACTTCACCAGGTCTGCGTTGGTGATGAACTGCACGTCAGGGTATTTCGTGTGTGCGTCCTCCACGAACGAGGTCAGCGCGTCCTTATAGGCACCACACACCCAGGTGTTGAAGTGGTTGCCGACGAAGAACGGTGCCCGGTTGCCACTGTGGACCGCGTCCAGAGCATCCATGAACGAGGTGTATGCGGACTTCCGGATCCGGTCGCAGGTAGCCTGATCGGCCTTCACGTTGCCCTTGTTCTGCACGAAAAGCAGGTTGTAGTCCATCGACAGGTTGGACTTGTTGTAACCCGCAATCTTGATGCGCTGCAGCGGAAACTCCCACAGGCCGTAGGGGTCGAGCTTCTTCGGCCACTGCAGGGCGCCCGGGTTGGAAGCGTCGTAGGTGAAGCCGAACTCCTTGAACACCGGATACATCGCTGCGCGCTTACCGTCCAGGCACGGGGTCCGGTCCCCCTGGATGACGCTGGAGTTGAACGGCAGCGTCGTCGTCGGGTTGCTGACCTTGTTGTACTTGGCCCAGTTGTCCAGGAAGTCGTTGAACTGGGTCATCTCGCTGCGCCAGTCCGCGGAGTTCCAGCTCCCGACCCCCTTGGCGTCGCAGAAGTGGCCGAGGAAATGCGTACCGATCTCGTGGCCCTTGTTGTAGGCCTCGGAGAAGTTCACGATCCGCTGCGGGACGAAGGACGGCTCGGCGAAACCGATAGCCGAGGTCCCGGCCGGCTTGCGGGGCGGCTTGTACGCGAAGCGGTCGGTCTCCGGCAACAGGCACAGCCCGGACAGGAAGAAGGTGAAGTGCGACCCCGTCCGATCCGCGAGCTGCATGTAGTGCTGGAACAGCTCGTCCTTGCAAGCCCCGTCGAAGGACACGACCACGAACTGCGGCGGCTGTTCGCCCGGCTGCAGCTTCGTGACCTGGAAGGCGGGTTGGGCGCCGTTGGTGGCCGCGGCCCCGTCGGGCTGTCCCGACGCATCGTCGGGAGCGGACGCCGACGGAGAACTCTGGCCCCCGCCGGCCACGCCGCTGCGTGCCGAGCCCGTGTCACCCGCACCGGGCAGGGCGCCGTAGACGATGAAACCTGCGACGGCCGCAAGCGCCAACAACAGTGGTGCGATCAGGCGCATGCGCACGTGCGGGACCTCCAGATTCATGGATCGCAAGCGGGGTGGGGCTTCGGTGTCCATCGTTGCGGACGAATCACCTAGGTTGCGCGTTCCACGGGTCAATTACCAGGCGCGTGTCGCAGCCCACGCTCGCACTGTCGGCTGCCGGCGTTGAATCGCTAGCGTGCTCGGGTATGGAACCCGTCGGGTGGGCCGTCGCCAGCGTGACGGTCCTGATGGTCCTGACGTTCCTGATCTGGCGCGGCGTGCGCAGCGGCCGACGGGAGATCGGCACGCAGGCGGACCGGGCCACCTTCGCCACCCTGCACACCGCCGCCCTGGCCGCACCGGCGCTGCGGGAGGGGTTGACCCGTGAGTCGTGCGGTCGGGCCACGCGACACCTGCGGGCCCTCCTGGGCGCTCCGGCGATCGCCATCGTGGACACCGGTGCCGTGCTGGCCTGGGACGGGGCGGGCGAGCACCACGATGCGGGGGCGCTGCGCTGCGCGGAGCCGGTGCTGACGACCGGACGCCCGGCGGTGACGGGGGTCGACGCCCGCACGTGCGGCACCCCGAACTGCCCGCTGCGGATGGTCGTGATCGCTCCCCTGATCGTGGAGGACCGCATCGTCGGAGCACTGCTGGCGTACGCATCTACCGCCTCCGCAGGGCTGGTGCGCGCGACGACGGAGGTGGCTCGCTGGGTGTCGTCGCAACTGGAACTGGGCGAATTGGACTCCTCCCGCACCCGGCTGGCCGAGGCCGAGGTACGGGCACTGCGCGCCCAGATCTCCCCGCACTTCGTCTACAACGCGCTCACCGCGATCGCCTCGTACGTACGCACCGATCCCGAGCACGCCCGGGACCTACTACTGGAGTTCGCCGACTTCACCCGCTACTCGTTCCGGCGGCACGGCGATTTCACCACCCTGGCCGAGGAACTGCGCTCCATCGACCGATACCTGGCCCTGGAACGGGCCCGTTTCGGCGACCGCCTGCAGGTCACGGTTCGGGTGCCGCCTGAGGTGCTGCCCGTTACCGTTCCCTTCCTCTGCCTGCAACCGATCGTCGAGAACGCGGTACGGCATGGCCTGGAGGGAAGATCGGGGGTGGGCCACATCAACATTGAGGCGTACGACGCGGGAGCCGAGTGTTTGGTCTCGGTCGAGGACGACGGTGTCGGCAGTGACCCCGAGCACATGCGGCGGGTCCTGGCCGGGGAGTCAGAGGGGGATTCGGTCGGAGTCACGAACGTGGACGAGCGGCTGCGGACGGTCTTCGGCGACGAATACGGTCTCGTCGTGGAAACCGCGGTCGGTGCCGGCACGAAGGTTCTGCTGCGCATCCCGAAATTCCGGCCAGGGGTGCACGCGTGATCGCCCCGGCGGACCTGCTGCGCGTCCTGGTCGTCGATGACGAGGCGCCGGCCCGCGCCGAGTTGTCCTACCTGCTGCAACGCGACGCCCGGGTCGGGACCACGCTGGCGGCTGCCGACGGTGCTGAGGCACTGCGACTGATGGCCGACACGGCCTTGGACGCGGTGTTCCTGGACATCCGGATGCCGGGCCTGACCGGGTTGGACCTGGCCCAGGTGATCCGGCGGTACGCCAGCCCGCCCGCCGTCGTCTTCGTCACCGCGTACGACGATCATGCAGTGGATGCCTTCGACGTCCGGGCGCTGGACTACCTGCTCAAACCGGTCCGAGCGGACCGGCTGGCGGAGGCCGTGACCCGCGTGCTGGCGGGCCGGCGGCGCGACTCCCCGCCGCCGACCCCGTTGGGCGACCTGTCGCCGGCGGCGCAGACGGCCAGCGCCACGAGCGAGGCAGCGACCGCAACGGACGACGGCGCCGACCAGCCCGACACCGCATCGATGGGGCCGGTCGAGGACGAGACCATCGCGGTCGAACTCGGTGGGGTGACCAGGTTCGTCCGGCGGTCCGACGTTCGCTACGTCGAGGCGCACGGTGACTATGCCCGGCTGGTGACCCGCGACGGCCGCCACCTGGTCCGGGTCCCGCTCACCGTCTTGGAGGAGCGCTGGGGAGCCGCCGGATTCGTGCGCATCCACCGCCGCTGGCTAGTGTCGCTGGCCGCGATCGAGGAGGTCCGCATCGAGGGTGGCCGGATGAGCCTCGTGGTGGGCACCGCCATGCTGGAGGTGTCCCGCCGGCACACCCGCGAGCTGCGGGACCGACTGGTCCGCAGTGCGCGCCCGCGGCGATGACCGAGCCGCGGCACCGCCCGGCCGACGTCAATCCGGTCAGCGTCAATCCGGCCAGCGGCAATCCAGCCAGCGGTCATGGCTGACAAGCCGAATCGCCGGGTGGCCGTCACCCACCCGCGCACAGCGGCCGCCCGGCTGTCCGGCCGCCGCGGCGTGCGTCGGGATCTGCACGAGCAGACGCCCTTGGGCGAGGTCTTGCTGCGGTCGTTGCGGCGCACCCAGTTGCGCCTCGCCCTCCTGCTGGCCGCCGCGTTCGGGACGCTGCTGGCCCTGATCCCGCTGGTCTTCCAGTGGATCCCGGGCACCCGAGACGCCACGGTCGCCGAACTGCCGGTGGGTTGGCTGCTGCTCGGCGTCGCGATCTTCCCGCTGATCTGCCTGGTGGGCTGGTTGTACGTACGTGCTGCCGAGCGCAACGAGCGGGCCTTCACCGAGCTGGTCGACCGGTCATGACCTCGACCGCGTCGGTGCTCGCCATCGTGGCGCTCGTCATCGTCACTGTTCTGGTGGGCTCGCTGGGGCTGCGGCTGTCCCGTACAACCTCGGACTTCCTGGTCGCCTCGCGCGAGGTGTCGCCCTGGTTGAACGCATCGGCGATCGGCGGGGAATACCTGTCCGCTGCGTCGTTCCTGGGGATCGCCGGTCTGGTGCTGGCGTACGGCGTGGACATGCTGTGGTTCCCGGTCGGCTACACCGTCGGCTATCTCGTGCTGCTGCTGCTGATCGCCGCGCCGCTGCGCCGCTCCGGCGCCTACACGCTGCCGGACTTCGCCGAGATGCGCATGGAATCCACCGCGGTCCGACGGGTCTCCTCCGTCCTGGTGGTGGTGATCGGGTGGCTGTATCTGTTGCCGCAGTTCCAGGGCGCCAGCCTCACCCTGCGCACCCTGACCGGGGCGCCGTCGTGGGTCGGCGGGGTCGTCGTAGCGGTCGTGGTCACGGTGACCGTGCTGGCCGGCGGCATGCGGTCGATTACCTTCGTGCAGGCGTTCCAGTTCTGGGTCAAGCTCGTCGCCATCGCGCTGCCGGCCGTGCTGCTGGTCCTGGCGTGGATCCGCGGCGGGGCGCCGACCTTCACCGGCGGGGGGTGGGCCGCGCCATTGTCCGGCTACGGCGGCCTGGAGTATCCGCTGTATGCCACGTACTCCCTGGTGCTGGCCACCTTCCTGGGCACCATGGGTCTGCCACACGTGCTGGTCCGCTTCTACACCAACCCCGACGGCCGGACTGCGCGCCGGACGACCCTGGCGGTGCTAGTGCTGCTCAGCGTCTTCTACCTGTTTCCGCCCGTCTTCGGCGGGCTGGGCCGCATCTACGCCCCGGACCTGGTCGATGCTGGGCTGACCGACACCGTCGTCCTGGTCCTGCCCGGCCGGGTCTTCGACGGCTGGCTCGGGACGGGGCTCACCGCCCTGGTCGCCGCGGGTGCGTTCGCGGCGTTCCTGTCCACGGCCAGCGGCCTGGCGGTGTCGGTGGCGGGGGTCCTCGCTCAGGACGTGCTGCGCATCCCGGCCGCCGCCCGGCTGCGCGGTCTGGGCGACGGAGTACGCAGGTTCCGGTACGGCACGGTTCTGGCGGTCCTGGTGCCCTTCGGGCTGGCCGGGGTCGCCGGACGCACAAACCTGGCGCAGACGGTGGCCCTGGCGTTCGCCGTGTCGGCCAGCACCTTCTGCCCGCTGCTCGTGCTGGGGTTGTGGTGGCCGCGGCTGTCCCGGCAGGGCGCGCTGGCCGCGCTGCTCGTCGGCGGTACGACTGCGGTCGGGGCGGTCCTGGTGACCCTGTTCGCCGGCCCGTTCGATGGGGTCCTGGGTGCAGCGCTGGGGCGCCCAGCCGCGTGGACGGTCCCGTTGGCGTTCGCCACCGCGATCGTCGTCTCGCGGGCGACGCCACAGGGCATCCCGGCCCACACCGCGACCACGATGGTCCGACTGCACGCCCCTGAGGCATTGGACCTGACCCGGTGACCTGCGCCCCGGCACGATCTACCTGAGTCCCCTCCGCGACAACGGCACGGCGCCTGAGCCGACCCGGTGACGGGCACCGCTCACCGCCGCCACCGACCCGTTGGGCGCCGGGGTTGCCCGGGAGCGTTTCGGTGACCTGCGTCACCTCCCCACACTTGCCCGACCCGTACGCCCTGCCCGTCACCCACCACCCGGGAGCACCGTTGAGTCACGAGGCGCTGGAGAACCTGCTGCATGAGGAACGCCACTTTGCCGCGACCCCCGAGTTCGCCGCGCAGGCCAACGTCACGGCGGACGCCTACACCACGGCCAGCGAGGACCGGCTGGCCTTCTGGGCCGAACAGGCCCGGCGCCTGGACTGGGTCGAACCGTTCGGGACGGTCCTGGACTGGACCGACGCCCCCTTCGCCAAGTGGTTTGTCGGAGGCACGCTGAACGTGGCCGTCAACTGCGTGGACCGGCACGTCGCTGCCGGCCACGGCGACCAGGTGGCCATCCACTTCGAGGGCGAGCGCGGCGACAGCCGGGATGTGACGTACGCGGATCTGCTCCGCGAGGTCAGCCGGGCCGCTAACGCGCTGACCGACCTGGGCATCCAGGCCGGGGACCGGGTCGCGATCTACCTACCGATGATCCCCGAAGCGATCGTGGCGATGCTCGCCTGCGCCCGGCTCGGCGCTCCGCACTCGGTCGTCTTCGGCTGGTTCTCCGCCGAGGCGCTGCGCAGCCGTATCGACGACGCCCAGGCTGCCTTGGTCATCACCGCCGACGGGCAGTTCCGCCGGGGCTCGACCATGCCACTAAAGCCAGCGGTGGACGAGGCCGTCGCGGATACCCCCAGCGTCCGGCATGTCCTGGTCGTGAAACGTACGGGGGAGCCTGTGGAGTGGCACGAAGGCCGCGACGTGTGGTGGCACGACGTCGTCGACGCGGCGGCGGACAGCCATGAGCCGCAGGCGTTCGACTCCGAGCACCCGCTGTTCATCCTGTACACCTCGGGGACGACGGGAAAGCCGAAGGGCATCCTGCACACGACGGGGGGCTACCTGACTCAGACCGCATGGACCCACCACGCGGTCTTCGACCTGAAGCCGGACACCGATGTCTTCTGGTGCACCGCCGATATCGGCTGGGTGACCGGACACTCCTACATCGTGTACGGACCGCTGGCCAACCGGGTCACCCAGGTCATCTACGAGGGCACCCCGGACACACCGCACCAGGGACGCTGGTGGGAGATCGTCCAAAAGTACAAGGTGTCCGTGCTCTACACGGCTCCGACCGCGATCCGCACGTTCATGAAGTGGGGCGAGGCCATCCCCAACGAGTTCGACCTGTCCAGCCTGCGGCTGTTGGGCAGCGTCGGGGAGCCGATCAACCCTGAGGCGTGGATGTGGTACCGGCGGGTCATCGGCGGCGACCGCACGCCGATCGTGGACACCTGGTGGCAAACCGAGACCGGCGCGATGATGATCGCCCCGCTTCCTGGTGTCACCGACTGCAAGCCGGGCTCGGCGATGGGCCCACTGCCGGGCATCGGCGCGGCGGTGGTGGACGATCACGGCGACCCCGTCGGCAACGGCGGCGGCGGCTACCTAGTGCTCACCGAGCCGTGGCCGGGGATGCTGCGGGGCATCTGGGGTGACAACCAGCGCTACATCGACACCTACTGGTCCCGCTGGCCGCAGTATTACTTCGCCGGCGACGGAGCCAAGCTGGACGAGGATGGTGCCATCTGGCTGCTCGGCCGCGTCGACGACGTCATGAATATCTCGGGACACCGAATCTCTACCACCGAGGTCGAATCGGCTCTGGTCTCGCACGAGGCCGTGGCCGAGGCGGCCGTCGTCGGGGCTGCGGACGAGATGACGGGTCAGGGCATCGTGGCCTTCGTCATCCTGCGCGGCGACCACCCCGACTACGAGGGGCTGATCAAGTCGCTGCGCGATCACGTGGCGCACGAGATCGGCCCGATCGCCAAGCCACGCCAGATCACCGTGGTCGCCGAACTGCCCAAGACCCGGTCCGGCAAGATCATGCGGCGGCTGCTGCGCGATCTGGCCGAGGGCCGCGCGATGGGCGATTCGACGACCCTGGCCGACGGCAACGTCATGACCCTCATTGCCGCTGGGATGGCGAAGTCGGACGAGGACTAGCGGGCCAAGGCAGCTCGGCGGCCCAGACCGCCTGCGGACGACGGGACCCGGCCGGCGCACCTAGGCTGACCGGGTCCTGCCGTCGTCCGTACGACGGCGCACCCCGTCGGCGAAGGAGAGACGTGGCCGGCTCCCACCCCCCCAACGATCCTTCCGACGACCATCCGGACCCCGCCCCCGGCCATGCCGGCGACAACCGGCCCAGCGGTTCCGGCGATGTGCGTACGGGTCAGCGGGCCAGTGCGTCGGGAAAGCCGCTGCCTGCCGTCCTGTTCGACAAGCTGCCGCTGCCGGAGGCCCGCTGGCTGGCCTCGGCGCTGCGCGACGAGACCATCGGTGGCGCGATCCTGCTTGTGGCGGCCGCACTGGGCCTGCTGTGGGCCAGTTCTCCGTGGAGCGCGTCCTACCTGGACCTGTCCAGTACGAAGATCGGCCCTGAGGTTCTGAACCTGAACCTCAGCCTGGCCACCTGGGCCGCCGACGGCCTGCTGGCGATCTTCTTCTTCGTCGCGGGGCTGGAACTCAAACACGAACTGGTGCTGGGCACCCTGTCCAAGCCCGCCCAGGCGGTCGTGCCGGTGGCGGCGGCCATCGGCGGGATGGTCGTACCGGCGGCCCTTTTCGTGGCGATGGACGCCGCCACGTCCGGCGGGGTGGCCAAGGGCTGGGGAATCCCGATGGCGACCGACATCGCCTTCGCGCTCGCCGTCCTGGCCGTCATCGGCCGTCGCCTACCGGTCACGATGCGGGCGTTCCTACTGACCCTGGCGGTGGTCGACGACCTCGGCGCCATCATGGTGATCGCGGTGTTCTACTCCGTCAAGGTGATCGCCTGGCCGTTGGTGGCAGCAGCGGTCTGCATGCTGGTCTACTTCCTGCTCCAGCGGGCAAGAGTGCGTTCGGCCTGGATCTACGTACCGTTGGCACTGCTGACCTGGGGGCTGGTCCACGAAGGCGGGGTCCATGCGACCGTCGCCGGCGTGGCGCTCGGGCTGCTCACCCGGGTCAAGCCCGACCCGGGTGAGTCGCAGGCACCGTCGGAGCGGATGGAGCACCTGGTCCGTCCCGTCAGTGTCGCGATCGCAGTGCCCGCCTTCGCGTTCTTTGCCGCCGGGGTGGACATCACCAGCGACGGGATCGTGGCGGCCCTGACCTCGCCGCTGGCCCTGGCGGTGATGGTCGGCCTCGTGGTGGGCAAGCCCATCGGCGTATTGGGCACCGCCTGGCTGACCGCGCGCTTCACCCGCGCCAGCCTGTCGTCGACGCTGCGGTGGGGTGACGTGGCGGCGGTCGGGTTCCTCGCCGGGATCGGGTTCACCGTGTCGCTGCTGATCGCCGGGCTGGCCTTCGCCGGGGATGCCGACCTGCTGACCGATGCCCGGCTCGCCGTGCTGGTGGGCTCGCTGCTGTCCGCGGTGCTGGCCACGGTGGCGATGCTGCAGCGCAACCGGCGGCACGCCGCCCTGGGCGCTGCGCAGGAGGACACCGACGACGACTCCGCTGCAGCGGCGCCCGGTGCCGGAACGGATGCGGCTTCCCCGCACGGGCCGCAGCACGGATAGCCTTGCGCTCGCGGTGCATGATCGGCGCCGGACCGGCTCTCGGAAGGTATGGCGATGGCGATGACGCAGCGGCCCAGCGGCGTGGGCTCGGCACCGGAGGAGCCGAAGATTCGGGACCTGCTGGCGGCGGCGAAGACCGACGGGCAGCGGCTGGTCAAGGCGCAGCTGGAGTTGGCCCAGGTGGAGCTGAAGGCCTCCGGGCAGACGGCCGCGAAGGTCGGCGTGCTGTTCATCGCTGCTCTGGTGCTGGGATTCCTGGGCTTCGTCTTCCTGCTCGTCACGGCCGCCTATGTTCTGGTGATACTCGGGCTGCAGGTATGGGCCGCGTTCGGGATCGTCACCCTGGTGCTGCTGATCATCGCGGCGATCCTGGCTCTGATTGGTTCCCGTAAGGCGAAGAAGATCAAAGGCCCGGTCCTGGCGAAGGCCGAGTTCGAACGCACCAAGGCGGTGCTGGCCGGGGGGTCCGACGGCGCGCCATCGGCACGGTCCTGACCGCGGAGCCCACCACCGAGGACGTCATCCGAGCGCCTGGCCCGTGGACACACCGTGATGTCGCCGCTAACGGCGCCCGATTCCATGTGGCCGAGGCCGGCAGCGGCCCGATGGTGCTGCTCCTGCACGGTTTCCCGACGTTCTGGTGGACGTGGCGAGCGCTGCTGCCGGTCCTGGCTGCGGCGGGTTATCGCGCCGTTGCCATGGATCTTCGGGGGTACGCAGGCTCCGATCACACCCCGCACGGCTACGACCCCTTCACCCTCGCCGACGATGCCGCCGGGGTCATCCGATCGCTGGGAGAGGCCGAGGCTACGGTCGTCGGTCATGGCTGGGGCGGGCTGATCGCCTGGACAATGGCGGTCACGACGCCGGAGGTCGTGTCCGGCATCGTGCCGGTGTCGATGCCGCATCCGCGGCTGCTTCGGCCGAGCATCCTGGGCCGGCCGGCGCAGCTGCGCCGCAGTTGGTACGCCGTCGGATTCCAGCTCCCGTTCGCCCCGGAAGCGAGCCTGACCAGGGACAACGCAGCCCGGGTGGAACAGTTGCTGCGGTCCTGGTCGACCACCCCGGGCTGGCCCGACCCCGCCACGGTCGACGTCTACCGCACCGCGATGCAGCTCGAACCCACTGCCCACTGCGCCGTGGAATACCACCGCTGGGCGCTGCGCTCGGTGCTGCGCACCGACGGCCGCCGGTTCACCAAGCGCATGGCCGCTCCGATCGAGGTCCCGGTGCTGCATCTGCACGGCGCAGCGGACCCCAGTGTCCTGCCTGCCACGATGCAGGGATCAGCGGACTACGTCAGCGGCCCGTACTCCCCCCACGTGCTGCCCGGAGTGGGACATTTCCCGCACGAGGAGGCACCCGACGAGGTAGCCACCCTCCTGCTCGATTGGCTCAAGGAACAGCGGTGAGGCTGCCCCCTCGACCTCGTGACGCGCTGGGGCGCCCGCTGCCCCGTGACGCCGACCCGTCGCTGGTCGTCGAGCCACCCGCAGAACGTACGCAGATCGACGGTGCGACCGCCTGGGCGCAAACCGGTGACTACCTGGCGGCCGGTCGGCCGTTCCACGCGCACGAGGTGCTGGAGCAGCGCTGGCGCTGCGCACCCGCCGACGAGCGGGACGCCTGGCGGGCATTGGCCCAATGGGCCGCGGCACGCACGCACGCCGCGCGCGGGAATCCGGCAGGTGCTCGGGCGCTGGCCGCGCGGGCAGCCGCGGTCCTGGTCACGGCGACCCCCATCCCGGGACTGAACCGGACCGATCTGGACGAGGTCCTGGCCGATTGCGCCGCCCTTGCGCGCACCGGTCAGCCGACCCGCTCCGATACCAAGTCCCCAGGCGTGCAGCCAGCCCATTGAGCCCGGGCCGGTCAGCTGGACCGGACCGGGTTACCGGCGGCCGGGGCCACGGCAGCGCGAGACCAATGGCGCTCAGGTCGTCCGGCAGGACCCGGTTGGCACCGACACAGTGCCTCGACGACCCGCGGCGGCGGCCGCCGCGACTTGGCGGGCAGTCAGGGCGTAGCCGGTGTCGGGGTCGCTGACGGCCGCGGCGAACACCACACCGAGCACCCGGCCGCGGGGGTCGAGCAGCGGTCCGCCGGAATTCCCCGGGCGGACCAAGCCGCGGAAGGCGTACACCTCCCGCACGACCCCGGCGTTGCCGTAGATGTCCTCACCACGAGCGGTCAATTGGGCCCGGATGCGGGCGGCGGAGGCGGTCAGCGGACCACCGCCCGGGAATCCCGCGACGACTGCGGAGGCGCCGGCCTGGACCGGGCCGGCGAATGCCAGCGCCGTCGCCGGCAGATTCGGTACGGACAGGATCGCGACGTCGATCTGCGGGTCGATGTAGACCGTGGTGGCGGCATACGCGGTCCGGTCGCCGGCGATCCGGACCACCGGCCGGGACACCCCAGCAACGACATGCGCGTTGGTCATCACCCGGTCGCGGGCGTAGACGAAGCCGGAGCCGGTCACGTCCGTACGGCACTGGGTGGCCGACCCGCTGACCTTGACCAGCGAAGCCCACGAGGCGCGTACCGCGGGGATCTTGAGCAGCTTCGGGTCGGGCGCCGCCACGGCCGGCGACTCCAGGAAGCCCAGCCCGGCGAAGACTCGGGGGAAGTCACTGGTGTCCAACAGATCCCGGAGTTCGGAGAACCAGTTGCGGGCGACGTCCGGGACGGTCGCGTCCAGGCGGCCGAGCAGCACCGAGGAGCGGACCTGCTGGGCGAGGCCGCCGACCGGCAGCACCGCGACGGCGGCGGCCACGATCCACGCGACCACGGCCAGGGCTGCGACGTTCAGCACCGCACCCCCGGCGTTATCAACCGTGCGCCCCGGCGCCCAGGTGATCTGCGCCCGGACGCGCCGACCCAGCAGCGACAACAAGCCCTGGCCCAGCGCCGCACACAGGAACACCCCGAAGGCCACCAGCAACGCCCTGGCGACGTCGCCGATCGAGACTGCCCCAAGCAGCCGCGGCAGCAGCAGCGCACCCAACACACCGCCGCCGAGGAACCCGACGAAGGAGAGCAGGCCGTGCACGAACCCTTGCCGCCACCCCGTCCAGGCGAACACCACGATGGCGCCCAGCAGCACCACGTCGACGGCGTTCACAGCGCCACCCGGATCACTTCGTTCAACATTGCCACCCGGATCACTTCGTTCACAGCGCCACCCGGATCACTTCGTTCACAGTGCCACCCGGATCACTTCGTTCACAGCGCCACCCGGACGACACTGCCCGGCTGCCACGGCCGCTCCCACCCGGCGAGCCACAGCAGCCGGTCCACCAGGCTGCCGGTGAAGCCCCACACGGTCAGCCCTGCGACGGTGAACCCGGGCCCGACGTAGCCGGAAGGGTGCTGGACCCGCACCCGGTTGGCGGGGTCGGCCAGGTCTCGGATACTCACGCGGTGCACGCTGGCCACCTCGTACGGTTCCCGGGCCCACACCGGGGAGGGCGTATGCCACCAGGCCAGCACCGGTGTGACGACGAAGTTCGACGGCGGCAACCACAGGTCGGGCAGCGTTGCGAACACCTGGACCCCGCCGGGGTCCAGGCCGGTCTCTTCCGCAGCCTCGCGCAGCGCCGCATCGACCGGCCCGGAGTCGACGTCCTCCAGCGCACCGCCGGGGAAGGCGGGTTGCCCCGGGTGCGAGCGCAGGTGGGCGGTCCGCTGAATGATCAACAGGTCCGGGCCCGCCGCGCCGTAACCGAACAGGATCAGCACCGCCCCGCGTCGGCCGCCGTGCTCGGGCGGCAAGAAGGCGGACAGCTCCTCGGCGCGTACGTCGGCCACGGCCCGCACGATCGGTGCGAGCCACTCGGGCATCTCAGCGACGATCTCGGGCAGGACGCTCACGAGGACACCCCGAGATGCTCGCGCAGCAGGCCCCGCAGGGTGCCCGCATCCGGGATGGCCCCGGGCACCCGATGCGCGATCGACCCGTCGGCCCGGACGAACAACGTCAGCGGCGGACCGACCCAGCGCAGCCCGGCTCGGGTGCTGCCGGTCGCGTCGACCAGGGACGGGTAGGGGACCCCGAAGGTGTTCAGGGCATCGGCCGCGGCAGCCGAGTCGTCCAGGACGGTGATGCCCCAAAACGCCACCCGCCCAGCTGTCGCCCGGGCCACCTCGGCCAGGACGGGCAGCTCCGCCCGGCACGGTCCACACCACGACGCCCATACGTTGACCACCGCGGGACCGCGCAGCTCCGCCAGGTCGACCGTGCCCCCGGGGCCCAGACAGGGCAGCGTCAGCTCCGGCAGGCCAGCCACTGGTACGGCGTCGGCTGCCGAGGGGGCTGGTACGGAGGGGCAGGCGGGTGCCCCGGCTGCTTCGGCCGTCGATGTCTGCCTCGATTCGGGTCGCACGGTCGGCGTCACCGAGGTGGGTGCGCTGGTGCTGGGTGCGCTCACCCGGCCGCCGGCGAGGTTGTTCGCGTCCACCGAGCTCCCGCAACCGGCCAGCATCGGTGCCGTCACCAACAGGGCCGCCCCGAACAACACCACCGTGGGCAGACGGCGGCGCGAGTGTCGTCCAGCGCGCGTGGACCTCACGGTCCCGCCCCGTCCGCAGCCGCCGGCACCCCAGGCCCGACCGGCTCCCCGGGCTCGGCAAGTTCCCCAGGCTCTGCGGGCTCCACAACGTCCTTGACCAGGCCCGCGGCCAGCACCGGGTCGACCGGGCCCAGCCCGTACGAGGGACACCACGCCGCGACCGGGCAGGCACCACAGGCCGGGCGCCGGGAATGACAGCGGCGCCGACCGTGGAAGATCAACGTGTGGGAGAGCTGGGTCCACTCCCGGCGCGGGAACAGCGCCATGAGGTCGGTCTCGACCTTGTCCGGCTCGGAGTGCACGGTCCAGCCCAGTCGCCGCGCCAACCGCCCGACATGGGTGTCCACGGTGATACCGGGCACGTCGAAGGCGTTGCCCAGCACCACATTTGCGGTCTTGCGGCCCACCCCCGGCAGCATGACCAGGTCGCGCAGCCGACCGGGCACCTCCCCACCGAAGCGGTCGCACAGCGCCTGCGAAAGCCCCTGCAGGCTGTTCGCCTTAGCCCGGAAGAACCCGGTCGAGCGGATCAGTTCCTCCAGGTCGCTCCGGTCGGCGGCGGCGTAGTCCGCGGCGCTGGGATAGCGGGCGAACAGAGTCGGCGTCACCATGTTGACCCGCTTATCGGTGCACTGCGCCGACAGCACCGTGGCCACCAGCAATTCCAGTGGCGACTCGAAGTCCAGCTCACAGTGGGCATCGGGGTAGGTCGCGTACAGCGTCCGGGCGACGCGGCGAGCCCGACGGACTAACGCTGTCTGCGATGGCTCGGCGGGCACTCTCGAAGCGTACGTCGCTCCGGGAGATGCCCCGATCGGACTAACGAGCGCTCAAGGAAATCCGGGTCAGGCCGATACAGGCGGTACACGCACATCCGGACGTCATGGACGACGCCCGTGTGATTGGACCGTCCCGTGGGACGGGCGATCCGCCAGGAGGGCCTGCACGTGAGCACTATGACCGTGGTCCTGCCCGCCGATCAGCCGGGCTCCGCGCCCCTGCCGCAGACCCGGGCCGAACGCAAGCGTGCCCGCGTCCACCAGCCACCCCCGGACCGCGATGACAGATTCGCGCACTTGGCCCTGGACGACCTGCGCACGATGCGCCGCCTGCTGGGCGAGGAGGAAACTCGAGTCTCCTACTGGCGCCGCATCATCCAGGCGCGTCTGGACGTCCTGCGCCAGGAGGAGGCGGGCCTTTCGCGGGTCGCCGACCTGGCCCCAGCGCTGGCCGACGCGCACTCCTCGCACCGGCGGTTGGCGCACATCTCGGTCGACCCCGTGGAGGGCCTTCCCCCGATCCCCGACCTCGCGCAGCTGTGGACGACCGTCGTCGACCCGACCGACGTCCTCAGTACCCGCCGGCTGGAGTCCCAACTAGCCGCCGCCGAGGAAGCACTGTCGGACTTCCGCAACGAGGTGCACCGGCGGATGGATCGGGTCACCCGGGAGCTCATCGCCCGGTACCGGGAGAACCCGCTGCTGGCCCTGGATGCGTTGCCCTCCGACCCGCGGACCTTCCGCCGCTGAGCGTAGACGCTGCCCTCGACCCCGCCGGTACGCCAGAATGGGCGCCGTCGATCGAGGAGGACTCGTGGAAGCCGGTCTCATGCACGCCCCGCTGTTCGCTGCCCTGGATGCCGAGGCGGCGGCGGCGATGCAGACCTCCATGGTCGAGCGTCGACTCTCCCGCGGTGACGTCCTGTTCCACGAGGGCGAGCCCGGCGACCGGCTCTACGTGATCGTCGAGGGCAAGGTCAAGCTCGGCACCACCTCCGGCGACGGTCGTGAATCGCTGCTCGCCGTGCTCGGACCGGCCGAGATGTTCGGTGAGTTGTCCCTGTTCGACCCTGGGCCGCGGACGGCGACGGCGACCGCAGTGACTGATGCCACGGTCCAAGGCCTCGGGCACGAGGCGCTGCGACCGTGGCTCACTGGCCGGCCGGAGGTGGCCGAGGCACTGCTGCAGGCACTGGCGCAACGGCTGCGACGCACCAACGAGGCGATGGCCGACCTGGTGTTCTCCGATGTCCCCGGCCGGGTCGCCAAGGCACTGCTGGACCTGGGCGACCGGTTCGGTCAGGTCACGCCCGAGGGTCTGCAGGTGACGCACGACTTGACCCAGGAGGAACTCGCCCAACTGGTGGGCGCCTCCCGGGAAACCGTCAACAAGGCACTGGCCGACTTCGCCCAGCGCAGCTGGGTACGTCTGGAATCGCGTTCGGTGCTGCTGATCGACCTCGAGCGGTTGCAACGCCGCGCCCGCTGAAGCCGCGCCCGCTGAACAGGTACAGCGTTGAACAGGTGCAGCGTTGAACAGGTGCAGCGTTGAGTTGGTTAAGCGTTGAGCTGGTTAAGCGTTGAGCTGTTTCGGCGCTGAGCTGGTTCAGCGCTGAACGGTTGCGGCGCAGATCCTTTGCGACCTGAGTCGACTGTGACCAGTGCCTAAGCCTGCGCTACCCCGTTCCAACGCCGATCGCCCGCGGCTGTGTTTCTCACCCGAACGGCTGTTCAGACCCGGGCTAACCCCGCCGATGGGACTTGCAAGGCGTCGCGTGTCTCGGGTCAGACGTCGCCGAGTCGGGCGAGCCAGGGTGAGGAGGCCGGTGCATGAAGCGGTTCGCGCGCACTGGATCGGACGCAACGGAGTCGATGGACGCAGGTGCGGTGCCTACCCCACCGACGTCCGAGCGGGGCAGGTCCAACGGTCTGTCTGACGCGGCCGCAGCGGAGTTGGCCCAGCGATTCGCCTCGACTCTGCCGCCGGCGACCGCACCCACCAGCGAGGGCGCCGGTGTCGTCTGCGTGATCGGGCAGGCGGTCGCGGCCGGTGATGCGGTCACCGCCGCCTGGGCGGCGCTGGGGCGGCGGATCGCGGCCGACTCGATGCGGGTCGGCGGCATACAGTGCGCCATCACGGCCTCCGAGCACGTCTATACCGTGGTGCTCACCGGGTCCTGGCTGCCGGGCTGGGTGGATGTCGAGCGTCCACAGCGCCGCTGATCGCGACCCGTCGCAGAACACCGGCTCGGCGGCTCGGTCACCTATCCCGCTGGCGGGCGCGGCGGATCTCACCCATCCGACGCGAGTGCTCAACCCGTAACCGGACCACCGGATCGTGTTCGTCGTCCAGGGTGGCCGGACCCAATATCGCGTACACGGCCCGCAGCGCTGCGTACCGCAAAGATTCCCAGCCCTGCTGAACCCACGTCATGCAGCCTCCATACCCCTCGGTCGGCCACCAGAACCGCTGGCCGTTCCGGGCAGACGCGACGTACGCCACCTCGTAAGCGATGCACCGGTGGCTAGTCGACAACGACATCCATGAGAAAGCACCTTCACACAGGGTCGAGGCTAGTTTCGGGGGAGGCGGTGACGATGCCGACCTCGTTGGCTGCGTCGACGAGACGCTGGTCGTAGGCGACCATGGCGGTCAGGAACTCGCCGAGAATCATTCGCATGATGTGCTACCTCAGTCGCGCAGCCGCGTCTTCTCGACCTTGCCCATCGCGTTGCGCGGCAACTCGTTCCGAACGACAACCCGTCGCGGCACCTTGAACCCGGCGAGCACTTCGCGGGCTGCCACGCGGACGGCGTCCGGGTCCAAACTGCGACCGGTCACCGGGACCACGAAGGCGACCACCGACTCGCCAAAGTCGGCGTCCGGCAAGCCCACCACGGCCGATTCGGCGACGCCGTCGAGGTCATCGAGAACCGCCTCCACCTCGACGGGATACACGTTCTCGCCGCCAGTGATGATCATGTCAGTGGCGCGTCCGACCAGGCTGAGATAGCCCAGCGGGTCCAGTCGGCCCTGGTCGCCCGTACGGAACCAGCCGTCCGATGTGAACACCGAGGTGGCGAGCTCGGGCCGGCGCCAGTACCCGCCGAACACCGTCGCCCCCCGAACCTGGACGTCACCCACCTCGCCGGACGACATCGGCTCCCCGGCTTCGCCCACGACCCGCAGGTTGACCCCGGGCAGGGCCACCCCGACGCTGCCGACCCGGCGCTCGCCGTGGACCGGGTTGCCGGTGAGCATCCCGGTCTCGGTCATGCCATAGCGCTCCAGCACGATGTGGCCGGTGCGCTCGGCGATCCGCTGGTGCGTCGGCACGGCCATGGGCGCCGATCCTGAGGTCATCAGGCGCAGCCCGGCGGTGGCAGCCCGGTCGAAGGCGTCCAGCCCGAGGAGTCGGGTGTAGTGGGTCGGCACCCCCATCAGCACACTGGCTCGGGGTAGGTCAGAAACCACCGCAGCCGGGTCGAACACGGGATGCAGGAGCATCGACGCACCGCTCACCAGTACGCAGTGCACCGCCACGAACAACCCGTGGGTATGAAACAGCGGCAGAATGTGCAACAACACGTCGTCCGGACCGAACTCCCACTCCCGCACCAGCATTCGGGCGTGGGCGACCAGGTTGGCGTGGCTGAGCACGGCCCCCTTGGGCCGGCCGGTGGTGCCGCTGGTGTAGAGGATCGCGGCCGGGTCGTCGCCCTCTCTGGGCACGTCGGTGAACCCGCTGGGCTGCGTGTCGGCGAGGTCGGTGAGGTCGGTGAGGTCGGTGAGGTCGGCGAGGTCGGTGAGGTCGGTGAGGGTGCCAGCGCCAGTGCCGTCCAGGGTCACGTACGCCGCGCCAGACAACTCGGCGTGGGGCAGTCCGGCGTCGGGCCTCTCGGCGCCGGCCAACTCGGTGCCGGCCAACTCGGCGCCGGCCAACTCGGTGCCGGCCAGCTCGGCGCCGGCCAACTCGGTGCCGGCCAGCTCGGCGCCGGAGCCCAGCACGACCAGCCGCGGCTCCGCGTCGGCGCACAGCGCCCGTACCTCGGCGGTGGTATAAGCGGAGTTCATCGGCAGGTAGACGGCCCCGGCCCGTACAGCGGCGACGTGCAGAGCTACCGCGTCCGGACCCTTGGGCACCTGGACGGCGACCCGGTCCCCCAGTCCGATACCGAGTGCGACCAAGGCATGGGCCAACTGCCCGGAACGCTTCGCCAGCCACCCATACGTCGCCTGGATTTCAGCCCCACTGCGCAGCAGCGGCCGGTCCGGGTCTCGCCGTGCGGTGTCCAGCAGCAGTTCGGCCAGCGGGTTGTCATACGCCACGACGTCATGATGCCGGGCGCCGGGCCGCTGCCGTGCCCGGCTATCGCTTCAACGCCCTCAGCCGGACGGCGCCGACGCGGCAGCATCCGATGGCCGGATCGACTCGACCGCGGCGGTCGCGGCAGCAGCGGAGGAGATCAGCGACGGTAGGGACGGATCAGGCAGTACGGGCGGATCAGCGGGCAGACTGGGATCGGGGGAGCCAGTCGGCGCGGCAGAGCCGCGCGGTTCGGGCGGGCCGGTCACCGTGCCGGGCGGCGGCGGCGACGAGGGCGGCGAGGGAACCGGGGTGGGCTTCGGTCGCGGCGTTACGACCGGCTTGGGTGCAGCGGCCGGCTTGGGGGTCGCTGCCGGCCGCGCGACCACCTGGGGCACGGTGGGGACGGCGACCTTGGGGTCACCCGCCAGCGGGTCCGCCGGGGCGCTCGACGGGCTGGCCGAGGGGGCCGTGGTCGGGATCGGGGCCGGGTCAGGAATGTGGACGCCGCCTGGCGCCAGCACTCGACGCACCACCAAGAAACCCCTGTCCACGTCGAAGCCGCGGAACTTGGCCACATGGGCCACATCGCCACAGTGGTTGGTGTGCAGCATGTATCCGTCAGCCAGCAGCATCACGACGTGCCGGTAGGTCGAGCCGCCGGTGTCGTAGAGGACCAGGTCGCCCGGCCGAGCATCCATGGGGGAGACGTAGGAGGCCCACGAGGCAAGGCGCACGCCGTCCCACGGCACCATGTCCCGCGTCGAGGGTGCCCACGCCGCACCCGAGGTCGGCAAGCCGGCACCCACGGCATAGGCGCGGGAGACCAACGACGAACAGTCGAAGCGGTACGGGTCGGAGCGGCCCACACCGCCGCAGGCGTACGGAGCGCCGAGCATCCCGAAGGCCGCCTTGATTGCCAGCGCCGCCTGCGGGGTCGTCGCCCAGGTCACCGAGTCCGCGCACAAACGGCCCGCGCCGATCGACGCCGATCCGTCCCGCAGCGTCCCATCGGGCGTGGCCAGCGGGCAGCCATCCGGACCGATGAACTGCTGCGGGGCGGTACCACTGGACCGCGCCCCGGCCATGCCGGCGATCAGGTCGGGGGTCAGCCGGTCCAGCACCGCCGGACGCACCGGCTCGGCGGGCGGAGACAGGAAGTCCATCAACGCCGTACGCGACTGCGTGGCTCGGCGAGCGGCTTCGACCAGCATGCCCCGGGCGGCCGTCGCATCGCGGTGGGTACGTACCCGAACCGTGCCCACCAGCCGCAGCGCGCTGCCGTCCCCCACCAAGCCCGCGGCGGCATCCTCGAAGGCGCTGCCACTCCCACTGCGCGTCCCACTGGGCGTCCCACTGAGCGTCCCACTGGGCGTCCCACTGACCGTCCCACTGCGCGGCTTGGTGGGGGCGGTGGGCTCGTCCGCCGGGGCGCCAGTCCCCACCCGAGTCGAGGTCGCGGCAGTGGCAGCCGTGGCAGGGCTCAGTGCGCCCGTTCGAGGCAGTACCGATAAACCTGCCGATAGACCTGTCGATGCACCGGCAGCGGCAGCCGGCAGCACCGCCAGAGCGATGCTCAGGCATGGCACGGCGATGGCGATAGAACGCCAGCCAGATACGACGGCACGCAACGTTGGGTCCCCTCCTGCGATGGTGCGGCCCCCATCGTGCGGGACAAGTCGCGATTCGTCCATGCCAGGGGGCGATCTTCCAGGCAGCAGCGCTCGTGGGAGGGGCCTGTTGCCGGGCCGAGCAGGGTCGAACGACTTGACGGGCTCCACCGATCGGTGGGCAGCGTCACTGTTCGGGCGGCCTCGGCAGCACGTACCGGGCCAACAGCCGGTCCGCCTCAGCGGCCGGATCGGTGCTCACACCGGTATGCACCGGCGCGGTCTGCAGCATGGTCGAGCGCGGCGCGACCAGCCAGCGGAACCACTCCCCCGTGGTCCGCCTCGGGGCGGCAGCCGGGTCACCGGGCCAGGGTCGACGGCCAGCCGTGGCGCCCGTGCACAACTCGGCCACCGCGCGCAGGTGAGCACGCACCCCGGCGGCGTCCACGCCAGGATCCAGCGTCCGCCACCGATCCTCGTCCACATGCACGCGAGCGCCCAGGAAGTCCGCGGTGGCGGAGTAGACGACAACGCCGGCATTGACGTACTCCCCGCGCTCCACCCTGGGGACCACCCGCAGCACCGTCCACTCGTAGGCGTGCACCGGCGCCGGGCCAGGATCAGGTTCGATCGGCACGGGTCTGCTCCACCGGGTCCAGCCACGGATGCGGGTCGGCCAGCCGGCCCAACAGGACCCGGGCGTACGCGGCCCGTACGTCCGCGGGGGAGTCAAAGCCCGGCTCGGGCATCAACCAGTCGTCGGGCAGCAAACCCAGTACTGCCGCGATCAGGTCGGGACTCACGATCGGCGCCAAGTCCGCGTGTGCGGCCGGCAGCGACGATGCGACACCGATCAGCACATGGTCGCTGGCCGCCGGGTATCGCCGGGTGACCGCATCGGCGCTACGCGACCAGTCGTGGTGAAAGTACAACGCCGCCCCGTGGTCGATCAGCCAGGTCCGCCCGTGCCAGCGCAGCAGGTTGGGGTTGCGCCATGACCGGTCCACGTCCAACAGCCAGGCATCGAACCACACGATCCGGGCGGCCAGATCCGGCGGTACGGAGTCGACACCGGTATCGAGTCCCAGCGAACCGGGCAGGTAATCCATCCCCAGGTTTGGTCCAGCACTGGCCCGCAGCAGGTCCTGGACCTCCTCGTCCGGCTCCGCGGGCGCCAGCAGCGGATCGATGCCGATCAGCACCAACTCTGGTACCGGCAGGCCCAGCGCCCGACCGAGTTCACCGACGATGATCTCGGCCAGCAATGCCTTGCGGCCCTGACCGGCACCGGTGAACTTGACCACGTACATGCCGTCGTCGTCGGCCTCGACGAGTCCGGGCAGCGACCCGCCCTCGCGGAGCGGGGTCAGGTAGCGCAGCGCCCGGACGGCCCGCAGGGCGGTCGGCAGGACGGCCTCGGTCGGGGTCGTCACGCCCGGCACGGTACCGGCGCGCACGTTGTCAGCGAGCGGCCCGGTAATAGGCGGCCGCAGTCGCCTGCGCCACGGCCAGTGCTCGGAAGCGGCTCAGGTCGGACGCCCGGCCGTTCTGCCGCCAGGCGACGCCCATGGCCAGCGCCGTACCTACCTTGCGGACCACATAGGACTCGTCAAACACAACCCGGGTGCCGGCGGCGTCTCGGCTGTAGGTACGGCGGATCAGCAGAGTTCCGTCAGCCATGCCCGAAAGAGTGGGGCGCATCCAGAAGGTTCCGCCGCCGATCTCGGTGCCCTCGACACCGAGCACCCCCGGCCGAGTCGAACAGCCCCGCCAGGCCAGCGTCAGCCGGACCATCGCAGCCGCGGTCGCACTGACAGTGGGGTACTGGTAGATCCTGGCACCCAGGGTGTCCCCGCGGGGGGTCGCGACGCCGTCCTCGACCATAATCCTGGCTCGCGGCACCGGCACCGAGTCCGCCGGGTTTCCCCGGACCGGGCAGGACGGCGGTGCCGCGTCGTCCCAGATCGCGCCCCCGCCGGGTGACCATCGGCCCGGTGCCAGCCGGGCCACGTACGGCATCGGCAGTGCAGCGGTGAGCTGGGCATCGCTCAGGATGCGGGCCGACAATGCGTGACCGTTGGCGGCTTGCGCGCTCGTTGCCGGCAGCAGGCCCAGCGCGACGGCGCCTACGAGCAGTGTCAGCATCGCCCGGTTCGACCGGCCGAGGCCGGTGGATCGGGCGCGGGTGAACGGATGGATCAGCATGACGACCTCCCAGCAAGCGGACCCCCCGGTGCAGGGTGACGCCTCACAGGTCCGGAGGCAAGGCCCGGCGCAACGTCCAGGCCCGGACGCCTCCCACCAGGGCGGCGGAGTTGGGCACCACGACCACGTCGTCGCCCATCCTGACCAACTGGCTACCGGAGATCTTCCTTGAGTTGCCGCCGCCCAGATACAGCCGGTCCCACACGAAAACCGGGCGCAGCACATCGACCATGGTGCGTACCCGTCGGGACCAGAAGGAGTCGCCGAGCCGACGCCGTTCGGTCTCCCCGATGAAGCCGTCGTACGTCAGGCCCCACCGCACCGGCGCTTGCGACCACTCCAAGTGGGGGGCCAGCACCCCCGCGTCGAACAGCGCCGAACCCAGCCCGGTGCCGAGGGTGAGCATGAGTTCCAGGCCGGTCCCGGAGATCACCCCGGCGCCGTGAACCTCGGCGTCGTTGAACACCAGGACCGGCATGCCCAGGGCGTTGGTGAGCAGGGCCCGCACGTCCAGTCCGGACCATTGCTCGACCAGATCCGGATCCACCCGGGTACGCGGGCCGCGGGTCGTCACGTAATGCGGAGTACTGACCACGACACCGTGCCGAATCATGCCCGGCATCCCGACCGTTGCTCGTGCGGCTGCCGGCAATCCCGCGGCCAGTTCGTGCAGGGTGTCGGCGAACCGTCGCGGAGTCAGCGGGTATGGGGTTGCGACCCGGTGCGCTGGCACCCGCATCGTGCCGGCCTCGTCCAGGACGGACGCCTTGAAACCGCCGCCGCCGCAGTCGATGGCCAGGGTGAGCAGCATCGCGTCATCCTGCCGGACGCACACCCGGCAGACTGCCGCCCTGGTCGAAGTCACGGCCCCGGGCGAACCGCAGAACCCGCGGCCGAAGGGAGCCTGATGCTGTACGCACTGTTCGGCACGCCGACGACCGAGGTCCTGGTGGCAGCCGGGTCCAACGAGGTCAGTTTCGAGTTGACCGGGGTCTGGGGCCTGCTGGCCCTGGTGGCCTTCCTGTACGTGATGGCTGTCGTCTCCGCCCGGCTCCTGGGCGTGCGTCGCGGCTTCTGGCGGGCCGTCATCGCCGGGCTGGCGGGGCTGCTGGCCGGAGAGGCCCTCGTCAATGCCCAGTTCGGCGCCCAGGAGTTCAACGACCCCAGCGACCTGACCCGGCTGGGCCTGGGCTTCATCGGCTACGTACTCCTCGCCACGATGCTCACCTCGGTGTTCCTGGAGGTGCTGCTGCGTCCCGCGCAGCGCTCGGGTGGCTGGCGACCGCCGCACCCGGTGCGTGCGGTCAGGCGCAGATTCGCGGTCGTCGGGCGGCTCCTCGAGATCGTCTCAGCGGCCCGGCGCAACGGCCTGGCCGGTCGGCGGATTCCGTCGCGGCGCTCGCTGGCCACCCCCGAGGGCGCGGTGGCCCTGCGCCGCACCCTGGAGGACTGCGGCGGCATGCTGGTGAAGTTCGGTCAGATCGCCTCCACCCGGGACGACCTGTTGCCCGCCACCGTGATCGGGGAGCTGGCTGAGTTGCGCGCATCGGTGCCGGCTCTCCCGCTGGAGGTGGTGCGTACGGCCATCCTGGAGAACCTCGGCGACGACGCAGAAGGACTGCTCGCCGGGCTGTCCCCGACGCCGCTGGCCGCCGCCTCGATCGGCGTGACGCATCGGGCCACCCTGCCGGACGGTCGGCGGGTGATCGTCAAGGTGCAGCGACCGGGGATCGAGGAGGTCGTCGCTCGGGACGCCCGGGTCCTGCGCTGGGCGGCCCGGTTGCTGGAGCGGCGCTCGGACTCGGCGCGATCCCTGGGTATCGCTGCGCTGGCCGACGAACTCATCGCCGGCATCACCGAGGAACTCGACTTCACCCGGGAGGCGGCCAACAACGCGGCCATCCGCCGGGCGCACCCGAACGACCCCGCCGTCGGCTACCCGCTCATCTATCGCGAACTCACCACCCGCCACGTCCTGGTCATGGACGAGGTCGTCGGCGGCACGGTCGGCGACCCCGCCCTGATCGCGGCCAGTGGAGCCCCGACGGACGAACTGGCCGAGGCGCTGCTGCGGGCCTTCCTCACCCAGGTGCTCACCGACGGCGTCTACCACGCCGACCCACACCCGGGAAACGTGCTCATCGACGCCGCCGGCCGGCTGTGGTTCATCGACTTCGGCGCGGTCGGTCACATCGATCCGGTCACCCTGGAGGCGCTGCAACAACTCGCCCTCGGGTTTACCACGCGGGATGTCACCGTGCTTGCCCGCGCGTTGCGGCGACTGGCCGGATCCTCCGGCGAGCAGTTCGACATGGCCGCCATCGAATACGAACTCGGCATCGTCCTGACCGGCGTCGAGGGCGGCGGTTTCGATCCGGCGGCGCTGTCCGCCGTGGTTCACGTACTCGCCAATCATGGGGTACGCGCTCCGCAGGCCCTGACCGTGCTGGGCCGTGCTGCGCTCACCCTGGAGGGAACACTCCGCATCATCGCGCCGGGTTTCGCGATGGCGGCCTCTGCACAGCAACAACTCAGCGCGACGTTCGGGGGCATGACATCGAACGTGCGGGAGTTGTTTACCCGGGAGGCCGTGCGTTCGCTGCCGTCGCTGCGGGCGTTGCCGCAGTTGACTGAGGATCTGGCACTGCAGGCCCGGGCCGGGCGGCTGACTCTACGAGTGGATCGATATTCCGGCGGGGACCGTCCGGTCCTGGACCGGTGGGTCGACCGAATCCTGTTCGCCTCGCTGGCCGCTATCGGGTTGTTGGGTTCGGCGCTGCTGCTGATCGCAGCTGGGCTGGCACCCAACGAGCCGGTGGCCGTGGTGCTGCGGGTCATCGGCTTCTCCGGCCTGGTGATCGCCACCGCCATGCAACTGCGGGCCATCGCCCAGATCCTGCGCCGCGACGCGGCAACGGGTCCGGACTGAGGCACGGTCGGACAGCGACCTCAGCGACCTCAGCGACCGGCGGTGGCCAGCAGCCGGTCGAGGTCGCCGTGCACCTCCAGCGCCGCGGTCGTGCCCAGGGTGTCCAGCAGCACCCGCCCGTCGGGCGCGGTGTGCCGCACCTGCACGGAGGCGTCCAGGGTCTCCTCGACCCGTTGATGCATTTCGGTACGGATCGGCGCATGCAGCAACCCGCCACCGGTGCGGGCCGCAACCAGTTCCAGCCGTCCGTCGCGACCCTGCAGAGTCCAGCGGACATGGTCGTCGTCGATGTCCAGAACGACGGTGCGCGCCTGGGTGTAGGTCGCCCACCGGTACAACTGGCCGCCGTGCTTCAACCCCACGATCCAGCCACGGAAATGCTTGCCACGCCACGGAATCAGCGCCGTGGACGCGACCAGGCACGCGGTCGGGTCAGCGGCCAGATGGTTGCTGTGCAGCCATACGTACCCGGCCGGAAACGCCTGCCCCCAGTCCTTCTCCAGATAGCCACGTCCGCCGGCGAACGACATCGAGCGGCCCTGGTGTAGCACCGAGCCGGCCAGGGAATGCCCGAACGAGACGACCCCGTGGTAGCACTCCATGGTCGGCACCCAGGCATACCAGCCCATCACGCCCGGTGAAGCGGCGGACACCGGCCAGGGGTCCAGCGGACTGGTGAATTGAACCGAACCGCTCAGGGTCTCCTCGGGCAGATCCAGCGTTACCCCGGTGGTGGTGAACCTGTTGGGGCCGACCCGTACATCGAAAACGGACTCGTCGGCACTGAACTCGCCCAACGGGTACGGGTGATACCAGCTGCGACCGGTGGACCCGTCCAGCACCTGGACGAACGCCTCGGACACGTGATCAGAACTGCCGGACTCGCCGACGAACACGCCCGGGATGACCGCCCACCGCTGCTCCTGGGTTGCGTCGACCAGCTTGACGTACCAGCCCTCGAAATAACTGCGACCCGCTCGAGCGCGCCAGGCGGCCCCATGGAACGCTGTGGGACGCATGGTCGAGCGTACGAAGGCCCACGGGGTGATCATCGGGGTCGCGCTCCTGTTCCGGGGCCGGCAGTGACCCAACAGTGACCCAACAGTGACCCAACACTGACCGTCGACTCCGTTACCGGGTAGACCGACGGTAGCGGTAGCGCCGCACGCCCCTTGACCAGGCGGCATTAGCCCTGTCGCCGCGCCACCGCTCGGCCCGGGTGCCACGAACCCAACGGACTCACCGGTAGCCTCCGCCCGCGAAGGAGGTGGTCGCGGATGAAACTGCTCGTCCCCGCGGAGACGCGCGACGGCGAATGCCGGGTCGCGATCGTCCCAGATGTCATCGGCCGACTCACTCAGGCCGGTTTTGAAGTGCAGGTGGAAAGCGGCGCGGGAGTCGCTTCCTTTGCACCCGACGAGGCCTACGCCGAGGCCGGGGCGGTGATCATTCCGTCGGCGGAACTCGACCGCGCGCTGTCCCAGGCGGACGTCATCACCACGGTGCGGCCGTTGGACCCGGCGCGTGCCGCACGGCTGCGCCGCGGAGCGATCACGCTGTCGTTCCTGCAACCCGCGGTCGATGTCGACACGATCCGAGCGCTGCAGGAGGCCGGCGCCTCGGCGCTGTCCTTCGACCTGCTGCCCCGGATCAGCCGGGCGCAGTCGATGGACGCGCTGACGTCCCAGGCGCTGATCACCGGCTACCGGGCGGCATTGGTCGCCGCCGAACGGCTGCCGAAGTTCTTCCCGATGTTCATGACCGCGGCGGGGACGGTGCAGCCGGCGAAGGTGCTGGTCCTGGGCGCCGGTGTTGCCGGTCTGCAGGCCATTGCTACGGCCAAGCGGCTCGGCGCGATCGTGTCCGCCTATGACGTCCGGCCGGCCAGCGCCGACGAGGTGCGCTCCATGGGCGCCACCTTCGTCACGCTGGAGCTGGAGGAACTGGGCGGTTCCGGCGGCTACGCCCGGGAGATGACCGAGGACCGCGCGGCCAAGCAGCGTGAACTGCTGACGCCGTACATCGCCGGCTCGGACGCGGTGATCACAACCGCAGCGGTACCCGGTCGCCGGGCCCCACTGCTGGTCACCCGCGACATGGTCGCCACCATGAAGCCCGGCTCGATCGTCGTCGACCTGGCCAGCGAGTCCGGCGGCAATGTCGAGGGGTCGTTGCCCGGCGAGGATGTACTGGTCGGCCTGGTCACGATCTGGGGGGCCCGGGACGTCGCCAGCGCGACCCCCGTCAACGCCTCCCGCCTGTTCGCCATGAACTGCGTGAACGTCCTGGCACTGTGCGTCAAGGACGGCGCTGCGGTGCTGGACATGGAAGACGAGATCCTCGACGGCAGCGCGGTGCTGCTGGACGGCGAGGTCCGCAACGACGCGGCGAAGGCCGCACTCGAGGGAGGTGCGTGACGATGGATAACGTCGGGTTGCTCACCATCTTCGTGTTGAGCGTCTTCGTCGGCTTCGAGGTCATCTCGAAGGTGTCGTCCATTCTGCATACGCCACTGATGTCCGGCGCTAACGCCATCCACGGTGTGGTGCTGGTCGGCGCCATCCTGGTGACGATGCAGTCCGACGGCGGGATCACGCTGATCATGGGCCTGCTGGCCGTCATCCTGGGCGCCATCAACATGGTCGGCGGCTTCGTCGTCACCGACCGGATGCTGGAGATGTTCAAGCCCCGCAAGATCGAGGGGGGCCAGCAGTGAGCTCCACCTGGGCCTCGCTGGCCAACCTCGTCGCCGCGGTGCTGTTCATCCTGGCCCTGAAGGGCCTGTCCTCACCCAGGAGCGCCCGGCGCGGAAACCTGCTCGGTGCTGCCGGCGCAGCGCTGGCAACCCTCATCGTGTTCTTCACCGGCGTCGATCCGCAGAACATCATCCTGATCCTCATCGCCTTGGCGATCGGTGCGGCGATCGGCTGGTTCGCGGCCAAGCGCGTACAGATGACCCAGATGCCCCAGATGGTGGCCCTGTTCAACGGGGTCGGCGGTGGCGCCGCCGCACTAGTGGCGATCATCGAGTTTCTGGAGACCAGGAACGCCCGGGCGACTCTGGAAAGTATCGGGCTGTCACCGGACACCGGCCTGGACTACCGCCTGGCCATGATCGCCACGGTGTTCACCGTCATCATCGGGTCGGTCTCGTTCAGCGGTTCGATCGTGACGTTCCTGAAACTGCAGGAGATCATGACGACCCGTCCGGTGGTCCTGCCGGCCGGGAAATACATCACCATGCTGACGGCCGCGCTCGTGGTCATCCTCGGCATCTGGGTGATCGCTGCGCCGATGACCTGGATGGTCATCATCCTGGCGCTGCTGGCGTTGTTCTTCGGCGTCTTGTTCGTACTGCCCGTCGGCGGCGCGGATGTCCCGATCGTCATCTCCCTGCTGAACGCCTTCACCGGCTTGTCGGTGGCTGCCTCCGGCTACGTCCTGAACAACGTGCTGCTGCTCGTGGCCGGCACCCTGGTCGGTGCGGCCGGCACGCTGCTGACCCAGATGATGGCCAAGGCCATGGGTCGTCCGCTGACCGGAACCCTGTTCGGCGCCTTCAGCGCCGTCTCGACACAGGGTGGCCAAGGCAGCGGTGTAGACCGTCCGGTTCGCTCCGGCTCGCCGCAGGACATCGCGATCATGCTCGGCTACTCCCGCAAGGTGATCCTGGTTCCTGGGTACGGCCTGGCCGTGGCTCAGGCGCAGAGCACCCTGCGCGAGTTGGCGGACCTGCTGACCGCCAAGGGCATCTCGGTCGACTACGCGATCCACCCGGTCGCCGGCCGGATGCCTGGTCACATGAACGTGCTGCTGGCCGAGGCGAGCGTGCCCTACGACCAGCTGAAGGAGATGGAGGAGGTCAACCCCGAGTTCGCCTCCGCCGACGTCGCCCTGGTCGTGGGCGCCAACGACGTCGTCAACCCGGCGGCGCGTACCGACAAGGCGGCCCCGATCTACGGCATGCCGATTCTGGACGTGGACGCGGCCCAGCAGGTGGTGTTCCTCAAGCGCTCGATGCGGCCCGGTTTCGCCGGGATCGAGAACGAGCTGCTGTTCGACGAGCGGACGACGATGCTGTTCGGCGACGCCAAGGACACGCTCACGAAGGTCGTGGCAGCGCTGAAGACCCTGTAGCCCGGAAGGCTCTGCAGCCCGGAAGGCTCTGTAGCCCCTGGGACCCAGCTCGCAGGATCGTCTCGACGAACCACCCCGTACCCGGCTCCGGGTGCGGGGTGGTTCGGTTCTCCGCAGGGCTGTTGGGCGACTGCTAGACGACCCCGTAGAGCCGGTCGCCGGCGTCCCCGAGCCCTGGCACGATCCAGCCTCGCTCGTTCAGCCGCGCATCCAGGCCGGCGCAGACCACGGTCACGTCCACGTCCCGGCCGGCGTAGGTGTCCTGGACGCGCTCCAGGCCCTCCGGCGCGGCGATCAGGCAGATCGCGGTGACATCCCGCGCGCCCCGCTCCAGCATCAGGTTGATGGCCGCGACCAGGGTGCCCCCGGTGGCCAGCATCGGGTCCAGGACGTAGACCTGCCGGCCGGAAAGGTCGTGCGGCAGCCGGTCGGCATACGTGGTGGCCAGCAGGGAGTCCTCGTCCCGGACCATCCCGAGGAACCCGATCTCCGCCGTCGGCAGCAGCCGCTGCATCCCCTCCAGCATGCCCAGACCGGCGCGCAGGATCGGGACCACCAATGGTTTGGGGTCGCTGATCTGGCTCCCGGTCGCCTCCCCGACGGGGGTACGTACCGCCACCGGTTGGGTACGGATGTCGCGGGTCGCCTCGTACGCCAGCAGCGTCACCAGTTCATCGGCCAACCGACGAAACGTCGGGGAGTCGGTTCGCTCGTCGCGCAGCGTCGTGAGCTTGTGGGTGACCAACGGGTGGTCGACGATCAGGGTCCGCATGGCGCTGAGGTTAGCGAGCACCCGTGCCAGTGGCGGCGGCGGTGGCGAATGTCCGCCATATCACCGTGACGCGGCGGTGCCGCCCGTGACACGATCACCCCCGGGCGCCGACCGGCGCCGCACGACCGCGCGTGCCCACCGGAGGTTGCGATGGACGACGACGCGCTGGACTTCGCCCTGGCCGTCTGGCGGGAAGAGGGCGAATGGAACGTCGCCCCGGTGCCGCCGCGCTCGGCGGATTCGCTGGAGTCCTTCATGCACGCGCTGCGCCAATTGCCTGGCGAAGGTGGGGTGTTGGGTTTCGTCTCCGTCGCTGATGAGTTCTTCCTGGCTCTACGCGTCCAGGGAGACCACCTGCGGCTGCTGCTGTCGGACCTCAACGCGGCCTACGACTGGCCGCTGGCGGAGCAGGCTGCCGAGCGGCTCGGCATCGACGTCCCCGTCGACGAGGAGGAGCTCGACGAGATCGAGCCCGCCGGTGACCTCACGTTGCTGGTCGACTTCGGCCTGGAAGCGGCCGAGCTGGATCAGCTGTGCAGCGACCCGGAGTTGTTCCCCGACGAGCAGGTCGGTTCCATCGCGGCTCGGCTGGGCTTCGGCGAGAAGCTGGAATCGGCCCTGGAAACCCGCAACCGCTGAGCCGCGCGCGGCGGTCTTCCGCCGATCGATCGAACTCATGGCCACAAGCAGTCAACTCCGCGGGCAGACCTGCCGAGGCAGAATGCACTGCTCAGCCGCGAAGCGGGTACGGCCGGACGGGAGCGATGATCCAGGACAGCAGGCAGGACGCGGCGCGGCCATCGGCTGCCGCGCTTTTGGCTGCCCACCCCGACAACTTGCTGCTCGCGATGTACGAGCAGCACAGCGCCATCATGGTGCTGATCGACCCGGACACCCGCCAGATCCTGGACGCGAACGATTCGGCCGCGCAGTTCTACGGATACTCCCGCGAGGAACTGCGTACCCTGCACGTCACCGACGTCACCCGGCTGTCCGCCCAGACGCTGGACAGCGTCTACACCACGGCCAAGGAGCAGGGCGGCACCCGCTTCATGGCCGAGCACAGACTGGCGGACGGCTCGGTGCGCACCGTGGAGGTGGACACCGCGGTCATCCGCGCCGGTGACCATCGACTGATGTTCTCGATCATCTTCGACGTGACGGACCGGGAAACCGCGCGGGCCGAGCATGCCGCCGCCGAAGCGCGTACCCGAGCACTCCTGGAGTACGCCTACAACGAGACGGCGGAGGTGCGGGCCACCCTGCAGATGGGTCTGGAGGCCAGCCCGGACGCGTTCGCGGTCTATGACGTCGTACGCGATCCGCAGACCCACGACATCGTCCGGCTGCAACTGGTGATCATGAATACGGCCGGGTCGGCACCGTTTGGCTTCGAGCCGGACGAACTCGTCGGTAAGGACCTCCGCGACTTCTATCCGGCCGCCACGCAGACACAGTTGTGGGATCGCATCGTGGACGCCGTGCATACCGGCGTCCCGGTGTTCCATCGCGACGAACCGACCCGGGACGGGCGGTGGGTCGGTGCGTGGGACAACCGGATCGCTCCGGTCGGTGAGGACCGAGTCGTGATCATCTGGCGGGATGTCACCGAACTGGTGCTGGACCAGCAGCGGCTGGCCGATGCGGAAGCGCTGGCTCGGGCCGCGGTCGATGCTTCCCTCGACGGGATGGCAGTCTTCGACAAGGACGAGGCGGGCACCGGCTACGTCCTGACTCAGGTCAACACCGCTGCCCAGGTGAGTCTGCCGGGCTTCGAGGCGGGGGTGGGGCAGCCGTTCGCGGCGTTTCTGCCCGACTCCCTTGCCCAGTCCGTTAACTCGATCATGGACCGGGTCTCGAACAGTGGGTCGGCCTTGGCGGAGCGGCTGGAGGTGGTTGGTCCGGCCGAGTGGGCCGGCATCTACGAGGTGACCGCCACACCGGTCAGCCGGGATCGATTCATGCTGCTGTGGCGCGACGTCACCGTCGAGGCGCGGGCGGAGGCGGACCTGACCGCGGACCTGGATGACGCTCGTTACCGCGCCACCCACGACGCGCTCACCGGCCTGGCCAACCGGGTGGCGTTGGTGGAGCGCTTGCGCCACGTCGTCGCCGACCCCGGGGCCACCCTGCCGACCCAACCGGCCAACGATGACGACGACACCGACGCGACCGGGATGACCGCGGCCGTGGTGTTCATGGACCTCGACAACTTCAAGGAGGTCAACGACACGCTGGGACACGACGCGGGCGACCTGCTGCTGGTCGAGGTGGCCCATCGGCTGCGTACCCTGGTCCGCATTGGCGACCTGGTGGCCCGCATCGGCGGCGACGAGTTCATCCTGGTGCTGACCGGGCTGCCGCGCCGCTGGGACCCCGAGGACTTCTTCGCCCGCACCGCCGCGGCGCTGGGTCAACCGGTGCAGCTACGGTCCGATGCGGCCTGGACACCGCGAGCCAGCATGGGGCTGGCCTTCCGTACTCCCGACCTCGACGTGGAAACCTGGCTGGCCCGGGCCGATCAGGCGATGTACGAGGCGAAACGCGCCGGCCGAGGGCGGGGCCGGGTGTTTACCGAGCCGCACTGGTAGCCGCGCACTGCCATGACGGGGTCACGTTGGTGCCGGTGTGAGTGCCTCGCATGCGGCATCGTGGGGTCATCGTGAAACCGACCGCCGCGGATGCCAGTTGGATCCGTACCGCTCTGGAGCAGGCACGCATCGCGGCAGCACAGGGTGAGATCCCCATCGGTGCCGTGGTCATCGGTCCGTCCGGACATCTGCTGGCGGCTGCCGCCAACCAGCGGGAGGAGCGCTGCGATCCCACCGCGCATGCGGAAATCCTGGCCCTACGCGGGGCGGCGGCCGAGCTGGGCTCGTGGCGACTGGACGGGTGCGTGCTCGCGGTCACCCTTGAGCCGTGCCCCATGTGCGCCGGAGCCATCGCGCAGGCACGCATCGCCCGGTGCGTGTTCGGTGCCTGGAACCCGGACTACGGCGCCGCCGGTTCGCAGTGGGATCTGCTACGGGACCGGCGGCTCGCGCACCGGGTCGAGGTGGTCGCAGGGGTGCTGGCCGCCGACTGCCAGGATCTGCTGGACCACTTCTTCGCCGCGCAGCGCGGCTCAGGTCAATGAACCGTAAAGTCGGGTAATCGGACCGTCAGCGCAGTCTCTCTGGACAGTTGTGATTTGCCTAACATCGTGTCGGGACCTTAGTCCCGGCATATCCGGGCCGGACTGCCAGACCCTGGTGAGGGGGATCACCGGACGAGGGCGGGAGGCCGGACATGCGCACCCATCAGGCACTTCGGAAGACGGGAACTGCCAGTCTCGTGGTGGGGGTCGCAGCCGTCGGCTTGCTGATCTCGACGGTGCCATCGGCGGCGGTCGCACCGCCGCGGAACGGGGTAGTCGCTGCTGCGGTGCCGGTCGCTGCCGGCCCGGGCGCCGTCGCTGCGCAGGTCGATCCGGTCGCTGCGAACTCCGCGCCGGACACCAGCACCTCGCCAAGTTCGGCGGCACAGTTTGCCGCCACGTCGGCACCGAACCCGCGAGCGCCGTACGCCCCGCGCACGTCGACGCAGCCGCTGTCCGGCTCACTGACCAGCGGCGGTCACTACGTCACCTGGCTGATCAGCGGCACGAGCCCGGTCCCGGTCGGGGTCAAGGCGCTGGAGTCCTTCGACGCAGTCGTCTACGAGGGGGAGTCCGTCGGCTTCACCGGCGGGACCTCGTACACCCTCGAAGCGGGCTACGGCACGAACCTGCGCATGGCCGCCGGGATCAACGCCTCGAGCTACCTGCGGCTGCCCGGGGACTCCAAGGAGTTCGACAAACGTGTCGGGGGCGGGACCTATTCGCTGCCGTTCGCGATGCGGCTGAACGTACCGGTGAGCAAGTCGACCATCGGTTACCAAGAATCGGTGCGCATCTCGCTGCTGTCCCGCAACTGCAACGACTCCGGCGTCTGCGGCGGCCCGTCGGTGAGTTGGATTATCGCCATCCTGCACGGCAAGAAGCCCGTCCCGGACACCGTCAAGCCGATCGCGAACATCGCGCCCATCAAGGGTTTCGTGCCGATCGGATACACCACGCCGGTGAAGTTCGGTATTCGGGACAACAGCTACAAGGCCACCTGGTACGTGAACATGTATTCCGCTGGCACCATCGTGGCGAAGGGTTCCAGCAAGGGTCTCGTGAAGGCTGCTGGCCAGGTCGTTGCCGGAGCATTCTCCTCGAAGGTCACGGGGACCGGGCCCTTCTACGTCTGTGTGTGGGCCGAAGACGCGGCCGGGAACAAGAGTCAGGGCGCGCCGAAGTCGAGTTGCACGTGGGTGTCCCGCGAGGTGCCCATCGAGGCCGTGGCCAACGGGTGCGGCGCGGACTGGGGCCCGTGGTACACCAAGGTGCAGAACTGGTTCCTGGACAAGCAGTATTACGGCGGCAACCTCGTTTACGTGCGACCGGCCTGCAACCTGCACGACGCCGGATATGCGGGGGCGACCGTACGTGATCCGTACCTGAAGAAACTCGTCGACTACCGGACCTGGACCCGTGCGCAGGTGGACGCGAAGTTCTATCGGGACATCCGTTCGCAATGTGTCGTGTGGCTGAACAACCCGAAGGGCAAGCCCTACCTCGCTCGGTGTATGCACGGGGTTTCCCTGAACCAGGTGCTGGCCATCGTCGGCTACCGCTATGGCGGCGCCCTCGCCTACTACCAGGGCGTACGCCGCTTCGGGCATGACGCCTTCGACACCAACCCCACCATCGCCGGTGTGCAGACCGAGATCCCCGATCGGACCCTGCCTGCTGGCGGTGCCCGCAGCAACGCGTGAGGCGACGGTCGGCGTACGGATGACCGTGCGCCGACCCACTCCCCGCCTGGTCCTGACAGCGGCCATCGGGGGCGGTCCGGAGCGATCGATTCGGCGCCGGCTCGGCGCTCCGGTACCCTGCCCGGCGGTGGCGTGTCCGAGCGGCCAAAGGAGCACGCCTCGAAAGCGTGTGTGGGGGCAACTCCACCGTGGGTTCGAATCCCACCGCCACCGCCAGCCAGCCGGTTCTGCAGGGCGTTCGATCCGCTACCCGCCCGATCCTTAGTATGCTTTAGACCTTATCCGATACCAGGTCAGGTCGGGGTTTCAAGGATGACAGGCGTTCTCCAGCGGGCCACGTGGCAGTACGACCCAACGTTGTACGCGCCTGCCCGGTATCGCAAGGCATGTTCCTACGACGCGTTCATCCCCGATCCGATCGCTGGCTTCGACGACCCGCTGAGCACGCAGACCGCGGCTGCGGTGTCGGACGCAGAGATGGCGATCCACGCCCTCAACGCCCGGGCACGACCCGCGCTGGCCGCACTTGCCCGGTTGCTGCTGCGTACCGAATCGATCGCCTCGTCGAAGGTCGAGGGCATGCAGGTCGACGGCCGTGACCTGGCACGCGCCGAGGCCCGTGTCGAGACGGGCGGCAAGGCTGGCCCAGATGCTCGCGAGATCCTGAGCAACATCGACGCTATGGAGCTTGCCGTCGAGGAGCCGAGCTCGAACATGGACGTCACTGTCGACGTCGTCATGGGCATCCACCGGGCACTCATGTCCGACGCGCCCCATGCCCGGATCGCCGGCGTCGTGCGGAACGAGCAGAACTGGATCGGCGGCAACAACTACAACCCGTGCGGGGCCGCGTTCGTCCCGCCACCACCGGATCGGCTGGACCCGCTGCTGTCCGACCTGTGCGCCTCAATGACGGCGGAACTGCTGCCGCCGCTCGTGCAAGCCGCCTTGGTACACGCGCAGTTCGAAACCATCCATCCATTCGCTGACGGCAACGGGCGTACCGGGCGAGCACTGATCCACGTGGTTCTCCGCCGACGAAGGATGGCCCCCGCCTACGTGCCACCGATTAGCGTCGTCCTCGCGGCGAACAAGTCCCGCTATATCGATGGGCTGACCCGTTTCCGCGCTGGCGACATCGATGGGTGGATCACCCAGTTCGCCGCCGCATCAGCACAGGCAGCAGCTCTCGCGCAGTCTTACTTGGTCGCCGTCGAGGACCTTCAGGCCGGGTGGCGTGAGCAGCTGGCGAGCACTGTCGACCCCCGAGCAGATGCGGCCGCCTGGCGGATTATCAATGCCCTTCCAGCCCATCCGGTGATCACGCTCGCCGTCGCAACCGCC
>JBBQYX010000002.1:0-119859 GCA_038208295.1 Candidatus Nanopelagicales bacterium | reverse complement strand
CCGAAATCATCGATCGCCAACCCGACACCCATGTCATGCAACCGCGTCAACGTCGCCAACGCCGCATCCGGATTCACCATGAGCGCGCCCTCAGTAATCTCCAGGCAGACCGCCTCGGGTTCAAGGTCGTAGCGGCCCAGTAATTCCGCCACCAGCTCCGGGAGTCGGTCCCCGGCAAGTTCCAGCGGAGAGACGTTAACGTGGATCTGCCTTGGTGCGAGATCTCGGAGTTCGTCCAACCACTCGCGCATCGCAGCACAGGACTGGTCCAGGACGACTCGAGTCAACTCGTCGACAAAACCATTGCGCTCGGCCAGTTCGACGAAAGCCTCGGGGGAGACCGGGCCTCGCTCGCGATGGGTCCACCGGGCCAGGGCTTCCACCGCGAGCAGGCTGGAGTCGGAGAGGTCCACGATCGGTTGCACGGCGATGTGTACGTCGCCCTGGGCAAGCGCGGCGTGCAGATCGCTGACCATCGACAGCTCGTCCCGGGCGGTATCCCGAACATCGGCATCGCAGAGCGCATACTGATTCTTGCCGGCGTTCTTGGCCTGGTACATCGCGATGTCAGCATCGCGCAGCAGGTCCTGGGGAGTGGCGTGTTCGGGGCCGCGGGCGACCACCCCGATGCTCGCCGACGGCCGGATCTCGACCGCTCCCACCGTGATTGGGGCTGTCACCGCATCTAGCAGGCGTTGCGCCATCACGGCTGCGTCCCCGCCGTTGCCCAACTGCGGACAGGCCACCACGAACTCGTCGCCACCGAACCGGGCGACTCCATCGCCACTGCGGGTTGCGGCGCGCAGCCGGGTGGCGATCTGGATAAGTAAGGCATCACCGGCGTCGTGACCTAGGGAATCGTTGATGACCTTGAAGTTGTCGAGATCCAGGAAGAACACCACCAGACCAGGTTTCTCCAGCGCGGCGAGGAGGTAGTCCCACAACTGGGCGCGGTTGATGAGTCCGGTCAGCGGGTCGTGCCGAGCCTGTCGATACAGCTGTTCCTGCAGGGCCAGGCGTTCGGTGACGTCCTGTACGGTCCCGACGAATCCGGCGGCGTGTTCACGGGTCACGATCGGTGCCAGCCGGATTTCGACGCGTCGGTTTTCACCGGAAACGGTGACCAGGCGTGCATGCAACTCGCGGTCCGAGCCCAGCAGTGTCTCCTGCACCGCGGACAGCACCTTGCCTCGGTCGTGCGGGTGAACGCGTGCCATCCACCCGACGCCCAGCAGGGTCTCTGCACTGGTTCCCACCAGTTCGGCGAAGGCGTCGTTCACGTGCGCCAGCCGTACGCCCTCCTCGGACAACATGGTCGGAATGGGGGAGTGCTCGGCGAGCGCCACGAACCGCTGTTCGGCCGCGGCCAGGAGTTCGCGAACGGCGTGCAGGTCTTCGGTACCCAGCCGAAGGACCCACAGCGCCCTAGTCGCCACGACGACCGGGTGCGCAGCCACGACGACGGGGACACTGGAGCCGTTCGGTCGGCGAACCCGGCCGGCCGCCGTGGTGGACCGCGTCGTACGCAGCAGACCGCGCAGAAAGTCGGCCGCGCTCTGTGCCGGGTCCGCAGCGGTGAGCAGGGCCGTCATCGGACGCCCGGTCAGATCCGCGGCCGCCTGCTGCAGCAGCGGAACCGCCGCGTCGCTGCTCCACCGGCAAACCGGCGACTCGGCGGGGGAGACGGCCTCACAGACCAGGAGCGGAGCTGAGCCGGACTGCAGGAAGCCGGACAGGGCAGCGGTGACTGCCAAGTCCTCGAACTCCATCAAGGCGTGCGAGGGTCGGTGGGCGGGATCGATGGGGCTTGCCGCCTGGTCAACCAGCGCATGGACGCCCATAAACGGATCCTTCCGGGCGAGACGCAGCCGTCCATGGCCGCGCGTCCCAGCCCCCATCGGCCTACCGCCGATGGTCCTGAGTCGAACCGGTGGTTACCGATCAGGTGATACCGAGGGCTGCACGGCCACGATGGACCCGGTCGTCGAGGCATCCGTAGCGTTAGCCGATAAGCTCCATTATGTCATCTCGGGCGCTGCCTAGATCAAGAGACGCAGCCTGGACGCGAAACTGGAGGGCACGCAGCGACGACTCCCCGGACCCCGTATCGGTGCTCGGCGCGGCAGGGCGATACTGGTGTCGGTGGCAGGCGACGAGACGGCGACGGGTGGCGAGCTGCAGCGTGAGCAGCGCTACCTCGATGTGCTGTACGCCCGGCTGGATGTGCTGCGGGACCGTACCGCCCGCGCCCTGGCCCGCATCCGCAAGGAACCCACGGTCGGCACGCCGGGCGCGCGGTCCGAGCGGGACGCCTTCGCGACGCTGCACGAGAACCGGCTGGCCTCGCTGCGCGCGGTGGAGGAGCGGTTGTGCTTCGGGCGGCTGGATCTGCGTGACGGACAGACCCGCTATGTCGGCCGGCTCGGGCTGTCCGACGACCGGCACGAGCAGCTGCTGATCGACTGGCGGGCCTCGGCCGCGGAGCCGTTCTATCAGGCCACCGCCGCCTCCCCCGGCGACGTCATCCGCCGTCGCCACCTGGCCACCGCATCCCGCGGGGTGACCGGCGTCGAGGACGAGGTGCTGGACCTGGCGGCGCTGGACGCCGCGCAGGTCGCCGGCCTGTCCGGTGAGGGCGCGCTGCTCGCCGCGGTGGGAGCGCACCGAACCGGTCGGATGCGCGACATCGTCGCGACCATCCAGGCCGAGCAGGACCGGGTCATTCGCGCGCCGCTGCCCGGGGTGCTCGTCGTCCAGGGCGGCCCCGGTACGGGAAAGACCGCGGTCGCACTGCACCGAGCCGCGTTCCTGCTCTACACCTACCGCGACCGCATCGCCTCCTCAGGGGTGCTGGTGGTGGGCCCCAACCGGGTGTTCCTGCGCTACATCGAGCAGGTGCTCCCGGCCCTCGGTGAGACCTCCGCCGTGCTGGCGACCCCCGGTGAGTTGATGCCGGGCATGGACGTCAGCGCCACCGACGACGATGTGGTGGCCGCGGTGAAGGGCGATCTGCGGATGGTGGCGGTCCTCGCGGAGGCCGTACGCCAGCGGCAACGCATCCCCGGCCGAGGCATCGCGCTGAACGTCGACGGCCGCACCGTCATGCTGCAACCGGCCGATGTGACCGCCGCCCGGGCCCGCGCCCGATCCGGGCGCCTGCCCCACAACCGTGCCCGGATCACGTTCGTCAAGGACCTGTTGGACCGCCTGGTGACGCGTTATGCGCGCGTGTGCAACGTGTCTCCCGACGAGGAGTCCCGCGGTTGGCTGATGGACGACCTGCGCGAGTCGCGCGATGTGCGCCGTGAGGTCAACCTGGCCTGGATGCCGCTGACCCCGCAGGGTGCGCTGGCGGATCTGTACGCCGACCCTGACCGGCTGACGGCCGCGGCACCCCAGCTCACAGACCAAGAACGCGCGTTGCTTTCGCGCCCGCGCGGGTCGGCCTTCACCATCGCCGACGTACCGCTGCTGGATGAACTGGCCGAACTCCTCGGCGAGGACGACTCCCCTGCCCGCGAGTCTGCTGCACGTGCCGCCGCGGATCGCCGCACCGAGTTGGAGTACGCCAAAGGTGTCCTGCAGATGTCCGGCGATGCCCGCGGCATGCTCGACGCTGAGAGGCTGGTGGATCGCTACAGCGCCCCGGCGGCCCGACTGACGGTGGCCGAACGGGCGGCGACCGACCGGGCCTGGACGTTCGGGCACGTCGTGGTCGACGAGGCCCAGGAACTGTCCGCGATGACCTGGCGGCTGCTGATGCGCCGCTGCCCATCACGGTCCATGACGGTCGTCGGCGACACCGACCAGACCGGCTCGGCGTCGGGGACCTCGTCGTGGGAGCAGGTGCTAGACCCGTACGTTGCCGGGCGGTGGCGGCTGGAACGCCTGACCGTCAACTACCGCACACCCCGGCAGATCATGGCGGTCGCCGCCGACGTCCTGGCCGCCACCGGCTCCCTGGGCACCGCGCCGACCTCGGCTCGCGACGGAGACGAGCCGCCCCGGGCGCAGCAGGTCGAGGCGGGCTCAGCCGCGGATTTAGTAGCGGCGGTGCTCCCGGAGGCGAATCGGCTCGACGGCGGGCGACTGGCGGTGATCTGCGCTGACGCGGATCTCGACTGGGTCCGGGCCGCTCTGGTTGCCGACCTGCCGCCGGGCTCGTGCGCTCCCGCCGGAACCGACCTGGACCACCCGGTCACGGTGCTGAACGTCACCGCCGCCAAGGGTCTCGAGTTCGATGCTGTGATCGTCGTGGAGCCGGCGACAATTCTGGCCGCCTCACCCCGGGGCGGTAACGATCTGTATGTCGCCCTGACCCGGCCCACCCAGCGCCTGCTGGTCCTGCACAGCGGCGAACTGCCGGCGATGCTGGCCCGGCTGGGCTCCACCGCTCCCGCCTCGACAGCGGTCTTCGATGTCGATGGGGTCCTGGCCGACGTCCGGCACCGGCTGCCGCATCTGAGCGGGCGACCCAAGGACTGGGACTCTTTCTTCGCCGCCGCGGTCGACGACCCGCCGCTGCCGCCGGGGCTCACCGCGGTGGCCGAGGCGGCTTCGCACGGGGAGCAGATCGTCTATGTGACCGGGCGCCCGGAGCGCTGCCGGGCCGACACGCTCGGCTGGCTGGCCCGGCACGGACTCCCGCCCGGTCGGTTGTTCATGCGGACCGGCCGGGACCGGCGCCCGGCACGACTCGTGAAACTCGAAATTCTCCGTACGCTGGCCGCCGACGGACCGATCAGCAGTGTCCTCGACGACGATCCTGATGTAGTGAAGACGTTGCGGGACAACGGCTTTTCCGTACACCAGGCAACGTGGATGAACGGTGGCGGCACTCCCCCAGTGGAAACCCAAACGGCCCTGTTCGAGGCTCAGGAGGTCGACGGGCGTACCTGACGTTGTTCACCGGGAAAGCGGCCGAGCGGTGGGTTTCGATGCCGGCCTCAGCCTGCTGACGCGAAACCTAACGGCGGATGAGTTTCAGGGTCCACAGGACGCTCATGGCACCAGTGACCGTGCCGTCGTCAGTGGTCAACTCGATCTCGACGGTGAACTCCGGACGCTGCCCGCCGTCGAGCACCGCCAGGATCTCCGCCGGGGTCTTCGCCATCGTGGCCGCGGCTCGGACGTCCCCCTTGGCGAGTTTCAGATAACGAATAGTCGCCTCGACCGCGAGGGGTGTGGCGTCAGCGAAACGGTCCCCGAAGGCGGCAAACACCAGGGCGCCGGAGGCGGATTCGGCCAGGGTGAACATCGCTCCGGCGTGCAGGCCGCCCACGTGGTTGTGGTATTCGGCTTGGTCACGCATCCGCATGACGCAGCGCTGTTCGGCCAAGTCCTCGAATTCGATGCCCAAGGTGCCCACCATGGGCACGGTCGTGGGGAACGCCGCCTTGACCTGCTCGAAGTCCATCGCCATGCGATCACCGTACCCGGTGACGATTACCGCCCCCCTTGCTGCCGCCCGGACCATTCAGGTGCCGCTGGTCTCCGCCACCTCGGCCGGCGACGGGCACGAGCACATCAGGTGCCGGTCGCCGTAGGCGCCGTCGATCCGGCGCACCGGCGGCCAATACTTGTCCGGGCCAGCGTTCGGCCCGGTGGCTGCGGGCGGCCCGAGCGGGTAGGCGGCCAGCATCCGGTCGTAGCCAGCGGTCCACTCACCCATCAGGCAGGCGGCCGTATGCGGTGCCCCACGCAGCGGGGAATCCGCCACCGGCCACTCCCCGGCCGCCACCGCGTCGATCTCGGCCCGGATTGCCAGCATGGCCGCGCAGAACCGATCGAGTTCGGCCAGGTTCTCGCTCTCGGTGGGCTCCACCATCAGCGTCCCCGCCACCGGGAACGACATCGTGGGCGCGTGGAACCCGTAGTCGATCAAGCGCTTGGCCACGTCGTCGACGGTCACTCCCGTGGTACGGGTGATCTCGCGCAGATCGAGGATGCACTCGTGCGCGACCAGCCCGCTGCGGCCGGTGTAGAGGATCGGGTAGGCCTCGCGCAGTTGATGCGCGACGTAGTTGGCGGCGAGCACCGCCACCCCGGTCGCCTCCGCCAAGCCGTCCGGGCCCATCATCGCGATGTAGGCCCACGGGATGGGCAGGATCCCGGCGCTCCCCCAGGGCGCGCCGGACACGGCTCCGGCCGCGGATGACCTGCCGGCCAAGACATCCGGGCGCAGCGGATGCCCGGGTAGGAACGCCGCCAGGTGCTGCCGACAGGCCACCGGGCCCACGCCCGGACCGCCGCCGCCGTGCGGGATGGTGAACGTCTTGTGCAGGTTTAGGTGGCTCACGTCGGCACCGAAGCGGCCGGGTTTGGCCCAGCCCACCAGCGCATTCAGGTTGGCCCCATCGACATACACCTGGCCACCGGCGTCATGGACCAGCGCGCACAGTTCGGTGATCGCCTCCTCGTACACGCCGTGTGTGGAGGGGTACGTGACCATGACTGCAGCCAGCCGGTCCCGGTGCGTGTCAACCAATTTAGCTAGGTGCTCGAGGTCCACATTGCCGTCGGCGTCGCAGCGGACGACGACCACCCGCAAGCCGGCGAGCACCGCGCTGGCGGCGTTGGTCCCGTGGGCACTGGCCGGGATCAGGCACACGTCGCGTCGCTGCGCACCGCGTGAGCGGTGGTAGCCACGGATCGCCAGCAGCCCGGCCAACTCCCCCTGTGAACCCGCATTGGGTTGCAGCGACACCGCGTCGTAGCCAGTGATCTCGCACAGCCAGGTCGACAATTCCTCAATCAGCGCCGTGTAGCCCCTGGTCTGCTCCGCGGGCGCGAACGGATGGATCCGGGCCCAGCCCGGCCACGAAATGGGCTCCATCTCGGCCGCGGCGTTCAGCTTCATGGTGCACGACCCCAGCGGGATCATCGCCCGGTCCAGCGCGATGTCGCGGTCGGCCAACCGCCGCAGATAACGCATCATCGCGGTCTCGCTGTGGTGCTCGTGGAACACCGGATGACTCAGGTACGCAGTCGTACGGAGCAGTGGCCGCGGCAGGGCATCGGCAACTTCGGGGCGGGGGTGGGCGGCTGATTCGGGATCGTGCCCAGGGGCGGCGGTGCCGGTGGCCCCGGCAGCGGCGGAAGCGGCGGTCGGGCCTGGTGCGTCCTGCAGGACCTCGGCGCAGGCGGCCAGCACTGCCAAGACATGTTCGGACTCGGTGACCTCGTCCGTACTCACGGCGAACCGGTCGGCGTCCACCAGCCGCAGGTTGATCCTGCGGTCGGCTGCCGCAGCGACCACGGCCGCGGCTCGACCGGGCAATCCCACGGTCACCGTGTCGAAGAACGGCTCGGACTCGACGACCAGGCCCAGTGCCCGCATCCCCGCGGCCAGCTCGACGGCGTGCCGATGGACCCGCTCGGCGATCCGGCGCAGTCCGTCCGGGCCGTGGTAGGTCGCGTACATGGCGGCGATCACGGCCAACAGGACCTGCGCGGTACAGATGTTGCTGGTCGCCCGGTCCCGACGGATGTGCTGCTCGCGGGTCTGTAGCGCCAGCCGGTATGCCGGCTGCCCCTCGGCATCGACGCTGACGCCCACCAGTCGGCCCGGTAGGGAGCGCTCCAGCCCGCTGCGAATACTCATGAAGCCAGCGTGCGGACCCCCGAAGCCCAGCGGTACACCGAACCGCTGGGCCGACCCGACCACCACGTCGGCGCCCAGCTCCCCCGGTGGCCGAACCAGCGTCAGGGCCAGCAGGTCGGTGGTCACGGCGACCATCGCCCCGCGGGCGTGGGCCTGCTCGATCAGCGTCGAATGGTCCCGCAGGGTTCCGCTGGATCCCGGGTAGGACAGCAGGAGCCCGAAGGCGTCCTCGGCAGGCAGGGCAGCCGACGGGTCGATCTCGACCAGGGTGAGCCCCAACGGCGCGGCCCGGGTGGCCAGCACCGCCTTGGTCTGCGGGTGAGTGTCCGCGTCGACCCAATAGCGCGCGGACTTCGAGGCGCCCCCCCGGCGAGCCAGCAGCATGGCCTCGGCGGCCGCGGTGGGTTCGTCCAGCAGCGACGCGTTGGCCACCGGTAGGCCGGTGAGGTCTTCGATCATGGTTTGGAAGGTCAGTAACGCCTCGAGGCGCCCCTGGCTGATCTCCGGCTGGTAGGGGGTGTACGCGGTATACCAGGCGGGGTTCTCCAGAAGGTTGCGACGGATCACCGCCGGTGTCACCGTGTCGGCGTAGCCCAGGCCGATCATCGAGGTGCACACGACGTTCAGGTCGGCCCAGCGACTCAGATCGGCGAGGGCCTGCGTCTCGCTGCGAGCCGGCGGAAGGTCGAGGCCCGCGATCCAGCGGATGGCCTCTGGTACCGCCGCCGTCACCAGGTCAGGCACATCGGCATAACCGAGGGTACGCAGCATGCTCGCGACCTCATCGTCTCGGGGCCCGATGTGCCGACCGGCGAAACGCTCCTGCTCGGACACTGCCACCTCAGCCGATGCGGCGCCGGGCCCGTCGAGCAGCGAGCTCGTCGGCGGCCCGGGCGCGCTCGTCGGCAGCGCCTGCGGACAAAGCGCTCTCCCCCGTGGTGCCGACCGCTGGGCCACTCACCGCCGCGTCCCCGGCGATGCCGTGCTGGCCGTCGGGGCGTTCACCCGGCAGCGTGGCCAGGTTGCCCTCCACCTCCCGCCAGACACTGCCCACTGCGATGCCGAAGACGCCCTGCCCCCCTCGTACGAGATCGATGACTTCATCCTCGCTGCGGCATTCGTAGATGGACGCACCATCGCTCATCAAGGTGATACGGGCCAGATCGTCGCCACCGCGCTCGGTCAGATGCCGAACAGCCGCGCGGATGTTGGGCAATGAGACTCCGGTGTCAATCAGTCTCTTCACGATGCGCAGCACCAGGATGTCGCGGAAGGAGTACAGCCGTGCACTGCCGGAGCCGGCTGCCGAGCGCACGCTGGGCTCCACCAGACCGGTGCGCGCCCAGTAGTCCAGTTGCCGGTAGGTGATGCCGCCCACCGAGCAGGCCACCGGGCCGCGGTAGCCCAAGTGCTGCGGGAGTGGGTGCAGGTCAGCATCGTCGAAGAGCAAGCCCTGCTCACCGGCCAGCGAGCGGGCCTGCGCCCGGTCGTCCTGCGCAGGTGTCCCGGGCTGTAGCCCAGGGGTGCGAGTCATTCCAGCCTCCGTCCGCGCCTACCGCCGGATGATCGCGGCGATGCCCTCGGTGTGCGGCGTCGAGTCTGCTGCCACGAGGCGCCCGTGGCGTCGACCGGACGGTAGGCCGCTGAGCTCCGCCGGTCAACGTGTCCTGCGGCGTGTCGCGGGTCGGAGTCTAGACCTCTGGCGGACGGTTAGGTCGTGCCTCGACAGGGGTCCTGGCACCGTGGCTGATCCGCTAAGAATCGCGGCCGCGTGGCCCTTCGTCCCCGCCGAACTCGGCACCAAAATCGTCCGCGGAGATGCTGTCAAGGAATTCACGAAACTTTTCGACCTCATCCTCCTGCTCGTCCGGGATGGAGATCGCGGCCTCCTCGAGCACCCCGTCCGCGGCGTAGATCGGCGACCCGGTGCGCAGGGCCAGCGCGATCGCGTCCGAGGGCCGGGCGCTGACCTCCTCGCCGGTGTCGAAGATCAGCAGGGCGTAGAAGACGCCCTCCTTCAGGTCGGTGATCCGGACCTCCTTCACCGTGCGTTGCAGGGTCGTAAGGATGTCCCGCATCAGGTCGTGGGTGAGCGGACGAGGCGGTGCAACGCCCTGCTGAGCGAAGGCGATGGCGGTGGCCTCGACCGCGCCGATCCAGATCGGCAGATACCGATCACCATCCACTTCGCGCAGCAGCACGATGGGTTGGTTGGAGGGCATCTCCACGCGGACGCCGACGACGTCGAGCTGGGTCACCGGGTCAGCCTACGCGTGTCACCGCAACTCGGCGGGTCGACCCGAATGCGCTCAGCGAGGGTCGCGGTTGAGCCCGGACTTGACCAGCGCAGCGTGCAGCCGGATGGACAGTGCGGCGAGTTCTCGACGTGTCTCCGCGCCCCGGACCTGTGACGTACCGCTGCGCTGATGCGTCAAGGGGGCCACCACCTGCTCGACCAGGCCGATCTCACGGTCGGCGGCGACCTTGAACTGACGCAGATGACGTGGCTCGATCCCGTACCCGGTGAGTTCGGCCACGGTGCTTGCGATGGTCAGGGCATCCCCGTCATAGTGCCCACCGGGGGCGATCACGATCAGCCCGAAGCCCTCGAGCTGGGTCAGCGTGGCATCGTCCAGACCGGCAGAGGCGCACAGTTCTTCGCGCGACAGCCGCACCCGGGCGCCGCTGGGCCGGAAGTCTTCCGCGCGGGGCAGACCGGCGGTCGAGACCAGGGACCGGGGCACCCGTGGCCCGTCAGCGGAGCCCATCGGCGGCGGCTCCAGGCCACGGTCGATCGCGTCCAGATGGACTCGGATGACTTTTAGCGGCAGGTAGTGATCACGCTGCGCGGCCAGTACGTACCGCAATCGCTCGACGTCGGCATGACTGAACTTGCGATACCCGCTGGGGGTACGGGCGGGCTCGACCAGTCCCTCGGTCTCCAAGAAACGGAGCTTGGAAATGGTGACGTCCGGAAACTCCGCCCGCAACTGCTGCAGCACCTCACCGATGCTCCACAGACCACCGATCGGCGCCGACGCCGCTGTCACGCGAGACTCCCCAGCGCCAGGAAGACGAACCGGTACTTGCCGATCTGGACCTCATCTCCGGAGACCAACTGGTGCTCCTCGATGCGGCTGCGGTTGACGTATGTGCCGTTCAGGCTGCCCGCGTCGCGGATCGCCCAGTGATCGACTTCGTGGCGGAACTCGGCATGCCGCCGGCTGACCGTGATGTCGTCCAGGAACACGCCCGCGTCCGGCGCCCGCCCGGCGGTCACCGCCTCGCCCCCGAGGGGAAACTGCACTCCCTCGTTGGGTCCGCGACGCACAAGCAGGACCGCTTCGCCAGGCTGGAGGCCGGCCAGCGCCGCCTCCTCCAGCGGCTGCAGCGGACCACTGTCGGCATCGCGCAAGCCGAGCATCCCGGTCGTCTCCACCGCCGACTCCAGCGGCGCGCCACAATTGCTGCAGAACCGATCGTCCGCTGCGGCGGCGTGCCCGCAGATAGGGCACTCGCGCGGCGTCGCGCTCGACATGGGGTCCCCCCTCAACGGATGAATTGGCAGCGGCCCGCACGCAGACCGAGGAGCAGGCGGAGGTCAACCTAGAACCCAGCCATGACCGGGTCAACCATCAACAAGAGCCTGAGAGTTGTCCCGCTAGCATCAATATCTAGTTGAGGGTTAGCGATCCTGTGGGTCAGAGTTCCGCGAGGTGCGCACCGTATGCGGCAGCGTCGAGGAGGTGGTCCAACTGCGCTGGGTCAACCACCTGTAACTCGACCATCCAGGCGTCTCCGTAGGGGTCGGCGTTGACCGTCTCAGGCGCCTCCTCCAGCCCGTCGTTGCGCGCGACCACGGTGCCGTCGATGGGCGCATACAGCTCGCTGACGCTTTTCGTCGACTCGACCTCTCCACAGGGCTGCCCGGCTGTGACGGGGTCGCCAACGGCCGGCAGTGACACGTACACGATGTCGCCCAGCGACTGCTCGGCGAATGCCGTGATGCCGAATCGGACCGTGTCCGGACCGGTCACCCGCACCCATTCGTGCTCGGCGGTGTACTTCAGGTCCTCGGGGTGCATCCGGTCTCCTCATCGGCAGAACTGACGTACCGCCCGCTGGTCAGCCGGACGGAGTGGGAGCCGGTCGAGCGTACGCAGGGCTCGACAGTGGCTGCAAGGCGGTGATGTCGACCTGCTCGGGGGCGGACCGAGGCGTGATCCGGATCGCGCCGCCGCCGCCGCGGACCGTGTCCGCGACGCCCCCGGGGATCTCCAGAGCCGGCGCCAGGGTGCGGGGGTCACCGACGGCGAGCACGGTGTAGGGCGGGTTCAGGGCCACTCCCGCTACCTCCAGTCGCCCCTGCGGGTTCGAAGCGAACCAGGTGCTCGCGATGACCCGGACCGGTCCCACCTGCAATGCCTGGGCCCCGGCGTCGCGCAGTTCCTGCACGGCATCCAGCAGCGTCGGCGCCTCCAGGGAACGGTCCGGGTCACCGATGGTGATGACCACGCCCGGTCCGCTGACCGGCACCGTCCCGGCCAGGACCGCCAGCGCGTCGGCGCGGCTGCGCGTCTCCGCCAGCGCCTCCGCTTGGGCGCCGTTGGCCAGCCGTTCGCGGGCGTCCTCCAACCGACGCGCCTCGGCGTCCAGGCGCTCCTGCCGCTGGCCGAGGTCATCCAGGACGCGGACCAGGTCTTCGCTGCGCGCCGTCTGGAGAAACGCCTCGGTGTCGTTGCCACGGACCGCAGCGACCGAAGCGAATCCCAGCACCGCGAACAGGGCCCCCACGGCGACCCGACGGACGGTCGCTCGTCCCGGCACGCTCGCTGGTGCTGTGGCCGGTGCTACCGGACCGGCGTCGAGGGGGTGGTTGGGCTCCATCGTCGGTGCCTCAGGCCTTGAACAGGTGCCGGCGGATCGCGGCGGCGTTGGCGAAGATCCGCATCGCGAGGACGACGACCACGCCGGTGGACAACTGCGCGCCCACACCGAGTTGGTCCCCGAGGAACACGATCGCAGCTGCCACGACGACGTTGGACACGAAAGAGATCACGAAGACCCGGTCGACGAATGCGCCGTCCAGCATGGCCCGGAACGCACCAGAGACCGCGTCCAGCGCCGCGACGATCGCAATCGGCAGGTAGGGCTGCAACCAGAAGGGCACCGTGGGCTGCACCAGCACGCCCAGCACGATGCCGATGATCAGTCCGGCCACCGCGATCACGGACGCACCCTCCTCTCCCCCAGCGGCCCCCGGTCAGTCGCCTCGATCGGCACCGGGCCGTCGGATCAGATCGGCGGCGGCTGCCGGCACCGTCACCTGCGAGGCGGCCGAGATGGTGACCTGGACACCGTATGCGTCCACCAGCGCCCGCAATGTCGCCCCCCCGGAGCCGCGACCGAACCGTGACTCCAGCGTCGCCGGGTCACCGATGGCGCTAACCCGATAGGGCGGGAGTAACGGCCGGTAGCCGACCAGGATCGCAGCGCCGGCCGACCTGATGGCGCTGCGCGCCGTCAGACGCTGACCGTTGATCGCGATGGCCGCGGCACCGGCCTGCCACAGCCCGTTGGCCACCGCCTGCAGATCTCGGTCGAGGACACGGCCGAGGTCGTCGGCCGACCGCGGCTGTGTCGCGTCGGCCAGCACCACCTCCAGGCCGGGGCCCTGCATCGCCACCAGCCCCACGGCCAGTTCCAGCCGGGCCAGTCGCTCCGCCTGCGTCCGGCCGGCCCCGTCGGCGGACAGCGCCGCGGATTCCGCCGCCGCCACCTCGGCGCGCAACCGGATCACGTCGGCCTCGCGGGCATCGGTGGCCGCGGCGGCGGCGGTGACTCGTTCGACCAACGCGGTCCGATCGGCACTGCGCACCGGCCCGGCGCCGGAGGCATGCACGAGGGCACCGGCCAGGATCAGCCCGAGCACCGCCACGACCACCCCGGTACGGATCCGGGCGGCGACCGAGGTCGGCGGGCGATCGCCTGCAGCCGTGCGGTGCTGCGGATAGTCGCTGCCCAGCGCGTCCCGGTTCAGAGTGCTCAGCAGCGACATGGTGGCCGCGGCCTCCCAACTGTGCGGCTGGGGGTCGAGCGGGCCGACCGCCGAGGGATCCTGCGGCGCCGTCACCGGACCGCCTTCTCCACCACCCGGACCCACGAGTTGAGCAGCTCGCGGGCCGAGGCATCCGTGGGACCCTCGGCCCATAGCCGCGTACTGGCTTCGACCGGGTCGGGCAACACCATGACCCAGCGACCATCGGGTTCGACCACCCGGATCCCATCGGTCGTGTCCCGGTTGAGATCGGCAGCCGCCTCGGCCACCGAGCGCATCACCTGGCCCTTGCGCGCCCATGGGGTGGGCACGTCGGCGCGCGTGACGTGTGCCTGGGGAATCCGATTGTCGATGGCGCTCAGGGTGAGTTGGGTACGGGCCACCAGACCCAGCAATCGGATGAAGGCAGCCAGGCCGTCCAGGTGCGGCCCCATCTCGGGGACGACGAAGCCACCGCGCCCGTCGCCGCCAAAGACCAGACCCGGCTCGGCTGACACCCGCGCCAGGTCATCGGCAGTCGTCCGGGTCCACCGAACCTCCACCCCGTGGTAAGCGGTGACGCGCTCCGCCACGCGGGTGGTGGTGACAGGCAGCGCCACCAGGCCACGGCGCCGTTCGGCGGCCACCAGGTCCAGCACCACCAGCAGCGCTCGGCCGTCGTCGATCGGCCGACCGGTCTCATCGACGAGCCAGAGCCGTTCGCCGGTGGCATCAAAGCGCGCCCCGAAGTCGGCCCGCGACGACGCGACCAGCGCCCCCAACCGATCCATCGCCCGAGCCCGGTCCCGGCCGGTCTCGGTGGGTGCCGCCTCGTCCAGCCGGCCGTTCATGGTCAGGACCTGCACGCCCACGCGCGACAGCAGGGTCGGCAGCACCAGCGAAGCGACCCCGCCGGCGCAGTCCACGACGACCTTCAACCGGGCTTCGGCGACGCCACGGCTGTCGATGACCCCGAGGAGTTCGTGGGTGTAGTTCTCCACCACGCGGGGCGGTGTGGAAATGTCACCGATCTCGCCGGGGAACGGCCGACGGAACTCCTTGCGGGAGAAGATGCGTTCCAGCCGTTGCTGTTGGGCCGGGCCGAGGTTTGCGCCGTGTTCGTCCAACAGCACGATGTCAATGCTTTCCGGCAGCCCCGCGGCGGTCCGCAGGATCACTCCCCCGGCGCTGTTGCGGGCCGCGTCGGCGCGCGTGATCGGCACGGGCATGGTGCGCAGATCCCGTACATCCAGCGCGGCTGCTGTCAGGGCCCCCACCAACGCTCGGTTGAAGGCGCGGGCGGCCCGCGAGTGGTCGCGTCCGACCGTGACAACGGCTCCCTTGGGCAAGGTGGTGGCGTACGCGGATGCCAACCGCACGACGAGCTCGGGCGTGATCTCCACGTTGATGATGCCGGAGACCCCACGGGGTCCGAACAGATGCAGGTGACCGCGGTTCTCCCAGATGACCGAGTCCCGGATGACCGCACCGGCTTCGATCGTCTTCCCGGGGTAGACGTGCACCCCCGAGGCAATGATCGACTCCTCGGCGAGGGTGCAGTCGTCCCCGACGATCGCGCCCTCCTCCACCCGCGCGCCACGCATCACATCGCTGGAGCGACCGACGACGCAGCCGCGCAGCTCGGCGCCCGGGCCGATGAAGGCGTTGTCGTGCAGCACACAACGGGCCAGGCGCGCTCCGTTGCGCACGACCACGTTGGTGCCCAGCACGGTGTGCGCGCCGAGTTCCACGCCCGCTTCGATCTTGGCGTAGGCCCCGACATAGAGCGGACCGGTGATCAGGGCCTCCGGATCGACCTCGGCACCCTCGGAGATCCACACCCCGGGAGCCACTTCGAAACCATCAATCTCGGCGCGCATCCGGCCTTCGAGCACATCGGCCTGGACGCGCAGATAGGACTCCAGGGTCCCGACGTCTTCCCAATATCCTTCGGCGACGTAGCCGAAGACGCCCTGCTTCTCGGCCACCAGATGCGGCAGGACGTCACTGGCCCAGTCAACCGCCCGCCCCAGCGGCACTCCGTCGAGCACTTCCGGCTTCATGACGTAGATCCCGGTGTTGACGGTGTCGCTGAAGACCTGCCCCCAGGTGGGCTTCTCGTGGAAACGCTCGACCCGGCCGTCGTCATCCGTGATCACGATGCCGAAGTCCAGCGGGTCCGGTCGCCGGGCGAGGCAGACGGTAACCAGGGCATCCCGGTCGCGGTGGAACGCGGCCAGCGCGGTCAGGTCGATGTCGGTGAGCGCGTCGCCGGAGATGACCAGGAAATCGTCGTCCCGCAGGCCCTCCTCGGCGTTGCGCACACTGCCCGCAGTGCCCATGGGGCGCTGTTCGGTGGCGTAGTGCAGGTCCAGGCCGAGTTCGGTGCCGTCCCCGAAGTAGCCACGCACCAGGGAGGCGAGGTACTGCACCGTCACCACCGTGTCGGTCAGACCGTGCCTGCGCAGCAGGCGCAGCGTGTATTCCATGATCGGGCGACCGACTACCGGCAACAGCGGCTTGGGTGTTCCGGTGGTCAACGGACGCAGCCGGGTGCCTTCGCCCCCGGCCATCACGACTGCACGCACGCAAGACTCCTAGGCCGGGACGGGGCGCGCACGAAACACGCGGCGCGCCTGCTCGAGGTACAGGATGCCTGCGTACCAGTACAAACCGGTCCCCCAGATGGCGAAGGCCCAGCCGAGCACCCGGGCCACGTCGGCCACCGCGCCCGACCCGTCACCGATCAGCAGCAACGGAAAGGCGTACAGCAGGTTGAAGGTGGCAGCCTTGCCCAGGAAATGTACGGGCAGCGCCGTCAAGCCACGACGCCGAAGCCCGGGCACGACGCCCAGCAGCACCACATCGCGGCCGAGCAAGGCGATGACCAGCCACCACGGCACGATCTCGCGGATCGCCAGACCGAACAGGGTGGCCGCAATATAGAGCCGATCGGCCAGCGGATCGAGCAGTTGCCCGAGCCGGGTGACCTGCCCCGTGGCCCGGGCGATCTTGCCGTCCAGCCAGTCGGTGGCCCCGGACACGACCAGCAGCAGCAGCGCCCAGCCGTCAGCCTGGGGGCCCAGAATGAGCCACAAAAAGACCGGGACTCCCAGCAGTCGGAGTCCGCTGAGCAGGTTGGGGATCGTGACGATGCGCTCGCTCAGCGGCCCGGCCTCGGCGTCGCCCTCGGACTGCTGCACGCCGGGCTCCTCGTCGGGGATCAGGCCGGTGCACGGCCGGGCGGAACTTGAGCCGACCGTCGCACCCTAGCGCCATCCCCGCAGGGCGGCCCGGGCTTTGACCACGCCGTCCCGCCGGCACGCGTACGCCATGCACATTCGCCACCGCTCTCGCGGCAGCAGTTCACCCCTGCAGCAGTCCCCTCCGCAGCAGTCCCGTCCGCAGCAGTCCCCTCCGTAGCAGTCCCCTCCGCAGCAGAACACCTGCGCAGCAGTACACCTGCGCTGCCAGCGGATCAGGCGATCGGCGGCGATCCCACAGCAGTTCCGGCATGCCGGGGTCCGCCGGCGCGACCCGCACGGATGCCGAGGAGAAGTAGGACCACACCGATGATGAGGAACAGGCCGCCGCCGATCAGCAGCGTCACCGTCAGCGGGAACAGCAGCCGCGACGCGAATCCGAGCCGGATCTCGGCGACAACCCCGGGCGAGGCATCCGCCTGCATCACGACCAGGGTGAGTTGGCCATTGTTCCCGTCGTACCGCACCGAGGGCGCCGGACCCTCGGCCTGCGCGATCCAGAAGCTTTGTCCCGCAGGCGGTTCGGGCCGTCCAGTGCCGGGAACCGGCACCGTTCGCCAGACACCGTCGGAGCGTGTGGTCACGTCGTACGGATGGCCCGCAAGGTAGGCATCGACCCGGTCGCTCGGCGCCAGCCCGACGAACAGCGGTCGCCCGTTCGGGCTGCGCGCACCCAACGACAACCGACCCGCCTCGGACCCGATCGTGACGCCCCCGTCGATACCGAGCACATCGGAGACCAGGGCGACCGACTCCGGGCGGCTGGTCAGGGTCCCCGCTCCGGCTTCGTACGAGCCGTCCGTTCCGAAGATCGCCCACAACACGCCGCCCGCCACCCCGGCGGCCAGGGACACCACCAAGGCAACCGCGCCGAAGGCCAGCAACAAAGCCCGCTTCATGGCACCAGCACACCCCCAGGGATCACCCGGCCCAGGCTATCCCGCGCTCGCCCGTACGCATCGACGCCGAGCGAGCGCTGCCGCTGCCCGGACTCGGCTAGTCGAATGAAGGCGCGCAGCCCAGCCCGCCGGGGAGTGCATGCACGGCAAATCCGCTGCGCAGTTTCGGCTCGAACCAGGTGGATTTCGGTGGCATCACGGCCCCTTCCTCGGCCACGCGCATGAGGTCCTCGACATCGGTTGGACACAGCGCGAAGGCCACCAACGGCTCCGATCCGCCGTCGACCAGGCGGACGAGTTCGGCAGTACCGCGCAGCCCGCCGACGAATCGGATCCGCTGGTCCGTCCTCGGCTCCGTGATCCCGAGAAGCGGCCCGAGGACCTGATCCTGCAGCACGGCCACGTCCAGACTCGCGACCAGGTCCGCGGCCGGATCCGAGCTACCCCGGCCGGCCTCGGCCGGCTTGTCCTGCGCGGAGCCCACCGCATGCCCCCGACCGGCTGGGGTCAGGTCCAGGCGGTACCACGAGCCGGCGACGTACACCCCGAAGGAGCCACGAGACATGGGCTCCACAGGTCCGGGGGCGGTGCTGAGTTCCCCGATCCGTGCCAACGCGGCCAGGAAGTCTGCCGGGGAGCACGGCAGCTCGCAGACCCGATGGTAGGCAAGGACCCGTACCTCGTCGGATGGGAAGACCACGGCCAGAAAGCCATCGTCGCCGGTTCCGCCGCAGTCTCGTCCGCGGCGCAGGTCCCGTACGCGCAGTGCGGCGGCGCTGCGGTGATGGCCGTCAGCGATGTAGAGCCGGGGCTGGGCGGCGAACGCTCCCATCAGTGCCGCGATGGTGGGCGCGTCGAGAACCGGCCACCAGGAGTGCACCACGCCGTCGCCGGTGTCGATCTCCCACTGCGGCGGTGCAGCGGTGACGCCCGCGAGGGCGGTACGAAGCCCGCGGCTCGGGGGGCAGAGTAGAAAGACGGGCTCGTCCTGCGCCCCGAGAGCGTCGACGTGGTGCACCCGGTCCTGTTCCTTGTCGGGCCGGGTGAACTCGTGCCGCGCGACGACCCCCGAGGCGTACTCGTCCAGGCTGGCCAGGCCCATGACCCCGGTCTGGGTCACGGACCGCCACGACTGCCGATAGACATGGAGCCCGGGCTGCGGGTCGGGCACGAGCCAGCCCGATTCCCGCATGCGTTGCAGCGCAGCGCTTCCGGTGCGGTGAACGGCGTCCGTATCGGATGGAGTCCCGGCTGGAAAGGCGATCTCGGGCCGGGAGACGTGCAGGAAGCTGTACGGATTTCCCGCGGCCATCGCCCGGGCCTCGTCTGCGTCCATCACGTCATACGGCAGCGCCGCGACGGCACCGGCGAACTCGACCGGAGGACGCCAGGCCACGAACGGGTACACGACCGCCATGGCCGCGATCGTGCCACCGTCCGCATCGCTGCACGGGGTCGGGCTCCGCAGCACTCCGGCGACCGGACAGCACGGGCAGTGCGGGCAGTGCGGGCGGCGTGGGTAACACGGGCTGCGTGCCTGGACTGGGCGCCGAATCCATCCCGTCACCGAGCCAGGCCCGATCCGGACCGGACCGGCGCAGGCGGCACCACGTGCTGGGTGCTGCGTCGCGGGAGAGGCACACTTGCGTTCGTGTCCCGGTTCGAGTGTCCCCGTGCGGCTGCAGCCGCGGCGGCAACCGCGCTGCTCGTCGGTACCCTGAGCGTCTGCGCGCCGGTGTCGGCTCGGTCGGCCGCACCCGAGTCGCCGGCTCTGATCCCGACCAGCACGGCCGCTGGGTCGTGGTGCTCCGCGACCACCCCAGCGCCGCTGCGGGCGACGACCGCCACCGTGCTGAAGGCGGCCGTCCGCCGGTATGCCGCCACCCTGGACCGTCCGGTGTCCGCCGGATTCCCGTATGCGGCCTTCGCCAGGGAGACCGACTGGGAACGCGGCTCCATCCGCCGGTGGACCTCCGGTTTCACCGCCGCCACCGCCTGGTGGCTGTGGCGGTCGACTGGGGATCAAATCTGGTTGCGGCGGGCCCGGACGTGGACAAACCCGCTGCTGGGCCTGGCCCGTTGGAAAGACCCCAGGGCACACGACCTGGGGTTCATGATCGGTCTGCCGGTCCGCCTCGCTGCCCGTTTCGACCCCTCCGCCAGTTCGCGAACGGTGTACCGCCGGGCGTTGCTGACTGCCGCGCGGACCCTGTCCGACCACGTGGTCCCACGACTGCGCGCCATTGCTGCCGGTCCCGCCGGCGGTGCCTTCGGCGACGCCGACGAGGGCACTTGGGTTCTTATCGTCGACGACATGGTCAACGGGCTGCTCCTGTTGGACGGCGCCGACGTGGCCGGTCCGGCTGAAGCGATGCGGCTGCGCGCGCTCGGCGTGCGCCACCTGCAGGCCTTGTCCGCCGCGTTGCTGAGGCCCGATGGATCGACCTACCACCGGGTGGCGTTCGACCCCGGCACCGGCGCCCGGATCGGCCCGGTTCCCGGCCAGGGGCTGGACGCGGCGCGCAGTACCTGGTCGCGCGGTCAGGCATGGGCCTTGGCCGGACTCGCTGAGGGTGCGCGGCGCAGCGGCGACCCGACCCTCCTGCGCCAGGCCCGCAGGGTGGCCGTGCGCTGGCAGGAAGCCGTTCCGAACGGTTGCGTCCCAGCCTGGGACCTCGCCGTCGCGGATCCGACAACGCTGCGGGACACGTCCGCGCTGGCGATCGCCAGCACCGGTCTACTGGACCTCGCCGCCGCCGATCCCGACCCGCGCCTAGCGCAACGGTGGCAACGCGCCGCCGCAGCCGGGCTCAGCGGCCTGGCTCGGCTCGACTGGATCACCCCGACCGCTCCGGGGCTGCTCGACCGGCAGACCTATAACGTCCCTAGAGATCCGCGCGAGGGCCGATATCCGTGGGGCGACTATTACCTCGTGGCCGCGGCATCGGGCGCCGCCGCACTCGGCCCGGCGTTTGCTAGGCAGCGTCTGGGGTAATGAGCGGGCAACCGTAGATCCACGAGCACAGTAAGGATTGTGACCATGTCCGACGACGCGATCGTCCTACTGAAGAACGACCACAAGGAGATCAAGTCCCTCTTCCGTCAGTTCCAGCAGGCCGACGACGACAAAGCCCGTGGCGCGCTGATGTCCAAGATCATTGAGCAGCTCACCGTCCACACGTACATTGAGAACGAAGTCATGTACCCACGGATGCGTGAACTGGTGCCGGACACCAACCAGGACATCCTGGAGTCGTACGAGGAGCACCACGTCGCGGATGTCCTGGTCGCCGAACTGGCCGCGATGCAGCCCTCGGACGAGCGCTACCTCGCCAAGGCCACTGTCCTCATCGAAAACGTCGAGCACCATATTGAAGAAGAAGAGACGGGCTGGTTCCCCAAGGTGCGAGAGGCTTTGGGCCGCAACGACTTGTCCGAGATCGGCCGTGAGCTCCAGGCCGTCCGGGAGAAGGCGCCACACAGCCCCGCCCAGCCGGGCGCCCTCAAGAAGGTGGCCGACGCAATCCTGGCGTGATCGTCGCCGGTCTGGCCGAGCCGCACCGCTGGTAACGACTCCACCGCTAGCGTCAGCACCCCAGCCGGACGTGTCGAGAGGGCCCGTTCGCACAACAGAGGCGGCGTGATGGCGAAATTCGAGACCGGCGACACGGTGGCATGCACGATGGGGGAGTTCTACGAGTTCATGGTGGGCGAGCAGACCACGACCGCCAAGTACGAGGCTCTGGGCAATCACGAGGTGTCGGTGCAGGTGAGCCCCGAGGGCGACGGCGACCGGATCGACGTGTCGCGGGTGGTCGACCTGGATGTGCCGGGATTCCTGAAGAAGGTGGTCTCGCCGAACAACACCTACGAGCAGGTCGACCGGTGGACTCCCGTCGGGGACGGCCACGACGGGGTCTTTACGATCGACGTCAAGGGCGCTCCGATCAAGCTGTGGGGCACGATGACGCTGCGACCGGCGGGCAGTGGCGTCGAATACCGCATCATGGGCGAGGCCAAGGTGTCCATCCCTCTGATCGGTGGCAAGGCGGCCGATTACGTGGTGGGGCAGGCCAAGCAGATCGCCGGCCAGGAGGTCGCGTTCTGCAAGCGCTCGCTCGAATCCTGACGGCGCCGTGGACCCGCTCGGATTCGATTCGTCGACCATCCGACGAACAGGCAGAACCGCCGACTCGCGGGCTTGGGCCACGCGCCTGTGCGAATCGCCACAAGGCTGATAGCGTGTGCCCCGGTTGCAGTTACACCCGTTCGTCCGTCGTCGCAGGGCCCGGTTCGCCGGTCTTGATCGAGGGGTTCCGCGGAGTGTGATCGCGGAAGTCACGGCTCAGGTCCCTCGTAGTCGTGAGGCCCGCCTCGGCGATCTCGGGTGTCGCACAGTGCGGCCCCGTAGGCATGAGGAGAAGCGAGATGCCTCAGGGCACCGTGAAGTGGTTCAACGGCGAAAAGGGCTTCGGCTTTATCGCACAGGATGGTGGCGGCCCGGACGTGTTCGTCCACTACAGCGCCATCCAGACCCAGGGCTTCCGCACGCTGGACGAGAACCAGCGCGTCGAGTTCGAAATCACCCAGGGCCCCAAGGGCCCGCAAGCGGAGCAGGTTCGTCCGCTGTAAGCGGTCACTTGTTCGACTGAAGGGCGCTCGGCTCCGGCCGGGTGCCCTTCAGTCGTTCCCGGACTCGCAATGAGCCTCCGCCGGACAGCACGCACGCTCCCTCGGGACCGCCGTACTCCCCGAGCCGCGCCAGCGGCCTGTCTCGGGCCCAGGCCGTTGGACGATGGGGGTTGTGTATCGCACAGTTCGCCTCCAGGGTCGGTCCCAACGCCTCCGCCGAGGGGCTGACCCGCAGGATCTGGAGGCCGTCGTGCGTACCGTCGATGCAGCAGTCATCGGACTGGGTCCCGGCGGTGAGCAGGTCGCGACCGAGTTGGCCCGGGCCGGCTGGTCGGTGCTGGCCGTGGAGGAACACCTGGTCGGCGGGGAGTGCCCTTACTACGGCTGCGTGCCGTCGAAGATGATGGTCCGCGCAGCCGACGTACTGGCGGAGGGGCGCCGGGTCAACGCCCTCGCGGGGTCGGCGCAGGTCCACCCGTCCTGGGCCCCGGTCGCTGCCCGCATCAGAGCCGAGGCGACAGACGACTGGGACGACGAGGTGGCGGTCCGTCGGCTGATCGATGCCGGTGCCCAGTTTGTCCGGGGTCGCGGCTCGGTCGCCGGCCCGGCGCAGGTACGGGTGACCCCGGCCGGCGCGGAATCAGAACTCGTCGCCGTGCGCGCCGCCATCGTCGTGGCCACCGGAACGGCACCGCTGGTGCCGGACATCCCCGGTCTGGCCGGGACGCCGTACTGGACCAACCGGGACATCGTGGCGGTCCGCGACCTGCCGACGTCACTCATCGTGCTCGGCGGCGGGGCGATCGGCTGCGAGATCGCCCAGGTGTTCGCCCGTTTTGGCGTCGACGTCACCATCGTCGAAGCACTCGAGCGCATCCTGTCGGTCGAGGAAGAGGAGACCAGCGCACTGCTCGCTGAGGCGATGAGCCGCGACGGCGTACGGATCCGTACCGGTGCGGCGGCGGCCGCGGTGCGCCATGACCGCACCGACGGCTTCACCGTCACGCTGTCCGATGAGTCCGCCGTGCGCGGGACCGCGCTGTTGGTCGCCATCGGGCGGCGCACGAACGTCCCCGGCCTCGGTTTGCACACCGTCGGGCTCGACCCCGACGCCCGGACCGTGCCGGTGGACGAGTGGTGCCGGGCCGCACCCGGAGTCTGGGCGGTCGGGGATATCACCGGCCACGGCGCCTTCACCCATGTGGCGACCTACCAGGCCGACGTCGTGTTGCGAGACCTGCTCGATCGCGGCGGCCCGTCAGCGGACTACAGCGCGCTGCCCCGGGTCACGTTCACCGACCCGGAGATCGGCAGCGTGGGACTGACCCGGGCGCAGGCCCGCGAGCGCGGATTGCGCATCCACACCGGGAGTACCCAGGTGGCGAGTACGGCTCGTGGGTGGCTACACGGCCCGGGCAACGACGGCCTGATCGGGCTGGTGGTGGACGCGGATCGCGGAGTGCTCGTGGGTGCGACCTCGGCGGGACCTGCCGGTGGCGAGGTGCTGGGGATGCTGGCGCTGGCCGTCCACGCCCAGGTCCCGGTCGAGCAACTGCGCTCGATGATCTACGCCTACCCGACGTTCCACCGTGGCGTCCAGGATGCCCTGCGTGACCTGTCCTGAACGGGCAGAACTGGGCTAGGGAAGGCAGCCGGCGTGCGCTAGGGCCAGCCGCAGCAGGCGGTCGTGGCCGCCCGTCATCTCACGCTGCGCCTGCGGATCCATCACGTCGGAGGGACTGATCCAGGTCAGGTCCAGGGCGTCGTGGGAGGGCACGCAGTCGCCGTCGACGGGCACGACGTACGCCAGACTCACCGCATGCTGGCGAGGGTCGTGGAACCCGGTCACCTCGGGACTGGGGAAATATTCGACCACCGTGAACGGCTGCGGTGACAACGGAATGCGCGGCAACGCCATCGGCCCCAGATCCTTCTCCAGGTGTCGGATCAGCGCGTCGCGGAGCAGCTCGCCGTACAGCACCCGACCCGACACGATGGCGCGGCTGATGCTGCCGTCGGGCATGGCCCGCAGCAGCAGGCCGATCGCCGTCACCCGGCCTCGCTCGTCGACCCGCACCGGAATCGCGTCGATGTAAACCAGGGGCAGCCGGTCACGGGCCTGCTCGAGGTCGTCGGCCGACAACCATCCGCTACGGGTGTGGGTCAGGTCGTCGACCTCGCTCACGTGTCCTCCTCGCGTTGGGCGGCACATGCTCCCATCCGGACGCGGCAGCTCCATCCACCGCCCCACGAGGGTCTGCACCCATCGCCCGTGGCAACCCGGCGGACCAGTTCGCTCAGCCGGCTTCGCGCTGATCACTGCGATACCGTCCGGACGCCGGAACCGTCCACCAGGAGTGCGCCATGACGTCGACGAGGCCCGTGCCCCCGGCCGGGACCAAGACCTTCTTCGGCCAGCCGCGGGGCCTCGCGACTCTGTTCATGACCGAGATGTGGGAACGGTTCTCGTTTTACGGGATGCGCGCGCTGCTGGTGCTCTACCTGGTCGCGCCCACGGACAACGGGTTCCCGCCCGGGCCCGGGCTCGGGTTCTCCGATGGCGACGCGTCGGCCATCTATGGCTCGTACAACGCGCTGGTCTATGTCCTGCCGCTGGCCGGCGGCTGGGTGGCGGACAAGCTGTGGGGTGCTCGGCGCTCCGTCCTGGTGGGCGCCATCGTGATCGCGTCCGGGCATTTCAGCATGGCGCTTCCGTTCCGGGCGACGTTCTGGCTGGGACTGGTCCTGATTGCGGTCGGTACGGGACTCCTCAAACCCAACATCTCGGCCATCGTCGGGCATCTGTACGCCCCGGACGACGAACGCCGCGATGCCGGTTTCTCGCTGTTCTACATGGGCATCAACCTCGGCGCGTTCGCGGCCCCACTGGTCACCAGCGCGTTGGAAATCAACTACGGCTGGCACGTGGGTTTCGCGGCCGCCGGGGTCGGGATGGTCTTCGGCATCATCCAGTACGTGCTGGGCGCCAAGCACCTCGGCACCGCCGGCATCAAACCCAGCGACCCCGCGTCCCCGGCGGTCCGGCGCCGGGTCCTGCGACTGTCGGCACTCGGCCTGCTCGTCGTGATCGGGGTTGTGGCCGGTGACGCAGCCTTCTTCGGTTTCGACGTCACCGACCTGACGACGATGCTCACCGTGGTCATTCTGATCCTGCCGGGGATCTACTTCTGGCGCCTCTACCGGGCGCCGTTGACCCCGACCGAACGGAGTAAGGTCAGCGCCTTCGTCCTGATCTTCCTCGCCGCTGCGGTGTTCTGGATGATCTACGACCAGGCCGGCAGCACCCTGAACCTGTTCGCGGAGAACAACACCGAACGCACGCTGGGGAGTTTCATCGTCCCGGCCGCCTGGTTCCAATCGGTCAACCCCGTCATGATTATCATTTTCGCTCCGCTGTTCGCAGCCCTGTGGTCGAAACTCGCTAACCGGGCGCCGGGACTGCCGACCAAGTTCGCCATCGGCATGGTGGGTATCGCCCTGTCCTTCCTCATCATGATTCCGGCCGCACTGCGGGCGGACTCCGGCCTAGTGTCCCCGGTGTGGCTACTCAGCGTCTACCTGGTGCAGACGTGGGCCGAACTGCTCATCTCCCCGACGGGCCTGTCGGCCACCACAACTTTGGCACCGCGTGGGTACGGCAGCCAGATGCTGGCGCTGTGGTTCCTCGCCACGGCCGTCGGCGACTCCGTGGGTGGCCAACTCATCAAGGTCCTGGAGAACGCCTCCACCACGGTGTTCTTCGGTGTCTTCGCGGGTGCGGCACTGGTCGCTGCCGCGCTCATCGCCGCCTTGATCCCGCGGCTGCGGCGGCTGCTCGCGGCCGGGCACGACTAAGCAGGGGCCGAAATGGATCGTTGCCGGGCCGGCCGCGCGGCCCAGTCTCTAGCCTGATCGCCACGTACGATTAGACATACGACTCACACAGGAGCAGCGATGCGCGAGACGGGTGCCGACAACCAGACCGTACTGGCCGAGCTGGACACGGCTCGCGCCCGGGAGCCCGACGTGCATGGGGCGCATCTGTTCGGCCTGGTCTATCCCAGTGCCCGTGTCGACGTGGAGGACCTCGCTCACGAGGTCGCCGACCGCTATCTGTTCAGCAACGCACTCAACCCGTTCCGCTTCCCCGAGCAGGCCCGGCTGATGGAGGAAGTGGTCACCGATGTCGGCGCCCTGGTGCACCTGCCGGCCGGTGGCGGCGGCAGCACCACCAGCGGCGGGACCGAATCCATCCTGATGGCGATGCTGGTGCACCGCGAACGGGCGCGGGCCCGTGGCGTGGAACGACCGACCATCGTGGCCGGGGTCTCGGCTCATCCCGCGTACGCCAAAGCTGCTCATCTACTGGGGATGGAACTGGTCCAGGTGCCCCTGGACCAGGCGTGGCGTACCGACGTGACCGCCGCCCGGGAGCTGATCGACGACCGCACCGCGGTGGTGGTCGCCTCGGCGTTCTCCTACCCGCATGGCGTCATGGATCCGGTGGCCGACCTGGCGGCGCTGGCCGCCGAGGCAGGCGCGGGCTGCCACGTGGACGCCTGCATCGGTGGGTTCGTCCTGCCGTTCCTGGAGCGTCTGGGTCGCCCCGTCCCGCCCTGGGACTTTCGGGTGCCCGGTGTGACCAGCATGTCCGCCGATGTCCACAAGTACGGCTATGTCCCGAAGGGCGCCTCGGTGGTCCTGCACCGCACCGCGGACTGGGCGGGACTGCAGTGGTTCGTCTACGACCAATGGCCGGCCGGTCTGTACGGCTCCCCCGGGGTCGCCGGCGCACGTTCCCCGGCAGCCGTGCTGACCGCCTGGGCCGTCATCCGGCACCTGGGCCGTGCTGGCTATACCCAGCTGATGGCCGACCTGATGGCCGGGGTGGATCGGTTCCGCGCCGAGGTCGACGCCATCATGGGGCTGGCCATGGTCGGTGATCCCATCGGTCCGGTTCTGGCGCTGACCACTCCCGGGGCGTCGGCCGCTGCGGTGGCGGAGGCGATGACCGAACGGGGGTGGTACCTCAACCGGGTGACCGACCCAGATGGCCTGCACCTGATGCTCTCCCCGGCGCACCTCCCCCTGCTGGACGCGCTGCTGACCGATCTGGCCCAGTGCCGGGCCGCGGCACCGCCGAGCCCCACAGCCGATCAGCCGGTTCGGTACGCCTGAGCGTCGCCCTGCGCAGCGGGCTGATTACTGCGCTCGGGGCCGTAGGGCGGCGTCGCGCACCGACTGGTCCTGCCCAGGGTCATCGTGTGCAAGGCCGTTGCGCGGCCGCGGTCGTGGCTCGAACGGACCGTCGATGGCCTGCCGCTGCAGCATCTCTGCCAAGGAATCCGCTGGCAGCCCGGGTGCGAAGAGGAAACCCTGGGCCCGAACGCATCCCAGGGCGAGCAACCGGCGGGCCTGCTCCTCACGCTCCACACCCTCGGCGATCAGACCCAGGTGCAGCCCCCGGGCAACGTCGATGATCGCCCGTGGGATGGCGGCCTTGTCTTCCTCGCCGCCCAGTTCGGAGACGAACAGTCGGTCGAGCTTGATGGTGTCGATACTGAGGTGCCGCAGGTAGGCCAGCGAGGAGTAGGCGATCCCGAAGTCGTCCAGGGACACCTCGAAGCCGACGTCGCGCAGTTGAGCCAGCAGCGGCTGAACGATGGGCATGTCCACGGCCTGGGTCTCAGTGATTTCCAACGCGATACGTTGCGGGCGGGCACCCGCGCGAGCCACCTCGGTTACGAGCATGTCCACCAGGCCGGGCTCGTCGAACTGCCGACCCGACAGGTTCACCGCCACCCGGAAGTCATCGTCCAGCAGCGCCGCCGACTCCCAGCTGCGGACCGTGGCCGCCGCCTCGGCGACCACCCAGCGGCCGAGCCCGACGATGAGTCCGGTCTCCTCGGCCACGTCGATGAAGGCCGCCGGCAGCAGCAGGCCGCGGTCGGGCCGGTCCCACCGAAGCAGGGCCTCGGCACCCACGATCCGCCGGGTGGCCAGATCCACCACCGGTTGGTAATGCAGGACGAACTCACGATCCCGCAGCGCCTGCCGTAACCGCTGGCTCAGATCGTGACGTGCGATCACGTCGTTGTGCATCTCATCGTCATAGCCCCGCGCCTGGTCCGGTCCGGCGCGCTTGGCCGCCGCCATGGCCAGTCCGGCGTGCCGGTACAGGTCGTCCACCGTCTCCGCGCCGTACGCACTGCTGACGGCATACCCGACATTGATGTCGATGGTGATGGTCAGGTCGTCGACGGTGTACAGGCCGCGCAGCAGGGCCAGCAGGCCGTGGGCGAAGGCGTCGGGGGTGGGCTCGTAGCCCGTGGCCGGAAGTTGGAAGAGGACGGCGAAGTCGCTGGAGGTGCGGGACACCACGGACTGTGGCTGCACGACGCCCTGCAGCCGGGTTGCCACGGCGCGCAGCAGCGCGTCGCCGCCGGCGACTCCCAGCCGGTCGTTGACCTCCCGAAGATAAGGCAGGTCCACGAGAGCGAGCACCCACGGTTCCTTGGCCCGCGCCAGCAGCGGGGCGGCCGTCTCCCACAGGCCGCGTCGGTTGGGCAGCCCAGTGAGTTCGTCGGTGGAGGCCAGCGCGGCCAGGTCATCCTCACGGCGCTGCAGCAACTGCAAAGTCAAGGCGAGCCTGAGCACCATCAGGGAGAAGACCACCAAGCCCACGATGTAGGCAGGCCAAGCCACGACTCCAGAGCCCAGCCGCTGCACGATGAACATGCCCCACACGACCACCATGGGCAGCACGTGAACCAGCATTTGCACGACCGCCGGGCGAGCGCGTTTCGGCAGCGGCTCACGACGGGTGACGCGCCCTGCCATGGCGATCCCGAGGAAACCGACGGTCCAGGTCAGCGCCACCGGCGTGGCCGCCGCGTAGAGCCCGGCAGAGACCAGATAGGTGTAGAGCGCGCCGCCCACCCCCAGCAGCACCACCGATCCCGCCAGCAGAGCCTCCCCCCGCCGCCGGCCACGGGCCAGGGCGAGCAGCGCCACGGTCAGCATGAGGCCCTGCCCCACGGCACCCAGGGCGACCCAGCCGGACACCCCCGCCACGGTGCTGTTCACGACCGGTTCCAGGGTCAGCACCCAGATGAGCAACGCCACGGTCACCGTGACCATGAGCGCGTCCAGCCGGGACATCGGGGTGGCCCACAGGTCCCGAGGCCGGGCCATCACCAGTAGTCCCAGGATCAAGGGCACGGCCGACGAATAGAAGATGGCGTCCAGAGCGGTGAACTGGCCCCCGGGGTTGACGCCCACCAGATGAGTCCCGAGCCACAGGGTCTGCCCGGTGGCCCAAATGCTGGCGTAGCAGGCGGTCAGTCCCCAGGCCAGGCGTGGCCGTCCGGTCAGCCGCCGCGCGGTTTGGATGCTGACGACGGCGGCGGTGGTCGCAGCGCCAAGCTGCCAGGTGTCGTCGAGCAGCACCACAGCGCGCCCGCCCGGGAACAGCACCAGCAGGGCGCCCAGCACCAATACTCCCAGGGTCACCGAGATGGCAACCGCCACGGGGACACCGGGGCCCGCCGGCCCGACGTTGCTGCGCTGCTTCGGGGTCTGCCCGTCCCGCAGCGGCCACGGCGCGTGCCGAGAGTCAGCAGGCGTCCCCTGCATGCCGCTGGGCATCGTCACCTCCCCTGGTGGCTGTGGCCCACCCTTCGCCTATCACGGCCTGCGGCGCTCGCCGTTACCGACCCGTTCGTGGGCCGACCCCTCGGCCGCTGCCCACCCTAGGTGCCGTCTACCCGGTGATGCACAGCCAATCGGGGGCCAAAGGCCCCGGGTTGCTCAGGCGTCCTGAGTCAGGGCGTAGCAGGCCACGGCGGCCGCCGCGGCAGCATTCAGGGAGTCGACACCACGAGCCATCGGGATCCGGACCCGCTGGTCGCAGGCGGCCAGCGCCGCTGCGGACAGGCCGGAACCCTCCGTACCGACGACCAGCGCACAGCGGCGCCGGACGTGGGTCGGCATCGTGCCGAGATCGTCTGCGCCTTCGTCGGGAGTCAGCCCAAGAACGGCGAAACCGTTGTCCTGCAGCATGTCGATGCCGCTCGGCCAGGGTTGCAGGATCGTCCAGGGCAGCGCGAACACCGCTCCCATGGACACCTTGACCGCGCGGCGATAGAGCGGATCGGCACAGTTCGGCGAGATCAGGACGCCGTCGAAACCCAGCCCCGCGGCCGAGCGCACGACGGCCCCCACATTGGCGTGGTCGATCAGGTCCTCCAGGACCACCACCCGGTCTGCGGCGGCGAGGATCTCCTGGACGCTGGGCAGCGGCAGGCGACCCAGCGCAGCCAGGGCACCGCGGTGGACACCGAAGCCGGTGACCCCGCGCAATGTCGCCAGCGAGCCGACGAAGACGTCCAGCGGCTGCGCCCGTACGCCCAGCAGAGCTTCGATGCCGGGCAGGAAGCGGGGCGTGGTCAGGACGGATCGGAGGGGGTAGCCGGCGGCTACCGCGCGCTCGATCACGGTGATCCCCTCGGCGATGAACAGGCCTTCCACCGGCTCCCGGACGCGCCGCAGCGCCACATCGGTGAGCCCGGTGTAGTCCGCCAGCCGGGGGTCGTCGACACCGTCGATGGTGATCTCTCGTACGGTCACGGCTGGTTCATCCTGCTCGGACGGCCACGATGGCCGCGGCCACCCCCACCAGCACCACCAGGGCCCGCAGTACGACCGGGGATAGTTGCCGGGCCACGTGCGCACCCAGCCAGCCCCCGGCGATGGAACCGATCGCCACCAGCAGCGCGGCGATCCACACGACCTTGCCGGTGACTGCGAACACGATCGCGGCGGCCAGATTCGCGGTCCCGCCGAGCAAGTTCTTGGCGGCGTTGGCGCGCTGCGGGTCGGGGTGGTCCAGGGTGCCGAGGACGGCCATCAGAACGACCCCCTGGGCCGCCCCGAAGTAGCCGCCGTACAGCGCCGCACCGAAGACTCCGGCACTCAACGCCGGTCCCGGACGGCCAGCCTCCGCAGGCACGACGGCATTGCCGTCAGCGCCGGTCAAGTGGATCGGATCGGGTGCGGGACCAGCAGGGGCGACCGACCGGATCGGTGCCCGCCGTTGCAGGGCGCGCACCAACAGTGGTTGGACGGCGACCAGCAGGGCCGCGCCGCCGATCAGCCACGGCACCAGCGCACCAAATACCTTCGCCGGCAGCGCCACGACCAGGAGCGAGCCCGTGACGCCGGCCACCGCGGCGATCAGCACCAACGGCACCAACCGCCGCCGGCGGCCGGCAAGTTCGCGCCGATAACCGATCGCGGCACTGAATGCACCCGGGGACAACCCGGTCGTGTTCGTCCCGTTCGCCGTCACCGGGCTGAGCCCGACTGCGAGCAGGACGGGATAGGTGAGCAACGTCCCCGAGCCGACAACAGCGTTGATGATCCCGGCACCGGCGCCCGCGGCAACCAGCGCCAAGGCGACCCACCAACTCAGATCGATGGGTCGGCCGCCCGCACGTCGGTGGCGCCCGTCGTGGCGTCCGCATCTGTGCGTACACCGGGGTCCGCTTTCGCAGAGTCGCCCCGACGAGCGGCAGCCAGCGATGCGGCCGCACCTGCGGCGGTCGCCGGCCGGCCCGCGGCCTCGTCGCTTGCCGCGACGGCATCGGCCACCGCGCCACCGGCCGCCATCTGCGCTGCTGCAGCGATCTCTGCGATGGCACCGTCTCCCGCCGTTACGGCCGCAGCCGCTGGCCCCGCATCGGCTGAGGTCGAATCCGCATCGTCATCGACCGACGATCCGCGGCCGACCGACGCGCCGCCCGGCTGCGTCCCACTGAAAGCGGTTCCCAGCCGCTGCATGGCCGAACTCAACTCGGCCGGCACGATCCAGACCTTGTTGGCCGTGCCCTGCGCGATAGCCGGCAGCGCCTGCAAGTACTGATAGGCCAGCACCTTCTCAGTCGGGTTGCCGGCGTGGATGGCGCCGAACACCTTCGCGATAGCGGCTGCCTCGCCCTGGGCTCGCAGCACCGCCGCCTGCGCCTGGCCCTCGGCGGTCAGCACCGCTGCGGTCTTTTGGCCTTCGGCGTTCAGGATCGCAGCCTGCTTGGAGCCTTCCGCGTTCAAGATCGCGGCCCGCTTGTCACGCTCGGCCCGCATCTGCTTCTCCATCGACTCCTTGATGGAGATCGGCGGGTCAATCGCCTTGAGCTCGACCCGATTGACCCGGATCCCCCACTTGCCGGTCGCCTCATCGAGCACGCCCCGCAAGGCGGCATTGATCGAGTCCCGGGAGGTCAACGTCTCCTCCAGGTCCATCGAGCCGATCACGTTACGCAGCGTCGTCACGGTCAACTGCTCGATCGCCATGAGGAAACTGGCGATCTCATAGGTGGCCGACTTGGGATCGGTCACCTGGAAGTAGATGACCGAGTCGATGTTCACCACCAGGTTGTCCTCGGTGATCACCGGCTGCGGTGGGAACGAGACCACCTGCTCCCGCATGTCCAGCAGCGGGCGCAGCCGATCGACGAAGGGCACCAGGATGGACAGGCCCGGATTCAGCGTGCGTTGGTAGCGACCCAGCCGCTCCACGATGCCGGCGCGGGCCTGCGGCACGATGCGAACCGTTCGAGCCAACGTGATCAGCACCAGCAGCACCAGGACCACGGCGACAATCAGCGCAGCGGTTCCATCCATGTTGTACGTCCCCTCAGCCGATGAGCGCGGTGGCGCCCTCGATGCCCAGCACCGAGACGATCGTCCCGGCGTCGTGTACGGCCTGCCCGTCGTAGGAACGGGCCGACCAGATCTCCCCCGCCAATTTGACTCGCCCATCGACCCCGTTGACCTGCTCGATCACCAGGGCATCGGAGCCCACCAGGGCCGCGATTCCGGTGCGGACCGAGCGCGGCTGCTGCAAGTGCTTACGGGCAATCGGGCGTACGCCCAGCAGCATGGCCACCGAGACTAGCGACGCGATGATCATCGAGAGCCCGGCCGGAGCGCCCGCGGCCGCCGAGACAGCGCCGGCTCCCGCCCCCACCGCCAGCATCCCGAAGACCAGCCCGACCCCGGTCAGGATCTCCGCGATCGACAGCACGCCGACTGCGACCAGCCACCAGACCCAGGGTTCCATGCCTTCGATGGTAGGCGCGCTGGCCCGATCCGGCGGGTCGAGGGCCATGTCTGCGCTCACATTTGCTGCGCGCGGACGTTCACGAACGCCACCGCCAGGCCGTTGGCTGCCAAGGTCGTCCCCCCGACTACGGTGGTCAGCCATCGAACTCCCGGCGGATCAGCACAGCCGCCCACTCCTCGGAAGGACTCCCTGCCATGGCCAATCCGCAAATGATGAAGATGGTGGCGCCCGCGGCCTCGATGGGGGCCGCGTGGGCCACCCGTAGGGCGATCAGCAGCGGCTACCAGAAAGTGACCGGCTCCGAGCCGCCTCGGCACGACGCCGCTGATGTCCCGCTGCGTCGGGTGCTGACGTACACGATGATCGCGGCGATTGCTGCTGCTGTGGTGAACGTGATCGTGCTCCGCGTTGTCGCCAACCTGGTGGACGACCACACGGACGAGGCGAGCGAATAGTCTTCGCGGCTGCCTAGCCGGCTCGTCGCCGTTTCAGTCCTCGTGGGCAGTCCGCCCGCTGCGCCGCCACGGCCGCGGTACCGCGACCGGCAGCGGTCACGGTCGTCGGTGGGCCGGGTCCGGTGGCTGCCAAGCCGCCACGCGACTTCGGCCGGCCAGGTCAGCCCGGACCTCCGTGGCGACCCGCAAGGTCTCCTTGCGGTTGAAGCGCGCGCCGAGGGCCGAGCCGATCAGGAACGGGATGAAACTGCTCACGTTGCGGCCGAACCGGTCGAGCAGGCGACGGGCGACCTGGCGACGCGCCGCGATCCCCAGCGCGATCGGCACGCTCCACGGGCGGAACGGGTCCACCCCGCGCCGATGCGTCCAGGACATGACATAGGCGGTCGCCCGCTGCGGCCTGCTGCCGGGCGGTTGGACCCCGTAGACCTGATGCAACTCAGCGACCAGGCGAACCTCGACCACGGCGACGGCCAACGTCTCCGCGAGGATTTCCGCGGGCACGGCCACCAGAGTCGGGGCCACCGTCCACTGAACGGCGGCAGCGGCGCCACCAGCAGCCCCGATCGCGGCGGTGACCCGGGCGGCGTTGCGCGTCAGCCCCTCGGCCAGGTCCTCCCCCGTACGGCCCTGGTAGTGCTCGTGCAAGGTGTCCAGATCGCGAATGGTCAGGTGCGGGGTGAGGTCCAGCAAGAGATCGGTGAGCCAGCGCCCGACCTGGGTGGAGGCCAGGCCCGCGGTCCGCAGCCGCCGACCGACGAGCCGGCCGGCGCGGGTCAGCAGCCGAGCTCGGTCCGCCTTGGACAGTTCGCCCTCGCCGAGCTCATCCAGGACCTGCGCGAGTTCGCGCGTGTCGGTGGAGTTCTCCTCGGGTGAGCCCTCGACGGGTGGCTCCGGGGACCCGTTCAGGCGGCGCACTCCTTGCATACCGGCAGCCCGCTGGACTCACCGGCCAATTGGCTGCGGTGGTGGACGAGGAAGCACTTGGAGCAGGTGAACTCGTCGGACTGACGGGGCAGGACCCGATAGGTCAGGCTCTCGTCGGACAGGTCGGCACCGGGGAGTTCCAGCGACTCGGCTAGTTCCGCCTCGTCCACATCGACGACCGCGGATGACTTGTCGACCCGGCGGGCCTTGAGCTCCTCGAGGGAGTCGGCCTCCATGTCCTCGTCGGTTTTACGCGGTGCGTCGTAGTCGGTGGCCATGCTGGTGCGGTCCCCTCCAGGCGGAGCGTCGTTGGCTGTGCCGCGATCGCGCGCATTGTGCCCTACCGGAGGGCCAATCGACACCACAGCGCGGCTGCGTGGTGGGCGCGGTCGATGGTGAGATGGTCCCCACGCACCGACGGTGGAGGTCCACGATGCCCGTGTACGCCCTGGGAGACCGAGTTCCCACCATCTCCGACCGCGCCTTCGTGCACCCCGACGCCGTGGTGATCGGCGCCGTCACGATCGGGCCCGAGTCCACGGTGTGGCCCACGGCGGTGCTGCGCGGGGATCATGGCGCCGTCGTGGTGGGCGCCCGGACGTCGATTCAGGACGGGACCGTGGTGCACTGCACGAGCACATTGGACACGGTCATCGGCGATCGTTGCGTGGTGGGTCATCGCGCGCACCTGGAGGGCTGCACGGTCGAGGACGACTGTCTGATCGGGTCCGGCTCCATCGTCCTGCACCGGGCGGTCGTCCGCCGCGGCTCACTGGTCGGCGCCGCGGCGTTGGTGCCCAACGATTTTGAGGTGCCCAGCGGCGCCATGGCGCTGGGGGTGCCGGCGCGGCTGCGTCCCGACACCGTACGTCCGGGGCAGTTCGACGCGGCCGTGCGGACCTACGTCCACAATGCTCATTGGTACGCCGCCGACCTGCGCCGGTTGGACTGATCGAGCGATCGTTGCCGGGTGACAGCCCTCGGTTCTTGCTGGTCGGCTTCGGCTGCTCAGCCCTTGCCGGTGAGCATCGTCAGCAGCAGGCGGCTGGGTTCGTGGGCGAGGACCGAGTGCGGGAGCCGGGCATCGAGATGCACCACGCCGCCCGGGACCAGTTCCACGCTGTTCCCGGCCGCGGTGACCTGCAGTCGGCCGTCCAGGACCTGCAGAATCGCTGGGACGGCGGCTGTGTGCTCGGTGAGTTCCTGACCGGCGTCGAAGGCGAACAGCACCATGCGCACGCCGCTGGCCTTGACGACCGTGCGGGACACGGTGGAATCGGGTGCCACAACCACGAGGGCGGTCAGGTCGGGGATGTCGGTCATCTGGAGCGAGGCTTCGGTCATGGCCGCAGTGTCGCAGGCGCCCGCTCTCGGGGATCAATCCTGCGTCGTCGCGAGCCGGGACCCGCGGCTGCGTCCTCGTCGCCCCGGACTGCGACTCAGTCCTCGTCAGCTCGGGCCTGGGTCAGCAGCTCCAGCAACGGCGTCCACAGATCCGGTCCAGCGGCCACGGACAGGTCCGAACTGACCGGTCGACCACCCAGCCCACCCACCCGAGCACCCGCCTCCGCGGCGATCAGTGCTCCGGCAGCGTGATCCCACGGTTGGGTGCCGCGCTCGTAGTAGGCATCCAGGCGGCCGGCGGCGACCCAACACAGGTCCAGCGCGGCGGACCCGCTGCGTCGGATGTCCCTGATGTGCGGAATCACCAGGGACAACACCCGGGCCTGCGCGCGGCGGCGCTGCTCCAGATAGCCGAAGCCGGTCCCGACCAGAGCCTGCGCCAGAGACACCGGGTCGGTGCAACGCATCGGCTCGCCGGAGTCCCACGGCTCCCCCACGCCGAGCCGTCGGGCGCCCTGGCCGGCCATGGCTGCGTACGTATCGCCCAGCGCTGCGGCATGGACGACCGCAACCTGGGTGACTCCGTCGACCTGCCCAGCCACCGAGACGCACCAGGTGGGCAGTCGGTACAGGTAGCTGACCGTGCCGTCCAGCGGATCCACGACCCACCGCACCCGGGACGTGCCGGCTCGGCTGCCACCCTCCTCCCCCAGAATCGCGTCCGTTGGCCGGTTGGCGAGCAGGGCCCCGATCAGCAGCGCCTCGGAATCCCGATCCATGGCCGTGACGGCGTCCACGGAGGATGTCTTGGTCTCCACCGCGAGGTGCTCCGGTCGCGCGCCCAGCAGGAAGTCCCCGGCCGAGGTGGCCGCAGACAGCGCCAGATCGAGCAGCGCGCGGACGTCGAGATCTTCGACGTGTTGCCCGCCGCTCCCCCCGGCGAATGGTGATGCGGGGCCAGCCTCAGGCGATGTGGGTGCGGGGGTCACCCGTACATCCTGCCAATGCCGTGCACACTGACCCGGCGAACCGTGCGAGCAACCGACCACCGCGAGTTCCGAACTCGTACGGCAGACCTCAATCGTCGCTGCCGCCCACCGCCGGACGGCTGCCACGCGGGTTGGGGCAACAGTGGGCGACACAGCGGTCGGGGGCCGGACCCAGCGCCGACAACGACAGGTGGGGCGCACCGGACTCCAACTCGGCGACGAGGTGCCGCACGATGGCGACGAAGCGCGGGTCCAGGCCGACCGTGGCAGCGCGCACGCACGGCAGACCCAGGCTCTCGGCGTCCGCTAGCGCGACCGTGTCGAGGTCCCAGACCACCTCCATGTGATCGCTGGTGAACCCGATCGGCACGATCACCGCCCCGACCTCACCGGCGGCGTGCACGACCGCGAGGTGGTCGCTGATGTCCGGTTCCAACCATGGCACCTGCGGGGGCCCGGAGCGAGACTGAAACACCAGATCCGCCTGGTACGCCTGGCCGGTCCGTTCCGCGACTGCAGCGGTGACCAGCTCGAGCACCGCGCGGTGCTGCGCCACGTACGCACCCTCGGCTGGCCGATCGGCCCCCCCGGATGCGGCAGCCGACGAGAGCGGGATGGAATGGGTGGTGAAGACCAGCCGAGGTGGTCGGGGTCGGCGCGGTCCAGCCGATGTCATCGGCGAACTCGGCGCTATCGCTGCGAGACGCTGCAGTGCCGCCAGCACCGCATCGACCGTCGGTTCGATGAAGTCGGGATGGTCGAAATAGCGGCGCAACAGGTCCAATTCGGGGACTCCACGTTTTTCGGCGGGCTTTTCGACGGGCCCCTGGGCCGCCACCTCGGCCACGGCATCGGCGAGGTTCTCCCGATACTGACGGCAGCCGGAATAGGACGAGAACGCACTAGTGACGAACACCGCGGCGCGGCGAATCCCGTCGTCGCGCATGCGCCGCAGGGCTTCCGGCAAGTACGGCGTCCAGTTTCGATTACCCCAGTAGACGGGCAATGGGCGCCCGTACGCTGCCAGGTCAGCTTCGACCGCGGCCCGGAAAGCACGGTTGTGCGCATTCAGCGGCGACACCCCGCCGAACTTTGTGTAGTGCGCCCCGACCTCGACCAGTCGCTCCGGCGGGATCCCTCGACCCGCGGTGACGTTCTCAAGGAACGGGACGACGTCTCCCAGCCCCTCCGGGCCACCGAAGGACACCAGGAGTACGGCGTCGAAGGCCACAGTCGGCCCGTTCGGCCTTGGCTCGGTCGTCATGGTCACCATCCTGACCGCCCCAGGGGTTGCGCGCAGCGGCGGGATCGCCGGCGCTGCGGCGACGCGGGTACCGTCAGGTCCACCATGCCCAGCAGTCCCGCGTCGCCCAGCAGCCCCACGTCCCCAGCCGACCAGCCGAAGCGGCGATGGGTGCGCGCATGCTGAGCCCGTACGTCGACGTCCTGCGCCAGCCGGGAGCAGCGGCCTTCAGCATCACCGGTCTGGTGGCCCGGCTACCGATCGCCATGGTGGGTCTGGGCATCGTCTTGCTGGTCACGTCCACCGGAGGCTCGTACGCCCTCGCGGGCGGGCTGTCGGCCACCTTCGCGCTGGCAGGTGCCTTCGTCGGTCCGTTCACGGCGCGTCTGATTGACCGCCTGGGCCAGCACCGGGTGCTGTTGCCGCTCGCGATCCTGCACGCGACCGGCTTGATCGGCCTGATCGTCGGCGTGGAACGACAGTGGCCGGCGGGGGGCCTGTTCGCCCTGGCCGCCCTCACCGGTGCGCTGATGCCGAGCATCGGCTCCTTGGTCCGCGCCCGCTGGGCGCTGCTGCTCACCGGGACCCCTCGACTGCGTACCGCCTTCGCCCTGGAGAGCGTGCTGGACGAGGTGCTGTTCATCCTCGGGCCGCCGCTGGCGACCGTGCTGGCCCTGCAGGTGGCCCCACCGGCGGCGTTGATCGCGGCCGCTGGACTGGTGACGGTCGGTTCCGCTGCCTTGTCGATTCAGCGGCGCACCGAACCCCCGCCGGTGCTCGCCCATCACCAGCACGGGGGGCCCGCTGCCCTCCGCCAGCCGGGCATGGCAACAGTGGTCGCGGTGATGGTGCTGATGGGTGGGATCTTCGGAGCCTTCGAGGTTTCGACCGTAGCCTTCGCGGCACGGGCTGGGGTTCCGGGCGCCACCGGGGTCCTGCTGGCGCTGTACGCCGCGGGCAGCCTGATCGCCGGGGTGGTGGTGGGCAGTCGGAGCACCGGAGCGTCGTTCACGCGGCAGCTGGGCCGGGCAGCCGTCCTCCTGTCGGTGGTGTGCCTGCCGCTGCCCTTCGTGCAGTCCGTGCCGCTGCTCGGGCTAGTGGCCCTGGCCGCTGGTCTTGCAGTCTCGCCGGTGCTGATCGCCGCGATGGCCCTGGTCGAGCGGCTCGTACCAGCCCGCCGGCTGACCGAGGGCCTGACGTTGGCCGTATCCGGGATCGGAGTAGGCCTGGCGCTGTCCGCCTCCGGAGCTGGGATCCTCATCGACCGCTTCGGGCCGTCGCCCGCCTACGCCATCGTGTCCGGCGCGGGGATCCTGGCCCTGGCGACGGTGGCCGCGCGTGGACGGTCCTTGGCGGCGGCCGAACGTCGCACGGCCGGCCTGGCGAGTCTGGGCAACCCTGCGGCATCGCCGCTGGACCTCAGCGGCGCCGCCCCCAGCGGCTCCTCGGCCGATCTCTTGGACCGAACTGCCGCGGCTATTGCGGCACACCCGGGCATCGACATGCCGGAGCCGTCGATGGTGGCGTGGCATCCTGCCGGGGACCAGGATGCCGGCGGGTGGTCGGACCGGTCGGGCGAGCAGCTGCGTACGACCCCGGCCCATCGCCCGGCGCCGCCGGACACCGCCCCCGCAGACCCGAACGCCGCCCCGAGCCAGGAGAGATAGGCATGCGCGAGTTGAGCTATGTCGGGATCTCCGACGACGGGGCTGCCCTGGTGCTGGAAGACCCCCAGGGCCAGCGCTATGCCGTCGCCCTGGACGATCGGCTGACCACGTCGATACGTCGGGATCGACCCCGCGCGCCGGCGCAGAATCCCGACGAACCCATGCGCCCCAAGGACATTCAGGCGCGCATCCGGGCCGGTGCCACTACCGAGGAGGTCGCCGACATGGCCGGCTGGGACCTCGAGCGGGTGCGCCGCTTTGAGGGCCCGGTGCTCGCCGAACGAGCCTGGGTGGCTGAGCAAGCACGCGGTACGCAGGTGCGCCGGCACGACGAGGAGGCCGTGCTGGAGTCGGTGGTGATTGACCGCCTGGTCCCCCGTGGGGTCGATCCGGAGGCGCTGCGCTGGGACTCCTGGCGTCGCGAGGACGGCCGGTGGACGGTCCTGCTCGCCTACCCGGCCAGCCACGGCGACCGCGTGGCCACCTGGGTCTTCGACACCTCCGTACGCACCCTGCAGGCGGATGACGAGGAGGCCCGCTGGCTGATCGAGCCGCCGATCTCGGACAGCGAGGCGGCCCGGCTGCGACTGGTCGGCACGCCGGGCACCGCCGACGAACACGCCGGCCCAGCCCAGAACGACACGGTTCCGGTGCGCCGGGGGTCCGGGCAGCCCGGTGACAGGCCCAGCGACCATGACGTCGCCGGACCGATCGAGTCCGACGGGCCGCCAGCCGACCAGGCGGGCGGCGAGGACCGTCACGGCGATGCAGTTGAACAGCGCGCGGCTGCGGACGCACCCCCGCCGGTGCATGGCCGTACCACGCGGCGCGCCCGGCGGGCCAGCATCCCCACCTGGGACGAGATCCTCTTTGGTTCGGGGCGCCCCGAGGAGTAGTCGGGTCCATCCGAGGGAGTCCGCCGACAGCAGGTCGCGTCAGGGGGTCGCGAACGGCAGTGCTGCTGGGAACGGCAGTGCTGCTGGGAACGGCGGTGCTGCTGGTAACGGCAGTGCTGCTGGTAACGGCGCTGCTTCCGGGGACGGCGCTGTCTCTGGGAAGGGCGCTATCTCCGGGAAGGGCAATGGGTCCGGCGAGATGTGCTCGCGCTGCACGGTGGCAGCCGTCATCCGGCGACGGTGGTGGCGGCGGCACAGCACTTCGTACGCCACGTCACCATCGTGTTCAGTGTCGCCGACGACGACTTGGTCACCCTCGGTGACCATGACGCCAACGACGGTCCGGGCGTTGTGCGTCGCGCGGGCGCCGCACCAGCACAAAGCCGCCACCTGCAGAACCTGCACCCGGTCGGCGAGTTCCATCAACCGCGCCGAACCGGGGAACAACCGGGTCCGGAAATCGGTACTGATGCCGAAGGCGAACACGTCCACATCGAAGTCGTCCACGAGGATGGCCAGTTGGTCGATCTGCGCGGACGTGTAGAACTGGACCTCGTCGCAGATCAGATAGTCGACGACGTCACCACGTTCGAGTGCCCGAACGACGAGTTCATGGAAATCCAACGCAGGGGTCACCTCAACGGCGGGAACGGTCAGGCCCAGCCGCGAGGACAACCGGGAGTTACCCGCCCGGTCCAGGCAGGTGAAGACGATTCCCCGCCGGCCTCGGGTGGCGTGGTTGTGGTCGGTCTGCAACGCCAACGTGGACTTCCCGCAGTCCATCGTCCCGGAGAAGAACACTAATTCAGCCATGTCCCACCTCGGGAACCGCTCGGCCATCCAAGGCGCCATTTCGCAACTGCAGCAACGGTATGTCGACCTCTGCGGGCGTAAGCCCGCCGTGCTGGCCGCGTAACGCGGAAACCCGGGAGTCGATGCGGGAACTCGTCAACGCTGCATCGGTGGTCGCCACCGCCAGCACGTCACCGATGCGCTCGGCATACTCCGGCTCGACAGGCCCGAACCACCCGGCCGTGATGGCCTGTTCGCGGGTGACGACAATCGCTGCCGCACCCAGGTGTCGTCGCCACGTTTGTGCAACATCGGCGGCCGTTCCAGGAGCCACATACACGTGCCGCGCCCGCGGCTCCCCTGCCACGAGACGGACCTGCGCCCACAGCTCCGGCACTTCGTCCAGGTTGATCTTGTGTTCTCTGGGGCAGTCGACCATGCCGTGGTCGGCGGTGACATGGAGCACCGCATCGGCCGGCAGGTCCGCGACCAGCCGTTGCGCGAAGGCGTCGACGTAGGCGAGTTCCGCGCGCCAATGGGGTGAGTCGACCCCGTGCTGATGCCCGACCCGGTCCAGACCCGGCCAGTAGGCGTACACCAGCGAACGGTCACCCAGCCGGACGGCGGCGGCGACCTCGGCCACCCGCTCCCCGATCTCGTCGGCACCGGTATAGCGGCCACCGCGCAGCACCGCGCGGGTCAGACCGCTGCGCTCGTAGTCGCGGGGCGCCACGACGGACACCGCCACCCCGGCAGCAGCCGCCCGCTCGAACACCGTGGGTTCGGGTTGCGTGGCGACCGGGTGCGGGTCGCCCTTCCATTTCAGGGGCCACAGCGTGCGGCCGGTCTCCGGAACGCGGAACGAGGCGCCCACCAGACCGTGGCCGCCCGGCGGCAGGCCCGTGCCGAGGCTGGCCAGGCCGGTGGGTGTGGTGGTCGGGAACGCCGCAGACAGCCGGGCGTCCGCTCCGGAGCTCGCCGCCGGCGCATGCAGGAACGGGGCCTGCTCGGGATGGTCGAGCAAGGCGTGCAGACCCAGCCCGTCGACGAGCAGGACAACAACCCGATCGGCATCGCCGAAACCCAGGAGGTCGGCGTAGCCCGCGACCCGCAGGCCGGCGGCGACGCTGGGCAGCACCTCGGCCAGCGTGCGGACGCCGTACGGGGGTCCGGGCGGAAGGTGCGACGGTAGCGGCAGCAGTTTCTCGGCAGTCACGCCAGCCGACGCCCGGTGGCCTCGGACAGGGTCGCAGCGAAGGCGAGGGCCTGCGCGACCACGTCCGCACCGTCGGCGGTCTCGGAGACCCGCAGCGCGACGTCGTCGTTGCTGGAGGTTCCGGTGTATCCGTGATCGGCCTCGCATTCGGGGTCGGCGCAGCCGGCGGGCTCCAGGTCGATCCGATTGACCGCGCCCCAGCCGATCGTGACTACCAACTCCCGCAGCGGGCCACCCGCACGGTGTTTGGCGGGTTCGCCCACCACCCGGGTAACGACGACGGAGTCCACCCGGCTCAGCCGTACCGCCTCAGTCGAGGCCGTTGCGTACGGGGTCGGGCAGGTCTCGTCGGCGGGATGCTCGTCGGTGTGTCCCACGATGAGGCGGGTCGGAGTCAGCGCGAGCACGGTCACGTGTCGACGCAGCTCGTCGTGGTCGAAGGTCGCCTCGTGGTGAACGACGTAGGAGGTGACCGGCTCCCCCGCCAGCGCGGTGTCCAACGAGTCAGCCACGACCGCCGGGTAGTAGCCACTGCGCTCGATGTCGTGCCGGAGCAGGTGCTGTCGGGCATCCAGGTGCGGGGGTCCGCCGTCGGTCATGCCGCCCATCCTCCCACCGCCGGACATGTCGGTGGTCCGATCGGATCACTCGATGAGGTTCGTGCCGATCTTGGGAAGACGGGCAACGAACCATGGGTCGGATAGGCACGATCCCACTCGTGGAGACTGGGTGCGCATTCCAGCCGCGACCAGCAGATTGATTGGTGACATCACGCGCAAGGCGTAGTCATTATGACTACGCTGGGAAGGTGGAGGTGCGCTGGACTCACACTCGGAGCGAGCACATCGCCACGCGCTCGCGGCGCTACCCCGACGCGATCGACATTGAGGTGCCATGGGCCACGGAGGCAGCGGCTGACCCTCACGCGACGATCAGCGATCCGGATCCAAGATCGCGCACGAGTGCGGTACGGATCGTCGGCTACTCGCCGGCGGCCGGTTTCGTGGTCACCGTGATCGCGGGCCGCATCGAGGGCCAGTTGTGGGGCGTGACGGCATGGAAGACGACCGGTGCGGAGCGGCGTACCTACCAGGAGGCGCACGATGACGACGCGAACCGAGATCGAGATTGACCAGCAGCTGGCGGCGACCGCAGCCGAGTACATCGACGAGGAGCGAGCCGCCGCGCTGGAGGAGGCGCGAGAAGCGACAGCCTCCGCGGTGTTCTCCGTACGCCTTGCGCCTGCCACCCACGAAGCAGTCAAGGCCGCGGCCGCCCGGGCGCACCTGACTCCCTCTGCGCTGATCCGGCAGTGGGTAACCGAACGCGTTCAGGAAACCGACGACAGCGATCTGACCACGGCGGTCGCAGCCTTGCGTCGGGACGTCGAGCGGGTCGCGGGACTCGTCATGCCGGTGACCTGACAGGAGTGCCGCAAGTGGGCGTTCGTGGTGCCTTTAGTGCCGCGAGTGGTGGCCCATGGTCGACTCGGATCTTGGAAAGGCAGCCAGAAACCACCAGTCGAATGGATGAGGCTTAGTTCCGCAGCCGCCGGGCCTCAGAGTCACGGGCCCCGCGGCGCCCCGACACAAGGGGAAGCTCAGTTCCGCAGCCGCCGGGCCTCAGAATCATTGCGCGGATCGGCCTCGCGCAGCCAGCCGCGGGCGGCGAGGACGGCCACCCCGCGCGGGTGGGCGACGACCGGGTTGAGTTCCAAGCGGGCCAGTTCAGGCACCTCATCGGCCAGTCGGCTGACGCGCAGCAGGATGTTTTCCAAGCCGGGGACGTCGACCGGGTCGGTGCCCCGGTGCCCGAGCAGCAACGGCGCGGCGCCGGGCTCGCGGACCAGTTCGTGGGCGTCGACGTCGGTCAGCGGGGGGATGCGGTAGGCGCGGTCCTCCAGCAGTTCGGTGACGACCCCGCCGATGCCGAAGGACACGACCGGCCCGAACAACGGGTCTTCGACGGTGCGCACCACACAGGCGACCCCGGGGGGTGCCATGCGTTGGACGGTCAGGTGCGCAGCCGCATCATCGTCCAACTGGGCGGCCATGGACAGGAAGGATGTCCGCAGGGCTCGTTCGTTCTCCAGGTTGAGCCGCACCCCGCCCAGCTCGACCCGATGGACCAGCCGCGACACCGTCGTCTTGAGGACCACCGGCCAGCCGAGCGCGTCCGCGGCGGCGACGGCCTCGTCCTCGGAGGCGACCGCGGTCTGCGCCCACAGGTCCACACCGAAGGCGGCCAGCACCTGGGTGAGCACGGCGCGCGACATCTCCAACGGGGGGCCGAGTGGCTGCCCACTTCGGCGGTCCCGATCTCGGTCCCGACGCTCGAAGCCCAACGGATGCGACGCCGCGGCCCGGGCTGTACCGGGGGTGTCGCCAGTAGCTGCTGCGCCATCCCGGTCGGCACTGGAGCCGCGCCGGTCCCCCTGCCGTCGCTCCATCGGTCCACCCGCGGCCACGGACGCGGCCAGCGCGGATTCGATCAGGGTACGCGCGTTGTCCGCGTCCACTCCGTCCAGCAGCGGCACCTCTCCGCGGGCACTGTCCCGCCAGCGGGCATAGCGCACGACGTGTCCCAGCGCCTGCGCAGCCTGCTCGACGGTGCCGAACACCGGCACCGAGCCATGCCCGGCGACCCCATCCGGACCGCGTACCGGGAGCAGGCCCCCGTCGTCCTCCCCGGCCACCAGGACCGCCACAACCGGCTTGGTGGCGCGAGCTGCCGTCGCCATGATCACTTGGCGGATCGCGGTGTCGTCGGTGCGCACTGGCGGGACGTGCACCACCATGACGGCGTCGGCGACCGGGTCGTCCAGGACGGCCGCCAGGGCCTGGCCGAGGGCTCGTGCGTCCACCTCGCCGTGCAGGGTGCGCGGCTGCCCACAGGGCCGCAGCCCGGAGCCCTCCAACGCATCGGCGGCCAGGACGCCCAGAGCGTCGGAGTTGCCGATGATGGCGACCTTGTGCCCGTGCGGCAGCGGCTGGAAGGCCAACAGGCCGGCGACGTCGAATAGCTCGTCCAGGGACTCGGTCTGGATCACCCCGGCTTGGGCGAACATCGCGTCCACGGCCCTGGGGCGCAGGGTCGTACGCCGAACCGCGTGACCCAGGGGGTAGGCCTGGCTGGATCGGCCGGATCGCACCGCGACGATCGGTTTGTGCCGGGACAGCCGCCGGGCAATGCGGGTGAATTTGCGCGGATTGCCCAGGCTCTCCAGATAGAGCAGCACCAGCGACGTGGTGTTGTCGTCCCGCCAGTACTGCAGCATGTCGTTGCCAGACACGTCGGCCCGGTTTCCGGCGGACATGAAGGTCGACAGGCCCAGGCCGCGGCGGACGACCCGTTCGAGAATAGCCGACCCGAGAGCACCGGACTGGCAGAAGAATCCGATCCGGCCGCGGCCGGGCACGATGGGCGACAGGGACGCATTCAACGCCACCCCGGGATCGGTGTTGATCAACCCCAGCGCGTTGGGGCCGACCACTCGCATACCGCTGCCGCGAGCCGCCGCGACCAGGGCCGCCTGCCGTTCCACCCCCTGAGGACCGGACTCGGAGAAACCGCCGGAGACCACCACCAGGCCGCTGACCCGGGCAGCGGCACAGTCGTCGACAACCGCCAGGACCGCATCGGCAGGTACCGCGACGATGGCCAGGTCCACCGGCCCGGGGGCGTCGCTGACCCGGCGCACCGCGGGGACTCCCGCGATCTCGTCCGCCTCCGGGTGCACCGCGTACACCGGCCCGGTGAAGGGGCCGCGGATCAGGTGCTGCAACAGTTCGTGCCCGATCGTGCCCGAACGACGAGAGGCACCCACGATCGCGACCGATCGCGGGTGCAGCAGCCGTTCGATCGAGCGCGCCTCCGAGCGCTGTTCGCGGGCCTGCATGACGGCCAGCAGTTGCGCCGTCGACTCAATCTCGAACATCAGCCGGATGACGCCGTCCTCGAACTCCTGGGCAACCTTGTAACCGGCTTCGGTGAACGTCCCGATCATGCGACGGTTGCTCGGCAGCACCTCGGCGACGAACCGACGGATGCCGCGTTCGCGGGCCGCCGCGGCCAGGTGCTCCAGCAGGATCGACCCCAGCCCCCGGCCCTGGTGGTCGTCCCGAATCGTGAAGGCCACCTCGGCATCGAGTTCGTCGATCCGGTCGTATCGCCCGACCCCCACGATCTGCCCGGCGACGGTCGCCACCAGGGCGACGCGCTGGTCGTGGTCGACGGTGGTAAACCGGGTGACGTCCTTCTCACTGAGTTCGGGGTACGGGGCGAAGTAGCGGTAATAGATGGTCTCCGAGGACAGCCGGGAGTGGAACTGCCGCAGCAGCGGGCCGTCAGCCGGAACGATGGGTCGCAGATGACAGGGTCGACCGTCGGTCAGGACGACATCGGCCTCCCACTGGGCGGGGTATGCCACTTCCTCAGCCGCCACCACGTCGGTCGTCACCCGAGGCACGGTAGTGGAACGTCCTGCCGACCGAGCGGCTCCGCGCGGTCTACGGTGGCGACGTGTCTGATACCTCCCCCTACGCCCCTCTGGTCGCCCCCGAGGTGGCCGACGCCCTTGCCGCCGGTGCAGCCGTCGTGGCCCTGGAGTCCACCATCGTCAGCCACGGTCTGCCCCGACCGGAAAACCTGCGGGTGGCCCGCGAGGTGGAGGCCGCCGTCCGTCATGCCGGGGCCGTCCCGGCCACCATCGCGGTGGTCGACGGGCGACCCCGGATCGGCCTGGACGACGAGGCGCTGACCGCGATCGCCACCCGCGACGACGTGCTCAAGGTCAGCGTTCGGGATCTGGGCACGCTGGCCGCCCGCCGCGGATTCGGCGCCACCACTGTCGCCGCGACCAGCCACCTGGCGCTGCAGGCGGGCATCCGGGTGTTCGCCACCGGCGGGCTGGGCGGGGTGCACCGTGAGGCGAGGGATACCTGGGACGAGTCGGCTGACCTGACCACCCTGGGCGAGACCCCGGTTACGGTGGTGTGCGCTGGCGTTAAGTCGATCCTGGACGTCGGGGCCACTCTGGAACGACTGGAGACGCTGAACGTGGCGGTCGTCGGGGTCGGCACGGACTCCTTTCCCGGCTTCTACCTGACCGACTCCGGCCACCATCTGGACTGGCGGGTCGACAGCGCCGAGGAGATCGCCGAAATCATGCGGGCCCGGGACGTGCTCGCCCTGACCGCCGGACTGTTGGTCGCCAACCCGCTGCCCCACCATGAGCAGGTCGACCCGGATCTGCACGACCGGGTGCTGGCCGAGGGCCTGCGCCTGGCCGACGAGCGCGGCCTGCGTGGCAAGGGCGTGACACCGTTCTTGCTGGACCACTTCCATCGAGCCACGCACGGTGCCAGCCTGGAGGCGAACGTTCGGATCGTGCTGAACAACGCCGACCTGGCCGCCCGGGTGGCGCTGGCGTTCACCCGTACGCCCGCATCGGTCGCGGTCGGCTGATGCCACCCGCCGCGGCCGCGGCCGACGTGCGCTTCGTCGTCGTCGGCGACGTGATGACCGATGTGGTCGCCCTGGTGGACGGGCCATTGCGACACGGCTCCGACACCGGTGCGCTGATCACCACCCACGGTGGCGGGTCGGGCGCCAACACCGCCGCGTGGCTGGCCACCTCGGGTCACCGTACGGCCTACATCGGCCGGGTCGGGGACGATGCTCTGGGTCGGGAGGCATTGACGGAACTGTCCCGCGAGGGCGTCCTGACCCGGGTGGCGGTGGACCCCTTGAAGGCGACCGGTACCTGCCTGGTCGTGGTGACCCCGGACGGCCAGCGCACAATGCTGCCCGACGCTGGCGCCAATGACGCGATGCAGCCCTCGGACCTGCCGGACGACCTGTTCCGCCCCGGTCGACACCTGCACCTGTCCGGCTACACCCTGCTGCACGACGGTGCCCGACTGGCCGGGCTGGCAGCCCTCGACCTGGCCCGGCTGCGCGGGATGACGGTCAGCATCGACCCGGCCTCCGCCGGCCCGTTGAGCGACCTGGGACCGGACCGGTTCGTGGCCTGGACCGCTGGTGCGCATGTGCTGATCGCCAACGAGGACGAGGTGGCGATGCTGTCGGGGATGTCCGACCCGATCGCCGCGGGGCGCTCGCTGACCGCCTCGTTCGGCGTGGTTGTGGTCAAGTTGGGGTCCGCCGGCGCGGTGGGCCTGTGCGCGGACGACCCGCCGGTTTCCGCTCCGGCGGTGGCCGTCGAGATCACCGACACCACCGGTGCGGGCGATGCCTTCGCGGCCGGCTTCCTGCCCGGTTGGTTGGACGGCGGGGACCTGCGTACCGCCCTGGCCGGCGGCAACCGGGTGGCCTCCCGGGCGGTCTCCCGGGTGGGTGCGCGGCCCTGACGGGCGGGTCAATCGGGGCGGCTCGGACGCGCGTGTCCGGCCCCCCGTGTTCCGGGCTCTGTCGTCCGATTTCATGCTGTCGTGTTGTGTCTGTCGTACTGATCGCCACGTCCCCGAAGGAGTTCGCTCGCCATGGCCCGCCGCCGTTCGACCCCGCCGCCACCCCCGGGGCCGGAGCACATCGTCGATGTCGACGTATCGCAGGAGATGCGCGGATCGTTCCTGGAGTACGCGTACTCGGTCATCTACTCCCGCGCGCTGCCCGACGCCCGGGACGGGCTGAAGCCGGTGCAGCGTCGGATCCTGTTCCAGATGGCCCGGATGGGGCTACGGCCGGACCGGGGGCACGTGAAGAGCGCCCGGGTTGTCGGGGACGTGATGGGTCGGCTGCATCCGCACGGCGACTCGGCGATCTACGACGCACTGGTCCGGATGGCCCAGCCGTTCACTTTGCGGCTGCCGATGATCGACGGGCACGGGAACTTCGGGTCGCCCGACGACGGCCCGGCGGCCATGCGCTACACCGAATGTCGGCTCGCTGCGCCGGCGATGGCCATGACCGACGGACTCGACGAGGACGTCGTCGACATGGGGGCGAACTACGACGGTCGTGAAGTTGAACCGCAGGTGCTGCCCGCGGCGATTCCTAACCTGCTGGTCAACGGCGCCGCGGGCATCGCCGTCGGGATGGCCACCACCATGGCGCCGCACAACCTGGGTGAGGTCATCGCCGCGGCCCGCCATCTGATCCGGCATCCTCAGGCTGAGTTGGCGACGCTGATGCGCCATGTGCCCGGACCGGATCTGCCTTCCGGCGGCGTGATCGTGGGCCTGGACGGGGTTCGCGACGCGTACGCGACCGGCCGTGGGTCGTTCCGGGTGCGCGCCGCAGCGCGGATCGCGAACGTGACGCCGCGACGGCAGGGCATCATCGTGACGGAACTGCCGTACAACGTGGGCGCCGAGAAGGTGATCGAGAAAATAAAGGACTTGGTGCAGGCGAAGAAACTCACCGGTATCTCCGACCTGACCGACCTCACCGACGGCGAGCACGGTTTGCAACTCGTCATCGAGATCAAGAACGGATTTCACCCCGAGGCGATCCTGGAGCAGTTGTACCGGCTGACCCCACTGGAGGAGGCCTTCAACGTCAACGCCGTGGCGTTGGTCGACGGGCAGCCTCGCACCCTGGGTCTGCGCGAACTGCTGCAGGTTTTCGTGGATCACCGCCTGGAGGTCGTCCGGCGACGCAGTGCCTACCGATTGCGCCGGGCCAACGACCGGCTACACTTGGTCGACGGCCTATTGATAGCAATTCTCGACATCGACGAGGTAATCGCCGTCATCCGGGCCAGCGACGATGCGGCGGCCGCCCGGACCCGGTTGATTGCGGTGTTCGAGTTGTCCGAGGCGCAGGCCACGTACATCCTGGACATGCCGTTGCGCCGGCTGACGAAATTCTCCCGGATCGAGTTGGAAGCCGAGCGTGAAGAGTTGCGGCGCTCGATCGAGGAACTGTCCGAGATCCTGGCCGACGAGGATCGGCAGCGCGCCGTGGTTTCGGCAGAACTCGCCGAGATCGCCGCCGCCCATTCCACGCCGCGCCGCACGGTGCTGCTGGAGTCCGCGGGCGCACCTGCTCGGACCGCTGTTCCGTTGGAGGTCGCTGACGAGCCGTGCCTGGTGCTGATGTCCAGCGCCGGTCTGATCGCGCGGCTGGCTCTGCCGAGCGATTCGGCGGAGCGAACCGCCGCCGCCCGCGGACCGCACGACGTCCTCGTGGCGATGGCCGCGACCACCACCCGCGGGCAGGTCGGGTTGGTGACGTCGGCCGGCCGGGTCTTGCGTCTGTCCGTCCTGGAACTGCCCGCCCTGCCCCCCACGGCCGGCCCGCCAGGGCTGGCCGGCGGGGCGCCGCTGGGGGCCTTCGTCGATCTGCCGGCCGGTGAGCGGGTACTGGGCCTGACCGGCTTCGACCCGGAGTCACCCGGCCTGGCTCTCGGCACGGCGCGCGGCATCGTCAAGCGGGTCGTCTCGGAGTCGTTGGGCACCAAGGATGCCTGGGACGTCATCCGCCTTGACGACGGCGACGAGGTCGTCGGCGCGGTCGAACTGCTCACTGGGGCAGAGGAGTTGTGCTTCATCAGCAGCGACGCGCAGTTGCTGCACTTCCCCGCCGCGGCGGTGCGGCCGCAGGGCCGCAGCGCCGGTGGCGTGGCCGGCATCAAGCTCGCAGCCGGTCAGCGGGTGGTGTTTTTCGGCTCGGTGGATGCGCGCCGGCCGGCCGAGGTGGTCACGATCGCCGGCTCGTCCGGGGCGCTGCCCGGCACCGACGCGGGGACCGCCAAGCGGTCCGCGTGGAGCGGCTACCCGGGCAAGGGGCGAGCTACCGGTGGTGTGCGCTGCCACCGCCTGCTGCGCGGGGAGGACCGACTGGTGCTGGCCTGGGCCGGCAACGAGCCGGCAATAGCGGCGGGCCCGGCCGGTCAACCGGTCGAGTTGCCCCCCGTGGACAGCCGCCGGGACGGATCGGGAACCCCGCTTGCGAGCCCGGTCGCGGCCGTGTCCGGTCCGCTGCTGGCCGGTGGGGCTCACTGAGCAGCACTGGGCAGCACTGGGCAGCCCTGAGCAGCACTGGGCAGCCCTGGGCAGCACTGAGCAGCACTGAGCAGCACTGGGCAGCGGAGCGAAGCCGATCTCCCCTCGCCAAGCAGGTGACGCCGCGGCTTCTGGCGCCCCGTTCGGGGTGGCTACTGGCCTGCTGCGGCGGGTCGGATGGTGATGACCTCACACTCGATGAGCGCACCGGAGCGTCCGATCTGGGTGTCGGTTGTCAGCAGGGCCGTCCCGTGGCGCTCCGCGGCAGCAACGTAGATCGCGTCGGCATAGCGAAGTGACCCTTGCGAGAGCGTCCATGCTCGGTTGACGTCGGACCACGGCGTTCCCTCGATCACGATCTCCAGGGACGCTGCAGCCTGAAGTGCGGTTTCTAGGTCCGCCAGTTGTAACGGGTGTCGAGGCCGGTTCGCGGCTGCCCGGAGGCCGGACAGCACCTCGAAGGCGAAGTGCCCGGGTGCGAGGAGAGCGTGGGCCGCAGGCACAGCAGCCAGCGCCGCTCGCGCCGCGTCTCCCTGGGGACCGGGATCGGCGACCACGTCGATGACCAGTGACGCATCGACAATCACCCGGCGGGCCGAGCACTCAGCTGGTCGGCGCGCTCCTGATGTGCTTGATCGAGGCGTTCCAGAACCGCTTCTCGTTCACTCGCGGGTACCTCCGGCCCGCCGCGCAACCGTCTTGCGGTGCGCGCGATGGCAGCTTGCCGCCGCAGGTACATCGCCTGCGCGTGGACGGCGTCACGGAGATAGCTCTGCAGAGTGGTGCCTTGCTCTGCTGCGGCTGAGCGAATCTGATCAAGGTCATCCGCAGGCACATCCCGGATGAGTACGTTGGGCATAGGCGTACGCTAGCAATCCAGATATCACATCTGCAAGCATGATCCAGAGTGCAGGTTCGACCGGATCCGACCGTCCCGGCCGGGCCGGGTCCGGTCGGCGGCCGGGACCCGCTGGTCTACTTCTTGCGCCTCATGACGGAGACTTCCCGGCCGGCGAAGTTAGCGACGACGGTCTGACCGGGCCGGACGGGGACCGCCGCCGTCAGCCCACCGGTCAGCACGATCGAGCCGGCGGGTAGGACCCGCCCGGTGCGACCCAGCTCAGCGGCCAGCCACTGCAAGGCCCGCAACGGGCCCCCCAGGGCAGCGGAGGTGTCCCCGACCCCGACGTCGGATCCGTTGCACCGCAATGTGACCGGGATGCCGTCCCCGAGAGCCTCGTCGAGTTCGGGGCCCACCACAAAACCGGATGCGGACGATCCGTCGGCGGTGTTGTCGGCCAGGGTGAATTGATAGTCCCGCCAGATCGAGTCCACGATCTCCAGACCCGCATGGGCGCTCGCCACGGCCGCCCGCGCTGCGTCGTCGTCCAACGGCCCGGTCACCTGCGTGCCCATGACCAGGATCACTTCGGGCTCCACTCGTGGATGCAGCAGGCCGCACGGGAGCACACCGCCGTCGGGGACCTTCATCGCGTCAGTGAGCGGCCCGTAATTCGGTTCGTCGACACCCATCTGGGCGCGCATCGCGGCGGAGGTGTAGCCGAGTTTCAGCCCGACGATGCGTTCCCCCGCGGCCAGCCGCAGGTCGGTCAGCGCCGCCTGCACGGCATACCCGGTAGGCAGGTCCAACGGGCGCCCCAGCGGCGGCGCGACCAGGGTGCGCCCGGCCAGCCGTGCGGCCCGCAGGACGGCCGCCAACGCCTGAACGTCGATCACGAAGCCGTCGTCCACGACCACGGCGCCCGCATCCGCGGTGCCTGCCTCGACGTGGCCGCCCGTTACGTCCCTGCTCATAACACCCTCATCCCCTCGATGTTCGCGCTACGGACGGTCCTTGCCACGACAGCGGGTCACTGTCTCAGCGGACGGTCACTCTGTCCTGTTGACGGTGACGGCGTCCGGAGCGACCTCGCGCGGGTCGTTCAGCACCGTGACCTCCCCGGTGCCACCGTCGACCCGCAGCCACTGACCGGTCACCAGTCGAGAAGTGGCATGGGCGGTCCCGGTGACGGCAGGCAGCCCGTACTCCCGGCAGACGACAGCCGCATGGGACATGATCCCGCCGGTGTCGGTGACGACCGCAGCGATGCGTGCGAACATCGGCGCCCAGCTGGGTGCGGTGAGCGGGGACACCAGAACATCTCCATCGCAGACCTCGTCCACCTGGTCCAGCCGTTCGATCACCCGAGCCGGGCCCTCGACCACACCCGGTGAGGCAGCGAAACCGCGAACCAGCCCCGGATCGTCGCCAGCCCCCCCCAGCCAGGCCGACACGCTCTCATCGGTGACCCCCCACAACATGATCGTGAACGGCTCCGTGACCTGCGTGGGCGCGGGTCCCAGCGCCGGTGGTGGACGCCGGCGGCCCAGCGCCGTGACGATCCGGCGGCGCGCGGCGACGCGCGGCGGCCAGTACGTCGGGCCTCGCGCCGGCCGCCCGACCGCCCAGGACGAGCAGTAGTCCCACAGCGCCGTGGGCACCTCGTCACGGCGCAGATAGAAGATGTCGTTCGGTTCAGCCAGGAAACCGGCCTCCACCAGCACAGCACCCAGGGACCGCAATTGGCGCCACAGGACGGCGTGGCTCCAATGCTCTACATAGAAGTTGTGGTTCTCCACGAAACCGAAGCAACGTCGGGCCAGTGCCAACCTTCGGGCGAACGATTCCCGGTGCTCCTCGTCCGGCAGGAGCGCGGTGTACTCCTTCTCCACGCGCAGCCGCTCCGCGGCGATGTGCTCGGGTGAGCGGCCGAGAACCTGCCCGGAGCTCAGCCGCAGCACATAGTCGCGGATGAAACCGAACGGGATGTCGAGGTGGTCGATCCATACCCGATCCGAGTGGTAGAAGCCGTTACCCGCGGAGAAGTTGAACCAGGGATCGGCCGAGATCTCGAACTCGGCCAGCCAGGACCTCCCCGCGTCCGTCCCACGCAGTCGCTCGATTGTCTCGGTCACGTCTGTCGTGTTGGCAACGAATATGTTGGCGAGCCCGGTGGCTACCGCTAGGCGCGCCAATCGGCGCAGTTCGAGGTCCGGGCGGAACAGGTCCGTCTCGACACCGGCAACCATCGACGCGACGGCGAGCTCCGGCATACTCGGGAAGACCTCCTTGCAGAAACCGAAGAAGTCCAGGTATGCCGCATAACCGAGGTTGAGGAACTCGAAGTGATAGTTCCACAGCCGCAAGGCCAGCTCGACCAGGCGATCGTACGACTGCACGAGACGGTGGATCGAGCCGATACCGCCGCCACCCAGCACGTCAGCAATGGGTTCGCTGGCGGGCAATGGGTCGAAGCGAAGGGCGTTCGCCTCCGTCACCAGATCGGTGACTTTGACCAGCCACTTCTCGTACAGCTCGGTCCAGTTGTCGTAGTAGTACCCCGCACGTTCACGAAAACCCTGCACCCGTTGTTGAATCTCGACGGGGTCACCGACCGGCACCGGCGACAGGTATGCATAGCCGTGCAGGATGCGGTGATCAATCCCCAATGTCGGCGGGACCAGATAGTGCCGGGAGTTGTACTGCGAGAGGGACACCATCGAGAACTCGACGAACGACGCCTCCCACGGCGTGAGGACGTGCGGCCAGTGCACGCCGTCCTGGAACCAGAACGCGGCCTGCTCGTGTTCGCGGCGGTCAACGCTGAAGACCAGCGAGTATGGATACAACTCCTCCCAACCGTCGGCCCCCTGCGGTGTGGGAATGTCGAAGGGGCTGGGGAACACTCCGCTCACCCCGCACCTGCAGGCCTCGTCGCAGCGTGTAGTGGCTGCAGCAGCGTGTGCACGATGCCGGACAAGTAGTCACTGCCGCCGGCCCCGGTGTAGCCGTGCCGTGGCCGCCGACTCCAGAAGGTCTCCGGACGCGACTGGAGCAGTACCACCCGCGTGGCACCTGGTCCGGCGGTTTCCTCCAACGCCCACTCCACGTCCTGCGGGGAACCGTCGTGCGCCTCGCACGCCATCGCCAGACGCACCACCTCGGCGATCTCCTGGTCGCTGAGCGACGGCTGCGCCCGTCGTATCTCGGCCACGTCAACTAAGGCGACCGCGTCGCCGCACAGCCGGTATTCGACCGCCTTGTCGGCCACCGATCGCCGGGTGATCTGCCCGATCACCTTGTCCACCAGGTAGGAGTCCGGGGTCACCACCCCCTCCGCGACGGCCTCCCCGAAACCCCACGACGACTCCACGGCGACGGCACTGCGGTCGCCGTTCTCCGGGTTCAACGTGCAGGCGACTCCGGCCGCCCGCGGTTGCACCATGCGTTGCACCACGACGGCCATGTCAGACGTCGTGTGTGCCAGCCCCTGCTCGGCTCGGTAGGCCACCGCCCGATCGGTGAACAGGCTGGCCCAGCAGCGACGCACGTGTGCCATGACGTCGGCAGCACCACGCACCCACAGGTATGTGTCATGGGCTCCCGCGAAGGAGACCTCCGTCCCGTCTTCCGCGACGGTCGAGGAGCGCACGGCGACCGGCACCTGCGGCCCGAGTTCGGCGTACGCGCAGCGCACAGCCGACTCCAGGACACTCGGCACGGGGGCCTGCGCCAACAAGGCGCGAGCGCGGGCGGCCCGCTGCGCCAGGTCGCGGTGGTGCCGGGCGTCGAGACCGGCCACGTGCGCCGCGGCGCGCTCCAGCACGGTGGGTCCTGGCGCGTCGTGGCACATATCGTCGGAGGCCGTGGCGGCAGCCCCCTGCATGGCCGCCCGGAAAGCGTCGGTGGTCACGGCGAAGCCGCGCGGTACGGGCAGCCCCGCCGCGGCGAACACCGCGAGTCCGGCACCCTTACCGCCCACGACTGCAATCGACGGCACGTCCTGCGAACCGTCCAGCCAGGCGATGGGGTGCACCAGTCCTCCGCAGCAACACAGGCGCCGGGAATCGTTGCCGAACGCCGGGGTTCGGATGCCGACACCCTTCCACGACTCTCCCGCCGAAGCAGGCTTTCGCCGTCCACGCGTCGACGACCAGTGGTGCGCGTAGCCTGCGATCATGTCCCTTGCATCCACTGCCGAGCGGCACCCGTTCCCGGCCCAGGAGTTCGCCGACGTCCTCGCGGCGAACACCGACTACGCCCAAGCGTTCGAGCTGCGAGCCCTGGACGGGGTCGCGGCCAAGGGCCTGGCCGTCATCACCTGTATGGACTCGCGGATAGATCCTCTCGGCATCCTGGGGATGCATCCGGGAGACGTGAAGATCCTGCGGAATGCGGGGGCCCGGGTCACCGAGGACGTCTTGCGCACGCTGGTCCTCGCGGCGTACCTGCTCGGCGTCACCCGAGTCCTGGTGATGCCACACACAAACTGCCGCATGGCCAGCGGGGAAGAGGCGGCCATCCACGCCATGATCGCCGAGCAGCACCACGTGGACACCCGCAGCATCGAGATCCGTACGGTCGGGGACCAGGAGGCGGCGCTGATCACCGACATCGTGCGGATTCGCGCATTCCCGCTGCTACCGCCGGACCTCGTGGTGGCCGGTGCGTTCTACGACGTACACACCGGGCGCCTCACACCGTTCGACGTCTGAGCGCCTACTACTGTGCGGGGATGGCCTCGCCCTCCTCGGCCGCGGAACCGGCCGACGACACACCGGTCTTCAGGCACCCCGGAGTTCGCCGGGTAGCCGAACTGCTGGCCGGCCTCGGGGTCCGTGGCCGGGTCCAGGAATTGCCAGAACCAGCGCCGACGGCAGCCACTGCAGCGGCCCAGGTCGGGGTTCCGGTGGGCGCCATTGCCAACTCACTGATCTTCAACGCCGACGGTCAACCGCTGCTGGTCCTCACCTCCGGTGCCCACCGCGCCGACCCCATGAAGCTGGCTGCGCTGATCGAGGCCCACCAGGTCAAGCGGGCCGACGCCGAGTTCGTCCGGCGGCACACCTCCCAGCCCATCGGCGGGGTCGCGCCGGTCGGACACCCGCGACCGCTGCATACCCTGGTCGACGTGGAACTGTCCCGATTCGCCGTGGTGTGGGCAGCCGGCGGGCACCCGCACTTTGTCTTCCCCACCTCCTACGACGAACTGCTCCGAGTCACTGCCGGCACCGCCGCCGAGGTCGGCGAGGCTCCGGCGCAGGCCAACGATCCGCGGTGAGCGCGCCCGAACCCGACGATGGCGACCGCAGCCAGGCGCGGTTACAGCACCGTACGGTGACTGCCCCCTGGCGTTACGAGGCCACCAACCGGGATGGTGCCCGAGAGCCGCTGCCCGCTGTGGTGGCGCTGGACGTGTGGGGGGTGCCTGCAACCGGAATACCTGGGGCCTTCGTACGGATGGCCCGTGACCGGCGACTGCACACGGCGCGGGGCCGGGCGGACCTGGCCGGCCTGCGGTTCGCCCGCCTGCTGGGCACCGGTAGCGGCTCGCGGTTCACCCCCCGCGACGCCGACCTGCGGCACTGGGCCCTGCTGACGGTATGGGCGGATGCGACCGGTCCGAGCCGACTGGACGCCAGCGGCACGGCCGGGCGCTGGGCGGCCTTGGCGGATGAGCATGCCCGCTTCCTGTTGCGGCCGCTGTCCGCACGGGGCCGCTGGGCCGGGAGAGAACCGTTCGGCGACCCGGTGCCACGGCGCTGGGACGGCCCGGTCGCGGCGGTGACCCGGGCGCGCATCCGTACGCGCGAATGGGCACCGTTCTGGCGGGCGGTCCCTGCCGTGGCTGACGACTTGCGCTGCGTGGAGGGCCTGCGGTTCACGATCGGGATCGGTGAGGCGCCGATCGGGCTGCAGGGCACCTTTAGCGTGTGGCGTGATCAGCACAGCCTGACCCAGTTCGCCCGGCGCCGGTCGGCCCATGTGGCCGTCATGCAGCAGACCGCCGAGCGCCAGTGGTACGCCGAGGAGTTGTTCGCCCGATTCGCGCTGGTCGCGGCCACGGGCACCTATGCCGGGCGCGAGATGGCCCCCTTGGCTACGGCCTGGACAGTGAGTGGCAGCCCATGAGCGTGCACACCTATACCGGGGTGCGACCGAGCCGACGGCCGACCGGGCTACCGGTGACGCTGCCGTGGGTTCTGACCGGCCTGGCGATCCTTGCGCAGATCTCCTGGATCCTGGTCAGCGGGCAGGCCCGTACCGCCCTCACCATCGCGGCGGTGCTGGTCTTCGCGGCCGCGAGCATCAGCCATGCCTGGGTGCAGCGGGGCGCTGCCTGGGCGGCGGGATACGTGGTCATCAGCGCCGGACTCGGGTGGGCGGTGGAGGCGGTCGGGACGCGCACCGGCTGGCCGTTCGGGGCCTACGACTACACCGCGACGCTGGGCTGGCAGGTCGTCGGCGTGCCGCTGGTCGTCCCCGCTGCTTGGGCGATGATGGCCTACCCCTGCCTGCTAGCCGCGCAGCGACTCACCCGTTCCCTGCTGGGTACGGCGCTGGTCGGGGGCTGGCTGCTCGCCTCCTGGGACCTGTTCCTGGACCCGCAGATGGTCGCCGAGGGGCATTGGGTCTGGTCGTCACCGACCCCGGCGCTGCCGAACGTGCCCGGAATCCCCGTGACCAACTATCTCGGCTGGCTGCTCACCTCGGTGGCGATGATGGCGCTGCTCGGCCTGCTGCCGCGGCGCTCCGGAGCTGACGGCGTCCCGACCACCCTGTTGGCCTGGACGTACGCCGGCAGCGTGCTCGCCAACCTGGTGTTTCTGCAACGTCCCTGGGTGGCGCTATGGGGCGGCCTGGCGATGGGGCTGGTGATCGTGCCGTGGGTGCTGGCGTTGTGGAGCGGCAGTACCCGCGACGCGGGTCCGCCGCCGACAGGAGTCCCTCGGGGCAGGCTGTGACGGGCAGGCCTGGCCGGTTCCTCGAGGCCCTGGTGTGGACCGGAGCCGCGGTAGCTGTGACGGGTACGGCGCAGACCTGGGTGAACGCCCGGGTGCTGCGACGGCCCGTGCGGCCCGTCGCTGCGACCGCCGAAAGAATCTCGGTGCTGCTGCCGGTGCGGGACGAGGCGCCGCGGGTCGCCGACTGCGTACGGTCGCTGCTGGCCCAGCGCGGTGTCCCCGGTCTGGAGATCCTGGTGCTGGACGATGGGTCCAGCGACGGCACGAACGCGGTAGTGGCCCAGGTCGCCGGTGCCGATCCTCGCCTGCGGCTGTTGGACGGTGGTCAGGAGGGCCCGCCGACCGGCTGGCTCGGCAAGCCGTGGGCCTGTCATCGCCTCGGCGTGGTCGCCGACGGCAGTGTCCTGATTTTCGTCGACGCCGACGTCGTGGTTGCCCCAGATGGGATCGCAGCCTCGGTGGATCTGTTGCGCCGCAGCGGGTTGGCGCTGGTCAGCCCCTACCCGCGGCAGGTCGCCGACGGGTTCCTGCAGCGGCTGGTGCAGCCGTTGCTGCAATGGTCGTGGTTGACCCTGCTGCCACTGCGGATCGCCGAGCGATCGGACCGCCCCTCGCTGTCGGCGGCGAACGGACAACTGCTCGTGGTCGACGCGGCGAGCTATCGGGCAGCGGGCGGACATGCCGCCGTACGCAGCGAGGTCCTGGAGGACATGGCGCTGCTGAAAGGGTTCAAGCGCGTCGGGCTGCGGGGCGGGGTCGTGGACGGCACCGACGTCGCCGAGTGCCGGATGTATGACGACGCGGCCGCCCTCATCGAGGGCTACACCAAGTCGCTGTGGTCGGCCTTGGGGCATCCCGCCGCCGCCACCGCGGTCCTGGCGCTGCTCGGCCTGGGGTATGTGGTGCCCCCGGTGGCCGTCCTGATGACCGCGGGCCGCACCCGACGGGTCGCCGTCATCGGCTATGCCGCCGGGGTCGCCGGTCGGGTGATCGTGGCGCGCCGTACCGGACAACGGGTCTGGCCGGACGTCGCCGCCCAGCCGTTGTCGATCCTGGCGCTGGCGGCGCTGACGGTGGCCTCGTACCGCCGGCACGCCCGCGGGACCCTTCGCTGGAAGGGCCGCGCAATCCAGGTCTGAAGCAGCGAAAGAGGTTAGGGCGCGGTTGGGTGAGCGCAGCGCCGGCTGCGCCTGCGCACCTGTCGCCTAGGTTGATGACGTGGCACGGGTCGTGGTGATCGGGGCGGGCGTCGGCGGTCTGGCTGTGGCGGCGCGGCTCGCGGTGCGGGGCCACCAGGTCACAATCGTCGAACAGGCCGCCACGTACGGCGGCAAGCTGGGCGGCTTCGCCCGCGACGGCTTCGTGTTCGACACCGGGCCGAGTCTGTTGACCCTGCCCGCGGTCTACCGGGACCTGTTCCTGTCCACCGGCGCGGCGCTGGAGGACAGCGTCGATCTGCAGCCCCTGGACCCGGCGTTCGGCTACCACTGGAGCGACGGGGCCACTGTCACGATGCCCGGGGTCGATCCGGCGGCGTGCGCCACAGCCCTGGGCGACGGCCTGGGCGGCCGCGCGGCGCACGACTGGACGAGCCTGATCCGGCGCGGCTCGGACATGTGGCAGTTGACCCGGGTGCCGTTCCTGCAGTCGCCGCTGGCCGGGGTGCGCACGTTGCTGCCCTGGGCCCGTGACATCGGCGCCGTCCGCACGATGGCACCGTGGTCCAGCCTGCGCTCGCTGGGCCGGCAGCTACTCGAAGACCCGCGGTTGGTGATGTTGCTGGACCGGTACGCGACCTACACCGGCTCGGACCCGCGCCGGGCCCCGGCGGCGCTGGCCACGGTTCCGTACATGGAACAGACCTTCGGGTCGTGGCACCTGGGCGGCGGTATCCGTACCCTCGCCGATGCGCTGGCCATTCGCTGTGCCGAACGCGGTGTCGCGTTGCGGCTGAACACCGAGGCGGCGGCGGTGGAGCTGGCGGCGGGCCGGGTGACGGGCGTCCGGCTGGTCGACGGGGAACGGTTGGGGGCGGACGTGGTGGTCGCTGACGTCGACGCCCGGCACCTGTATGCGGACCTGGTCGCCGACCCCCGCACTCGCGGAGCACGGCGACGGCTGCGGCGCGGCACCCCATCCCTGGCCGGTTTCGTGCTGCTGCTCGCGGTGGCCGGACGCACCCCCGGACTCCGCCATCACAACGTGTGGTTCCCCGCGGACTACGACGCGGAATTCGATGCGATCTTCGGTGCCGAGCCCCGGCCAGTGGACGATCCGACGATCTATGTCTGCGCCCCGGACGACGCGGCGATGCGCCCCGATGCGGGGCACGAGTCGTGGTTCGTCCTGGTGAACGCCCCACGGCACGGGGACGGTCAAGGCGGCACGCTCGACTGGGCGGCTCCTGGTCTGGCGCAGCGGTACGCCGACCAAGTCCTGGACGTCCTCGCCCGGCGGGGTATGGATGTGCGTAGTCGCGTGCTGTGGCGGGAGATCCGTACGCCTGCAGATCTGGAACGCACCACCCGCTCCCCCGGCGGCTCGATCTACGGCATGTCCTCCAACGGTCCCCGGTCAGCGTTCCTGCGTCCGGCGAATGAGTCCGCGGTGCCCGGACTGTTCCTGGTCGGTGGCTCGGCGCACCCCGGCGGCGGCCTGCCACTCGTCGGCTTGTCCGCTGAGATCGTGGCCACCCTGATCGGGCGGGCGTAGCGATGCGGCTGCGACTTCCGCCGGTGGCGCCCGGTGGTTAAGTTGGATCTTGGAAAGTCGACTACGAGCCACCGGTCGCGATGATCCCAGGGTTAGCGGTCGGCCAGCCCCAGGGCCTGGTAGACCTCGCGCGTCGCCGTCGAACGATTAAGCGTGTAGAAGTGCACGCCGGGCGCGCCGCCGGCCAGGAGAGTGTCGGCCAGGTGCGTTGCGACCTCGACACCGAGTTCGCGGACAGCAACCGGGTCCTCGGCCACCGCATGGAAGCGAGCGGCGAGTTCGGTGGGGAATGCGGCACCCGACAGGGCCGCGAACCGTTCGATCTGGGAAACGTTGGTGACGGGCATCAGGCCCGGGATGATCGGAATGGCACAGCCGAGTGCGGCGGCGCGCTCGACCAGTCGGAAGTAGGCGTCGGGCTGGAAGAAGAACTGCGTCACCGCGTAGTCGGCGCCGGCGTCGGCCTTGGCTGCCAACACGCGAGCGTCGTGGTCCAGGGACTCTGATTCGGGGTGCCCGTCCGGAAAGGCCGCCACCCCGACGCTGAAGTCACCCAGCGACCGCACCAGGCGGACGAGATCCGCCGCATGCGGCAGTCCCTCCGGATGTGGCTGCCACGCCTGGTCGACCCCGCCGGGGGGATCCCCACGCAGGGCCAGAATGTTGCGGACACCGGCATCGGCGTACTGCGCCACGACCGTACGCAACTCCCCCACCGACGCCCCGACGCAGGTCAGGTGGGCCACCGGCGTGATCGTCGTCTCGGCGGCGATCCGGGCCGTCACCCGTACCGTCCGATCGCGGGTCGAACCGCCCGCGCCGTAGGTGACCGAGGCGAACGTGGGCCGCAGCGACTCCAGTTCGCGCAGCGCCTGCCACAGCGCGCGCTCCCCCTCGTCGGTCTTCGGCGGAAAGAACTCAAACGAGAAGGACCTGCGACCGTCGGCGAGCAGGTCCCGGATCGCGGGCGCACCTCGGGTGGCCGCCCCCGTGATGGACATGTCGGGCAGCGTACGCGGTGATCGGCGCTCGGCCCTGTCCCGGAGGCTGGCCCCGGCGAGCTGGGTCACGCGGGCTGGCCCCGGTACGCGCATGTCCGGTGGGCTGGTACATGTCCGGTGGGCTGGCGCATGTCCGGTGGCGATCATGCCGGGTCGCCGTACGCTCATGTACACGCGCGCTCTTCTCGGGAGCGCTAGGGGAGGTGCATGACGTGACGGCAGGTGCTGCGACTCGAGGTCTGGCGCCACGCGCACCGGCGGACCGGGCGCGTTCTGCGGACACCGCAGCCGCGACCAGCCTTCCGCCGAACGTGGCTCCGCTGGACGCCGAAAACCTGCGGGCCCGCGTCCACAAGCACTTGGACGCCTTTCTCACCCAGCAGTGCGAGTTGCTGGACCGGGTCAGCCCAGACCTCGTACCCCTCACCGATGCGCTCGGTGACTTGCTGGCTGGCGGGAAGCGGCTGCGGCCCGCCTTCTGCTATTGGGGATGGCGCGGCGCCGGGGGTGCGGACTGCGAGGACGCTCTGATCGCCGCCGCGTCGCTAGAACTGCTGCAGGGCTGCGCGCTGATCCACGACGACGTCATGGACGCCTCGGACACCCGTCGGGGCATGCCGGCGGCGCATCGCCGGTTCGGCACGTTGCATCGCGGCGCCGAGTGGCACGGCTCCTCGGAGTCCTTCGGTGTGGGCGCCGCGATTCTGCTGGGTGACCTGTGCCTGGTCTGGGCCGATGAGTTGCTGATGAGTTGTGGGTTGTCGCTGGAGTCCCTGCAACGGGGCAAGGTCGTCTACGACGAGATGCGTACTGAACTCATGGCCGGGCAATATCTGGACCTGCTCGAACAGGCTCGTGGTGGGGGTTCGGTCGAGCGGGCCATGCTCGTGGTCCGCTACAAGTCGGCCAAATACACGATCGAGCGGCCGCTGCACCTGGGGGCCGAACTTGCTGGAGCAGGCGCGGAACTGGTTGCTGTATATAGCGGTTATGGACTCCCGTTGGGCGAGGCGTTCCAGCTGCGCGACGACGTACTCGGCGTCTTCGGAAATCCCAAACAGACCGGGAAACCCGCCGGGGACGACCTGCGAGAGGGCAAGCGCACGGTGCTGATCGCCACCGCAGCGGAGCGTGCGACAGCCACCCAGGCCGGCGCGCTGCGTCGGTATCTGGGCGACCCGGCATTGAGTTCGCACGGCATCGAGGTGCTGCGCGAGGTCATCCACGACACCGGCGCGCTGGCCGCGGCGGAGACACTTATTGGGGAACTCACCGAGCAGTCGCTGTCGGCGCTCGCAGGAGCCGACGTCGCCGAACCCGCTCGGACGGTTCTGGTGGGGCTGGCCGAGGCGGCGACAGCCCGCACCTTGTGAGCCGCAGACGTCGGTGCGGTACGCAACACCCGTACAGCGAAAAGCCCTGTCCCAAAACGGAAGTGAGTGAAAACCCGTCATGTCCCTCCTGCGTCGCACACCCGGCACGGTGTCCGGACCCACCGACCATGTTGTCGTGGTGGGGGCCGGTCTGGCCGGTCTGTCCGCTGCGCTGCGCCTAGCCGGGGCCGGCCGCCGGGTGACCGTCTTGGAACGCGAGAACGTGCCCGGCGGTCGGGCCGGTCGGATCAGTGACGCGGGGTTCGAGTTCGACACTGGGCCGACGGTCCTGACAATGCCGGACCTGATCGCGGACGCCTTCGCCAGCGTCGGTGAGGAGATGTCCGACTGGCTCACGCTGAAGCCGTTGGCGCCGCTGTACCGTGCGTTCTATCCCGATGGTTCCCGGCTGGACGTGCACGCGGACACCGACGAGATGGCAGCGGAGATTGAAACCGTCATCGGTGCGCAGGAGGCGGCGGGCTATCGCCGCTACGTGGACTTCGTCTCCCAGCTCTACCGCTATGAGATGTCGGACTTCATCGATCGCAACATCGACTCACCGCTGGACCTGGTCACCCCCAACTTGGCACGCCTGTTTGCCCTCGGCGGTTTCCGCCGGCTGGCGCCGAAGGTCTCGCAATACCTGCGCGACCCCAGAACTCAGCGGGTGTACTCGTTCCAGGCGATGTACGCCGGGCTGTCCCCGTACGACGCACTCGCTCTTTACGCGGTCATCGCCTATATGGACAGCGTGGCTGGTGTGTTCGCTCCTGAGGGCGGGATGCACGCCGTTCCGGTCGCGATGGCAGCGGCGGCGGAGAAGCACGGCGTCGCGTTTCACTATGGCCGGACGGTGACACGGGTGGAGACGGTGGGCGATCGAGCCGTGGCCGTGCACACCGCCGACGGGGAACGGTTCCCGGCAGACGCGGTCGTGCTCAACCCCGACCTACCCGTGGCCTACCGCGACCTGCTCGGTGGGCAGCCCTGGTCGGTGCGCCGGCTGCGCTACTCGCCCAGCTGTTTCCTGATGCTCGCCGGCTCGTCCGCCTCGTACGGGCAGATCGCCCACCACAACATCCACTTCGGCCGCTCCTGGCAGGGCGTGTTCACCGAGTTGATCGACGATAAGCGGCTGATGAGTGACCCCAGCATCCTGGTCACCAACCCGACCCGCACCGACGCCTCGCTGGCCCCGGACGGCAAGCAGGTCTACTACGTCCTGTTCCCCACGCCGAACCTGGACGCGCCGATCGACTGGCGCAGACAGGGGCCGCGCTACCGGGACGAGGTCGTGGCAACCCTGGAGGAGCGCGGCTACATCGGGTTCGGCGACGCGGTCGAGGTCGAGCACCTGACCACGCCCTTGGACTGGCAGCAGCGAGGCATGGAGCGCGGGGCGCCGTTCGCCGCGGCGCATTCGTTCGGCCAGACCGGGCCGTTCCGGCCGGGCAACCGGTGGGGAGCCAACGTCGTGTTCACCGGCTCCGGCACCCAGCCCGGGGTGGGCGTGCCGATGGTGCTGGTGTCCGGGCGGCTGGCCGCCGAGCGGATCACCGGGCCCGACCCGGCCTACCGTTCCAGGGCGCGCCGCTGAGTGCCGCAGGCAGGTGACATGGGTCCCTTGCGCGTTTCAGCGCGTCTGGCGCTCAGATCCCGCGGGTACCCTCGGCGCATGGGTTCCCTCGACGACGACGCCGACTCCTCGGCCTCGGTCGACAGCCCTCTGGCCTATTTTCTGCGTTACGCGCTACCGGGCTTCTTGGGGACGGCGATCCTGGCAGCCGGTTCCTTCGGCGTCGGCTGGCTGCCCCCGAACAGCTCGCTGGTCGAGGCGCCGGTCGTCGACGTATTGCGGTCCTCTACCGCCGGGCTGATCCTCGCCCGCGGGATGGTCTTCGTCGGTGTCGCCCTGCTGTTGCAGGCCTGGTTGGTGCTCGGCTACGACCTGCTGTCGGGGGTCGGCCATCGGCTCAGCCGGGTCACGGGTGTCCTGGTGGCCTGGTCGCTCCCCCTGATGTTCGCGCCGCCACTGTTCAGTCGCGACGTCTACTCCTATTTCGCCCAGGGCAAGCTGATGGTGGGCGGCTTCGACCCGTACTCCCAGGGCGTCTCGGTCATCCCGGGCTGGTTCCAGGACGGCGTGGATCCCATGTGGAGCGAGGCGCCGACCCCGTACGGCCCAACGTTTCTGCTGATCGAGCGGGGAGTCGCCAACTTCGCGGTCGGCCAGCCACTGCTGGCCACGCTCGTGCTGCGCGGGGTTGCCCTGCTGGGGGTCGTCCTGCTGGCGATCTACATCCCGCGCCTGGCCTGGCTGCACGGCCTGGATCCGGCGAAAGCGCTGTGGCTCGGCGTGCTCAACCCACTGGTGATCATGCATTTCGTGTCGGGCGCGCACAACGACTCCCTCATGATCGGCCTGATCGTGGCCGGGCTGGTGATGGCCGCTGAGCACCGACCGATCAGTGGGGTCGCCCTGATCGCCCTGGCCGGCACCGTCAAGCCCATCGGCCTGCTGGCCCTGCCGTTCGTCGGGCTGCTGTGGGCCGGGACGCGGGCGTCGATGGGGACGCGGGTGATGGCCTGGGTGAAGTCGCTTGCGGTCTCCGTCGTCGTCTTCGCGGTGCTGAGCCTGGTCGCCGGGGTGGGCCTGGGCTGGGTTCGCGCGCTGAGCACCCCCGGTGAGGTCAAGACCTGGCTGTCGCCATCCACGGCGTTGGGTATGAGTGTCGGCGGTCTGCTTCGGTGGCTGGGGGTCATCGACTCGGTCGAGGGGCCGGTGACCATCTTCCGGCTGATCTTCACCCTGGCCAGCCTGGTCGTCGTGGCCCGGCTGGCGCTGCGTCCCCAGGGGCGCAGCGCGGTGCGGGGCTGCGCCCTGGCGTTTCTGGCCGTGGTTGCACTCGGGTCCGTGGTCCAGCCGTGGTATCTGCTGTGGTGCCTGCCGCTGTTCGCCGCGACCGGGATGTCGCGTACGGAGTTGCGCTGGACGATCGTGCTCACTGCCGGATTCGCGGTGCACGGGATGGGCGAGAGCAGTTCCACGTCGGACACCCTGTTGCAGCTCACCGACGGACTGGCGATTCTCGTGGCGATCGTGATCGTCGCAGTGATTCTGCTGGCCAGTCCCCGGGAGCGCCAACTGGTGCTCGGCGAGCCGCTGTCCCACGGCCTACTCCCGGACGACCCCCCGGCCCGGGCCCGCGCCGACCGCCTGGTGATCGTCGGTCCGCAGTCGCAGTCCTGAGGATCCCTCAGCGCGCCGCGGTGCTCCCTCGATCGGCCGCGTCGCGACTACAGACCAGGATGCAGCCGGGCATCCCGTCGTCGGACCAGCCGTCGACGACCGCGGCTAACACATCCAAAGCGGTGGCCATCGCATCGGGGTCGGACTCCGCGAAGTCCGCCCAGCCCTGCCAGACGACCAGGACGCCGGCGCAACCGGTCAGGTCCAGGTCGATGAGGCACTCCTCCAGCGCGTCCCAGTTCATGCCGAACCACTCAGGCAGGGCGAAGGCATCCGAGCAGGCCTGCAGGAAACCGTCCTTGCCGTCGGCCTCGTCGCTGTCCAGATCCACGGTGCGCCACCGAGTGGCAGCAGCCAGTTCCAGCAGCGCGGCGGCCTGCTGCGCGGTCGCGTGGTCCCAGTGGCGGACACCACGCCAGCGTCCCTGCACGATCTCGGTCCACGCCGTGGCGGCTGAGGTTGCTGCGGTCACGAGATGACCTCCCGGAACGAGGCGTAATGGTCGTCGGTATAGAAACGGCAGCCGTTGTCGCCGGCCACGATGCGGCGGGCCCCGCGATCGAGGGAGCCGGGCGTGTCCACGGTGTATTCACGGTAGAAGCTCTTGACCTGCTTGGGCAGCAGCCGCTCCCGGTTGCCGAACGTCGTGCCGTCCTTCGGGTACGGAAACGGACCGCCGTCGCGGATGCGCTGCAGGGTCTGCCGGGCCTCCGGCGGCAGCGCCGAGATGCCGACGCTGGCCAGCTCCGTGATGGCACGGGTGGGAGCCAGTGGTGCGCTGATCTGGCTGGGGGTCGGCTGCAGGACGCCCGGCGAACCGGTCTTCGGGCCGGTTGTCGCCGTCCCGCAGCCGAGCAGCAGCACGAGTACGGCGGCGAGGACGGCCACGATCCATCCCCGACGGGCCGCGCTCAGGCCGGCGACCCGGTCCCGGGGGATCAACACCGGCCCATCGTGGCACGATGACCCCCGTGAGCGCTCGGGACCTCGACGCGGCCGGCGTCCGGGATCCCCGACTGCGGGCCTCTTACGAGCGCTGCCGCCAATTGAACGCGCGGCACGGCAAGACGTATTACCTGGCAACGCTTCTGCTCCCTGCGGCGAAGCGGCCGTTTGTTCATGCGCTGTACGGCTTTGCCCGGTATGCCGACGAGATCGTGGACGACCTCGGTTCCCGCCTGACTCCCGCGCAGAAGGCGGCCGAACTGCAGCAGTGGGGTGACGCCTTCCTGGCCGATCTCGACCGCGGAGAGTCCGCGGATCCCGTCTGCGCCAGCGTGGTCGACACCGTGCAGCGTTGGGACATACCCCGAGCCCACTTCGAAGCGTTCCTGACGTCGATGACCATGGACCTGACCGTGGACTCGTACGCAACGTATGAGGACCTGTCGACGTACGTCTACGGTTCGGCCGCGGTTATCGGGCTGCAGATGGTGCCGATCCTGGAGCCCCTGCAGCCGCAGGCATATGAGCACGCCATGCAGTTGGGCTTCGCCTTTCAGCTGGCCAATTTCATCCGGGATGTCGGCGAGGACCTGCTGCGGGGGCGGGTGTACCTGCCGCTGGACGAACTCGCCGAGTTCGGGGTCGACCGCGAGACCCTGGAGCGCCGCGTGGTCACCCCCGCTGTTCGGGCCGCGCTGCGCTTCCAGATCGCCCGGGTACGCAGCCTGGAAGCCCAATCGCTGCCAGGAGTGGCGATGCTGGCCCCCAGTTCGCGGCCCTGCATCAATGCGGCCCGGGTGCTCTACTGCGGGATCGTGGACGAGGTCGAGGTGATCGACTACGAGGTCTTCGACCGGCGCGCGACGGTGCCGATGCATCGTCGTCTGGCGGTGGCCGGTCCGGCGTGGGTACGCGCAGTTCGAGCCCGGTGAGTCGTGGATTCTCTCGGTCCTCGGCCTGGACGCTGACCACCGGCGACCTCGACCTGAGCAGCCGCGGTGGCCCGGGGTACGGCGTCCGCTGAACTCCACGCCGGCCCCACCAGACCCACCCCACCAGGGTGCCCAGCACCAGAGCGAACCCGAACATCAAATCCTCCACGGGGGCGTAGGCGATCCTGCCGTCGCCGAGGAACGGCGGCGGCCCGACCGTGGGCGTGGTCGAGCCGATGATGACGTCGCCGTCGTAGCGAACAACCGATAGACCCGTCAGGACGCCGTTGGTCAGCAGTTGGAAACCCACGATGATGGCGTACGAAGCCCAGAAGACCTTGCGCCGCAACAGCCGAGTTCTCGCCAGCAGCAAGTCCAGGATGATCGCCACCGCGACGCCGAGGATGGCCAGCGCCGTGTAACTCATCGCGCATCCCCGGTTTCGTTTCGCACGCCATCGCGACACTCACCCGGGAGTTCGTCGCCGACCTCCCAGCGGCGTACGGAACGAACCGCCTCCAGCGTGAGAACCGCGGCGAGCGGAACGCATACGAAGAACAGCAACTCCTCCAGTGGGATACCGGCCACCGTGCTGATCCCGGTGGTCTGGTCGGGATCGAATGTCCAATGCTCGGTGGCCACCGCGTACGCGTCCCACACCATGAAGATCACGATCATCGGAAGCACGGCCAGCAGTAGCCGACGCCAGCGCGTCAGTACCCGGGTGCGCAGCACGAACTCCAACCAGCCACTGCCCACGAGGATGAAGGCCAGCACCACCAGATATGTCCCGCGACCGGCGATCATGAGGCCGCCGCGGCCAATCGCTCGGCGAGTTCGCGCGCCATGGCCTGCGGGTCGCGCGCCTGCGTGAGGGCACGAACTACCACGACGCGACGAGCTCCGGCGGCGAGAACCTCGGCCAAATTCGTCGCCTCGATGCCGCCGATCGCAAACCAGGGCCGGGGCGGAGCCAGCGAAGCTACCTGGCGGACCAGAGCGAGGCCGGGGGCCGGTCGACCGGGTTTAGTGGGAGTCGGCCAGCACGGGCCGACGGCGAAGTAGTCCACACCAGCTTGCGACGCGGCAGCCGTCGCTTCGGTGAGTGTGTGGCTGGAGCGCCCCACGATGGGTGTCGGACCGATGATGCGTCTGGCCACGGTGACGGGGAGATCGTCCTGTCCCAGGTGCAGTATCTCCGTCTGTGCCGCAGCAGCGATGTCGGCTCGGTCGTTCGCCGCGAGCAGCGCGCCGTGGCGCCTGCAGGCGGCCGCGAGGACCGCCAGTGCCGACAGTTCGTGCTGCGCCTCGATGCCCTTGTGCCGCAACTGAATGATGTCCACGCCGCCGCTCAGGACCGCCTCAGCGAACTCCTCGAGTTCGGCCAATGAGCGACGCGCGTCCGTGCACAGATAGAGCCGCGCGCGCGCCAGGCGCTGGACCAATGGGCTGCGGTCGCCCGGTTGCGGCGGTGGCGGAGTTTCCGGTACGCCTGATCCGGCGCTCGCGGCCGGGCTGACAGCAGCAGGAGCGTCGTCCTGGAACTGCTTGCGGTGATCCCAGCTGAGGACACTCGAGGGTCGTACCCGTAGGGCCACCTGTTTGACGGCCCGTTCGACCGCCGCTGGCCGAGCCGCCTGCGCATCGGCTGCCCCTACGCCCTCGTACTTGACCATGAGTCCGACCACCGTGTCTGCCACGAGATCCGTATCAGGATCGAGCTCAACGGTTCCGGAGATCGCGACGCCTCGCAGGTCGCGATAGTGCTCCCCCGATTCGATGAGCAGCGACATTCGCGGGTCACGACGCAGATTCGCCACCTTCTGCGACCGGGCGTAGGTGCGCATGAGGACCTCGCCGGCATCGTTCACGAGGTACCACATGGCCACCGGGTCCGGGACGCCATCGGGACCGATCGTGACCAGGATGGCGGTCCGACCGGCCGCGACGAACGCGGTGATCTCCTGCTCGGTCATCGCGATACGCGCTCGGGAGTTGACCACCCCACCATCCTCGCCTGTCCGGCCGCCGGGGGCTCGACCAGCGCATCCCAGCAACCTGGTCGGTCCGGTCTCACCCTGCAGACCGCCACCAGCATCGCCCCACTCGCCAGGCGTAGGCTGCTCGCAGCACGGGAGTCCGGGCAACTGGGCTGAGAGGGGGGCTGGCGCCCCCGACCGTCGAACCTGATCCGGGTCATGCCGGCGATAGGGAGCCCCCTTGTGACCGACCTCGCACCCTCACCCAGCACGCGGCCAACGACGGTTGCGCGCGCGCCGGACGGGCCCAGCGTCGCCGTCGTCGGAGGCGGTGTGATCGGCCTGTCGGCCGCCTGGCGGCTGGCACAGCGCGGCGCCCGGGTCACCGTGTACGACCCGGCACCCGGCCGTGGCGCCTCGCACGCGGCCGGCGGGATGCTCGCTCCGGTCACCGAGGCGTGGTTCGGCGAGGAACCGTTGGTGCGTCTCATGCTGGCCTCGGTACGCCGCTGGCCGGACTTCGCCCGGGAACTTCAGGCCGCCACCGGCCAGTCCACCGGGCACCGGCCGGACGGCACCCTGCTGGTGTCCTACGACGCCGACGACAGGGTCGCGCTGCGTCGGCTGGAGACCTTCCATGAGCACCTGCACTTTCCGGTCGAGCGGCTGACCACCCGCGAGGCGCGCGAGGTCGAACCGTTGCTCGCGCCGACGATCAGCGGTGCCCTGCTGGTGCGGGGGGACCACTCGGTGGACAACCGACGCCTGGTCCACGCCCTGCTCGCCGCCTGCGAGCTCACCGGCGTCGCCTTCCAGCACGACCGCGTCGGCAGCATCACCGGAGCTGCTGACACCCCCGAACGAAGGCCGGCCATCGGCCTGACGGACGGTAACCGCGTCGTCGCCGACCATGTCGTCCTTGCCGCGGGGGCATGGTCCCCACTCGTGGACGGGATCCCCGACGCCCCGGTCCGCGCCATCCGGCCGGTCAAGGGCGAGATCCTGCGGTTGCGATGCACCGCAGCAACGGGTCCGATCCTCGGCCGGACATTGCGCGCGATCGTCGAAGGCGGCGCGATCTACGTCGTCCCGCGGGCCGACGGTGAGGTGGTGGTGGGAGCGACCTCACTGGATACCGGTTACGACGCGACCGTCACCGCGGGCGGCGTATGGCAGTTGCTGCGGCATGCTCGCGCCGTACTCCCCATGATCACGGAGCTGGAGTTCGTGGAGGCGTGGGCGGGGCTGCGGCCCGGCTCGGCGGACAACGCGCCGATCATCGGCGCCTCGGCGCTGCCCGGTGTAACGCTGGCCGCCGGGCACGGCCGCAACGGCATCGCGCTGACGCCGATCACGGCTGAGGCCGTCGCTGCTGCGGTGCTGGACGGGACTTTCCCGCCCGAGGTGGCCGGCTTCGGGCCCGACCGGGCGGCCTTGGCGGCTGCCTCCGTCGACGCGCCGACGCTCGACGCCCAGACACCGCCTGCTGCCACGACCGCGGCCGGTTGTGAAACCGCCGGACTAGGAGCGTCCTGATGCAGATCCAGATCAACGGTCACCCGTACGAACTCCCGGCCGACGCCACCCTCGACCAAGCGGTCGCCTTGGTCTCCACCACCGGCGCCGGCGTCGCTGCCGCCCTCGGGGACGAGGTCGTGCCGCGGTCCCAATGGGTGCTCACCCGACTCGACCCCGGACAGCGGGTCGAGGTCCTGACCGCCGCGCAGGGGGGCTAGGCACGATGACATCCCTGGCGAAGGCGACCGCGGCCGACCCTCGATTCACCGAATCTTCCACTGCTTCGGTCCCGCAACGCTGGCCCAGTCCCGGCGACGAGCACGTCGGCAAAGACGATCACGGCGCCGACCCCTTCGTGATCGGCGGGCGGCACCTGCGATCACGGCTACTGCTCGGCACCGGCGGAGCGCCCAGTCACGAGGTGCTGGCCGGCTGCATCAGCGCCTGCGGCACCGTTCTGGTCACCGTCGCGATGCGGCGGGTCGACGCCCTGGCCCACGGCACGGTCCTGGATGTCATCGCCACCCACCCCGGGGTGACCCTGTTGCCCAACACGGCGGGCTGTTTCACCTCCCGCGAGGCGGTCCTGACGGCCCGGCTGGCCCGCGAGGCCCTGGGGACCGACTGGGTCAAGCTGGAGGTCATCGCGGACGAACGCACCCTGCTGCCCGATCCGGTCGAGCTGCTCGACGCCGCCGAGCGACTGGTCAATGACGGGTTCACGGTGCTGCCGTACACCAACGACGACCCCATCGTGGCCCGCCGGCTCGAACAGCTCGGCTGCGCGGCGGTGATGCCCCTGGGCGCACCCATCGGGTCCGGGCTCGGGATCCGCAACCCGCACGCCATCGGGATGATCGTGGAGCAGGCCGGTGTCCCGGTAATCCTCGACGCCGGGATCGGGACAGCCTCCGATGCGACGCTGGCGATGGAACTCGGCTGCGCCGGCGTCCTGCTCGCCTCCGCCGTGACGCGCGCCGCCGACCCGGTGTTGATGGCCGCTGCGATGCGGGACGCGGTCCACGCCGGGCGGGCCGCCCGCCTAGCCGGTCGCATCCCCGTACGCACCCATGCCGTGTCGGCAAGCCCATTGGAGGGCCGGGCCGACCTGACCACCGGGCTGCTGTGACCTCGGCCGTCCAGCCCCCTGGCGACTACCCGCGACCCGCGCGGCCCGCCTGACCGGAGCCCACCGAGCGCGCCCGTAGAATCCTGCGCATCATGGAGACCTCCGTGCGCGATGCACTGGTCGGCCGGGCGCTCGACGGTAGATACCAGATCGAGGCACGGCTGGCGCGCGGCGGCATGGCCACGATCTATCTGGCCACCGATCTGCGTCTGGACCGGACCGTCGCCGTCAAGGTCATGCATCCCGCGCTGGCCGACGACGCCGGCTTCGTGTCGCGTTTCCAGCGCGAGGCCAGGTCCGCCGCCCGGTTGGCACACAACCACGTTGTCGCGGTTCACGACCAGGGCAGCGATGACGGCTGCGTCTACCTGGTGATGGAGTACGTCGCCGGGCGTACCCTGCGCGACGTCGTCCGCGAGCACGGCCCCCTGGATCCGGCGCAGGCGCTCGCTCTGCTGGACCCAGTGCTGGAGGCTCTCGGGGCAGCCCACGCGGCTGGCTTCGTGCACCGCGACGTGAAGCCGGAGAACGTCCTGATCTCCGACGACGGCCGGGTAAAGGTCGCCGACTTCGGCCTGGCCCGAGCCGTGTCCAGCCAGACCACCGGCACGACCCAGGGCATGCTGATCGGCACTGTTGCCTACCTGTCGCCCGAACAGGTGGAGCGCGGCATCGCCGACATCCGCTCGGACGTCTACGGCGCCGGGATCCTGCTGTACGAACTGCTGACGGCCCAGGTGCCCTTCGCCGGCGAGACGCCGCTGGCGGTCGCCTACCAGCACGTGAACACCGATGTGCCGCCGCCGTCGCGGGTACGCGCCGGGTTGTCCGACGACTTGGACAGCCTGGTGTTGCGCGCCACCCGGCGCGACCCCGACGCCCGCTATCCCGATGCCGCGGCCTTCCTGCGCGACGTACGCCGGCTGCGCCGCGGACTGCCGGACCCGCGGCCCTTCGCAGACCGCCGCGACACCCTGGTCGTCACCGGTGTCGTGCCGTCCGTGGACGACAGCTGGGCCTCCCTCGGCGCGCTGCCAGCCGGAACCGTCGGCGTGCCGGCACCCGCCGACAGCCCGAAGTCCCCTGCCCCAGCACCGCTCAACAGTCCACCGGTCAACAGCCAAGGCCGACCGAAGCCGGGGGGGACGACCCCGCCGCCGGCTGAAAGTCCCCGGCCCTCGGCTCGCCGCGCCCGGCACACCGGTCTGATTCTGGTGGCAATGCTCGCCCTGATCTGCTCCGTTGCCTTCGGGGCTTGGTGGCTGGGGGCCGGGCCCGGCCGGACCGTGGCGGTGCCTGCCGTCGTCGGCCAGACCGAGGACGAGGCCGGCAGCCTGTTGGACTCCCAGGGTCTGCGGATGGTCGTCGCCCAGCGGGTGTGGAGCGAAACCATCCCGCGGGGTCAGGTCAAGGAGGTGATGCCCACACCGGGCAGCACGCTCAAGCCGGGGGATACGGTCGAAGCGGTGGTCTCCAGCGGTCCCGAGCGCTACCGAGTCCCCGCCCTCACCGGGATGACGGCCGACAGCGCGAAGGCCGCGCTGGCGAAGGTGAAGCTGAAACTCGGCGAGCAGCAGCGGGCGTACAACGAGACCGTCAAGCCGGGTCTGATCCTGTCCAGTGACCCGCCCGCGGCCAAGCCGCTCAAGCGCAACTCCGTGGTCACCGTGGTGGTGTCCAAGGGGCCCAAGCCAGTCCCGGTGCCCGTCGTGGCCGGCCTGTCCCTGGCCGAGGCGAAGACCGCCGTGGAATCTCGGCGGTTGCGGTACGACGTCACCGAGCGTTTCTCCGACTCGGTGCCGAGCGGGCTCGTGATCTCCGCCGACCCCCGCGCAGGCAAGGTCGTCGACAAGGGCACCACAGTGTCACTGCGGGTGTCCAAGGGACCGCCGCCGGTCGAGGTTCCCTCGGTCGTCGACTCGCGCAGCGCCGACGCCGTGGACGAACTGCGCCGGCTGGGCCTGAAGACCGAGTTGCAGGAGGGGATCATCACGCCGCTGGGTCGGGTCTACTCCCAGTCCCCCGGCGCCGGCGAGGTTGTCCCCCGCGGCACCACGGTCATCCTGAAGATTTTCTGATCCGTGTCCGTGCCCACCACCGGTCCCCACCAGGACCGCCCGCCGGTACGCCCGCACCCGACTGCCCCATCGCGAACCGGCCTGCTGGCCCGCGGTCACCGTGCGGCGCGGCGGGGTAACCCGGGACTGGCCACTGGGCTGCTGATCGCGATGACCGCGATCTGGGGATCGACCTTCGTGGTCGTCCAGAACTTGGTCTCCCGGATGGACGTCACGTCCTACCTTTTTTGGCGGTTCGCAGCCGCAGCTGTGGTGCTGGTCGCCGTGCGACCTCGTTCGCTGTGGTCCATGTCGCGCCGGCAGTTGCGCCACGGGGTGCTGCTGGGACTCGTGCTCGGTCTGGGGTACGCCCTGCAGACCGTCGGACTGCAGCACACCTCGGCCACCGTGTCCGGCTTCATCACCGGGATGTTCGTCGTGTTCACCCCGCTGATCTCCGGCCTGGTCCTGCGCCGGCGAGTGGGCCGCCTGGCCTGGGCCGGCGTCGGCCTCGCGACGGTTGGGCTCGGGCTGCTGTCTCTGCGTGGCTTCGCGCTGGGCTGGGGAGAGACGCTGACATTGCTGTGTGCGCTGGCCTACGCCGTGCACATCGTCGGACTGGGTGAGTGGTCGACGCCACGCGATGCGTACGCCCTGACCACGGTTCAACTGCTCACCGTCGCCGTCGTCGCCGGGACGATGACCCTGCCCGGGGGCGGGCCGCAGTTGCCCCCCGATCTCAGCGCCTGGGTCGCCGTGCTCTTCATGGCGGTAGCGGCCACCGCGGTCGCCTTCCTCATTCAGACCTGGGCGCAGGCCCACCTGACCGCGACCCGCGTGGCCGTCATCCTCACGTTCGAGCCAGTCTTCGCGGGGATCTTCGGGGTGTTGCTGGCCGGGGACCCGGTCACGGCTCGTACGGTGGGCGGTGGGCTGTTCATCCTGTCCGCCATGTATCTGGTCGAACTCGGCCCGCGCGGCGGGCGCGACGAAGCCGTACCCCACCTGGAGGCATGAGCGCCATGCTGGACCTCAGCGACCCAGCCGCAAGCAGCCGCACCCTGGACGCCGGCGGCATCCGGACGCACCTGCACGACGCCGGGGACGGAGCCCCGCTGCTGCTGCTACACGGGTCCGGGCCCGGGGTGTCCGCCTGGGCCAACTGGCGGCTCAACCTCCCGGCGTTCGCCCAGACCCTGCGAGTCGTGGCCCCGGACCTGGTCGGCTTCGGCGGCACCCGCCGGCCACCGGGACACGACTTCGTGCTGAGTGGGTGGGTCGACCACGTCGTGGCCGTCCTGGACACCCTGGACCTGGACCGGGTCGCCGTGGTCGGAAACAGTTTCGGCGGCGCCGTGGCGTTGCACCTGGCCGCCCGTTACCCCGAGCGCGTGGATCGATTGGTGCTGATGGGATCGGTCGGCGTGCCCTTCCGGCTCACCCCCGGATTGGACGCGGTATGGGGGTACGAACCGTCGGTCCAGGCCATGCGGGAGTTGCTGGACGTCTTCGCCTACGACCGGAGCTTGGTCAACGACGAACTCGCCGAGCTTCGCTACCGCGCCTCGATCGACGACGGCGTCCAGGAGTCCTACGCGGCCATGTTTCCCGCTCCTCGACAGCACTGGATCGATTCGTTGGCCGTCTCCGACGACGTCCTGCACACCCTGCCGATGCAGACGCTGGTGATCCACGGCCGGGAAGACCAGGTCATCCCGCTGGACAACTCCCTGCACCTGGCCCGGGCTATCCCCCACGCGCAGTTGCATGTCTTCGGGCACTGCGGGCACTGGGTCCAGATCGAGCATGCCGACCGATTCGTTCGCCTGGTCCGCGACTTCATCGCCGAGGGCGTTGCGCAGGCTCGGGCGCCCCGTCGCTGATCTTTGCGACACGAGCCCTGCCGCGCGCCACGGGGGCGCCGGACGGCAGGATGACTGCCGGACCGGACCAGGCAGTCGCAGGGAGGCGTACGTGGACCGCAGGGGCATGTTCGACAACATCGGTGGGACGCTCGCAGAACGCACCGCGTTGTTCGCGGCCGTCTCCCAGTCCGGCTACACCTTCAGCCGCAGCCTGATGCCGCGCACTGTCGCTGGGCAGGCGCTGGCTACCGGCATGACCGGGGCCGTCAACTACGGCATCGTCGCCGCCGCCCAATCCCTGGTCTGGGCCGGCGCTCGACTCGCCGTCGGCGGCCTGGTCGATCGGCGAATCGGCGACGGCAACCCGTTGCGCGACAACCGGAATCTCGTACGGCTGGTGGCTCACGGTGTCAACCTCGCCGGGGTCGGTATCGGCGCAGGAGTCGAAGCCAGCTGCCCCGAACGACCCGGCGAACGGCTGCGGCGGGCAGCGCTGCGAACCACCGGCACCCGACTGCGCCGAGCCGCGATCGCCGGGAGCCTCACCGCGCTGGTGCTGGATGCGGTCGATGTCGCCATGCCGCGCCGGTCGGGGTCGGCCCTCATCCAGACCGCTGTGGTCGGGGCGATCGGTGCGGCCATTGCCGGTGCGGACGTCTACCGGGTGCGGCGCGCGGCAGCTGCAGCCGACGCCGATCGCACCGACCCACGGACCCGCAGCGGGCTGCCCGGCCCGGTTACGGCAGGCCCCGTGACCGGCGGCGCGGCGGACTCCAGCACCGCCGCCAACTCGACCGAAGGCGGTGCGCACCATCGCGACCGCAGTCACGAGGAGACTCAGACCAGCGCGTTGCTCGCGCTCGGTGCCGGCGCCGGAACCGCGGTGGCCCTGGTCGGGCTGGCCCGGGCCGAGGGTGTGCTGGCCCGGCTGGTGGCCACGGGACTCATGAGCGTGCTGCCCGACCGGCACCGTGACCTGGCCATCGCTGTGGGCCACACCGTCGGGCTGGGAGTTCTGAGCACCGCAGCCGTGGCCATCGGGGACCGGGTGTATTCCGGCGCGGAGCAGGCTGGGGACTCCCTGGAAGCCGCGTACCAGGAACCGCCGACGTCAGTGCATGTCAGCGGCGGACCCAACAGCCTGGTCGCGTGGGACACCTTGACCCGGGAGGGCCGCCGACTGGTCAACATGGTGCTCACCACCCCCGAGATCGAGCAGGTCACCGGCGCACCGGCGATCGACCCGGTGCGCGCCTTTGTCGGACTCGAATCCGCACCCACCCCGCTGCTGCGGGCCACGCTGCTGCTGGACGAACTGGAGCGGCTGGGCGCGTTCGAGCGGTCGGTGATCTGCTACGCCAGCCCTACCGGCACCGGCTATGTCAACTACGTCCTCGCCGAGACGCTGGAATATCTGACCGGTGGCGACTGCGCGCTGGCCAGCATCCAATATTCCCTGCGGCCGTCGTTCCTGTCCCTGGACCGCGTCCGCGTGGGCCGGGAGAACAACCTGGCGTTCCTGACGTTGCTGAACCGACGGCTCGCTGCGCTGCCGGCCGATCGCCGACCGCAACTCGTGTTGTTCGGGGAGAGCCTGGGCGCGCACACCGCGCAGGATGCGTTCCTGCACCAGGGCGCGGAGGGGCTGCACCAGCAGGGTATCGAGCGCGCGCTGTTCGTCGGGACCCCCGATGGCAGCCGCTGGACCCGTGACTGGCGCAACTCCCCCGAACTCGTCGACCCGGACGGCTGCGTCCAGGAGGTGTCCGGCATCCAGGCGTGGCAGGACGCCGATGCAGCCGACCGGCAGCGCGCCCGGTTCGTCCTGCTCACCCACGACGAGGACCCGATCGGGAAGTTCGGGCCGGAGATCGCCATCCAGCGGCCGTGGTGGCTGGGCCCGCGTGCTGCCCGGCCACCCGGTATCCCCGCCGAAATGGCCTGGCGGCCGTTCCTGACCATGTTCGTCACGCTCGCCGATGTCCTTAATGCGATGAACGTGGTGCCAGGGGTCTTCGGCAACGTTGGCCACGACTACCGCGCCGACCTCCCCGAGTTGGTCCGCGACATCTACGGCCTCAGCAACCCGCCAGCGGGGATGGACCCGGTGCAGGTGGCGCTGCGTCGACGCGAGTTGCTGTGGGCCCAGCGGCGGGTTGTCGCCGAACAGGTGGAGAAAGCCCGGACCGCGGTCGCGGACACCCTGAGCAAGTGGGACGTGCCAGGCCAGGAGGTCCTGGACCGGATGGCCACGCTGCCGACGATGGACCCGATCACGGGGCAGGTGGCGCACGCTGCGCTGCCCGGCAGTGTGTCCGGCAGTGTGTCCGGCAGTGTGTCCAGCACTGCGGTGGGCTGAGCCCACCGGTGTATCTCCTCGTCGCGGTCATCGTCGTGATGGTCGCCGCCAACTTGGCGACCAACCGGATGCATGACCGTTACTACGTGCCGATGGCGATGCTGTTCGCGGTCGGGTTCGTGAGCATCGGACTGGGCTCGGGGCTGAGCCTGGCCGACCTCGGGCTGGCGCCGCGCACCGTGCTGCCCGGCCTCCTGTGGGGGCTTGGCCTGGTGGCAGCGGTCGCCCTGGTGTACGTGCTCGGCGCCGCGCTGCCCCGTACCCGCAAGCTCTTCGCCGACGAGCGGGCCACGACAGCCCGCGGGCGCACCATCGCCCGCCGCGCGTTGATCGATGTTCCGTTCGGCACGGTCCTGCTGGAGGAGACCGCGTTCCGTGGGGTGCTGTACGGAATGATCATGGTGCGCTGGGGGCCTGGCTGGGCGATCGCCGGGACGGCCGTGCTGTTTGGACTGTGGCACGTGCTGCCCGCGATCCCGATGCACGAGTCGCACCAGGCCATCGGCTCGGCACTGGGCACCGGCCTGCGGGGGCGGATCGTGGCTATCGTGCTGACGGTCCTCGGCACGGCGGCCGCAGGGGTCGGCTTCGCTGCCCTGCGCTGGTGGACGGGGAGTCTGCTGCCCCCGGTGGGTCTGCACTGGGCGCTGAACGGCCTGGGTCTGGCCGCCGCCTGGGGCCTGGCGCACGTGTTCCGCGGTCAGACCCCGCCAGCGGTCGGACACGTCTCCGGTTTCGACATCGCCGGCCTGGATGTCCCCGGGTTAGCCGTCGCGGCTGCCGACCCGGGCTCCGATGTCGACGTAGACCCCGCCGAGCTGGACAGCGCAGCCTCCGAGCACGCTGGCCTCCTGCACGCCGACCCTCTGCACGCCGACCCAGAGCACGCCAACCCAGAGCACGCCGACCCGGTTGGGGATGACCCGGGCCCGACCAACCTGCCGGGCCGGTAGCACCCGGCGCGACTGGACGCCCTTGGCCCCCCGTACAGACGGCGACGAACGTCTCAGGCAGGTCCTTGCTGGGCCAGCAGGCCTGACAGGACGTCACCTGCGTACGTGACTCCCGCGTCGTCGGCGTCGAGGTGGGTGACCAGCCGGACGAATCGCGGTCCCAGCGCCGAGACGAGAACGCCCGATTCGCGGGCTGCGGCGGCGAACGCGGCGGCGGTCCACTCGGTGGCCGACAGATCCAACGGGACGATGTTCGTCGGCACCTGATCGGGGTCGACCACCGGTGCACCATTCGCACACGCCCGGGCCAGCTGCTGCGCGCGCCGGTGGTCGTCGGCCAGCCGGTCGACATGGTGGTCCAACGCGTACTCCGCCGCGGCCGCCAGCACCCCGATCTGCCGCATCCCGGCGCCGTACCGCTTGCGCCACACCCGGGCCGCAGCGATCGCCGTCGTCGAGCCGACCAGCATCGAGCCGACCGGAGCTCCGAGGCCCTTGCTGAAGCACACGCTGACGGTGTCGAACAGGCTGCCGTAGGTGCGCAGCGGCACCCCGGTGGCCACGTGCGCGTTCCACAGCCGGGCCCCGTCCAGGTGCAGGGCCAACCGGTGCTCGTCGGCGAGTTCGCGCAGCCGGCGCAATTCGGCCAACGACTGCACGGTCCCGCCGCCGAAGTTGTGGGTGTTCTCCACCGCGACCGCGACCGTAGAAACCAGATACGGTCCGGCGTCCGGAGCAATCAGCCCCCTGACCACCTCCACGTCGAGCAGGCCCCGCGGCGCGGACCAGGTGCGCGTGGTGATGCCGCTGAACGCCGCCGCGGCGCCGAGTTCGGCGCGCACGACGTGCGCCAACGAGTCGGCGACGAGTTCTTGCCCGGGTTGGACATGCAGTCGCAGGCCGAGTTGATTGGCCAGCGACCCGGTCGGGGTGAACACCCCGGCCTCGTGCCCGAGCAGTTCGGCGACCCGTCGCTCCAGCGCGTTGACGGTCGGGTCCTCGCCGTAGACGTCGTCCCCGACTGGCGCGGCAGCCATCGCTGCCCGCATCGCCGCGGTCGGAACGGTGACGGTGTCGCTGCGCAGATCCACCATGTCGTTGCTGGGCACGATCGTCCACCCTAGCGAGAAGGGGTCCGGGTGCTTCAGCGGTGGACCAGCATCTCCGCGACGTTGAAGGCCAGTTCCAGCGACTGCACACGGTTCAGCCGCGGATCGCACGCGGTCTCATAGCGCACCCCGAGGCCATCCTCGGCGATGCCACCCGTACCGCCCACACATTCGGTCACGTCGTCGCCAGTGAGTTCCACGTGCAGACCACCGGGGATCGAACCGAGTTCACGGTGCACATCGAAGAACCCGCGGACCTCCGCCAGCACATCATTGAACGAGCGGGTCTTGTGTCCGCTAGCCGCTTCGCGGGTGTTGCCGTGCATGGGGTCGCAGACCCACACGACGTGATGACCGGAGGCCTCGACCTTGGCCACGATGGGCGGCAGGAACTCGGCCACCTTCGCAGCACCCATGCGTGTGATCAGCGTGATGCGTCCCGGTTGCCGGTCGGGGTCGAGTCGGGCGAGGAGTTCCAGCACCTCCTCGGGGGCGGCCGACGGCCCGATCTTGATCCCGATCGGGTTGCGGATGCGGGCGGCGAAGTCGACGTGGGCACCCTCGAGCTGGCGGGTACGGTCACCGATCCACAGGAAATGCCCGGAGACGTCGTACGGCAGCCCGGTGCGGGAATCGATCCGGGTCAACGCTCGCTCGTAGTCCAACGACAGCGCCTCGTGCCCGGCGTAGAACTCGACCCGGCGGAACTCCTCCGGGTCCGCACCGCATGCCGACATGAACGACAGCGCCCGGTCGATCTCTCCGGCCATCCGTTCGTACATCTGGCCCGCGACCGATTCGTGGACGAAGTCCTGATTCCAGGCGTGTACCTGCCGCAAGTCGGCATACCCGCCCTGGGTGAAGGCGCGCACCAGATTCAGTGCAGCCGAGGAGGAGTGGTAGGCCGACACCAGTCGATGGGGATTCAACTCACGGCCCGCCGCGTCGAACTCGATCGCGTTCACCGCATCACCGAAGTACGACGGAAGTTCCACCCCGTTGCGCATCTCGGTCGGCTTCGATCGCGGTTTGAAGAACTGCCCGGCCAGGCGGCCCACCTTCACCACCGGCAGCGAAGCGCCGTAGGTCAGCACGATCGCCATCTGCAGCACGGTCTTCAATCGGGCTCGGATGGAGTCGGCGGTGTTCGCGGCGAAGGTCTCCGCGCAGTCCCCGCCCATCAGGACAAATGCGCGACCCTCGGCGGCAGCAGCCAGCCGGTCCTGCAGCAGATCACACTCCCCGGCGAACACCAGCGGGGGCAGGCTGCGCAGTTCGGCGGTGGCCCGGGCCAGCGCGTCGCGGTCCGGCCAGGCCGGCTGCTGGGCCGCCGGCAGGTCTGGCCAGGTCAGGGTGTCGGGCACGAGGGAATCGTACGGGCAGCCCGAGAGATGGCCCGCCGGGTCAGGAGCTGACGCGCTCGTCGACGTCCAGTTCCGCGATCCGGGCGAAGAACGCTTCCTCCTCGGCCCGGCGGGGGTACTTCCACCAGACCAGGCCGAGGGCGGCCAGGGTCAGCACCAGACCGACGGAGACCGCAGCCGCCTGCCCCTCGGTGAACGCCTTCGCCGCCGCGGCGACCAGTTGCTGGGCATCGGCCTGCGGGAATCCTTTGGCGACCTCGAGAGCACCGGAATACGAGGACGAGATCTGCTGGGCGGCGTCCTGCCCCAACCTGTCGGCCTGGTCCGGCGGCAGCGAGGCGAACGCGCGGGCGAAGTAGCCGGCATAGGTGACGGCCAGCAGGGCGCCCATCGTGGCTTGCATGATGGCGCCGCCGAAGTCGCGGGTGAGGTCCACGAATGCCGAGCCCATGCCCGCCCGGGACACCGGTAGCGACGACATCAGGGACCGGGACGCGGGCGTGGCGCACAGCCCGACGCCCGTGCCGGTCAGCGCGTACGTCACCAGCACCCAGCCCAGCGCGGCGCCGGGCCGCCATGTCACCAGCATCACCAGGAAGGCCATCGCGACCACCAGCAGACCCAGGGCAAACGTCTCCCGGGAACCGCGGGCAGCGATCATGCGGGCCGCCGGGCCAGCGGCAAGCATCATCAGCACCGCCGACGGGACGACGGTCAGCGCGGCCTCCAGCGGTTGGTAGCCGAGCACGTTCTGGGTGAATTGCTGCCCCACGAACATGGCTCCGATCAGGGAGCCGAACGTCACCGCCCCGGCGACCGAGGCCACCCAGAACGGTCGCGCCGCGGCCAGGTCCAGGTCCATCAGCGGGTGCGGGGCGCGCCGCTGCCGCCAGACGAAGGCGCTCAACGCAAGCACGGTGGTCACCATCAGCCCGATGAACAACGGCGACAGCCCGCGGCTGGCGCGTTCGACGGTAAGGACCAATGCCGCGACTCCGATGATCGACAGCACCCCGCCGAGGTGGTCCACCGGGGTGACCTCCTCCCCGGCGGTCCAGGGCAGCACGATCAGCCCGAGCACCAGGGTTACCACCACCAAGGGCACCGTGATCAGGAAGACGGACCCCCACCAGAAGTGCTCCAGCATCCAGCCGCCGAGCAGCGGACCGAGTGCTGCGAAACCGCCGCCCACCCCGGACCAGACTGCGATGGCCCGGGTCCGGGCCGGTCCGTGCCACAACGCCGTGACCAGCGACAGCGTCGTCGGGAACATCAGTCCGGCTGCGATCCCGGAGGCGAACCGGGCCAGCACCAGGGACTCCACGTTGGGCGCCCAGGCCGCCCACGCTGCGGTCGGGATCGCCAACGCGGAGCCGCAGACGAACAGCAGCTTGCGGCCGTACCTGTCACCCACCGCGCCCAGGTAGAGCACGGAGGCGGCCAGCGCGAGGGTGAAGGCGCTGGCGATCGCGGTCAGTTGGTCCTGCGAGGCCCCCAGGTCACGGCCGATGGTGGGCAACGCCACGTTGGCGATCGACAGGTTCATGTTGGCCACCACGGCGCCGAGCACCAGCACGGACAGCACCAGTGCGGCCTTCGGCGGGACCTCCGGCGGGCCGGTGACCACGGCTGCCGACACTGGCCGACCGGGACTGCTGCCAGCCGCCGGTTCGATTGTCACGACGGGCACCGTACTGCCCACATCGCCGCCAAGATCGACCTAGGGTCGTCCGCATGCCCGGGCAGTCCATAGTCCCCACTTCCGCGCCTATCCCCGCGGTCCTGGCCATCGACGCCGGCACGACCGGTGTCACCGCGTTGGTCGTCACTGGGGACGCACTGGTCGTCGCCCGTGGCTACGCGGAGTTCCCGCAGCACTTCCCGCGGGACGGGTGGGTGGAGCACGACCCGGGCGAGATCTGGGCCGCCACGATCACCGCCACGCAGGCCGTCCTGGCGGACCCAGCCGCGCAGCGGGTCACCCTCACCGCGGTCGGGATCACCAATCAGCGCGAGACGGTGTGCTTGTGGGACCGGGAGACTCTCAGCGCCGCCCGGCGGGCCATCGTCTGGCAGGACCGCCGAACCGCGGGGCTGTGTGAACAGTTGCGGGCCGACGGGCACGAGGCGCACATCGCCGCGGTCACGGGTCTGCGGCTGGACCCGTACTTCTCGGCCACCAAGCTGTCCTGGATCGCCAGCAACGACCCGCGGACCTGGGACGGCGTGCGGTCGGGGCAGGTCGCGATCGGGACCGTCGACTCCTACCTGATTGCCCGGCTGACCCGCGGGGTGCACCACGTCACCGACGCCTCCAACGCGTCACGCACACTGCTCTACGACCTGCACACGGGCGCCTGGGACGCGGCGTTGGGCGAGCTGTTCGGTGTACCGCTGCAGGCGTTGCCGCAGGTAGTGCCGTCGTACGCAGTGATTGGGCGGACCGACCCGACGGCATTCTGTGGCCTGGATCTGCCCATCGCCGGGATCGCGGGAGATCAGCAGGCGGCACTGTTCGGACAGGCGTGCCTGGAGGTGGGCGACGCCAAGTGCACGTACGGCACGGGGTCCTTCCTGCTGGTCAACACCGGGGTCGAGGCGGTCAGTTCGGGCGCGGGGCTGTTGACCACGGTCGCCTGGCAGCACCCCGACGGCCGGTTGGAGTATGCGCTGGAGGGTGCGATCTTCGTCACCGGCGCGGCGGTCCAGTGGCTGCGGGACGGGCTGGGCATCATCGTCAACGCGGCCGAGACCGAGGAACTGGCCCGCTCAGTCCCGGATACCGGCGGCGTCGTGTTCGTCCCGGCGCTGACCGGGCTGGGGGCACCCGACTGGGACCCGCACGCGCGCGGCACCATCGTGGGCATCAACCGCGGCACCACCCGCGCGCACCTGGTCCGGGCGACCCTGGAGGCCATCGCCTTCCAGGTCCGCGACGTGGTGGACCTGATGGTCAGCGAGGCCGGCGTCACGCTGCCCCGCCTGGCCGTCGACGGAGGTGCTGCGGCCAACGGGTTCCTGTGCCAGGTCCAGGCCGACCAGCTGCAGGTACCGGTCGACGTTTCGGCACAGCTGGAGACCACCGGGCTGGGTGCGGCGTTCTTGGCCGGGCTCGGCACCGGGCTGTGGGCGGATGCGCAGGAGCTGCGCGCGTCGCGGCGATCGTCGGCGACGTACACCCCCGGTCCGCGCGACGAGCGTGATCATCGACGCTGGCGACAGGGGGTCAGCCGGTCGAAGGGCTGGGCGCACCAGGACTGAGCTGCTCGGCGGCGTGCTGCTCAGCCAGCAGGGACCTCAGCCAGCAATACGGGCTGGGCTCTCCATCTCGTCATCGTCGTCGGCCTCGGTGGCGTGGGTGTTGTGGACCTTCGAACGCGCGGCTGAGCGCAATTCCTTGGCCCGGGTGGCGTACATGTCCACGTACTCCTGGCCGGACAGCAGCATCAACTCATACATGATCTCGTCGGTCATCGAGCGTAGGACGAACCGGTCCCGCTCCATCCCTGCATACCGGGAGAAGTCCAGCGGGGCGCCGATCCGGATCCCCACCCGCTTGATGTTCGGGCGGATCTGTCCGGGCGGCTGGATCTCGTACGTACCGATCATGGCCACCGGAATCACCATGACGTCGGCCTCAAGAGCCATCCGGGCCACACCGGTCTTGCCGCGGTACAGCCGGCCGTCCGGCGAGCGGGTCCCCTCCGGGTAGATGCCGAGATTCTGGCCAGTGCCGAGGATGCGCAGGGCGGTCCGCAGCGCGGCCTCGGCGGCGCGGCCCCCGGATCGGTCGATCGGCACCATTCCGACGCCAGACATGAACCCCTTGATCAAAAACCCCTTGACGCCACCACCGGTGAAGTAGTCGCTCTTGGCCAGGAAGGTGACGTGCCGGGGCACCACGAGCGGGAAGAAGATGGAGTCGCTGAAGGACACGTGGTTGCTGGCGAAGATGACCGCACGGTCGGTGGGGACGTGCTCCAGGCCCTCGACCCACGGTCGGAACAGCAGCTTCAACCAGGGCCCGAGCACGATGTGCTTGATTAACAGATAGAACACGGTGCACCTTCCGACCTGATCCACGACAGCCAGCCGACCACCGAACCCTGACGTCCGCCTGCTCGCACCGCTCGACCCGCCGAAGAGTAGGCCGCCGCGGCGATCTGCGGCAACGACTCCCCTAAATGGGCCGAGGTCACACCTTTGGCGAAGCGCTGGATCCTCTGGCGGGGCGGGCCGGCGGGGTCACCGGGACGCCTGGGCGCCGCGGGTGTGCCACCATCGTCGCAACCGACCTGCCGTGAGCGCGCGGGCGAGATTCCATGCGATCGATGCGGAGCATGTCATGCCAGTGATGCGGAGCATTCGATGCCAGTGATGCGGAGCATGTCATGCCATTGATGCCCGGAGCCGAGCCGTACGCCCACGAGGGCGGGCCGGTGGGCGTGCTGGTGATCCATGGCTTCACCGGGTCGCCCAAGTCGGTCACCCCCTGGGCCCGGCACCTGGCCGCTGCCGGCCTGACGGTTGACGTACCGCGGCTGCCCGGCCATGGGACCCGCTGGCAGGACATGAACGTCACCCGGTGGGAGGACTGGTACGCCACGGTCGACCGGTCCCTGACCCAACTGCGGGAGCGTTGCGACGCCGTGGTGGTCGCGGGACTGTCGATGGGCGGCACCCTGGCTCTGCGGCTCGCCGAGCAACGGCCCGCGGACGTCGCCGGCCTCGTCCTGGTCAACCCGGCGGTGCACTCCGAGCGTAAGGACCGTGTCCTACTGCCGTACCTGTCGCGCATCGTGCCGGCCTTCCCCGGCATCTCCAATGACATCAAGGCCGGCGGGGACGAGGGGGCCTACCAAAAACTGCCGCTGCGCGCGGCGCACTCCCTCAGCCAACTGTGGACCGTGGTCAAGCAGGACATCACCCACGTAACCCAGCCGCTGCTGATCTTCCGCAGCGTCGACGACCATGTGGTCGAGCCGTCGAACACGGCGTGGATTCTGACGCACGTACGCAGCGAGGACCGCACCGAGGTGCTCCTGCACGACTCGTTTCATGTCGCCACGCTGGACAACGACGCGCCGGCGATCTTCGCCGGCAGCCTGGATTTCGTGCAGCGGATCGCCGCCGGCCAGAGCGGAGCTGGCCCCGACCGACCCAGTAGGTCCACGCCGAGCGCCGGCGAGTGATATGACCCGACGTGACAACGGTCTGGAGCCCGCGGCATCGTACGTGCCGCTGGCCGACGTGGACCCGCCGTTGTCGGACCACGTCCTGCAGGTGCTGCGCGACGCCGGCGTGGCCGCCTATATCGAACCGCTGGCGGGTGAGACGGGGCCCTACCGGGATGTACGACCGCCGCCCCGGCCGACCTCTCGGCTCTTCGTGGACCGGCGCTCAGCCGACCTGGCGCGCAGCGTGGTCCGCCGGACGCTGCCCGGCCTGCGCGCCGACTTCCTGGCCGACGCCGCCGCCCGCCGAGATGCCGCCGACATGCGCGAGGGCGAAGTGGATGCCGCCTGGTCGGCGATCATCGCCGGGTACGCGCAGACCGCCCCGGACCCTGGTCTGTCCCGCCGGCTGATCCGACGGTCCGACCTGGAAGCCGGTGCTGCGGCCGCTGGTGCCGCCGGGCAATCCGAGGCTCAAGCGATCGATGGGCGTGCGGTCGAGGGGCAGGCAGTCGAGGGGCAGGCGGTCGAGGGGCAGGCGGTCGAGGAGAACGGGCCGGGCAGCGTCCCCGCGGTGGACCCCGGTCGCGACCATGACCCCGCCTCGCGCGGCACGCGGGCACCCGCGGATGCCTTCCGAGTCGAGGACGAGGACTGGCAGCCGCCGCGGACAGCCGACGTCCCCGATCCGCTGGACGACCCCACCGACCATTTCGTCCCGCCACCGCCACCGCCGCTGCCCAGTGGCGACCGGGTCACCCGCTTCGCTTGGCTCGGGGTGCTGGGTGGGCCCGTCCTGCTGCTGATGACCAGTCTGCTGGGCCTGGACCCCATCCTGGGCGGGGTGGCTGTCGCCGGTTTCATTGCCGGTTTCGTCACCCTGGTCGCCCGCATGCAGGACCGGGTGGAGCAGGACGACTCCGGCGACGACGGCGCGGTGGTCTGAGCTTCTCGCCCGCCGCTGCTTGACTGCTGGCTCGGCGCTGTCTGGATAGTCTCGCGACGTTTGGACCCGCTCCCCGCTGGAGGCACCCGCATGCCCGTCACCGAACGCGTCGAACTGCTCGGCCATGTCCTGGACACCGGGCAGTACGCCCGGGTGCTGAATGCGATCCTCGGCGCCGGCGCCGACTACGTCATCGAGCGGTTCGACGTCGGCAAGCGCTCGGAGGACGATTCCGCCGTACGGATGGCCGTTACCGCAGACAACCAGGACGAACTGCAGGAACTCCTCGGCCGGCTGCAGGCCTACGGCGTCAACCTGATCGACCCGGGTGTGCTGCGACTGGTCACGGCTGACCTGGACGGGGTGTTCCCGGAGCACTTCTACTCGACCACCAACCTGGAGACCCGACTGCGGATCGGTGACACCTGGGTGCGCATGGAGAACCCGGAGATGGACTGCGGCATCGTGGTGACCGACGGTCGGGCCCGTACCGTGCCGATGAGCGATGTTCGCGTCGGGGACCAGATCGTCTGCGGCGCAAGCGGTGTGCGGGTCGAGATGCCGCCCCGGCCGCGGTCCGAGGAGAGCTCGTTCGAGTTCATGAACTCCGTGGTCTCCAGTGAAAAGCCGCAGGCCCTGCAGGTCCGTCAACTCGCCGACGACCTGCGCGCGGTCAAGGCGGCCGGTCAGCGGATTCTGTGGGTCGGCGGCCCGGCGGTGGTGCACACCGGTGCGGCGCCGGCGATGACAGCCCTGGTCCGAGCCGGCTACGTGCACGTCCTGTTCGCTGGAAACGCGCTGGCGACGCACGACATCGAGTCCTCGATGTATGGAACATCACTGGGCGTCGATCTGTCCAAGGGCTCCGGCGTCGAGCACGGCCACGAGCACCACATCCGCGCTATCAACCGGATCAGGCGGGCCGGATCCATTCGTGCTGCCGTCGAGCAGGGGGTGCTGACCTCCGGGGTGATGCATGCGCTGGTCGAAGCTGACGCCGACTGGGTGCTCGTCGGGTCGGTTCGGGATGACGGTCCGCTGCCCGACGTCATCACCGACGTGATCGAGGGTCAACGCGCGATGCGCGCGCAACTGCCCAACGTCGGGTACGCGATCATGGTCGCCACCATGCTGCATGCCATCGCGACCGGCAACATCCTGCCCGCCGCGATCCCGCTGCTCTGCGTGGACATCAACCCCGCCACGGTCACAAAACTCGCCGACCGCGGGTCGGCCCAGGCGGTCGGCGTCGTCACCGACATCGGCTTGTTCCTCGAGCAACTGGCCACCGAACTGGTCCCGGGCTACCGCTCGGGTGGGTAGCCGGGCCGTACTTCGGCCCCCTCAGCGAAACCGAGCCAGATCGGCTGCGCCGACCAGCCCGGCGGACTTGCTGGGCGGCGCCGGGCCCCCTCAGCGAAACCGAGCCAGATCGGCTGCGCCGACCAGCCCGGCGGAATTGCCGAGTTCGGCGAGCACGATCTGCGGAACCGGTCGGTGCTGCCGCCCGACGAGGGCCTCGGCCAGCGACTGGCTGGCCGGTCGGACCAACAGGTCACCGGCCTCCGCGACCCCGCCGCCCAGCACGAAGGCACCCGGGTCCAGCAGTGCCGCCAGATCGGCCAGGCCCTCCCCCAGCCAGCCACCGACGACTCGGAAGGCGTCCAACGCGACGGGATCACCTTGGCGCGCCGCGGCCGTGACATGGAGGCCCTGCACTCCCTCGGGGGTGCCGTCGCCCAGCTCGAGGAGGGTGCCGGCCTCGGGGCGGCGATCGGCGGCCAACGCACGGGCCTTGCGTACCAAGGCATTTCCGCTGGCGTACTGCTCCCAGCAACCCCGCCTACCGCACCCGCAGATCCGCCCATCCGGCACCATCCGCATGTGGCCGATCTCGGCCGCCACGCCGTGCGCCCCGCGCTGCAGGCGGCCCTCCATGACGATGCCGCCGCCGATGCCGGTGCCCACCGTGACCAGCACCAGATCCCGATGGCCGCGACCGGCGCCGAATCGATGCTCGGCCCAGGCCGCCGCGTTGGCGTCGTTCTCGACCACCGCCGGCAGCCCCGTGCCGTCCTGCACAGCGGCCCGCAGCGGCTGCTCCACCCAGGCCAGGTTGGGCGCGAACAGCACCCGGGATCGACCTTCGTCGATGAGCCCCGCACACCCCAACCCGACCGCCTCGACCACGTGGGCGGCCATCAGCTCCCGTACGACGGCCACGATGACATCGACGATGGCTTGCGGGTCCCGGGCCGGGGTGTCCCGCCGGGCTTCGGCCAGGATGGCCCCCGCATCGTCGACCACCCCAGCGGCGATCTTCGTACCGCCGATGTCGACACCGATGGTCAACGCCATGAGTGCCCCTCCTCGCCGTGTCCGCGTTGCGTTGCCCGCCGTGTGGTTCAGTTCGCGGGATCGGTGTCCGTGCCGAGCGGAGGGGGCTCCCTGTCTTCGGCGGCGGCCGCGGGCTCCGGCTCGGCTGGGTCCGCCACGACGCTTGTCATCGCGCGCAACGCGGCGCCCACCTCACCGAACGCGGTCTGCAGGTGGCCCACAGCCTCGGCTACCTCCGGCCGGCCCGACCACTGCGCCCAGGCGGACTGTGCCGCCGCAATCAGCCGGGTGGCCTCCTCACCGGCATTGCCCAACGGCTCACCGCGACCCCACCGGGCGCCGTCGGTCCAGTCGGCCCAATCCCCTCCGCCGGCACCGGCCTCTTCGTCGAGTTGTTCCTGCTCGGACAGTCGTTGGCTGTCGCCGGGTTGGCTGTCGCCGGGTTGGTCGTCGCCGGGCTGATCAGCGGGCTTACTCATGACGTCTCCCTCGGATGGCGGGATGGGTGGCGAACTCGACGAATCAGGACTCCACCCGCTGCTTCAACCCACGCAGTGCGGTGTCCACGATCACCTTCTCCGCCCGGCGCTTGATCATGCCGATCATCGGGACCTTCACGTCGACCGCCAACCGGTAGGACACCTCGGTGGTGCCGTCGCCGTTGTCGGACAGCGCGTACGTCCCGTCCATGTGCGTCAGCATCTGGCCGGTCGTCAGCGCCCACGAGACCGATCGGTCCCCGTCCCAGTCATATTCCAACTCGTAGGTGTCCTTGATCGGACCGGACTCCAGGCGGAACCGGGCCTCGGCCGGTCGACCGTCGTCCTCGAACTCGGCGAGCACCTCGACAGACCGGATCCCATCACTCCACTCCGGGTAGCGCTCCAGATCTGCGATCACATCCATGATCGCGCTGGGGCTGGCGGCGATGACAATGCGCGACTCGGTCTGCTCGGCCATGGTCGCGCAGGCTACCGCCGACCGGCTTCACCACTGCAGGACGTACGGACGGCGACGTGCCCGGAAGTGCCCGACGTTGATGCATTCGGTGCGGCCGATGCGCATCCGCGGCACCAACGGCTGGTGCACGTGACCGTGCAGGACCAGCCGCGGTTGGGTTTCCCGGATCGCCGTCAGCAGCGCGCTCGAACCTGTCTCGAAGCGCCGGGCGACGACGTCGTAGGTCAGCTCGGGGACCGCTGGGGGGATGTGGCTGCAGAGGACGTCGACGGTGCCGAGCGCCGCGACCTTCGCGCCGAAGTCATCGTCGGATATCTCGTACGGGGTCCGCATGGCACTGACTAGACCCCCGCCGACGAAGCCGAACCGGAGGCCACCGATCTCGATGACCTGGCCGTCGAGGACAACGTGGTGATCCCGTACGTGCCGGGGCCACAGGGCCGGTACGTCGACATTGCCGTACGTCAGGTAACCCGCGGGCATCGCCTCGAACAACCGGGCGTACTGACGGTCGACATGCTCGGACATGACCTCCCGCCGGTCACCCTGGATCCGCGCCCACAGCCCGGCGCTGAACTCGTGCGCCTCCCCGAAACGGTTTGCCGTACGCAGTTCGACGAAGCGGCGGGCATCCGCGGCACCGAACAGATCCGCGAAGATCCCTTGCCCAGGATCGTCATAGTCCAGAAACAGGATCAGATCACCGAGGCAGATGAATACATCAGCCCCGTCGGCCGCTCGCGCAAGGTCCTCGACGGCGCCATGAACATCGCTCACCACGTGCAGACGCACGACTCAGAGCCTACGGGCAGAGCCTACGGGCAGCGCCTACGGGCAGCGCGGCGGCGAGGGTCGGCCCCACGTCGATTCAGCGACCGATCCTCACAGCACGAGGCCGGCCAGCCAGAACAGCATCACCAGCACGGCGGTGAGGGCGACTGCCCCGCCCGTGGCCACGGCCACCCGACCGCCGGTGGTCGCCAGGATGGCCGGCATCGGTGGCCGATCAGCGCGCTCAGCGACTGCCAGTTGGGCCAGCAGCGCCGCCGCTGGATCGTCCGACGCAGACTCCGGCGCGTCGGCCGCCAGCGCCCGGGGTCGGATGTCCTCGTGCGCGACATCCTGGTGCGGGACGTCCTGGTGCGTGAGGCCAGGATTGCGACCGTCCTGGTGCGTCAGGTCCTGGTTCAGGACTCCCGGGTGCTGGCTGGCGGCGTGGCGTCCACCAGACCGCGTCGCCGCCATGCTCCCGTGGGGCGTTGGCTCGATCGAGGCGGCCTCGGGCTGCTCGGTGGCGCTGGGCTCTTGGGTGGGCAGGTCCTGCTCGGCGACGTCGGCGTCGACATCCCGTGCCGCACCTTCGGCAGCGGGCTCCGAAGCTGTCCGCAGGTCACTCAGGCACAGCCCGCACCAGGCAGCGCCGATCGGCACCGCGGCTCCGCAGTCCGGACATCGGGCCACCACCATGTGCTCAGTTCTCGGCATTCTCCGCGCGCACCTTGACCTCGGACGTGAGCTGGGTCGCCCGGGGCATGCCCACCGACCGCTCGGCCTGCAGCTCGTCCTTCAGCGCCCAGACATGCCGCTTCCAGGCCAGCGCCCGCGCGCGCCGCCACCGAGCCGCCCGACGCCAGCCGGCCGGCCCCGTCGGCTGGGTGGCGATATCGGTGTTGGAGCCACGAGCAGTGGGATCAGCGCGCAGGTAGTAGTGCAGCAGGACGCCGTCCCCGTAGGGCTCCAACCAGATCTCGCTGCTGCCGACCAGCGCGCCCGCCACCGACCACCGCTGACCCTGCACTGCGCGATCCATGAACACTGTCAGCGTGAGGTCCGGCCACCACCGCCGCCAGCGGGCTGGATCGGCCACGATCCGGGCCACGACGGCGGGATCCGCGACGAGGAAGGTTTCGTCCACGAGGTCGATGAACGGCACGTCGGCAGATCCTGGCATGCGGTGGGGCGGCGCCTTACCAGGACAACCCGGCGGATAGCCGAGCCGGGGAAAAGTCAACAACAGGTCAACGTCGATATCCGTGATCGGGCACCTCGGGGGTCTCCTGTCACCTACCGTCACGGAATCGCCCAACCAGCACCCCCGCCAGACGCGACCCAAAGGAGAAGCGCCCGTGCGCGAAACGACCGTCCCCGAGATCGTGGCTCCCCCGACCACCGGTGGGCTGGCCGACCACATTGTGGAGAACGCGCACGCCGAACCGACCCGTGCGGTGCTGGCGCGACGGACCGACGCCGGCTGGTCCGACGTGACCGCGGCGCAGTTCCTGGCCGAGGTGGTCGGGGTAGCGAAGGGCCTGATGGCCGCGGGCATCGAGCCCGGCGACCGGATCGGAGTCATGTCCCGGACCCGGTATGAGTGGACGCTGGTGGACTACGCCATCTGGTATGCAGGTGCGGTCTCCGTACCCATCTATGAGACCTCCTCCCCGGAGCAGGTCGAATGGTGCCTGTCCGACTCCGGTGCCGTGGCGGTCTTCTTGGAGTCCGAGCGAAGCCGCACGGTGTTTGCCGAGGTTGCTGGTGCGCTGCCGGACGTACGGCGCTCCTGGGTGTTCGACGAGGGCGCGACCGCGACCTTGACAGCTGAGGGTGATCACGTTTCCGATGCGGACCTGGAGCAGCGCCGAGAAACGGTCACGCCCGGCGCGATCGCCACGATCATCTACACATCCGGGACGACGGGGCGCCCGAAGGGCTGCGAGCTGACGCACGCCAACTTCATGTTCGAGGTCGACAACGTCATCCAGGGCATGCCCGAGGTGTTCTTGGACGATGAGCCCTCGACCCTGCTGTTCCTGCCCGTCGCGCACGTGTTCGGCCGCATGATCCAGGTGGGTTGTGTGCGCGCGAGGGTTCGCATGGGGCACACGGCCGACGTGAAAAACCTGTTGCCTGATCTGCAGAGTTTCCGCCCGACGTTCGTGCTGTCCGTGCCCCGTGTGTTCGAGAAGATCTACAACTCCGCGCAGCAGAAGGCGACGGCGGAAGGCAAGGGCAGGATCTTCGATGCGGCCGCAGGCACCGCCATCGACTACAGCCGGGCGATCGACTCCGACGGTCCCGGAATCCTGCTGCGCCTGAAGCACCTCGTCTTCGACCGACTGGTCTACGGCAAGTTGCGCGGCGCCATGGGTGGCAACATCCGCTGGGCCGTCTCCGGCGGTGCGCCTCTCGGAGAACGGCTGGGGCACTTCTTCCGGGGCATCGGCATCACCATCCTGGAGGGGTACGGATTGACCGAGACGGCCGCCGCTTCGACCGTCAACCGACCGTCGGCGCTGCGTATCGGCACGGTGGGTCAACCAACCCCGGGGTCCGCCGTCCGGATCGCGGAGGACGGCGAGATCCTGCTCAAGGGTGGCCACATCTTCCGCGGCTACTGGAACAACGAGGACGCCTCGGCGGAGGCACTGTCGGCGGACGGCTGGTTCCACTCCGGCGACATCGGTGAGATCGACGATCAGGGGTTCGTCCGCATCACCGGCCGCAAGAAGGAACTGCTGGTCACCGCGGGCGGCAAGAACGTCGCCCCCGCCGTGCTGGAGGATCGACTGCGCGCCAGCGCGATTGTCAGCCAGTGCATGGTCGTCGGCGACAACAAGCCGTACATCGCCGCCTTGGTCACCATCGACGCGGACGCTTTTCCGGCCTGGGCCAAGCAGCACCACAAGTCCGAAACAGCCACCATCGCCGAGCTGGTGGACGATCCGGATCTCATCGCCGAGGTGCAGTCAGCAGTCGACGACGCGAACCGGGCCGTGTCCCAGGCGGAGGCGATCAAGCGGTTCCGGATCCTGTCCGTCGACTGGACCGAGGAGGGCGGCCAACTCACCCCGTCGATGAAATTGAAGCGGGCGATCGTCGTGCAGGACTTCTCCGCCGACGTCGAGGCGTTGTACGCCTCATAGCACCCCTGAACCGACGACCTGAAGGCGCCTAGAACCCCTGAACGAGGAGAGGCAGGGGCGCCGGTCGGCGCTGTCCGGGGCGGCCGCCACATTGATCGGTTCTTCCGGCTGCCGCCCGTACGCCGATCGTCCCTGGTCGCGCCCGGTGGGTTGTGCGAGCGTCTACGCCATGATCGGGTCGTGGTGGTGGCGCCGCCCCATGCGCGACCCGGCAATGCTCGCGGCTGCTGCGCTGCGTTGCGCGGTGCTAGCGCTGTGTGCCGCACTGGTGCTGTCCGACGACAGCGTGGGGGCGCATGGCGGGTTGAACTGGTTGGCGGCCTTGGCGCTGGCCGCAATGATTGCGTCGCTCTATTTGCCGATGGGCTGGGTCGCTGCCGTTCCCATCGCCGAGGCCGCCCTGACGGCCACCGTGATCGCGACCGCGCCACAGTTCCCGCAGGCACTGCTGCCGTACCTGGTTGTCCCCACGCTTGCGGCCGGGCTGCGCGCCGGCCTTTGGGTGGCGGGTCTGGCGTTCAGCGTGGAGATCGTGATGTTGACGGCGGTTGCGGTGGCCACCGGCGCGACGGTGACGCGCAGCAATGTCCTGCTCGGTGGCCAGTGGGTCATGTTGGGTCTGGCCACCGGGCTGCTGGGGGCCTGGGCCAGCTCCTCGCAACGCCGCCAGCCGACGTCGCGGGACACCTATCTGGCCGCACACCGGCTGCTGACGCGGCTGCGGGACATTACCCGTGCCCTGCCCTCCGGCCTGGATGAGGTCAGCTTGGGACAGCACCTGTTGGGCAGTGTGCGCGCCGAGGTCGGCTTCGACCGCGCCGTGCTCTATGTCGTGGCCGATCGCGCCGGCGAGCCGCACGATCTGCCGTCGCTGTCCGTACTCGCGGCCGCCGGATCAGACCGTGTGACCTGGTCCCCGGATCTCGAACGGGGACTCTGGGCCCGGGTCTGGCGGCGGGGGCGGGGGGAGCAGGCGCCGGGGACGTTCAGCGACCGGACGGTGGGGATGAGTGCCGTCCTGCCGATGCGGCTGGGTGAGCGGCGCACCGGCCTGCTCGCCATGGAACGCCTCGGCGGCCAATGGAGCCATCGGGATCTGACGCACGTGCAACTGCTGCTCGACGATGCCGCGCTGCGTATCGACTCCGGGCACATTTTCAGCGACGTTCGGGCACTCGCCACGGTCGAGGAGCGCCGCCGGCTGGCTCGCGAGATCCACGACGGCATCGCCCAGGACCTCGCCTCGCTTGGCTACCTGGTCGACGGTATCCGGGCCGACACCGACGACCCGATCGTGCTGGCCGGGCTCACGTCGCTGCGTGACGAGCTCACCCGGCTCGTCACGGAGCTGCGGTTGTCCATCTTCGATCTGCGTACGGATGTCCAACCGGCGACCGGCCTGGGGGCCGCCCTGACCAGCTATGTCCGGCAGGTGGGCGCTGATGCGGCTCTGACCATTCACCTGGTTCTGGACGAGTCGCTGCAACGGCTGCCGATCGAGGTGGAGACCGAACTGCTTCGCATCGCGCAGGAAGCCGTCACGAACGCGCGCAAGCACGCCCGCGCCCAGAATCTATGGGTGACCTGCCGGGTGGACCCGCCCCGCGCGTTCCTGCGGATCGCTGATGACGGCAGCGGCCTGGGAGGGCCACGGGCGGACAGCTACGGTTTGGAGATCATGCGTGAGCGGGCCGCGCGGGTCGGCGCCACGTTGTCGATCCGTAACCGGGTCGGCGGCGGCACGGTGGTGGAGACTGCCCTCGGCGGCGCCGTTGCCACAGCTGGCATCGGCAGACGGAGGGACGCGACGTGACCATCTCAGTGCTACTCGTGGACGATCATGATCTGATCCGGCAGGGTCTGCGCCGGGCATTCGAGCGGGACGGGGAGTTCGAGGTTGTCGGCGAGGCAGCCAACGCGCACGAAGCCACCCGTCTGCTGGCCCTACTCAAGCCGCGAGTCGTCATCATGGACGTACGGCTGCCCGACGGCAACGGTCTGGACATCGCCCGCGACATCCGTACGTCCCAGCCGCTGATGGGCATCGTGGTCCTGACGATGTATGCCGGCGATGAGCAACTGTTCGAGGCGTTGGAGGCGGGTGCCAGCGCCTTCGTGCCGAAGAACGCGCCCGCCGAGGATGTCGTCGCGGCCGCCCGGCATGCGGCGGCCTCACCGGGGTCGTTCGCCGCCGGCGACTTGGCTGAGGCGATGCGCCGCAAGCTGTCCCCCACCGGCCCGCAGCTGAGCCCTCGGGAGCGGGAGGTCCTGCACCTGCTGGCAGACGGGCTTGGTGTCGCCCAGATCTCCCAGCAACTGTTCATCAGCGACTCGACCACCAAGACCCACATCTCCAAGCTGTACGAGAAACTCGGCGCCGGCAATCGTGCGCAGGCGTTGATGACTGCCCTGCGGCTGGGCCTGATCCGGCAGGACCCGCCGATGGTCTGAGCCCCACGACTCGATCCGGTGCGTCCGGCGGATCGGGTGGGGGTGCTCGCGGCCGGGTTGAACGTGGCCGCCGAGTTAGCATGCGAGGGTGAATGCCTCGGGGGACCGGTGACGCAGCAGCGCCCCGGAGCTGCCGGGGGCGCGCCGGGATCGCCGCACGTCAGTGAGGATGCGTCCGAGGTGGATCGCTCGACCCTGCCGACGACCGAACGGACGTCCACTGGGTTTCGGCAGCGGCGCTGGTCCCAATCCCTGCCGGCAGTCCTGCTCGCGTGGGCCGCGGGGCGGGCCACCCTGGTCCTGATCGGGCTGCAGTATCTGCCGTACCCGAACAACGATCTGGTCTTCAACGATGTCCGGCTGTACGCGGAGTGGGCCGTGCCGTTGGCCGAGGGCCGCATCCCCGCCTCGGATCTGTGGCAATACCCGCCGTTGGCCGGGGTCGTCTTCCTGGCCGGGACCTGGCTGAGCGACCCGTTCCACGGTTTCCTCGTGGTCTCACTGATCGCCGACCTGCTGCTGCTTGGTGCCCTGATCCTGGCGGCTCGCCGTCGGGACCGGTGGTCGGGGGTGTGGCTGTGGGTCGCGGCCGCGCCGATCATCGGCCCCATTCTGGTCGGCCGCTTCGACATCATTCCCGCTCTGTTCGCAGTGACGGTGGTGCTGTGGGCCCGGCGGCCCTGGCGCGCTGGTGCCCTTGCGGCCGCGGGGGCGCTGGTGAAGGTGTGGCCGGTGTTCACCCTGGTCGCCGTCCGGCGCCGGGACATGCCGCGGGCGCTGCTCTCGGCCGCCCTGGTCGGGTTGGGTCTGTTGGTCGGCCTGTCGGTCTGGTTCAGCGGCGCGTTGTCCTTCCTGAGCGGGCAGACCGAGCGCGGTTTGCAGGCGGAGTCGGTCGCTGCCTTTCCGTTCGTGCTGGCCAACGCCGGTCCGTGGCAGGTCGCCTTCACCTACCGGTTCGGCTCGCAGGAGGTCGATGCGTCCGGCGCTGGTGCTGCCGCTGTGCTCGCGACCCTGGCGGGCCTGGCCGCGGCCGGGTGGGTGGCGTGGACCTGGTTCCAGGGCCGCTTCGACCGGTTGCCGCCGGCGGATGTCGCGTACACGGTGGTGCTGCTCAGCGTCGTCGTGAGCCGGGTCTTCTCGCCGCAGTACTACGTCTGGCTGGTCGCGCTCGGCGCCCTCGTGGTCGCCGACCCCCGTTCGCGCCTTCGCCGCTCGGTGGTCCTGGTCTGCGTAGGCGCCGCGGTCACCCAATTGATCTACCCATGGGGTTACGGCGAGATGCTGGCGGGATCCTGGTATGCGGTCCTGCTCCAGACGGTACGGATCGTGCTGACGCTGGTCGCCACCGTGATCGCCGTACGGGGGACCCTGCTCGCCCACCGCATCCCGGCCGTGGCCCGGGCCGGGCGCTCCGGCGGTCCGGCTCGTTCGAATCAAGCCGATGCCACGAGCCCGCCCTGAGCGACACCTCACTCGCAGACCCGGAACCACGCCGGCGTACGGGCCCTACAGCCGCTCGATCGCCGTCCGCCACCGAGACAGCCACGCCGGTAGTCCAGCGCCGGTAGTGGCCCGCAGTGCGGCGTCGACCCGGCCGGTTTCGGTCGTCGACCCGAAGCCCGGTTCGGCAGGTGGGGCTGCCCCGTGCCCGTCGAGGTCGCCCCGGGTACGCCTGACGTCGGCTGCCGCTGACGCGGTGGGCTCATTCCTGGTCGGCGTCGCTACCCGACGGTAGAACGCAGTCAGCGTTGCCATCCCGAAACGGTCGGCAATCTGTCGGCAGAACAACCAGGCACCCTCATAGGACCGGTCTCGGGTGGTCGGTGCGTCGAACTGCGCTGCCGCTGGCAATCCCAGGGGCGACTGCGCGCCGGCCGGGTCCGTGGCGACCGCTCGCAGGTTCGAGGCGACGACCGAGGCGGCGATGCCGGTTCCCTGATAGCCCACGACATCGGCGAATCCCTCCTGCAGCCACAGCGGCACTGTCCTCGACGTTGCCGAGCGGGTCGCGACATGGGTGATTTCATGTCGCAGCACGATGTTCTGGGCCAGTCCCGATAGGGTGTGCCAGCCGACCGGCTCGATCCAGATGCGCGGAGCACCGGGCGACGTCCCCGCCTCGTCGGTGGTGATCGCTGCCAGACCCGTCACCGCTGCCGGATCGCGGCCCAGCAGTTGACCGAGTTGCTCGCGAGTGGCCGGGAGCACGAGCAGCGGAACCGGGGACGCGGCCCCCCACGCGAGGCTCACCGCCGCACGTGCGGCTGCCAACCGGTCCTGCCATCCAGTCGCGTTGGCGGGCAACCGCTGTGCTGTGCCCAGCTCCACCACCACTCCTGCTGGACCTGTTGACGTCGTGATCGGGACGCCCAGATCCCAGATGAGATCACGGTGATCTGCCGGGATGTCGACCCTTATCCGCCAGCCACCTGGCCCGGCGGTCCGGTCCCGAGTGGCCTCCAGCCGGCGCGGGGATGCCACCGGCCGGGTGTCCACCCCGGCGATCGCCCAGCGCTGGGTGGCTCGCAGCACCCAACGGTCGATGTGGGCGTCGGAGGTGCCGATCGAATCGGCGTCGCGCAGCTCATACGCAAAGTCCTGCCAGGGCAACTGCCGCAGCGCCGCCATCCGCACGGTTTCGTGCTCCCGGGCGCTGGGATCTACGGTCGCCAGGAACGCGGCCGTGTCACCGGCCCGGACTGCCCGCGATCGGCGGGCCAACAGATCCTGGATTGCAGCCCCGTCGGCCGGCCGCAGCCGCAGTTCGCCGCTGCCCGCGTTCCCTTCGCCCGGGTGCTCCTGGCGCCCAGGAGGTTCCGACCGCCACTCATACGGCGCGGCCGACGCACCGGGCGTTGCCCGAGCCGACCCGTCCGACGCTGCTGCAGCCGTCGCCTGGTCCGCAGCACCGATCCTCGGACCGGTGCCCGAGCCCAAACCCAACCGCCAGCCCAAGCCGGTCACGGCCGCGAGCACCGCCGCGATGACGATCGCGACGACGACCGCGACGACGACCAGCGTGGCTCGGCGGACGCGGCGGTGCCGGACGGCCGAAATCTCGACCTCGCCCGAACTCGGCTCGATGCACACCTGATCAGCCTCAGCAGCCGAACTCATCCGGCCGCATCGGCGACCAGGCGCAAGGGCGGCACCAGCCCCCCGTCGGCGAGCACCGCCAGGGCGGCGCGTTCGACGTCATCCAGGTGCACGGGTGGGCCGAGCAGCACCGTGACCACGCAGTCGTCACAGGCGATATCACGGGCCACACACCACGAGCAGTCGATGATCATGCGTCCTCCAGCGGCTCCCTGCAACGGTGTCTTGCCGAGCGGGACACAACCTAGGAACCAGGTCTGACATTTCTGCCGCCAGCGGACAATCCGTCGAGGTCGGGCATGGACTCAGACCCTGCTTCGGCCGCGTTGCCCGACGCCGAGCCGCGCGGCCGTGGCCCAACGATCAGGGTGTGCCGCCGAGTCCCGGTTCGGGCTCCCCCGGTGCCGGCCGCGGGACTAACTCGACGCCATCCGCGGAACCGCACCAGCGGCACGACACCGACTCGACCGCCTCCGCTAGGACATCGGTCTTCTCGACCGTTGGGGTGCCGTCCAGGCCGATGTGCCAGAACTCGCGTACGCGGCTGGACCGGAGCACGTCGAAGCGGGTGAGATTGCCGCAGCGGGAGCAGCGCCAGCGGCTGTGCGGATCGGGCAGCGCGAGCGGCATTCGGATGACCCTCCTGCGGTGACCCCAGTGGTCACGACCCTAGTGGCGGTGCGCTGCCGCGATTCTGTCAGCCCCCCGCCCTACGTTGTGAACATGCGAACGAATCCGCCGGACAGGCCGGGGCAAGGGGCCTTCGATGACCTCGGCCAGCCACTGAACGGCATCACCTTCGTGGTCGTGGATCTGGAGACGACCGGGGGCCTGCCGCAGGACGCCGGCGTTACGGAGATCGGTGCAGTCAAGGTGCGAGGGGGCGAGGTGCTAGGCGAGTTCGCCACCCTGGTGAATCCCGGCATCGCGATCCCGCCGTTCATCGCTGCGCTGACCGGGATCACGAACGCCCTGCTGACTCAGGCGCCGCCGTTGCGGGTGGCACTGCCGATGTTTCTCGACTTCGCTGACTTCGCCGACGGCGCCGTCCTGGTTGCGCACAACGCGCCGTACGACGTCGGCTTCCTCAAGGGGGGCTGCGCTGTGCTCGGCCTGTCGTGGCCGGCGCCCGCGGTGCTGGACACGGTTCGGTTGGCGCGCCGGGTGCTCGGCCGGGACGAGGTGCCCAACTGCAAACTGGCGACCCTGGCCCAGCACTTCCGGGCCAGCACCAGGCCGACGCACCGAGCGCTGGACGACGCTCGGGCGACCGTCGACGTGCTGCACGGCCTAATGGAGCGGGTGGGAGCAGAGGGGGTGCACTCCTGGTCGGAGTTGTCCGCCTACAACGCCCGGGTGAGCACCGAGCAACGTCGTAAGAGAGGACTGGCGGCCCACCTTCCGGAAACGCCGGGGGTGTATGTGTTCCGGGGCTCCGACGATCGTCCGCTGTATGTCGGCACCTCTGGGAATATCCGGGCTCGCGTCCGCACCTACTTCACGGCCAGCGAGCAGCGCACGGCGATGGCACGGATGGTCGCCGCGGCCGAGCGGGTCACCGCGATCGAGTGCGCGACCTCGTTGGAGGCCCAGGTACGCGAGATCCGGCTGATCGAGGAATACCGACCACGGTTCAACCGGCGCTCCCGTACTCCCGAACGCTCGACCTGGATACGGCTCACCGCGGAGCCGTTCCCGCGACTGAGCATCGTGCGCGCACTGCGGCCATCGGCGATCTCCCCGGCCAAAGCCACGGGGGCCGCGCGACGCAGGGACAGTCCGGACGTCCTGGTCCCGCCCGACCTGACGCTGACCGACCTGACGCTGACCGACCTGCCCTTCGCCGGACCGTTCGCGGGCCGGGTCGCCGCACAGGCAGCCGCCGATGCGCTGCTCGCCGCGATCCCGCTACGCACCTGCACCCAACGGCTGTCCCGGATGCCTCAAGACACGCCCAGCGCGCGTGCCTGCGCGCGGGCTGAGCTCGGCACCTGCCGGGCACCCTGCGACGGCTCCCAGTCCCGCCCGGACTACCTCGAGCTGGTCGCCAGCGCCCACGCCGTCCTGACCGGAGTGGCCGTCGGAACCGTCGTCGAGCCTGTCCTGGTGCGCATGGCCGCGCTCTCGGCCCAGCAGCGGTATGAGGACGCCGCCCGGTGGCGGGAACGGCTGACGATCCTGCTGCGGGGGCTCGATCGCGCCCACGCCCTGCGCCAGCTGTCCAGCATGCGCGAACTCGTCGCCGCCCGGCCACGGCCGGACAACGGCTGGGACGTGCATGTCCTACGTTTCGGCCGCTTGGCTGCGGCGGGGACCATACCGCCCGGCCGTGACCCGCGGCCGGTGGTGGACGCACTGGTGGCAACCGCCGAGCAGCCGGCAGTCGACGGGCCAGGGGCAGCCGTTCGGCTGCCGGAGGAGACGCTGCTGCTGCATCGGTGGCTCCTGCGCGACGGCGTACGCCTGGTCCGCAGTGACGGACCGCTGCTGTCGCCGACGCAGGCCCCCGGTCGTTTCCTAGCCGAGTTGACTCGGGGTGGGAGCCCCGGGACCAGGTCCGACGAACATCCGTTGGCGGCCCGGCGACCCTCGGGGCGACGCGGCCGATACGACCCGGGCTCGGGCTCGGGCTCGGGCTCAGGCGCAGGCGCAGGCGCAGGGGGACTCATCGCATTCCCGGCTTCGGCCCGCCTGGGCCGTACCCAGATCGCGCTGTCCCGACGGAGGGTGGACGTTACGCTCGGGTGATGATCACTGCCATCGTGTTCGTCACCACGGCCGTGGACCGGGTCAATGAGGTCGCGCAGGCGCTGGCGGCGCTGGACGGGGTCAGCGAGGTCTACAGCGTCACCGGCGACCTGGACCTGATCGCGCTGGTCCGCGTCCGGCAGCTGGACGACCTCTCCGCAGTGGTCACCGACGGGGTCGCCCACGTCGATGGCATCACCGGCACCCAGACCCACATCGCCTTCCGGACGCATTCACGCCACGATCTCGAGGCCGCCTTCTCCCTCGGCATCGACTAGCACCTGCCCGGCCAGCCGGGCAGGAAAGATCGCTCAGTTCGGCGGCGCGACCTCGGCGCACACCCGGATCCACTCGGCCAGGACCCGCGCCGCCGCCCCGTCGGCAATCGCGGCGCGGGCGACCGGGAGCGCGGCGGCGACCCGCTGCGCGACGCAGACGCCCGGGGAGCCGTACGCATGCGCAGCCGTCGCGGCGTCCCAGGCCACCAATGCAGCGGCTGCGTTAACAAGCACCGCGTCGGTGACGGCCGGCAGGGTGTCGTGACCAGCGACCACCCGGCGCAGCACCTCGGCGTTGGTCTGGGCGTCGCCCCCGCGCAGGTCGGCCACGGTTGCCGGGGACAGGCCCAGGGCGACCGGGTCCAGCCGGTCGTGGCGTACGACCCCATCTCCGGTAGTGGTGTCCCACACGGTGGTCGTGCTCGCGGTGGTGATCTCGTCCAGGCCGTCGTCGCCACGGACCACTAGGGCCCGCACCCCGCGGTCGGCCAGCACCTGCGCCATCACCGGCGCCAGGCGGGCATCCGCGCAGCCGATCAGCGCTGCGGACGGCTGAGCGGGGTTGGCCAGCGGACCCAGAATGTTGAACACGGTCGGGACCCCCAACTCGCGTCGGGGCGCGGCCGCGTGCCGCATTGCCGGGTGGTACGCCGCGGCGAAACAGAACCCGATCCCCGCCGTGTCGACGCACGCCCGGACAGCGTCCGGGGGCAGGGCGATGACGACCCCCAGCTGCTCCAGCACGTCGGCGGTTCCCGTCTGCGAGGAGGCGGCGCGGTTGCCGTGCTTGACCACCCGGGCGCCGGCCCCGGCGGCGACGATCGCGGCCATCGTGGAGATGTTGACCGTGTGCGCGCGATCACCACCGGTGCCGACGACATCCAGCGCAGGACCCGCGATGTCCAGTGGTACGGCGGCGGCCAGCATCGCCGTCACCAGCCCCGCGACCTCGGCCGCGGTCTCCCCCTTGGCGCGCAACGCGACCAGGAACCCGGCGACCTGCACCGGCGTGGCCTCCCCCGCCATCACCTGCCCCATCGCCCAGGCGGCTGCTGGCCCCGGGACGTCCTCACCGCGCAGCAGGGCGGCGAGCAGGTCGGGCCAGGCATAGCCGGACTCCGGCCCGGGCGGGGCTGGTGCGGTCGAGTCGGTCACGAGCGGGCTGCGACCTCGGCGTGGCGGCGCAGCAGGAGCGCGGCCACCGCCTCGGTGAGCGCGACGGGGTCGACCGGGTGCGGGACGACCGCGTCGGCCCGGGACCAGGTGGCCAGCCAGGCATCCTGGACGCGGCCGGTGAGCACCAGGATCGGCGGGCAGCGGAAGATCTCGTCCTTCAACTGGCGGCAGATCCCCATCCCACCGGCCGGGGCGGCCTCGCCGTCGAGAATGGCCAGGTCGAAGGAGCCGCTGTCCATGGCCCGGATCACCGACGGTTCGGTGGCGACCTCCAAATAGTGCGCCTCCCCCAGCGCCCGGACCGGGCGCCGCCCCAGCGACATCAGCACGTGCTCACGGACAGCCCGGTCGTCGCTGAACACCAGGATGGACACGGGTCGAGCAGCATCGGGCTGGGCGGTGCTCATGGGTCCCCTCGTACGGCAAGCCCCGGCTGGGACGAAGTGGTGATCGGATCGTACCTGCGAGCATTCGGCCGCCGCTGAAAAGGCGCCGCGCAGGCACCCCGAGGCCATACTGGAACCGTCCACCAGCCCCGGTGGACGCTCCCGTGCCGATCACCCCGAGGAAGGCCCACCATGCCCCTGAACGGCAGCAAGACCCACGACAACCTCAAGGAAGCCTTCGCCGGCGAGTCGCAGGCGAACCGTCGCTATCTCTACTTTGCCCGGGTCGCCACGACCGAGGGCCACACCAGCGTCGCCGAGCTGTTCGAGGAGACCGCCAAGGGCGAGACCGGTCACGCGTTCGGCCACCTCGACTTCCTGAAGGAAGTCGGTGACCCGGCCACCGGCGAGCCGATCGGCACTACGGAGGCCAACCTGGCCTCAGCCGTCGCTGGCGAGACGTACGAGTTCACCGCGATGTACCCCGGTTTCGCCAAGACCGCCCGCGAGGAGGGCTTCGACGAGGTCGCCGACTGGATGGAGACCCTCTCCCGGGCCGAGAAGACCCACGCCGGTCGCTTCCAGAAGGCCCTGGACGGCGTCCGCGGCGCCACCACGGGAGCCTGACGGAATGGATCTGCGCGCACGGACCCTGCCGCGTCGGGGGATCGTGCTGGACCCAGTGGAGTACGCCGCGCTCCGGCCGATGCTCCGCGCGCGGCTGATTCCGTTACGCGCGGAGCGCCGGGTGCAACTCGGCGACCGGGTGGGCTTGGCGTTCGAGAATGCCGAGACGCTGCACTATCAGGTGCAGGAGATGCTGATGGTCGAGGGTGTGACGGACGAGGCCCTGGTGGCCGAGGAGCTGGCCGGCTACGGGCGATTGCTGCCGACCTCCCATGCGCTGGTGGCCACCCTGTTCGTCGAGCACGACGACGTCCGTACGGTCAAGCAGGAGCTGCAGCGGCTGCGCGGGCTGCAGCACAGCGTCCGCCTGGAGATCGGCGCCGACCCGGCGACCGGCAGCCCGCCGACGTGGGTCGTGCCTGGTGTCGAGATCCCCGGCCCGGACGAGTCCGGCCCGTCGGTGGAGTTGCAGGCCGTGCACTTCCTGCGATTCGACCTCAGCGACGCGGCCCGCGACGCGGTGCGGGACCCGGCGGTACGGATGGACCTGTCCCTTGACCATCCGCTGTACGCCGCTGTGACGACCGTCAATGAGGTCACCCGTACCCGTCTGATCGCAGACCTGGCCCTGGACTCCCCGGACGCGTGAGGCACATCTTCTCGCAGGGGCGGTGCGCACCCGCCCTGCCTCTCGCGTGCCGGGTCCCGGAGCACGGCCCCCGCGAGCCTGCCGATGCGCCTGGCTTGGGGGGTCGTGCTCAATTTGCGGCACAAACCTGGCACACTGCGCGCCGTGGCGACCGCAACCGCAGTAGAGACGCACGCGCATCCACCCGCGAACCGACCCAACATGGTGTCGATCGGCACCATCGTCTGGTTGTCCAGCGAGCTGATGTTCTTCGCGGCCCTGTTCGCGATGTACTTCACGCTGCGCTCGGTCAACCCCGAGCTCTGGGCGGAGTGGACTCAGGAGCTCAACGTCCCCTTCGCCAGTGTGAACACCACGATCCTGGTGCTCTCCAGTGTCACCTGTCAGCTGGGCGTGTTCGCCGCTGAGCGCGGGGACGTCAAGGGACTGCGACGCTGGTTCATCATCACGTTCACGATGGGCGCGGTGTTCGTGGCCGGCCAGATCACCGAGTATGCGGAGCTGGTGCACAACGGCCTGACCCTGTCCTCCTCCGCGTACGGCTCGGCCTTCTACATCACGACCGGCTTCCACGGCCTGCACGTGACCGGTGGCCTGATCGCGTTCCTGTTCGTCCTGGGACGGACCTACGCGGCGCGGCGGTTCACCCACCAACAGGCGACTTCGGCCATTGTCGTGTCTTATTACTGGCACTTCGTCGATGTTGTCTGGATCGCCCTGTTCTTCATGATCTATGTCCTGAAGTGAGCGCCCCGCATGCCAGCGCGGCGCGCTAGCAGCCCGAGCCCCCGACCCTGCGAGCGATCGAGGTTGTCCCGGTGAACTCCCTGACCGCGCGCCGCCGCCACCCGGCGGTCGCGTTCGTCCTGCTGGTGCTGGCCCTCGGGCTGACCGGCACCGTGTATGCGCTGGTCAGCTCGGCGAGCGCCGCCACTGCCGCCGCACCGGCCGCCGGTGACCAGACCCAGATAGACCAGGGTCGTCAGCTCTACCTGGAGGGCTGCTCCAGTTGCCACGGTTTGCAGGCCCAGGGCACCGGGAACGGGCCGACGCTGATCGGCATCGGGGCGGCCGCGGTCGACTTCCAGGTCAGAACCGGCCGGATGCCGCTTGCCCAACAGGGCGCCCAGGCGCCGGCCAAGATCCCCACCTACAGCGCCGAGGAGATCAATCAGCTGGCGGCGTACATCGCCTCGCTGGCTCCCGGGCCGGCCATCCCGACCGCCGAGCAACTCGACTTCGCGGATGCCGATGTGGCCCTGGGCGGGGAGCTGTTCCGGGCCAACTGTTCGCAGTGCCACCAGGCGGCCGGGCAGGGCGGCGCTCTCACCCGCGGCAAGTACGCCCCCACCCTGATGGGCGCCGAGCCCATCGATATCTACGAGGCCATGATCACCGGACCTCAGAGCATGCCGGTGTTCAACGATAAGACGCTGCCCCCCAAGGACAAGCAGGCGATCATCAGCTACATCGATCACCTGCAGACGGCGCCACAGCCCGGCGGCAACGCGCTTGGCAGTTTCGGCCCGGTCACCGAGGGTCTGTTCCTGTGGACAGCCGGACTGGCCGCACTCATCATCGCCGCTGTATGGATCGGAGTGAAGGCCAAGTGAGCGAGCGCCTCGACGCCCCGACCGACGGTGCCGGGAGCACGCTGGCCCGCACCGGTGAGGTGCCGCCCGAGCGCCTGGAAGTCGCCGCGGTCACGCACTCCCCACGCCGAGCCGACATCGACCCACGGGCGGCGCGGCGCGCCGAGCGACAGGTCTCGATCATGTTCGGGCTGTCGGCCGTGCTCGTGGTGGCCTTCATCGCCGCCTACGTCGCCATCGACATCTCCAGCACGGTCTTCATCCCTGGGCTGGGTGACGTCGGGGCGATGAACCTGGCTCTGGGGCTCACCTTCGGCGGGGCGATCTTCCTGATCGGTGCCGGAGCCGTGCATTGGGCCAAGAAGTTGATGCCGGACGTCGAGATCGTCGCCGAACGGCACGAGCTGGGTTCGGATGAGGCCACCACCGACGCCGCTCTGGCCGCCTACAAGCGCGGCCGGGACGAGTCAGGGTTCGCGCAGCGCCGCATCGTCCGCCGGTCCCTGCTGGGCGCCCTGGCGTTCTTCCCGCTGCCCCTGGTGGTGCTGCTGCGCGACCTATGGACGCAGGCACCAGGCGCTCCAGCGCCCTACGTGCAACTAGCGAACACCATCTGGGAGCCCGGCGAGCGCATCGTCACCGACATCACCTACCAGCCGGTCAAGGCCGAGGACATCCCGGTCGGTGGCCTCGTCAACGTGGTGCCGGAACGGTTGAAGGAGGTCGAGGAGGCCGAGGGCAACCTGAATGCCCGCGCAAAGTCGGCCGCCATCCTGGTCCGGATGACGCCGGAGCAGATCCGCAGCCAGCAGAATCCAGACTGGGACTACCAGGGCATCCTGGCGTTCTCCAAGATCTGTACGCACGTCGGCTGCCCGATCTCCCTGTACGAGCAGCGCACCCACCACCTGCTGTGCCCCTGCCACCAATCCACCTTCGACCTCGCCGACTCGGGCAACGTCATCTTCGGCCCGGCAGCCCGCCGGATGCCGCAACTTGCCATCGACGTGGACGCCGAGGGTTACCTCATCGCCCGCGGCGACTTCGCCGAGCCTGTCGGCCCGAGTTTCTGGGAGCGCGGATGAGCACCGTGGAACGTGCCGGCGGTGGCCTGGCGACCTACGTCGACGACCGGGTCTCCTCCAACAAGTTCCTGAAGAAGAACCTCAGCAAGGTTTTCCCCGACCACTGGTCGTTCATGCTGGGCGAGATCGCGCTGTACAGCTTTATCGTGATCTTGCTGTCCGGGGTCTACCTGACTCTGTGGTTCAAGCCGTCCATGGTCGAGGTCATCTACAACGGCCCGTACGTTCCGCTCAAGGGCGTCAAGATGTCCGAGGCGTACGCCTCCACGCTGGACATCTCCTTCGACGTGCGTGGCGGATTGCTGATCCGGCAGATCCACCACTGGGCGGCGCTGTTCTTCGTCGCCGCTGTCTCGGTGCACCTGTTCCGTATCTTCTTCACCGGTGCCTTCCGCAAGCCGCGGGAGACCAACTGGCTCATCGGTGTCGCGCTGCTCACCCTGGCCCTGCTGGCCGGATTCTCCGGATACTCCCTGCCGGACGACCTGCTCTCCGGCACCGGCCTGAAGATCGCCAGCGGCATCGTCTTGTCCATCCCCATCATCGGAACTTGGGCGTCGTTCTTGCTGTTCGGCGGCGAGTTCCCGGGCACTGACTTCATCTCGCGCCTGTATGGGATCCACATCTTGCTGATCCCGGGGCTGATCCTGGCCCTGGTCACCGTTCACCTGATGATGGTGTGGTACCAAAAGCACACCCAGTTCCCGGGGCCTGGCCGGAAGAACTCCAACGTCGTCGGTTTCCCGCTGTTCCCGATCTACACGGCGAAGGCCGGTGGCTTCTTCTTCTTGGTCTTCGGCGTCATCACGGTCATTTCCGGGCTGTTCACCATCAACCCGGTGTGGACTTTCGGGCCGTACACCCCCGACCAGGTCTCCGCCGGCACCCAGCCGGACTGGTATATCGGCTGGCTGGACGGGGCGTTACGCCTGATGCCGCCCATCGAGTTCACCTTCTGGGGCAACACGCTGAGCCTGAACGTCCTGACGCCGGCGTTGATCATCCCGGGCATCATCTTCACCGTGCTCGGCGCATACCCGTTCATCGAGCAGTGGATCACCGGCGACAAGCGCGAGCATCACCTGCTCGACCGCCCCCGCAACGCGCCCACCCGCACCGGCCTCGGCGTCATGGCCATCACGTTCTACGGCCTGCTGTGGATCGGCGGCGGCAACGACCTGATCGCACTGGCGTTCGGGCTGTCCATCAACTCGCTCATCTGGTTCCTGCGCATCGCGGTCATCGTGCTGCCGCCCATCGCGTTCTGGATCACCAAACGGATCTGCCTGTCGTTGCAGCGCCGGGACCGCGAGAAACTGCTGCACGGGTACGAGACCGGCCGGATCCTGCGCTTACCGAACGGCGAGTTCATCGAGGCGCACGAGCCGATCAATGAGCACGAGCGGGCTGAGTTGCTGTCCAAGATGGACGTTGATCCGCTGCCGATCCCCCCAGCGGCGGATGAGAACGGGGTCGCGAACCCGCACGGTGCCCTCGGGCGAACCCGAGCCCGGCTGTCCCACTGGTTCTACGCCGACACCGTCCCGGCCGTCACCGCCGCCGAGTTGGCCGCGGCCCACGATCATCTGCACCACGAGGTCGAGGCGGAGGCGCACGACCTGGAGCACTACCGGTCGCTGGAGGCGCTCGGTGGGGTCATGCACGACCCGGACGGGCCAAAGCAGAACACGCCACACTGACATCCCAGCAGCACAGACTCCGAACGCGCGCACTGGCCGTCCGCGACAGAACCTCAAGGGCCGGTGGCCACCCCCCTGAGCGGGGCGGCCACCGGCCCTTGGCGTAACCGGTCAGGGCAGGAGAACGATCTTGCCGAGAGTGTGCCGCCGTTCGAGTTCTTCGAACGCGTCGACGACGCGCTCGAGCGGGTAGGTCGCTGCGACGGGAACTTCGAGGGCCCGCGAGGCGGCCAGATCTGCCAGCTCCTTGAGCACGGCCGGTACCTCCGCGTTGGGCAGGGCTGCGGTCCCCGCCACTTGGACGCCGAGTTCGTCCGCGGCGGCGGAGAAGACGATGGTCTTGATCCGGTGGGTCTCTACGCCCAGGTCGGCGGCCAAGCGGACGTACTCGGATCCGAAGAGGTCGATGAACGCGTCAATCCCATTCGGGGCGGCGTATCGCAGCCGATCGCCGATGCCATCGCCGTATTCGATCGCGGTCGCGCCGTGGTCGGTGAGCCAGCCGGCGCTGGACGCCGATGCGATCCCCAATACCGTCGCCCCGCGCTGCACCAGCATTTGGACGACGAGCGTGCCGACTCCGCCCGTTGCTCCCGAGACGGCAACGACGTCGCCCGATACCGGCGCTGCGGCACGGACCACGGCGTAGGCAGCGGTGCCTGCGACAGCCAGCGCCCCGGCGACCTCCCAGGACAGCGCCTCCGGTTTACCGATGAGCTGGATCGCCGGGACGACGGTGTGGGTGGCGTGACTGGAGCGGGTCCAGGAGTAACCCATGACCTCGTCACCGATGACGAAGTCCTTGACCTCGGTACCGGCTTCGAGCACGACCCCGGCGAAGTCGGTGCCCTGACCCGAGGGGAAGGTGGACGGCAGCCGTTCGGCCAACGCACCGGTTCGGATGTGCGCTTCGCCCGGGTTGATGCCCGCGGCATGGACTTCGACAAGCACCTCGCCGGGCCCGGGCCGGGGCATCGGAATCTCGCGTACGGATAGCACCTCGCGCCCGCCGTACTGGTCGAAGCGCACGGCCCTGGCCGGCCCGGATGGCGTCGATACCGCTGACATCACTTCTCCGATTCACTATCCATGCCACTCCACACCACGCCTGACTTGCTACAGCGCGGAGCCGGCCTGCCACTTCGCCCAAGGCACGTTCCACACGGTGATGCCGTTGCCGGGGTCCTGGGCGCGGTTGGTGCCGACGACCTGGACGACATCGCCGATGTGACTCTGCTCGAAATACCACTTGGCATTCGGCACGCTCATGCCAACGCAGCCGTGGCTGACGTTGTCCTGGCCCTGCGAGGACACCGACCAGGGCGCGCCATGTAGGAACTCCCCCGACCAGGTAACCCGCATGGAGAACGGCGACTCGACGCGGTAATACTCCACGTCGGCACGGTCGGTACCGCCCGTGGCGGCGTCCATGATCCGGGTCTCTTCCTTGGTCATGATGACCTTGATTCCGGACCTTGTCTCGAAGCCGGCCTTGCCGGTGGTGATCGGCACGACCTTGATGACCTTGCCGTTCTTGCGGACCGTCATCTGATGGGTCCGGGCATCGACCACGCTCACCATGGAGTCAGTGGTCCGGCCCTTGTGGGTGACCACCGCGTCGCCGTACAGGCCGTCACCGGCCTTGACGCCGGTCAGGTTCGCGGTGACCGTGATGGCGGTGTTGGCCGGCCAGTACGTACGCGGGCGGTATTGCACCTCGTCGTCGCCCTGCCAGGACCAGGCGCCCTGCACCGGAGTGGACGTCGTGACCTTGAGTCGCCGCTCGACGGCGGCCCGGTCACTGACGTCCCGGTTAAACCGCACGTACAGCGGCATTCCGACGCCGAATTCGGCGCCGTCACTGGGTGAGATCTTGGCCTTGAGGACGTGCTCCGGAACCAGCGTGGCGAACGAGGAGCGCATCGAGGCCACCACGCCCCGTGAGTCCACGGCGTTCGCCTTGATGCCGTACAAAGTGCCGAACGGCAACTGGCTTTCGGTGGACACCCACGTGGTCCCGTCTGGCGTTACAGCGCCGTCTAGGGGGCCGTCGGGGCCTGTCACGGCGACCTTTGTCAGCCGCCCGGAGTCGGCTTGCACGACAACCGGTTGATCGATGGGTGCCGCCTTGTTGCCCGCGTAGGCCGCCTGGATGCTGGCCTGGGAGACCGCCGCGGGCGCCGCCGTGGACAGACTGAGGTTGGGGCCGCAGCCCGCCGTCAGCACCACAGCCCCGAGCGCTACTGCCACGACCGTCAGTGTCCGCCCCGGCCTGACACCAACGCGGTCCTTCGGCGTGTCGGCCACTCCCCCACTCCTTCGCTGTCCTGTCGTGGTTGTACCGAACGCACAGTGTCCGTCGGTATGCCCGATTCGTCCACTCGGACATGGGCGCACGGCTACAACGACGTCGACGTGGCAGGGCGCAACAGGGTTCCCCACTAGCGCCTGCAGATCAGTGCGCGAACTCCCCGCGGTAGTATTCGAACACCCACCCCACGAGCGACGCGAGCAGCATCATGACGCCGAGCACCATCAACCAGGCGGCGAACACCAGCCCGGCACCGACGGTCGCGGAGGAGAAGGCCACCGCAAGGGGCCACCAGCTGTGCGGGCTGAAGAAGCCGTACTCCGGGTCCGCCTGGTCGATCTCCCCGTCGACGTCGTCCTCGGGACGCGGGTAGACCCGGCGCGAGGTGAACAGCGCATAGAAGCCGATCAGGAAGGCCATGGCGCCGGTCAGTGCCAGGACCGTCGTGCCCGTAGCGTCCTTCGACAGCCACCAGTAGAGAGCGGCCACGATGCCGTAGAACGCCGTCCCGGCCGCGAAGAACGCACCCTCGACCTTCACTTGCGCTCCTCCAAGCCCTTCAGGTCCGGACCGCCGATCATGTCGTCCATGAAGTTCTGGCGGGCTGGGAGGTCAGCCATCGCGTGCTCGGGGTGGTGCAGGTCAAAGGCTGGCCGCTCCGAGCGGATCCGCGGCAGCGAGGTGAAGTTGTGCCGCGGGGGTGGACAGGACGTCGCCCACTCCAGCGAGCAGCCCCAGCCCCAGGGGTCATCGACGTCGACCAGCGGCGCGTGCTTCCAGGTGGTCCAGACATTCCACAGGAACACCAGGGTGGAGATCGCCAGAATCGACGAGCCGACGGTCGAGATGATGTTGTACGTAGTGAATCCGTCACTGACCAGGTAATCACCGTACCGGCGCGGCATGCCCTCCACACCGAGCCAATGCTGGATGAGGAAGGTGGTGTGGAAGCCGATGAAAGTCAGCCAGAAGTGGACCTTTCCGAGGGTCTCGTCGAGCATCCGGCCGGTGAACTTGGGCCACCAGAAGTAGAAGCCGGCGAACATCATGAAGACCACGGTGCCGAAGATCACGTAGTGGAAATGCGCGACCAGGAAATAGCTGTCGGCGACGTGGAAGTCCAGCGGCGGCGAGGCAAGGATGACCCCGGTCAGACCACCGAAGAGGAAGGTTGTCATGAAGCCCAGGGTCCACAGCATCGGGGTCTCGAAGCTCACCGAGCCCCGCCACATCGTGCCTATCCAGTTGAAGAACTTCACTCCGGTCGGCACCGCGATCAGCATGGTCATGAACGAGAAGAACGGCAGCATCACCGAGCCGGTCACGAACATGTGGTGCGCCCACACGGCCACCGACAGCCCGGCAATAGCGACCGTGGCGAAGACCAGGCCCTTGTAGCCGAAGATCGGTTTGCGGCTGAACACCGGGATGACTTCGCTAGCGACGCCGAAGAACGGTAGCGCCAGGATGTAGACCTCCGGGTGGCCGAAGAACCAGAACAGGTGCTGCCACAGGATCGTGCCGCCGTTGGCCGGATCGAAGATCAGCGCCCCGAACTTACGGTCGATCTCCAGCACGAGCAGCGAGGCGGCCAGCACCGGGAAGGCCATCAGGACCAGGACGCTGGTGAGCAGGATCGTCCACGTGAAGATCGGCATCCGGAACATGGTCATGCCGGGTGCCCGCATACAGAAGATCGTCGTGATGAAGTTGACCGCGCCGAGGATGGTGCCCAGGCCGCCCAAGGCGAAGCCCATGATCCACAGATCCGCACCCAGGTTGGGTGAGTACGCCATGCTCGACAGGGGCGTGTAGACAGTCCAGCCGAACGCGGCCGCGCCGCCGGGCATGACGAATCCGAGCAGGGCGATGATCCCGCCGAACAGGAAGAACCAATAGCCCAGCATGTTCATCCGCGGGAACGCGACGTCCGGGGAGCCGATCTGCAGGGGCATCAGGGCGTTGGCGAACCCGACGAAGAGCGGCGTGGCGAACAGCAGCAGCATCACCGAGCCATGCATGGTGAACAGCTGGTTGTACTGCTCCAGGGACACGAACTGCAGCCCCGGTACGGTCAGTTCCGCCCGGATGACCAGTGCCATCAGGCCGCCGAGCAGGAAGAACGAGAACGAAGTGATCAGGTAGAGATTGCCGATCACCTTGTGATCGGTGGACGTGACCCACTTGACGATCGTGCGGCCCTTGCTGCCCGCTGTGCGGGTGGGGAGCGCGGGTGGCGCCGTCGTGACGGCCGGTGGCTCGTTGAGGATGGTCACGACGATGCTCCTTCACTACTGGAACCACTGCTGGAACCACTGCTCGAACCCGATGGTTCGGGTGCGCCGCCGTTGCCGCCGGTGACGCCACCAATGTTGACCCGGCCCGTGTTGATCTGGCCGGTCTGTCCGATCGCTTTCAACTCGGCCATGTGCGCCTCGAAGTCGGCCCGCGAGACGACCTTGACGTTGAAGAGCATGCGGGAGTGGTCCACCCCGCACAATTCGGCGCACCTGCCGGCGAAGGTGCCCACCGTGTCCGGCGTCACCTCGAACTGGTTCAGCTTGCCCGGGATGAGGTCCATTTTGAACAGCCAGGTGGGCACCCAGAACGAATGCGCGACATCGGGCGACACCAACTCGAAGCGCACCTTCTCGTCGACCGGCAGCCACAGGGTCGGGTGCAGATCGGGCGTGCCGACGTCGTAGACGTCGGAGTCGCGGTAGTTGAACGTCCAGGACCACCGCATCCCGACCACCTGGACGGTCTGGGTGGACTCGTCGGTGAGCTTGGTGATCTCTGCCTGGTCGCGAGCGGTGAAGAAGAACAGCCCCATGATCAGAATCAACGGGGTCGCGGTGTAGAGGACCTCAAGAGGGATGTTGTAGCGCGTCTGCACCGGCATCGTGTCCGAATTGCGACGTTTCCGGTACGCGATGATGGCGAAGATGATCAGCCCCCAGACCAGCGCACCGACTATCCACAGCGCCGTCCAGGAGCCCCGCCACAGGTCGAAGGTGATCGCACCCTCTTTGGTCGTCGGCTCCGGGATGTTCAGAAAGAAGACCTCCCGAACCCCACAGCCGGTGGACGTAAGCAGCACGGCACCCGCGCCCAACGCGGTCGCGAACAGCCGTCGACGACGACGCGCCCGGTCGGGGGCGCCCACCGGATCGGTGGCATGTGCAGCACTGCGGGTGGAACCCACGTGTCGGCCTTCCCAGGGTCGGCGGTCAGGGGTGGAGCTGAAATGTTCTAGCGAACTGACTGTGCTGTCGAACCAACGATGTCGAGCAAGCCGCTGGCGATGCTCCCGGGGGGTACGGGGGCGTCCGCGTGCAGACCTCGTACATGCCCATGACGGGGCGAGGGTAGCGCAGGCCAGGGGGTCGGAGGTCCCGGGGTGAGCGTACCTTCGGGTCATGTCGGTCGAACCCGTTCCGGCCACCGTCGGACGGTCCGAAGCCCCGACAGGATCACCGGTCGAGCCACCGACTCCCTGGTGCCCGGCAGGGTACCTCGACGCGGTGTCGGGACTGCCCCTGCATCCGGCCGGGCGCGCCGCGCTCAGCGCGGCCCTGGACGCTGCCTGGGCGGACCCACGGGGGCGCCACCACGCCGCGCGACGCTCACGGCAGTGGCTGGACGCGGCCCGGGCGTCGATCGCCGGCGTTCTCGGCGTCGCACCGGCGGAGGTGCACTTCACCTCCTCGGGCACCCAGGCCCTCGAGTTAGGACTCGCCGGGCTGCTGGGTGATCCCGCCGCCGGACCCACCCGGCTGGTGTGCTCGGCGGTCGAGCGCTCGGTGCTGTTGCGGTTGGCCGACCGGTACGCCGCTGCCGGGACCGAGGTGTGCCCGGTCGCGGTGGACGAGTGGGGCCGGGTCGACCCGGCCGCCGTCGTGGACGCATGCGGTCGTGGGACCGGTGGCAATGCTGGCACTGGCACAGGCCCTGGCCCTGGCACAGGCACGGGCACTGGCCCAGGGACTGGCACTGGCACTGGGGCTGGCG
>JBBQYX010000001.1:0-169391 GCA_038208295.1 Candidatus Nanopelagicales bacterium | reverse complement strand
GCTGCAACAACTCTCGGCTCTCAATCGGAATCGCCAAGGTCGCCAGAGCGCCGAACCCGGTGGAGATCCCGTAGGCCGGCTCGTCCCCGGCCGCGATGGCCTCCACCTGCGCCCGGGTGGCGGCCATCGCAGCCACAGCGGATTCGGGGATGTCTACCCGGGCGTCGTGCCGCGCCACGGCCACCACGTCGGCCAGGCTCAGATCGGGCAGTCTCACGCAATCGGGCTGGCTAGCGGCGTCGCTGACGACGTTGAGCGCGGTCATCGGTGCTCTCTTCTTCCGTGTATGCGACACCGTTGTGCGGCGCCGGGGTCACGGTAGGCCGTACTCGAGCCGCCGTGGACCCGAAGCTGTGTGGTCGTACGGGTCGACCGGGCGCACCACGCCGCTCCCTCAGATCTCCCCGGCGCCGGGTCGTGATCGGTGAGAATCCGCGCATGGGCAGACACCAAAGGCGCGCGGCAGCCGGGGTCAAACCAGCGGGCGCCCGGTGACGGCGCTGCTGGTCGACAACATTGGCGAACTGACGACCAACGATCCGGCGCTGGGGGAGGGCCTGCTCGGGCTGCAAACCGATGCCGCGCTGGTCATCCAGGACGGCCGGATCGCGTGGGTCGGAGCGGCCGCGGCCGCCCCGCCGGTAGACGAGCGGGTCGATGTCGAGGGTGCTGCTGTGCTGCCGGGCTTTGTGGACAGTCACACCCATCTCGTGTTCGACGGCGACCGCGCGGACGAGTTCGCGGCCCGGATGGCCGGCCGCCCGTATGCGGCTGGCGGCATCGCCACGACGGTGGCAGCAACTCGCGCGGCCAGCGACGACCGGCTGCACCGCAACACCTCCCGCCTGCTGGCTGAAGCCCGGGCGGGTGGTACCACCACCATCGAGATCAAGAGTGGCTACGGCCTCGACGTCGACACCGAGCGACGGCTGCTTCAGGTGGCCAGGACGTTCACCCAGGAGACCACCTTCCTCGGCGCGCACGTCGTCCCGGCCGGAGTCGATCGCTGGGAGTATCTGGACCTGGTGTGCGGGCCGATGCTCGACGCCTGCGCGCCGCTGGCCCGGTGGGTAGATGTGTTCTGCGACCGCGGCGCGTTTGACGAGGCCGAATCCAGGCGAGTGCTGCGGGCAGGGATGGCGGCGGGCCTGCAACCCAGGCTGCACGGCAACCAGTTGCAGCCCGGACCCGGCGTGCAACTCGCCGTCGAGATCAACGCAGCATCGGTCGACCACTGCACGTTCACCAGCGACGCCGACGTCGCCGCCCTGGCGGGCTCCGAGACTGTCGCAACCCTGCTGCCCGCGGCGGAGTTCAGCACCCGGGCCCCGTACCCGGACGCACGTCGCCTGCTCGACGCGGGCGTCGTTGTCGCACTGGCCAGCGACTGCAACCCAGGCTCCGCGTACACGACCAGTCTGCCGTTCTGCATTGCCATTGCGGTGCGGGAGATGGGCATGACCCTCGCCGAGGCGGTACACGCGGCCACCGCGGGAGGCGCCCGCGCCTTACGACGCACTGACATCGGGACGTTGACGGTAGGCGCCCGGGCCGACCTGCTCGTGCTTGCTGCACCGAGCCACGTACACCTGGCCTACCGCCCTGGCGTTTCCCTGGTCTCACGAGTCTGGCAGGACGGAGCAGCGGTGCCCTACACGGACAGCAGGTGAAACTCACACCGCGGCCCGGGGGCGGCGGTGAGCCGTCGGTCCGCGGTGACCAGCGGGCAGCCCAGTCGCTCGGCGAGAGCCACGTAAACCGCGTCGTAGGGGGTCACGTTCTCGCGGAGTTCGAAAGCCCGAGCGAGGAATGGCAACGCCGGAAACCGGGCGATGGGCATGTCCGCCAGATCCTCGGCGGCCAGCCGAAAGCGATCGGAGCTCAGCAACCCCGTACGCCACCGGCGGCGAAGCACGGACAGCGTCTCCAGGTCGACCAGGTCTGGGGCTGTGAGGTCCCCGCCGGCACGCATGGCATCTCGCGCCACGTGGCCGGGGAGGCCGTCGTCGGCGACGGAGTTCGCCAGCACGCTCGCGTCGACGACGATCACGATCCGTCTCGATCTCGGTCCTCGGCCACAGCTGCAACAGCAGCATCGAAGCCGACGGTTCCGCCCGTCCGCCCCCCCGCCCCTGCATCAATGCGGTCCAGAACGTCCGCCAGTCGCGGGCGCCGGACAGCGTGCCGCAGTTCGCTGAGCAGGTACTGCTGCAGCGACTGCCCGTCGGCCGCAGCCCGTCGGACGAGTTCAGCGTGCAGATCTGCCGGCACGTCCCGTACGAGGAGATTGGGCATAGTTGCATTGTGATAGCACGGATGGTCCTGGTCAACCGCTCGCTACGCCCACGCATCCGGCCGGGGCGGTGCAGCGTCATCTCGCGGTCGAGCCCGACGAAACGCATGCACCTCTTGCTACCCGCGGGTAACCTTCTCGGATGGCTGCCCCCGCGCTCGCCAGCCGCAGCGCCGCCGAGGCGCCAAACGGTTACGCCCGGCCGGCCTCGGATGGCCGCGGCGATGCTGTCGACCGGCCGCTGCGACCGGAGTTGCTGCAGCGCCTGGCGCACGCCATGGTCGCCCGCCCCGATGCTCCCCGCCGCACCTCGTACGCACCGCTGACCGGCCACGCGTTGGTGGACCTGCCACAGTCGGATGCCACCGATGTGGAGCACGCCTTCGCAGCGTCCCGGCGGGCGCAGCGGTCCTGGGCCGCCACCCCGGTCCGGCGGCGCAGCGCCATCCTGCTGGCCTTTCACGACCTGGTGCTGTCGCACCGCGACGAAGGCCTGGACGTCGTGCAGTGGGAGACCGGCAAGGCCCGCCGGGACGCCCTGGAGGAGCTGCTCGACGTATGTCTGACCACGCGGCACTACGCCCGAGATGCCGAGCGGCTGCTCAGACCGCGGCGGCACCGGGGCGCCATCCCGTTGGTGGTTGGTGCCACCGAGGTGGCACACCCCAAGGGCGTCGTCGGGGTCATCACGCCGTGGAACTACCCGCTGACACTGGCCGTCAGCGACGCCGTTCCCGCGCTGCTGGCCGGCAACGGCGTCGTGTTGCTGCCCGACGTCCAGACCTCGCTGAGCGCCCTGTGGGTCATCGACCTGCTGCACCGCGCCGGGCTCCCCGAGGGCCTATTCGGTGTGGTCCTCGGGCCGGGTGCCGATCTCGGCCCGGAGGTCATCGCGCGCAGCGACTACGTCATGTTCACCGGCTCGACCGCGGTCGGGCGGCAGATCGCGGCGCAGTGCGGCGAGCGGCTGATCGGCTGCTCCCTCGAACTGGGTGGTAAGAACCCCATGATCGTGCGGGCCGACGCCGATCTCGACGCCGCGGCGTCGCTGGCAGTCCGGGCCTGTTTCGCCAATGCCGGGCAACTGTGTGTGTCCATCGAACGCATCTACGTCCATGCGGACGTCCACGACGAGTTCCTGCGCCGCTTGGTTCAACGAACCTGCGAGGTGCGCCTGGCCGCACACGTCGGTTGGGGTGCCGACATGGGTTCGTTGATCTCGCAGCGTCAGCTGGGGCGGGTCACCGAACAGGTCGCGGAGGCCCGCCGGCTGGGCGCGACGGTGCACACCGGAGGCGAGGCCCGGCCCGAGATCGGCCCGTTCTTTTACGAGCCGACCGTCCTGACCGGGGTCACTGATGACATGCGGGTGCACGGTGAGGAGACCTTCGGCCCGGTCGTCTCGGTGTACGCGGTTGCCGACGACGACGAGGCGGTCCGCCTCGCCAACGACAGCCCCTACGGCCTGAACGCCTCGATCCTCACCCGGGACCGGGCCGCCGGCGCCGAGATGGCGCGTCGACTGCACACGGGGACCGTCAATATCAACGAGGGGTATGCCGCCTCGTGGGCGAGTGTGCGCGCCCCGATGGGCGGCATGGGTGACTCCGGTCTCGGCCGTCGGCACGGCGCCGATGGTCTGCTGAAATACACCGAACCGCAAACCATTGCGGTGCAACGCATACTGAGTTTCGAGCCGGCATTCGGCTGGGACGATCAGCGCTGGGGCGGCCTGCTCACGCAGGCCGTGGCAACAATGAAGAAGTTGGGTTTGAAGTAGTACCACCAGCTCGTGACCAGAACACAACGCTCGACCCGAACGAGGAGCAACCCGATGGCAGCGCACACCCCCGCCGAGTTCGACTACGACGTGCTCGTCATCGGCTCCGGCTTCGGCGGTTCCGTCACCGCGTTGCGGTTGACCGAGAAGGGTTACCGGGTCGGCGTGCTCGAGGCGGGTCGCCGCTTTGACGAGTCCAACCTGCCGAAGACGTCCTGGCGGGTGCGGGACTTCCTGTTCGCCCCCGGCTTGGGGTGTACCGGGATCCAGCGCATCCACGTTCTGCCGGACACGCTCATCCTGGCCGGCGCCGGGGTGGGTGGCGGTTCGCTGGTTTATGCCAACACCCTCTATGTACCGCCGAAGCAGTTCTTCAACGACCCGCAATGGCGTGACATCACCGATTGGGCTGACGAACTCACCCCGCACTACGACCAGGCATCCCGGATGCTGGGTGTGGTCACCAACCCGACCACCACCCCGGCGGACGAGGTCATGAAGGCCGTCGCCGATGACATGGGCGTCGGGCACACGTTCGGGCCGACCCCGGTCGGGGTCTACTTCGGGGACGGCCCCGGGGTGACCCGGCCCGACCCCTATTTCGGCGGCGTGGGTCCCGAGCGCACCGGCTGCATCGAGTGCGGCGGCTGCATGACCGGCTGCAAGCACAACGCGAAGAACACCCTGCCGAAGAACTATCTCGGGCTGGCGGAGGCGGCCGGTGCCCTGGTGCACCCATTGACGACGGTGACCGCCGTCCGGCCGCGCAATGGTGGCGGCTTCGAGGTGGACATGGTCAAGACCGGTTCGTTGTCGAAGAAGCACCCAAAGACGTTGAGCGCCGAGCATGTTGTGGTGGCAGCAGGTACGTACAACACCCAGAAACTCCTGCACCGGATGAAGGACGACGGGATCCTGCCGAAGCTGTCACCGTTCCTGGGTCGGCTGTCGCGTACCAACTCCGAAGCCATCCTGGGAGCCATCGCCAAGGACGCGTCCAAGGACTTCACCCGCGGTGTCGCGATCACGTCGAGTTTCTATCCGGACGAGAAGACCCACGTGGAGCCATGCCGCTACGACAAGGGCAGCAACCTCATGGGCCTGCTGCAGACGGTGCTCACCGACGAGGAGCCCGGTGTCCCGCGGTGGAAGACCTGGGCCAAGGCGGTCGCGAAGAACCCCGGAACGGCCATCGGGATTCTGAACGTGCGCAAGTGGAGCGAGCGGGTAGTCATCGCTTTGGTGATGCAGCCGGTCGACAACTCGCTGACGGTGTCCGGCAAGCGGGACCGGTTCGGTTGGCGGCTCACCTCACGCCAGGGCGAGGGGGACCCCAACCCCACCTGGATCCCGGCCGGCAACGACGTGGTCCGACGGATCGCGGAGAAGATCGACGGCACTCCCGGCGGCACCATCGGTGACGTGTTCTCCGCCCCGATGACCGCGCACTTCGTCGGCGGCTGCCCCATCGGCGTCGACGCCGAGCACGGCGTCGTGGACGCCTACCACCGGGCCTACGGCTATGAGGGGCTGCACATCGTCGACGGTGCGGCGATCTCGGCCAACCTCGGCGTCAACCCGTCCCTGACGATCACCGCCCAGGCGGAGCGCGCCATGTCGATGTGGCCCAACAAGGACGAGGAGGACCAGCGCCCGCCGCTGGGCTCGGCCTACCGCCGGATCGCCGCGGTCGCCCCAAAGAACCCGGTCGTGCCCGACCACGCGCCTGCCGCCCTGCGGCTGCCGCTGGTGGAGATCCGGCACTCCGCCACCCACTGAACGGCGCTGGCCTCGCACCGGAGCAACAGCTCTCATGGTCAGTCAACCTGGGGCGTGCGGACATGGCCAGACCGTGATGTGGTGGTGACCGCTGGCTCCACAGCCGAACCCCCATCAACGAGGAGATGCCATGCGAGCCGTCTGGAACGACACCGTTATTGCTGACAGCGACAACACCATCGTGGTGGAGAACAACCACTACTTCCCCCGGGACAGCGTCCGTGCGGACCTGCTGCGGGACAGTGACACGCACTCCACCTGCCCGTGGAAGGGCAAGGCGTCCTACTTCAGCATCGAGGTCGACGGTCAGACGAACACCGACGCGGCCTGGTACTACCCCCAGCCCAAGGACGCGGCGGCCCAGATTAAGGACCGGGTGGCGTTCTGGAAGGGCGTGACGGTCACCGACTAGCAGCCGCGCACCGGCGCCGTGGTGGGCTGCAGCGTCGCTACGATCACGCCGGCTGACCACAGCCGCGCCGGCCGTCCCGGATCGGCGCCCGAGGGCCGCTCGATGCCGGAACAAGTGGCCGTCCGATCGAGGGGTTTGCCCGTGCCCGACGTCCGTCCTGTCCTTGTCGTCGATTTCGGGGCGCAATATGCCCAGCTCATCGCTCGCCGGGTACGCGAGGCGCACGTCTACTCCGAGATCGTCCCCGCAACGATGCCGGTCGAGGCGATGTTGGCGCGGGAACCGGCCGCGATCATCCTGTCTGGCGGCCCGGCCAGTGTGTACGCCCCGGGGGCGCCACAGGTCGATCCGGGCCTGCTGTGCACCGGGGTGCCCACCTTCGGCATCTGTTACGGCTTCCAGGCGATGGCGCTGGGGCTGGCCGGGGAGGTGGCGCACACCGGCAGCCGGGAGTACGGCCGCACGTCGCTGCGGGTGAGTGATGCCGCGAGCACGCTGTTCGCCGGACTGCCCGCCGAGCAGACGGTGTGGATGTCGCACGGCGACAGCGTGACCGAGGCTCCGGCGGGTTTCACCGTGACCGCGACCAGTCCGGGCGCCCCAGTGGCCGCGTTCGAGGATGCCGCCCGGCGGCTGGCTGGGGTTCAATTCCACCCGGAGGTCATGCACACGCAGTTCGGTCAGCGGATCCTAGAAAGATTCCTGTACGACATTGCCGGGCTCCGACCCACATGGACGACCGAGTCCATCGTGACCGAGCAGGTCGAGGCGATTCGGGCCCAGGTCGGCGGCAAGCAGGTGATCTGCGGCCTGTCTGGGGGAGTGGACTCCGCGGTCGCCGCCGCCCTGGTGCACGAGGCGGTCGGCGATCAGTTGACCGCGGTGTTCGTCGACCACGGTCTGCTGCGCGAGGGCGAACGGGAGCAGGTCGAGCGGGACTACATCGCCGCCACCGGCATCAAACTCGTCACCGTGCACGCGGCCACGGAGTTCCTGGCAGCACTGGCCGGAGTTTCAGATCCCGAGACCAAACGCAAGGAGATCGGCCGGCTGTTCATCCGTACCTTCGAAGCGGCCGCAACTGAACTCGCCACCCGCGGCGACGTCGAGTTCTTGGTTCAGGGCACGTTGTATCCCGACGTCGTCGAGTCCGGAGGGGGCTCCGGAACGGCCACCATCAAGAGTCACCACAACGTCGGCGGCCTGCCGGACGACCTGAAGTTCCAGTTGGTGGAGCCGCTGCGCAGCCTGTTCAAGGACGAGGTACGCGCCGTCGGCGAACAACTCGGTCTGCCACCGGCGATGGTGTGGCGGCACCCGTTCCCCGGACCCGGCCTTGCGATCCGCATCGTCGGTGCGGTGGACTCCGAACGCCTAGCCGTGCTGCGCGCCGCGGATGCGATCGTCCGTGACGAGGTCACCGCGGCCGGACTCGACCGGGACATCTGGCAGTTCCCGGTGGTGCTGCTGGCCGACGTACGGTCGGTGGGGGTGCAAGGTGACGGGCGCACGTACGGGCATCCCGTCGTGCTGCGGCCGGTGTCCAGCGAGGATGCGATGACCGCCGATTGGAGTCGGCTGCCCTTTGAACTCCTGGCCCGTATCTCCACCCGGATCACCAACGAGGTGCCCGAGGTCAACAGGGTCGTTCTGGACATCACCAGCAAGCCCCCCGGCACCATCGAGTGGGAATAGTGAGAGGAAACCGGACGTGACGCAAGCCGAGCAGGTACGAGGTGTCGTGTCCCTCACTCAGGGCGCGCCGGTAAGCATCGAGACGATCGTCGTCCCAGCACCCGGGCCAGGAGAGGCGCGAGTGCGGGTGCAGGCCTGCGGCGTGTGTCACACCGACCTGCACTACCGCGAGGGCTCGATCAACGACCAGTTTCCGTTCCTACTCGGCCACGAAGCGGCCGGGGTCGTGGAGTCGGTCGGACCGGACGTCACGCAGGTGGCGTCGGGTGACTACGTGGTCCTCAACTGGCGAGCCGTCTGCGGGCAGTGCCGGGCCTGTCGCCGTGGCCACCCCTGGTATTGCTTCGCCACCCACAACGCCACCCAATCGATGACGCTGACCGACGGAACTGCGCTCACCCCGGCGTTGGGTATCGGTGCTTTCGCCGAACTCACCCTGGTCGCAGCGGGGCAGTGCACCAAGGTTGACGCAGCCGCGCCGCCCGAGGTGGCAGGCCTGCTCGGCTGAAGGGTGATGGCGGGTCTGGGCGCGGCCATCAACACCGGGAACGTCACCCGGGGCGACACGGTGGCAGTGATCGGCTGCGGTGGTGTCGGCTGCGCGGCGATCGCCGGGGCTAAACTCGCCGGGGCTCGCACGATCATCGCGGTGGACATCGACGATCGAAAACTCGACACTGCCAAGGGTTTCGGCGCCACGCACACGGTCAACTCCACCCAAACGGATCCGGTCGAGGCGATCAGAGGATTCACCGACTCCTTCGGCGCCGACCTCGTCATCGATGCCGTCGGGCGACCGGAGACCTACGAGCAGGCGTTCCATGCTCGTGACCTGGCCGGCACCGTCGTCCTCGTCGGTGTTCCCGAACCGACCATGCAGATCCAGTTGCCGATGATCGATGTCTTCGGCCACGGTGGCTCGCTGAAGTCCAGTTGGTACGGGGACTGCCTGCCGTCCCGCGATTTCCCGATGCTCATCGACCTCTACCTGCAGGGCAGACTGCCGCTGGGCGATTTCGTCACCGAACGGATCGGTCTGGACGGTGTCGAGGAGGCCTTCGCGGCGATGCAACGTGGCGACGTGCTTCGATCGGTGGTCATGCTGTGACGGCCCGGATCGAGCACCTGGTCACCAGCGGGATGTTCACGCTGGACGGGCAGAGTTTCGATGTTGATAACAATGTTTGGCTGATCGGCGATGACGTTGAGGTGTTGGTGGTCGATCCAGCCCATGACGCAGCAGCCATCCTGGACAGGATCGGCGGCCGAGTAGTGACCGCGATCGTGTGTAGCCACGGCCATAACGACCACATCGATGCCGCCGGTGAACTCGCCGACGCGACCGGCGCGTCGGTGCTGTTGCATCCGGCCGACCGGATGCTGTGGGACGCCGTACATCCCGATCGAGCGCCGCAGCCGTTGGCGGATCGCGCCGAACTCGACGTCGCGGGCTGTCGGTTGCTCGTCCGGCACACCCCCGGCCATTCGCCCGGCGGCATCTGCTTGTACGCCGCCGACCTCGACATCGTCGTCAGTGGTGACACGCTGTTCCAGGGCGGACCCGGGGCCACAGGACGTTCGTACTCAGACTTCCCCACGATCCTGGACTCCATCTCCCGGCAGTTGCTGGAGCTGCCCGGACGGACGCGGGTGCTGACCGGCCACGGTGCGGAGACGACCATCGCGGCCGAGTCCGCCGGCTACGACGACTGGGTCGCTCGCGGCCATTGATCTCATACACAAACTCGGCGCCGGTTTCGACCGGCGCCGAGTTCGTATGGTCGAGTTCAGTCGGTATCGAGTCCATCGGTGCCGACTGCAGCACGTCGATCGGTCCGTCGCTGCGCCGCGATCGAGCCGAGCAGTCCGGCGACACCGAGACCCACCAGGATCCCGGGAACGACGTACCGGGGATTCAGCGTGAAGTCGGCGTAGGCGCCGATGGTGTAGATGATGGCGAGCCCGGCGAACAACACGCCGAAGATTAGGGACACGACGTCCAGGTCATGCGATTTCACGGACTACCTCCAGGTTTCCCAGACCGACCTCGGCGTCGAGATCGAAGGTGATGGTGGGTGTCGAACCGGTCAGGGGCTGCAGCGTGGTTGTGGTGTCCATCGAACTGCCGTCCTCGTTCGGCATACCGGCGATCGTCAACTCGCCGAGACCGACCCTGGCCCGCAGGTTCACCCGCGCGTCGTTCGGGACGATGACCCGCAACGATCCGGTACCGACGGAGACGCGGACGGCAGCGGCCGGTGCATCTGCGGTGGGTGCCGGCGTGACGCGGGTGAGGTCCAGTCGGGCGTCGCCGATACCGAGCCGGAAGCCCTGCTCGGCCGCGGCCACCGCCACCGGGGCCCAGCGCCGGTCGCCGACACCGCCGTTGACCGAGATCCCGTTGGGGACCAGGGCGGCGGCCTGGGTGACCAGCAGCAGGGGGACCGCCAAGGCGATGAGCCACTTGGCCCGGCCGGCGAAGGCCCCCACCACGAGCCCGGCGCCCAGGATTGCCAGGCAGCTCGCCAGGAGCACGACTACCGGCAGGTCGATGGCCCCGCTGACCGTCAGGGCCGCGAGCGCACCGCCGACCAGCAGCGTCAGGGAAAGCGTGATGGCGCCGAGGTAGGACGTCTCACGAGGTGGTCGGGGTGCTACCGGGGTGGGGGTCGGAGCCGAGTTGTAGGGATAGCCGCCGTAGCCGCCGTACGCATATCCCGTGGACTGCTCGTAGCCGGCCTGTTGGCCGTATCCGGGCGGTGGTCCGTAGGCGATGGTGGGCTGGTCGCCCGATCCGGGGCCGCCGGCTGAACTGCTGCCCGAAGCGGTGGTGTCGGGTTCGGTGGATGGTGTTGCGGGAGTAGCCATCTGATCACTTTCATAGGTGGGGGACGGAGTCGTGGAAGCTTCGGGGGAACCGAACGCCGGCGCGGTACCGGGTGCGGGCGGTCCCCAAGACGGGGGCGATGCGTACGGGTATGCACCAGGGGCATAGCCGGGGGGCGGCGACGGGGGTCGACGGCGGTCCCGCCGGGCCACCACGGCGATGACCACGAGCACGATCAGCAGGCCGAACAGGCCACCGGACCCGGGCCCGCGCCACCAGCCGAGTGCGAATGGGGTGGACAGCCCGCCGAGCAGCAGGACCGCACCGATGACGCCGAGCAGGATCAGCACGCCCTGCGAGTCGGAGCCGCGCAGCCGATCGAGCAGCCGCCCACTGTCGGGCACGTAGGTACCCTCGTCCGGGATCAGGACCAGGGCGATCAGGTAGAGCAGCAGGCCGGCGCCGCCCATCAGGGCGAGAACGACGACGGCGATCCGCACGATGAGCGGGTCGATGCCGAAGTGCCGGGCCACCCCGGCGCAGACGCCGCCGAGGACCCGGTCGGAAGCGCTGCGGCGCAATGGTGGGGCCATGCTCGCCGGGGGCATGCTCGGACCTACCGTCGGTGGGCCCGCAGTCGGTGTTGTCATGCCGACGACTCTGCCGCGCCGCGCGGCCGGACACATCGGGGACACCACCCTGGACAAACCCTGAGCGGACCCTGAGGCCCGGCTCGGGTCGCCCCTGACGGGCGGCTCCGGGGCTCTCCCCGATGACGAGCCGCATGGGGCGCGCAAGGATGGGCCGGTGAGTCTCCCCGTCCAGACCCGCCCACCCGCGGTCCGGGCCGTGCGGGGCCGGATGCTCGGCGGGGTGGCCGCCGGCTTGGCCGCGCATCTGGGGTGGCGGGTTTCCCGGGTCAGGCAGTTGTTCGCCCTGCTGTGCTTGTTCGGCGGTTTCGGTGTCCTGTTGTACGCGGCCTACTGGGCCGTCCTCCCGCAGCAGCGCCTCACCCCGACGGAGGCAACCGAGTCGGGCGAGGCACGCGGTTCGGACCTGCAACTCACCCGATTCCTGGCATTGGCGGCCATCGTCATCGGTGTGCTGTTGCTGCTCACCGCGTTTGACGTACCGGTGCTCGGCGGTTTCGCCGCCCCGGTCGTGGTCTTCGGTGTCGGGGCGGCGCTGCTGTGGCGCCAGTCCGACGACGGGCAACGCGCTCGCTGGCGGGCCGGGGCCGCCGGGGCCGCCCGGACAACTGCGACCGAGACGGCCCGCGGCGGCCGATGGCGCTGGTGGACCGGCGTGACGCTGGTGGGTTTCGGACTGGCCAGCATCGTCGCGCGTACCTCCGGGCCTGGGGAAGCGCTGGCGGCCATCAGCGCCGGACTGCTTCTCGTAGCGGGCATCGGCGTGGTCGTGTTCCCGTGGGCCTACCGGCAGTGGACCGAACTCGGTGAGGAGCGCCGGGCCAGGATCCGTTCCCAGGAGCGCGCCGAGATCGCTGCCCAGGTCCATGACTCGGTGTTGCAGACCCTGACGCTGATCCGCCGTCGGGCTGGTGACGAACGGGAGGTCGTCCGGTTGGCGCGGGCGGAGGAGCGTGCCCTGCGGTCCTGGCTGTACGCGCCCGTAGGGGACCCGGCACGGACGTTCAGCGCTGCGCTGCAACGAGAAGCGGCCGACATTGAAGCTGAGTACGGCACTGAGGTGGAGGTCGTCACCGTCGGCGAGGCGCCGATGGATGCCCGCCTCGGGGCGCTGCTGGCCGCCACGCGGGAGGCCGTGGTGAACGCGGCGAAGCACGCCGGCGACGCTGGCCCCGTGCGAGTGTTCGCGGAGGTCGAAAATGCGGGGGTCGAGGTGTTCGTCAAGGACCGCGGCCCCGGGTTCGTCCTCGACGATGTTCCCGCCGACCGGCTGGGCCTACGGGAGTCCGTTCGCGGTCGGATGCAGCGCAACGGTGGCACTGCGGACATCCGTACAACTCCTGGTGAGGGAACCGAGATCCGATTGAGCATGCCGCGCAGGGAGGCAACGAAGTGACCGAACAATCGGGCGACCCCCGACTCCGGGTCGTCCTCGTCGACGACCACGCGATGATCCGCGCCGGGGTCCGAGTCGAACTCGGTGACGCTGTCCGCGTCGTCGGCGAGGCCAGTGACGTGTCGGAAGCGATCCGGGTCATCACCGCAGTACGCCCGGACGTCGTCCTGCTCGACGTCCATCTGCCCGGCGGGGACGGCCGGTCGGTCCTCGCGGCCTGCGTGCCCCAGGTGCCGCAGACGGTGTTCCTTGCGCTGTCCGTCAGTGACGCCGCCGAGGACGTGATCGGAGTTGTACGGGCCGGCGCGCGCGGCTATGTGACCAAGTCCATTACCGGACCGGAACTGCTCGATGCGGTGCGCCGGGTCGCCGGTGGGGATGCGGTGTTCTCTCCGCGGTTGGCGGGTTTCGTTCTCGACGCGTTCACCGGCTCCGTAGCGGACAGCGACGACGAACTCGACCGGCTGACCCCACGGGAGCGTGAGGTCATGCGGCTGATCGCCCGTGGCTACACCTACCGCGAGGTGGCCAAGGAACTGGTCCTGTCGATCAAGACGGTTGAGACGCACGTATCGGCCGTACTGCGCAAACTGCAGTTGTCCGATCGGCACGAGCTGGCGCGGTGGGCCTCCGCACGGAGGCTTGTCTAGAACAGTTAGGGTCGCCGGTATGGAGTTCCTCGAAAACGCACTGGTCGTCATCCACTTCATCGGCCTGGCCAGCCTGCTCGGCGGCTTTCTGGTGCAGATGAAGGCGTCTGAGCGGGTCATCAACAACGCGATGTTCCACGGGGTTCTCACCCAGCTGGTGACTGGCGTCGCCCTGGTCGGTGTCCTGGAGGCGATGAAGGACGAGGGGGAGCCGCTGAACTATGCAAAGCTCGGCACCAAGCTCGTCATCCTGCTGGTCATCACCGGACTCGTCCTGGCCTACCGCAAGAAGCCGTCGATCTCGACCGTCGTCTATCTCGCCATCGGCCTGCTGACGGTCACCAACATCGTCATCGCCGTCTTCTGGTAACCGCTCAGCCGGCAGTTCTTATACGCCTTCGCTTCGTCGGTTCCGCGGTCCCTGCCCTCGCTGCGCTTGGGCGACGGGCGCCGCTGCACCTCCTCGCTCAGGCGGTATTGACCACCCGAAAAACCTCGGCCAGCCGGCCCTCGGGCAGCCCGGCGTTCAATGCGTTCAGCGCACCCCAGGTGCGGATCCGCTCGTCCAGATCGTCCATGTGCGCGGTCTGGCTTTCATGGGCACGCAGCGCTGAGATCTTGAGGTCGAAGACGTCGGTGATGTCCACCGCATGGTCGGTCTGCTCGGCCGCCATCACCCAGACCTCCGGGACGACCCAGGCGTCCAGGCCCTCGTCGTGGAGCAGGCTGGGGTGCGCGAACGGGTTCCGGGCGTCCGGGTAGACCGCCTGAATCGCGGCGTCACCAGCGGCCAGGTGGTCCGGGTGGGACGCGGCGATACGCGTCCAGTTGCGCTCGGGGGACTGCAGCAGCAGGCGTTGCGGGCGCACATCACGGATGACCCGGGAGATGTCGCGACGCAGGTCGTGGGTCACGGTCAGCTCGCCGTCGCGATAACCCAGGAATCGGACGTCGGTGACCCCCACGACCGCTGCGGCGGCGGTCTGCTCCGCGCGGCGAATCCCGGGAATCTCGGTGCGCGGCACCGCGGGATCGAAGCCGCCCGCATCCCCGTCGGTGACGATGCAGTAGGTCACCTGCATGCCGGTGGCGACGAAAGTCGCAATGGTCCCCGCGGCGCCGAAGTCGACATCATCGGGGTGGGCGGTGACCACCAGCACACGGTGGACGTCGGCATCGTCGAGCACAGGTCTCCTTCGGTCGCACGGGCTTCGAGAGTCGCAGCCGGCGCTGTCGGCTCGAACGGTGGGGCAAGCATGCCCTGCCAGCACAGGCGGGAACGTAGCGGGAACTCCAGCATGCCCGAGAGCCACCGTGCGCCGGAGAACAACCCGGGGTCGGGCACCGGGACAGCCATGAATGACACCGCTGTTACTCACCTCTTTGGTGGATCTTGTGTACGGCGAGAACCCATACGGTGGCGGAGGGCTGGATCCACGGGGGATCGCTGCCGATAGGCGCGAGATGTACCGCATCTGTGCTACCCGCTACTTTGCTGCTGCTGGGCGACCTGCGACCTGCGCCGGGACCGTTCACTCCTCCGCTTTCCGGCGTCGCGGCGGCACGCCAGCGGTCGGTGTCCTGCTAGCCGGGGTAATACTGGTCAGCGCGGTACCGATCGGAATGGTCAGCGCAGTCCCGGCCGCGGCAACCCAGAACGTTTCCACGCCGAACGTGCCCGCCCCGCCGAACGCATCCGTCGACTCGACCGCTCCCGAACTGGCCGCCGCAGTCGCAGGGGTGCCGGCTGCGGCCGTACCGCTGCCAGAAGCCGTCGACATCGATGTCGACTACGAGGGCCAGTCCCTGTGCGACCCCACCCCGAAGCCGGGGACCCTGAAGCTGGCTGCGCTGCTGGAGTCGACATATGGCCACACCTGGACCAGCATCGCGCGCGCCTGCAACAGCGGCGGGCCGAGTGAGCACAAGGAGGGGCGGGCGGTTGACTGGGGGATGTCGGTTACCAACCCTGAGCAGAAGGCCAAGGTTGACGCATTCCTGACCTGGCTCACCAGCCCGGATGCAGCCGGGACCCCGTACGCCATGGCCCGCCGGATCGGCGTCATGTACATCGGCTGGAACAACCAGATCTGGCGCGGGTACGAACCCGAGCGCGGCTGGGATGAACTGAAGGGCTGCTATACCAAGACCGGGGCGAACAACGCGACCTATTGCCACCGCGACCACGTACACATCTCGCTCACCTGGGATGGCGCCAGCGGGGCGAGTTCGTTCTGGGACGGCACCGCGATCACGGTCGGCGCCTGCGATCGTCGGACGAACCCGGTGGCCGTGCCCGGTGCTGGGAACACGACCAAATCCGCGGCGGTGCTGGACACCGCCGCCGGGCTGGGCACCGCCGCCCACCGGCCGTGCCGCGTGGGCGCCGACCGCTGGAAGGGCGACGCCAGGCGACTCCCGCTGTCGTTCCAGCCACCCGCCGTGCCGGAGGGGTACGTGGCTGCCGTCCGCCTGCGAGTGGAGCGGTACGCCGACCCGGCGCCAGCCACCCTGGTGCTGACGGGCAGCGGGCCCGCCGTCACCGTGGGTCCCAAGCCGAAGCTGCCCTACGACGTCGTGGTCCCGGTCGGCCCGAGCGGGCGGCTGTCCGTGTCGACCACCGCCGGTTTGGCCTCGGTCCGACTGTCCGCGCGCGGTTTCACCAAGGTCCCGACCGCCTCGGCGAACACCGGCGCCCCCGCCAATTCAGCCGGGCCCACCAAGCCGGGCAATACAGCCGGGCCCAGCAAGCCGGGCAATACAGCCGGGCCTGCACAGCCCAACAGTGGCACGCCAAACACCGGCAAACCCACCCCCCCGGCGACGAAGGCCAAGCCGTCGACCAACGCCTCATCCTCGGCGAACTCCGCCGCGCGCCCCGCGGTGAGCCTGACGGTCCCTACCAGCGCGGTCGCCGGTTCCGCACTCGCCTTCCGCGGTGCGGTGGTGCGGGCCCCGGCCGGGGCCGTGCTGCGTCGGCACGTCTTGTTGTACAAGTCCTGGCAGCCGGTGGGCACCGCCCAGGCGATCAGGGGATCGGCCTGGGCGATGTCCGCTCGCCCGAACAACCCGACCACGCTGTATTACCGGGTCGCGGTCATGGTGGGCGGCAAGGCGGTGGCCTGGTCCCCGGCCAGGACCGTACGGGTGCTGCCGAAGCCGACCAGCTGAACTGAGCAGTTGTGTTCGTGGCCGTTCCTTCTGGTGGCCGACGGGGATAGCCCGGCGCGCTTTCGCCGGGGACTTCAGCGGATGGGTTGACGGCTTGGCAGGGATCAGGTATTATTCGGACATAAGTTCTACCCGGCCGTTGTGAGATCTGGAACTCCCCCTTTCCTGTTGCCCGTCGCTTCATGCGACGGCCCTTCCCGCCGGGTCACCCGTCCTACCTCGCCTCGTCGTGGGCGTGGTCCGACTCCCTGGGGGGAGGCAGCATGTTCGTTTCGGCTTCGCCACTGGGTGCGGCGGTGGAGCAGGTGGATGCGGCTATCGACGCTTTAGCTGCGGTCGACATCAGCGGCGTGTGCGGTGCCGAGCTCGGGGATGCGGTCATCGGCCTGCGCCGGGTCGTGACGCGGTTAGCCGCTGCCGAAGCCGCGGTGTGGACCCGGTTTGCAGCCCAAGCGGATTGGGCGGCTGAAGCCCGGTCGTTGGGGATGTGGATGCGGCAGCGGACCCATTGCTCCGATGCCGAGACGTATCGCCGCCGCCACCTGGCCGACCTCTGCACGGCGCACCCGGTGATGGCCGCCCGGCTGGCCGCCGGACAGGTCAGCGTCGATCACCTGCTGGCTCTCGGGGATGCGCACGCGAAGCTGCCGACCCTGCGGGCGCAGCTGGACGCGGTCGAAGACGTCATTGCCGACTACGCCTGCTCGGCCACACCCATGGAACTGCGCAGGTTCCTGGAGTCGTTGGCCCGCAGCGTGGACCCGGACGCGATGGATTCCCGCGATGAGCGTGAGTTCGAAACTCGGGCCCGGTTGTCGGTGGTCGAACTGTCCGACGGCTGGGTGTCGGTGGTCGGGATGCTGCCCCCCGACCTCGGCGCCCGCCTCCTGGCCGCGCTACGCGCCGCCGGCCTGAACCCCGATCCGGCCGCCGCCGAGGAAGCTGAGCCGCGCAGTTCCACCGACCCGAGCCCGGCCGACCCGAGGCAAGACACATCCCGGGCGGGCGACGCCGCTGGCAGCGCAAGCCAGTCGAGCACGCCCAGCGACAGCGCCGACGACTGCGCCGACGACTGCGCTAACGACTGTGCTGACGACTGCGCCGCCCCGGGTCAGGGAACCGATGACAGCACCTACGACAGCACTGACGCGAGCGTCGACACGAACATCGCCGACGACACCGACAGTCCGGCCGATGACCCGCCGGTCGCCGAACGGCCACAGTGGCAGCGCAACCTCGACCAACTCCAGCGGCTCATGGCCTTCGCCGAGTCCGGCCTGGTCCAGGGCCAACCGTTGTCCCTTGTGCGCGGTTCACGACCGGTCGTGCACGTCACCGTCGGTCTGGCCACCCTGCTCGCCGCCCGCAATCAGGCCGGACACCCACCAGCGACCATCACCGGACCGGCCAACCGCGCACCGATCCCCGTATCCAGCGAAACCACCCGAAGGCTGGCCTGCGACGGCGTTATCCGCCGACTCGTCCTGGACCCCCAGGGCCTCGTCATCGACGTCGGCCGCGCCGGCCGCAGCATCCCCACCCCACTCAACGTCGCCGTCCGACACCGCGACCAGCACTGCCGATGGCCCGGCTGCCGCAACCACATCGACGAAATCCACCACATCGTCCACTGGGCCGACGGTGGCGAAACCAGCAGTTCCAACTGCGCAGGATTCTGCTGGTTCGACCACCACCAAGCGCACAACGGCCTATGGCTACTTTCCGGCGACGCCAACGAAAGGCTGGTCCTGACCCACCGCGACACCGGGCAACAGCTCACCAGCCGCCCCCCTGAACGCGCCCAGCGATTGGTGTCGACCTGCCTACAGCGGCTCGGGACCGTAGCCGGGGCGCTATCCCCCTTCGTGCCGCGGCGGGCTATGAGCGCAGGCCGTCCGAGAGAGGACTCGTAGACTCCTTGGGTGACGCTGGCCTCGGACAACACGCTCCCGTTCACGGTGGAGCCCACCACAGGCCGAGCGCTCGCCGAAGAGCCGGCGCATCGATCGGCGTGGCCGCGGCAGGGCACCGCAACGAGAGTCGAGACGCTGCTGGATGGGCTCAACCCGCCGCAGCGGGAGGCGGTCGAGCATCGCGGATCGCCGCTGCTGATCGTGGCGGGTGCGGGCTCGGGCAAGACCCGGGTGCTGACCCGGCGGGTGGGACATCTGCTGGCGACCGGCGACGCGCGCCCGGGGGAGATCCTGGCCATCACCTTCACCAACAAGGCTGCCGGGGAGATGCGCGAGCGGGTGGCGGACTTGGTCGGCACCCGGTCGCGGGCCATGTGGGTGTCGACGTTTCACGCGGCCTGCGTACGCATTCTGCGGCGCGAGGCGAGTCGGCTGGATCTGTCGAGCTCGTTCTCCATCTATGACCAGGCCGACTCCGTCCGCCTTGTCACCCTGGTCACCCGAGAACTCGACCTCGACCCCAAGCGCAACCCGCCGCGGGGCCTGCTGAACCAGATCTCCGCACTGAAGAACGAACTCATCGACGAGGAGACCGCGGCCAGTCGCGCCGCGAACCCCGTCGAGGAACTCGTCGCCAGTGTCTACGCGAACTATCAACGGCGGCTGCGCCGGGCCAACGCGGTCGATTTCGATGACATCATCGGGCACGCTGTCGCTGTCTTGCAGTTGTTTCCCGACGTCGCCGAGCACTACCGGCGGCGATTCCGGCACATCCTGGTCGACGAATACCAGGACACCAACCATGCGCAATACGTGCTGGTCCGCGAACTCATCGGCGGGCTGGGATCGACCGTGCCGGGTGATGTCCCCAACGGCGAACTGTGCGTAGTCGGAGATGCGGACCAGTCAATCTACGCGTTCCGGGGCGCGACCATCCGCAACATCGTCGAGTTCGAGCGCGACTATCCCACCGCCCGCACCATCCTGCTGGAACAGAACTACCGCTCGACCCAGACGATCCTCTCAGCCGCCAACGCCGTGATCGCGCACAACCCCGACCGGCGTCCGAAGAAGCTGTGGACCGCCGGGGACAATGGCGCGCCGATCGTCGGTTACGTCGCTGACAGCGAGCACGACGAAGCGGCCTTCGTCTCCGGTGAGATCGACCGGCTGTCCGACGACCACGGCGTGCGGCCCTGCGACATCGCGGTGTTCTATCGGACCAACGCCCAGTCCCGATCCCTGGAGGAGGTGTTCATCCGGGTCGGAATGCCGTACCGCGTGGTCGGTGGGGTCCGCTTCTACGAGCGGCGCGAGGTACGCGATGCCCTGGCCTATCTGCGCGTCCTGGCTAACGGCGACGACGACGTGTCCTTACGCCGCATCCTCAACGTGCCCCGGCGGGGCATCGGGACGCGGGCCGAGGCCTGCGTGGAGGCATACGCCCAACGCGAGCGGATCTCGTTCGGAGCGGCACTCGACCGGGCAGCAGAGGTCCCCGGCTTGGCGGTCCGCTCCCTGAAGCAGGTACAGACCTTCGCCCGACTGCTGGCCGACCTGCGAACCCTGGTCGAGGCGGACACCGCGCCGGCGACCGTGCTGCAGGCGGTGCTGGAGCAGTCGGGCTATCTCGCGGAGCTACAGGCATCGACGGACCCCCAGGACGAGACGCGGGTCGAGAACCTCGCCGAACTCGAATCGGTGGCCCGGGAATTCGAGACCGACCGCGAAGAGGCAACGCTGGGTGATTTTCTCGAGCGCGTGTCGCTGGTGGCTGACGCCGACGATATTCCCGACGCGGACGGTTCCGGCGGGGTCGTCACGCTGATGACCCTGCACACCGCCAAGGGCCTGGAGTTTCCGGTTGTCTTCCTGACCGGCATGGAGGACGGCGTGTTCCCGCACCTGCGCTCCCTGGGGGATCCCCGGGAGTTGTCCGAGGAACGCCGGCTGGCGTACGTGGGCATCACCCGGGCGCGCGAACGGCTGTACCTGACGCGGGCCGTGACCCGGTCGGCCTGGGGAGCGCCGTCGTACAACCCCGCCTCCCGTTTCCTCGACGAGATTCCGGACGAACTTCTCGACTGGCGGCGCAGCGCTGCTGAGGTCGCAGGACGCGGACCGGGCGGTGGCGGCCTGGGGGCGGCCCCGTCGCTGGTCGCCGCAGCGGCCCGGCCGAGTGCGTCCTCGCCCGGCAACAAGGCCGTGCCAGCCCTGGCCGCGGGCGACCGGGTGACGCACCAGAAGTGGGGGCTCGGCACGGTGGTGTCCACGTCCGGAGCCGGGGAGCGCGCCGAGGCGAGCATCGACTTCGGGTCCGAAGGTGTGAAGCGACTGCTGTTGCGTTACGCCCCGGTCGAGAAACTCTGATCGAGGGTCAGGTGACTGGCCGCGCGGGTCGGTAGCAGCAGGGCGGCTCAGCGCCCGCTCAGCACCCGTAGACCGCGCAGGCCCAGGGCGCCGGCGCGGCCGCGACGCCCAGCCGGGGGCCCCACAGATAGATCTTCGGATCGGTGGGTACGCCGTTGCGGCGTACCTCGAAGTGCAGGTGGGCGCCGGTGGAGTTGCCCGAGGATCCCTCCAAGGCGACGACCTGACCGACGGTGACGTGCGCGCCGGATTTGACCAGGATGCGGGCCAGGTGGGCGTACCACAGCTCGATCCCGTCGGGGGCGCGAAGCACCAGCAGGTGCCCGTACGCGCGATGCTTGACGATCCGCGCGACGGTGGCGGTCACGGCTGCCACGACCGGGTCGCCCCAGTTGCCGTTGAAGTCCAGACCGGTATGCCGATGCGCCCAGTGTGCGCCCTGCTGGCCGTACGTCGCGGTCAACGGCACCTCCTGCTGGGGCGGGACCACCGCCGGCGGCGGGGCGGCCGTGCGGGTGCGATGCACGGCCTGTAAGGCCTCGACGTCGCTGCGCTGCGCCGCGCGGGAGGCTCGCCGGGCCGCCTCCAGCCGGGTCGCCTCTAGCCGGGCCGCCAAGACCGCGGTGGACACCGCGGCAGCGCTGTCAGTGGCGCTGTCAGTGGCGCTGTCGGTGGCGCTGTCGGTGGCAGCAGTGCCAGCAGTGAGAGCCGGGGCAGCAGTGGTCAGGTGAACCGTGTCCGCGCCGGCGCCGTCGGCTGCCTGCGACCCGGCGGCAAACTGCGTACCGGCCCGTGCCGTGCCCACCGAAGCGTCGAGGGAACCGACGGCTCCCAGCAGGATCACCAGGGCACCCACCAGGGTGACCAGCCGTCGACCGCGCCGGGTGAGTCGTACGGGCGCCGACGGCGCGGTGCCCGGCGGTTGGCCCTTCAGATGGCCCGGTGGTTGTCCCTGCAGATGGCTCTGCAGATAGCCCTGCGGTTGTCCCTGCGGATGCACTGCGCCTCCGTGCCGATGGACCCACCGAGTGCGGCGACCGCAGCGTTGTCCGGGCGCTGCCAGGCCATTCGCCGCGCCCCGTTGTCCAGGGCGCCTCGGGGGTAACGAACGGGTAACGGGGTATGGCTAGCAGGGTGTGGTGCTGGGGCGCCAACTGCGCTGTGACGGATGTGACGGGTGTGCATTGGTGTGACTCGCGAGGCGTGAAGTGAGGACCATCAGCCTTGCCCGGCGCCCATGTCGGCGCGGTCCGCTCGCCGCGGGCTCGTAGCCATCCGGCGCGTACGGGTTCCGCAGCGCGGACTGCAGATCTGGCCGCGAGGTGCCTGGGACTAGGGTGCGCAACGCCAATGCTGCGGGGCGGTCCGCCCCGGCTCAGTCCCCACCGCGAGGACGGTACGCCTGTGGATCTGTACGAGTACCAGGCCAAGCATCTGTTCGGTAAGCACGGCGTGCCCGTCACCGCTGGCGAGGTGTGCTCAACACCCGACGCCGCCCGTGAGGTCGCCCGCAAGATCGGCGCCCAGGTGGTCGTCAAGGCGCAGGTGAAGACCGGCGGTCGGGGCAAGGCCGGCGGGGTGAAACTGGCCGCCGACCCGGCGGAGGCCAGCGACCGGGCCCGCGACATCCTCGGCCTGGACATCAAGGGCCACATAGTTCGACGGGTGCTCGTGACCGAGGCGTGCGACATCGCCGAGGAGTACTACGTCTCGTTCCTGCTCGACCGCACCGACCGCTCGTTCCTGGCGATGGCCAGCGTGGAGGGTGGCGTGGAGATCGAGCAACTGGCCGTGGAACGCCCGGAGGCGTTGGCGAAGATCCCGGTCGACGCCATCGACGGGGTGACCGAGGCCAAGGCGACCGAGATCGCCGATGCTGCTGGATTCACCGGTGATGTCCGTACCCAAGTCATCGACGTCCTGCAGAAGCTGTGGAACGTGATGGTGGGTGAGGACGCCACCCTGGTCGAGGTGAACCCGTTGGTGGAGACCCCCGATGGGCGAGTCGTTGCCCTGGACGGCAAGGTCACCCTGGACGGTAATGCCGACTACCGGCACGCCTCGCACGCCGACCTGGCGGACGTCGCCGGCGCCGACCCGATCGAGTTGCGTGCCCGGGAGTTTGATCTCAACTATGTGAAACTCGACGGCGAGGTCGGCGTTGTCGGCAATGGTGCCGGCTTGGTCATGTCGACCCTGGACGTCGTGGCCTACGCCGGTGAGGAGTTCGGTGGCATTCAGCCGGCCAACTTCCTGGACATCGGCGGCGGGGCCAGCGCCCAGGTGATGGCCAATGGGCTCGACATCGTGCTGAACGACCCGAGTGTCAAGGCGGTGTTTGTCAACGTCTTCGGCGGGATCACCTCGTGCGACGCGGTCGCCGATGGCATCGTCCAGGCCATCGGGATGCTGCAGGAACGTGGTGAACCCGTGGTCAAGCCGATCGTGTGCCGTATCGACGGCAACAACGCCGCGGAGGGCCGCGCGATTCTGGACGCCGCCGAACACGACGTGATCGAACTGGTCGAGACGATGGACGATGCGGCCCGGCGGGTCGCCGAACTCGCGTCCCTGGCGAAGTGAGGACCTGAAGCAATGGCCATCTTTCTCGACAAGGACAGCAAGATCCTCGTACAGGGGATGACAGGTGCCGAGGGCACCAAGCACACCCGCCGGATGGTCGCCAGCGGCGCCCAGGTGGTTGCTGGCGTGACTCCCGGCAAGGGCGGTCAGGAACTCGACGGTATCCCGGTGTTCGACACCGTCGCTGACGCGGTGGCGGCCACCGGTGCCAACGTCTCGGTGGTCTTCGTCCCGCCGAAGTTTGCCAAGCGGGCAGTGTTGGAAACCGTCGACAACGGCGTACCGTTATGCGTGGTCATCACCGAGGGCATCCCGGTGCACGATACGGCGCAGTTCTTCCAATATGCGGAGAACTCCGGAACCACCCGGATCATCGGACCGAACTGTCCGGGCATCATCACCCCAGGGGTGAGCAATGCCGGCATCATTCCCGCCGACATTACCCAGCCCGGTCGCATCGGTCTGGTCAGCAAGTCCGGCACGCTGACGTATCAGATGATGTACGAGTTGCGGGACATCGGATTCTCGACCTGCGTCGGGATCGGTGGCGACCCGATCATCGGGACTACGCACATCGACTGTCTGGCCGCCTTCGAGGCCGACCCGGACACTGACGCGATCGTGCTGATCGGGGAGATCGGCGGCGACGCCGAGGAACGCGCTGCGGCCTACATCGGCGAGCACGTCACCAAGCCGGTCGTCGGCTACGTTGCCGGTTTCACTGCGCCTGAGGGCAAGACGATGGGGCACGCCGGCGCGATCGTGTCCGGCTCTTCCGGCACCGCATTGGCCAAGCAGGAGGCGCTCGAGGCGGCCGGCGTACGCGTGGGCCGCACGCCCAGTGCGACGGCCAGGATCATGCGTGAGGTCATGCAGTCGCTGTCGTCGTAGAGCGGGCACGGGTGGGGCGCTGACCGAGTAACGGCCCCGGTCTCGTGGTCGGTGCGGTCGCGGACGGGTGCCGTCCCGTCCGCGTGGCATCCCGGCTGGGGCCGCTATCCATGCCAGGCTCGGTCCGGTGAGTTCCTCCCCCCGGCCCCGGACTGAGCAGCGCTCGGCGGCCGGTACGGCTGTCCTGCGTGCACCGGCGGTGATCCGACGCAGCGACGGTGCGGTGCCGGCGCGGTCCCTGCCGGTCGCCGCGGTGATCGCTGCCGCGTGGCCGGCGCTGCTCGGTGCCGTGCTCGTGGGGTTGCCCGTTCTGGTGACCTGGGTCGTGACGCCGCATGCGGACACCGCCACCGACGAGCCCGTCCGGGCGATGGGACTGGCCTGGCTGATCGCCCACCAGGCGCCGGTGACCATGGCTGGGCAGACGGTGCGCCTGCTGCCCCTGGGGCTGGTGGCGATCCCGGCGGTCCTGTTGTACCGGTCGGGGCGCTGGGCGTCCCAGAGCGCCTCGGTCGCCGACGTGGGTGACGCCGTGCTGCTGACGGTGTCGACGAGCATCATGTATGCGCTCACGACCGGGCTGGTCGCGGTCGTCGCCACCCCGGGGTCGGCTACGGTCGCCCCGTTCGCGGCGGTGCTGGCCGGGTTGACAGTCGCGCTGCCGGCCCTGGCTATCGGCGTCGCCCGTGGGTCGGTAGGCGCTGCCCGGGTGTCGGCACGCATCCCGTGGGAGGTACGCGCCGTGGGCCGCGCGGTGCTCGCGGTGCTGCTGGTCCTGATCGCCGCCGCCGCCCTGCTGATAGCCCTGCTGTTGACCCTGCACTGGCCGGCGGTCACGGACACGACGGCCGAGCTGACTGCGCGCGGGCTCGGCGGGTTGGCGCTGCTGCTGCTGAGCCTGGCCTATCTGCCTACGGCGGTGCTGTGGGCCCTAGCGGTGCTGCTGGGCCCCGGTGTGAGCCTGGGCGCCGGCGCTCACCTGTCCGCCCTTGGGGTGGATCCGGCCGTTCTGCCCGGCTTACCGTTGCTGGCGGCGATCCCGGGTCGGGTACCCGGCTGGGCCCCGGTGTTGCTGATCGTGCCGATCGTCGCCGGGGTCCTTGGCGGTCGGGTGCTGGCTCGAGCGGGACTGTCGCACGCCGGGCCGGTTGTCGGTCCGGGTGCCGAGCGCGGGTCCCGGCTGCGACGCCTGTCGCTGGTGGCGGCCGTACCTGCAGGGGTCGGAGCGGCGGTGGCCGTCCTCTGCGCTGCCGCTTCGGGGGATCTCGGCGAGAGGCAGCTCCAAGGACTCGGTCCGGCGTGGGCGGCCGGTGGTCTCGCCGCATTCGGCGCCGTCACAGTGGGGATCGTGGTCGCTGCATTGCTGCCCCCGCACGAACACTCGGATCGACCCGCCTGACATTGGCCTGCGTACGTCGCTCCTCGCGGTCGATAGGACGGAGTCGACACGCCCGGTTCAGCACAAAGTGCGCAAGGGCTCCCGCAGCGGCATGGTCCGCGCAATGATCGGTTCTGAACGAATCGGCGCCGTGCACCATCTTGCCGCCAGACCAGCTCGCCGCCAGACCAGCTCGCCTGCATACCAGCATCGTGCAGCACTGATCAGCGCAGACCCGTACAGCGCAGACCCATTGACCCGTTGCCGTCCCGAAGGAGAACCTCGTGCCCGACCCCAACGTCCCATCACCCGGCGGGGACGACCCGCAGCCACCACCGGGCGGTTACCCGCCGCCACCACCGGGCGGTTACCCGCCGCCGCCGCCTCCGGCGGGCTATCAGCAACCCGGATATCCCCCGCCCGGGTCCCAGCCGGGGTATGGCCTGCCGCCCGGGGGAGCGATGCCGCCATCCCCCGGGGGCTACGGCCAACCGGCGTACGGCGGCCCGGTGGCCCAGCAGTCAGTCGAGATCCCCGGCCAGGGCGTCGTGCCGCTGGCCAGCATCGGCGAGCGCATCCTCGGCGGTCTGATCGATGCGGTGATCCTGATCATCCCCGCGATCATCCTGTCGCTGCTCATCTTCGTGCCGTTGCTTGTCCGGAGCCCTTCTATTGACCTCAACACCGGAGCCGTCTCCACCGGGACGGCGTTCGGGGCGACGGCGATCTACACGCTGCTGTTCGCGGCCCTCGGTGCTGCGTACCAGATCTACTTCATCGGCGCGAAGGGTCAGACGCTGGGCGGCATGGTCATCAAGATCAAGGCCGTGCGCCCGCAGGACGGCGGGTTGCCGGGCTATGACCGCGCGACCAAGCGCTGGCTACTCACCGGCGGCATCTCGTTGGTCGGCAGCCTGCTCGGCCTGTTCGTCATCTTCATTAGCACGCTGGCATCCCTGGCCGTCCTGGCCGTCTACTTCTCCCCGCTGTGGGACAAGGACAAGCGGATGCAGGGCTACCAGGACCACTACGCCGACGTCTACATCGTCAAGGCACCGCGGGCCTGACCTCGGGAAGCCGTCTCCGCACCTGAGCTCAGGGTGAGCGCAGCACAACGCACGCACCGCCATTCAACGAACGAACCCACGCAGGGGCATCGGCCGAGACGGCCGGTGCCCCTGCGGCGGACTAGGCTCAACCATCGTGCGCAGCCGGCTGGTGGTCCTGGTGTCCGGCTCCGGCACTTTGCTGCAGACCCTGCTGGACACCGCACCGCAGACCCTGCAGGCCGATGTCGTCGCGGTCGGCGCCGACCGGCCCGGCACCGCGGCCATCGCCCGCGCCGCCGTCGCGGGCCGCCCGACATTCGAGGTCGCACCGCACGACTATCCCGATCGATCCGGCTGGGACCGTGCCCTGCGCGATGCGGTGGCCGCCCAGCACCCTGACTGGGTCGTCTCGGCCGGATTCATGCGGATCCTCGGCGCGGAGTTCCTGGAGGCATTCCCGTCCCGGGTGCTGAACACCCACCCGGCGCTGCTGCCGGCGTTTCCCGGCGCGCACGCGGTGCGGGATGCGTTGGCTTACGGGGTCGCCGTCACCGGGTGCACGGTGCATCTGGTCGACGCGGGTGTGGACACCGGCCCGGTGCTGGCCCAGGAGGCCGTACGGGTGGACCCCAGTGACAACGAGGACACTCTGCACGAACGCATCAAGGTCGTCGAAAGGCGGCTCCTCGTTGACGTGGTGGCCGCCCTGGCCACGCACGGCTGCACCGTCACCGGCAGGAAGGTCACCATCCCGTGAGCACGCCCAGCGTCCCCGCAGCCGACGGTCCACACCAGGCCCGTACGCCGATCCGCCGGGCGCTGATCTCGGTCTCGGACAAGTCGGGCTTAGCCGAGTTGGCCCGCGGGTTGCATGCCGCCGGCGTCGCCCTGGTGTCCACTGGGACCACGGCCGCGATGATCGCCGAGGCCGGCGTCCCGGTGCAGCTGGTGGCCGACCTGACCGGGTTCCCCGAGTGCCTCGACGGCCGGGTGAAGACGCTGCATCCGCGAGTCCACGCCGGCGTGCTGGCCGACGTACGGCTGGCCGCGCACCGTGCGCAACTGGACGAGTTGGGTATCGAGGCCTTCGAGTTGGTCGTCGTCAATCTGTATCCCTTTGCCGACACGGTGGCATCGGGCGCCCAGCCGGACGGCTGCGTCGAACAGATCGATATCGGCGGACCGGCAATGGTCCGGGCGGCGGCGAAGAACTTCGCCAACGTTGCCGTCGTCACGTCGCCGAGCGCCTACCCGGAGGTGCTGGCGGCCGTCGCCGACGGCGGCTTCACTGTGACGCGGCGCCGCGAGCTGGCGGCGCTGGCGTTCGCGCACACTGCCAGTTACGACATCGCGGTGGCCTCCTGGTTCGCCAACGTGCTGGCGCCCGACCAGGCGGGTTTCCCCACCTGGCTGGGGGCGTCGTGGGACCGGGCCGCGGTGCTGCGTTATGGGGAGAACCCGCACCAGCGCGCTGCCCTCTACACCGGGCACGATCACCGGCCCGGGCTGGCCCGCGCCGAACAGTTGCACGGCAAGGAGATGTCGTACAACAACTATGTCGACGCCGATGCTGCGCGGCGGGCGGCGTTCGACCACCAGGCACCCGCGGTGGCCATCATCAAACATGCGAACCCGTGCGGCATCGCCGTGGCGGAGACCATCGAGCAGGCGTACGCCAAGGCGTTCGACACCGATCCGGTCTCGGCTTACGGCGGAGTGGTCGCCACCAACCGACCGCTGGACGCCGCGACCGCGGCCGCGATGAAGGATGTCTTCACCGAGGTCGTCGTCGCGCCGGACTACGAGCCGGCGGCGCTGGAGATCCTGCAGGCCAAGAAGAACGTACGGCTGCTGCGGGTGGCCGGACCGCATCCGGGCCGCCGGATCGAGTCCCGATCCATCAGCGGTGGGGTGCTGCTGCAGTCGGTGGACGACATCGAGGCGTTCGGCGACGATCCCGCTGACTGGACCCTCGCCTGCGGCGATCCGGCTAACCCGGCGACGTTGACCGACCTGGAGTTCGCCTGGCGCGCGGTCCGGTCCGCCAAGAGCAACGCCATCCTGCTGGCCCGCGACACCGCCGCGGTCGGCGTCGGAATGGGCCAGGTCAACCGGGTCGACGCGGCCCGGCTAGCGGTCGCGCGCGCTGGCGAGGAACGCTGCCGCGGTGCGGTGGCCGCCTCGGATGCGTTCTTCCCCTTCCCGGACGGGCTGGAGGTACTGCTGGCCGCGGGCATCCGCGCGATCGTGCAGCCCGGGGGCTCCGTACGCGATGCCGAAGTGATCGCCGCCGCGCAGGCGGCCGGCGCCACCTTGTATCTCACCGGGACCCGGCATTTCTTCCACTAAACAGTTGTGCCACTGGCAGTTCTGCTCGTGACAGCGAGACCGCACCTCAACTGACCGGGGGAGGAAGGGGCCTGACGACCAGTCATCCGGCAGTCGTGCCGACGGTCCGTGACGGCAACGACGGGCCGCTGCACCCGCGACCGGCGCGGATCGCGCTGCTGCCGGCTGTCGCAGTGGTGGTGGCGGCCACCCGGCCACGGCGGTAGGCCAGGATGGAGGCTGTGAGCACGATCATGGACGGCAAGGACGCCGCAGCCGACGTACGTACCGAACTCACCGTACGGGTGGCCGCGCTGGCCGCAGCCGGGGTCCGGCCCGGACTGGGCACCATCCTGGTTGGCGACGATCCGGGCAGCCGGGCGTACGTCGCGGGCAAGCACCGCGACTGCGAGCAGGTCGGGGTCGCGTCGCTGCGGGTGGACCTGCCCGCCGATGCCTGCCAGGCCGACGTCGAGTCAGCCGTCCAGGAACTCAACGTCGATCCCGACTGCACCGGCTACATCGTGCAGTTGCCGCTGCCCGCCGGTCTGGACGCGCACCGGGTGCTGGAGTTGATGGACCCGGACAAGGACGCCGACGGGCTGCACCCGATGAATCTGGGCCGCCTCGTCCTGGGCACCCCCGCGCCGCTGCCCTGCACCCCGCGCGGCATCGTCGCCCTGCTGCGCCGCTACGACATTCCCCTCGACGGGGCCGAGGTCGTGGTCGTCGGTCGCGGCGTCACGGTCGGGCGACCCCTCGGCCTGCTGCTGACCCGCAAGTCCGAGAACGCCACCGTCACCCTGTGCCACACCGGTACTCGGGACCTGAGGGCTCACCTGCGCCGCGCCGACATCGTCGTGGCGGCGGCCGGCGTGCCGCACCTGGTCACCGCGGACGCAGTCCGGGCAGGCGTCACCGTGCTCGATGTCGGCATCACCCGCACTGCCGACGGGCTTGTCGGCGACGTGCACCCCGACGTGCGGGAGGTGGCCGCCTTCGTGGCGCCGATGCCCGGCGGGGTCGGGCCGATGACCCGGGCGATGCTGCTGACCAACGTGGTCGAGTCCGCCGAACGGTCGCGATGAACGGCACGGTCCACCGGCTGCGACCGCCGGCGCACCCGTGGCGGCGGGAATGGCCGATCGGGCTGGTCGTGCTCGGGGTCGCAGTGTCCCTGGCGGTGGTCGCCAGCAACCACTTCCGCCGCGGTTCCCTGTTGCTGTCGGTCAGCCTCATCGCGGCCTTCGCACTGCGCCTGGTGCTGACCGATCGGACCGTCGGGCTGCTCGCCGTACGCAGCAAGACCGTGGACCTCATCGTGCTGGGCCTGCTCGCCGGCGGCATGACGGTGATGTCGCTGTGGGTGCCGCCGCCGTCGTGAGACAGGTTCCAGCGAGGGTGGTACGGGGTTGCCCCGGCTACAGCCGACGGGGTCGAATCCGTTAGTCTCGGCCCGGCAAGTATCTCGACGTCGAGATTTATTCGGGCCCGGCTCGGATGGTGCGTCGAGTATCGGCGACCCACCCGCCGTGACCACCCCGGACGGCGGACGACCACGAGAGGCGTGTCATGGCCCCCACTCCCGTCCAGGTGACCGTCACCGGCGCCGCCGGTCAGATCGGATACGCCCTGCTGTTTCGCATCGCCTCGGGCCAGCTGCTCGGCGCGGACACGCCGGTCCGGTTGCGGCTGTTGGAGATCCCGCAGGCGGTCCAGGCCGCCGAGGGCACCGCGATGGAACTCGACGACTGCGCCTTCCCGCTGCTGGCCGGCGTCGACATCTTCGATGACCCGACGGCGGCCTTCGACGGCGCGAACGTGGCCCTGCTGGTGGGTGCCCGGCCGCGGACGGCGGGCATGGAACGCGGCGACCTGCTGTCCGCCAACGGCGGCATCTTCAAACCGCAGGGCGCAGCCATCAACGCCGGGGCAGCCAGCGACATCCGGGTCCTGGTAGTCGGCAACCCGGCCAACACCAACGCCCTGATCGCCTCCGCGCACGCCCCCGACGTCCCCGCCGAGCGGTTCACCGCGATGACCCGGCTGGACCACAACCGGGCGCTGACCCAGCTGGCCAAGAAGGTCGGGGTGTCCATCACGGACATCAAGAAGCTCACCATCTGGGGCAACCACTCCGCTACCCAGTACCCCGACATCTTCCACGCTGAGATCAACGGCCGCCCCGCCGCCGAGGTCGTGGACGACCAGGCCTGGCTGGCGGACGAATTCATCCCGACCGTCGCCAAGCGCGGCGCGGCCATCATCGCTGCGCGCGGCGCGTCCTCGGCCGCCTCGGCAGCGAACGCCGCCATCGACCACATCTACGACTGGGTCAACGGCACTGCTGAGGATGACTGGATGTCCTCCTCGTTCGTCTCCGACGGCTCCTACGGCGTGCCCGAGGGCCTGATCTCGTCGTTCCCGGCGGTGTCCCGAAACGGCGCCTGGGAGATCGTTCAGGGGCTGGAGATCAACGATTTCTCCCGCACCCGGATCGACGCGTCGGTGGCCGAACTAGCCGAGGAACGCGACGCCGTACGGGCGCTGGGCCTCATCTGATTCGCGAGTTTCCCACGGGCCCGCCGGATTGTCCCGGCGGGCCGCCGTACCGATGACACAGCTGCTGAAGGAGAACGCGCGTGGCGAAGATCAAGGTGGCCCATCCCGTCGTCGAACTCGACGGCGACGAGATGACCCGCATCATCTGGGCTTTCATCAAGGACCAGTTGATCCTGCCCTACCTGGACATCGAACTGGATTATTACGACCTGGGTATCGAGCACCGTGATGCCACCGACGACCAGGTGACCATCGACGCCGCGCACGCTATCCAACGCCACGGCGTCGGCGTGAAGTGCGCCACGATCACACCGGACGAGGCCCGGGTCGAGGAGTTCGGCCTGAAGAAGATGTGGCGCTCGCCCAACGGAACCGTCCGCAACATCCTCGGCGGCGTGATCTTCCGCGAGCCGATCATCATGAAGAACGTTCCGCGGCTCGTGCCCGGCTGGACCAAGCCGATCGTGGTGGGCAGGCACGCTTTCGGGGACCAATACCGCGCCACCGATTTCAAGGTGCCCTCTGCCGGGACCCTGACCATGACGTTCACGCCGACCGACGGTTCGGAGCCGATGGAGTTCAACATCTTTGACTTCCCGGCCGGCGGGGTGGCGATGGGGATGTACAACCTGGACGAGTCGATCCGCGATTTCGCCCGGGCCTCCATGCGATACGGCTTGGACCGCAACTACCCGGTCTACCTGTCCACGAAGAACACCATCCTCAAGGCGTACGACGGCCAGTTCAAGGACCTGTTCGCCGAGGTGTTCGAGGCCGAGTTCAAGGATGAGTTTGCCGCGGCTGGGATCACGTACGAACACCGCCTGATCGACGACATGGTTGCTGCTGCGATGAAGTGGGCGGGCGGCTATGTCTGGGCCTGTAAGAACTACGACGGCGACGTGCAGTCCGACACCATCGCCCAGGGTTTCGGCTCGCTGGGGCTGATGACCAGCGTGCTGATGACTCCGGACGGGCGCACGGTCGAGGCCGAGGCCGCGCACGGCACCGTCACCCGGCACTACCGCCAACACCAGCAGGGCAACCCGACCTCGACCAACCCGATCGCCTCGATCTTCGCCTGGACCCGCGGGCTGGCGCACCGCGGCAAGCTGGACGACAACGCCGCGCTGACGGCGTTCGCCGAGACGCTGGAGCGGGTCTGCATCGACACCGTCGAGAGCGGCAAGATGACCAAGGACCTGTCGCTGCTGATCGGCCCGGACGAGCCCTGGCTGACCACCCAGGACTTCCTGGCGGCTATTGACGACAACCTGAAGGTGGCTATGGCGTAAATCCGTCCTCAACGAACCCGGGGGTCGACCACCTCGGTCCGGGCGGCGTCGGCGGCGGCGTCATCCGGGGCGGCTTGCGCGGCGCGCTCGGCGGCCAGCCGGCGCCGGTAACGGTCGACCTCGGCCTCACGGTGGGCGTCGTCCCAGCCCAGCGCTTCGCCCATGATGCGGGCGACCTCCGGGGCCGCGGCCAGGCCGCGGTCGGTCGCCTCGATGGACATCCGGGTGCGGCGGGTGAGCACGTCGTCGACGAGCAGGGCGCCTTCGTACCGGCAGGCGTGCAGGACCTCGGCGGCCAGGTATCCGGCGCCGCCGGGCAGCGGCTGCGCCAACGCGGGCTCGGCGCTGATTTCATCCAGTAGCTCGACCGCCAGGGCTCCGTACCGGTGTGCGATCCGGTCCAGGGCCTGCGGTTCCAGCAGGGCGGCGGCCGGATGCGCGGCGGCCCGTTCGCGGGCCTCCTCCCGGGTCAGCGCCCCCACCAGCGGCACCGTCGCGGTCACGCTGGGCGGGAAGTCGCCGTCGGGGTGAGCCACCAGGTCGGGGGCCGCCGCGTCGACGGTGTCGGCGGCCATCACCCGGTAGGTCGTGTATTTCCCGCCGGCGACCGAGACCAGCCCCGGTAGTGGCCGCCGGACCACGTGCTCCCGGGACAGCTGGCTCTCGGACAGGCCCTCCTTGTCGACCAGCGGCCGCAGCCCGGCGTACACCGCGGTCACATCCGCCTCGGTCAGCGGGTCCCGCAGCACCCGGTTGGTCTGCTCCAGCAGGTAGGCGACATCGGCATGGTTCGCGGCCGGATGGTCGGGCGCGAACTGCCAGGCCGTGTCGGTCGTTCCGATGATCCAGTGGGCACCCCAGGGGAGCACGAACAGCACGCTGGACTCGGTCCGCAGCACGATCGCGGTACGCGAGTCGATCCGGTCCTTGGGCACCAGGATGTGCACGCCCTTGCTGGCTCGTACGGTCACCGGGTCGGGCACGCCGGCCATGGTTTCCAGTGCCGTGGTCCATACCCCACCGGCGAGCGCGACGACCCTCGCCCGGATCTCGATCTCCTCGTCGGCGGCCATGTCCCGGACCCGTACGCCGCTGACCCGGTCACCGTCGTGCAGGAAGTCCACGACCCGCGCGCCGGCGACCACCCGGGCACCATGCGTCGCGGCGGTGCGGACGACCTCCAGGGTGTGCCGGGCGTCGTCGACCTGGGCGTCGTGGTAGCGCAGCGCGCCGATAATCGCGTCGTCCTTCAGTGACGGTGCCAGCTTCAGGGCCGCGGTTTTGGACAGATGGCTGTGCCGCGGTACGGAGGGATTGATGCCGGCGAGGACGTCGTACAGGGTGACACCGGAGCCGATGTAGGCCCGCTCCCATACCCGGTGCAGGAGTGGGAACAGGAACGGCAGCGGGCTGACCAGGTGCGGGGCCAGGGTGGTCATCAGCAGCGAGCGCTCGTGCAGCGCCTCGCGAACCAGCCGGAAGTCGAACTGCTCCAAATAGCGCAGCCCGCCGTGGATCAGCTTGCTGGACCGGCTGGAGGTGCCCGCGGCGAAGTCGCGCTGCTCGACCAGGCCGACGGACAACCCTCGGGTGGCGGCGTCCAGGGCGATGCCCGCACCGGTCACCCCGCCGCCCACGACCAGCACGTCCACGACCCCGTCGGCCAGTGATCTCAGCGCGGCACTGCGGTAGGCCGGGTCCAGCCGCGCGGGAGCCGGGCGGCTCGAGTACGCAGCGTCGGCGGGCATCTCAACGGTGTCGGTGGGCCCGTGCGGGGTGTCAGCGAACATCAGCGGTCACCGTCATGAGTCGTCCTCCTCGGGTCCGGCGCCGGCGGACGGCCAAGCCGGGATCAGCCGCGGCGCCGCGTAACTGCGCCGCTCGAACTCTGCCCGAACTGCGGCGTCCACGCTGTCCAGGGTGTCCGCCGCCACCAGGGCAATGGCGGACCCCCCGAAGCCGGCGCCGATCATCCGCGCCCCGAAGGCGCCCGCATCCAGACTCACCTGGACCGCGAGGTCCAGTTCGTCGCAGGACACCTCGAAGTCGTCCCGCAGCGAGGCGTGACCGGCCGTCAACAACGGTCCGATCTGCGCGATCTGCTGCTGCCGCAGGTGCTCCACCGTCTCCAGGACCCGGGCGTTCTCGGTCACGATGTGGCGCGCCCGACGGCGCAGCACCGGGTCGGTCAGCGCGTCGAGCCGGTCCGGGTCTGTGACGTCGCGCAGCGCAGGGACCCCGAGCAGGTCCGCCGCCTGCTGGCACTGCCGGCGGCGCACCGCGTACTCACCGTCGGCGAGGGTGTGGTGGGCCTGCGTGTCGATGACCAGGATCCGCATTCCGGCCGTACGCAGATCCAGCGGCACCTGTTCGGTGTGCAGGCTGCGGGTGTCCAGGAAGAGTGCGTGCCCGTCCTGCCCGAGCATCGAGGCCATCTGGTCCATGATCCCGCAGGGCACGCCGACGAAGTCGTTCTCGGCCCGCTGCGCGATCCGTGCAACCTCGACCGGGGGCAGCTCGACCCCGGCCAGCGCGCTGATGGCTCCCACGGTCGAACACTCCAGGGCAGCGGACGAAGATAGCCCCGCACCACTGGGCACGGTCGCGCTGACCAGCAGGTCCGCGCCGGGCACCCGTACGCCTGGCTCGCGCAGCGCCTCGGCCAGCGCCCACACGGCTCCGGCGACGTACGCCGCCCACCCCGTCACCCGACCGGGCCGCAGCTCGTCCACCGGCACCGAGACCGAGCCACCTGGGCCGTCCAACTGCGCCGACGCGATGCGCAGCACGCCGTCCGATCGGGCTCGTACGGCAGCGGTGACACCCAGCGGCAGCGCGAACGGCAGCACGAACCCGTCGTTGTGGTCGGTGTGCTCACCGATCAGGTTGACCCGACCCGGGGCCCACCAGGCCAGCTCCGGCGCCGTGCCGTAGATGCGCGCGAACGTGCGGCGGGTGTGACTCATCGGTGGTCTCCCAACCGCCGCAACTGCGCGGCCACGTCCTCGGGGTTTCGGTCGTTGACGAAGACGCCCATCGCCGACTCCGAACCGGCGAGGTATTTCAGCCGGTCCGCGGCCCGTTGCACGGAAAAGATCTCCAGGTGCAGGTCGAGCAGGTCGCGACCGATCCGCACGGGGGCCTGGTGCCAGGCGGCCACATACGGCAGCGGCCGGTCGTAGACGCGGTCGAGCCGGCCGAGCAAATCCAGGTAGGCGACCGCGAGGTCGGCACGGGCCTTTTCGTCCAACGCGGCGAAGTCGGGCACCGGCCGGGTCGAGCGCAGGTGGACCTCGATCGGCCAGCGGGCTGCGAACGGGACGAAGGCGACCCAGTCGCCGTGCTGGAACACGATCCGGTCGCCGGTTTCGAGTTCGCGCTGAAGCAATGACTCGCCCAGTCGAGCGCCGGTGTCGGACCGATGTGCCGTGGCGGCGTCCAGCATCGTGCGGGTCCGCGGTGGCAGGAACGGGTAGGCGTAGATCTGGCCATGCGGGTGGTGCAGCGTGACCCCGATCGCCTGGCCGCGATTCTCGAACGGAAACACCTGTTCCACCCCGGGCAGCCGGCTCAGCCGCACCGTCCGGTCCGCCCAGGCGGCGATCACCAACTCGGCCCGCCGCACGGACAACTCCGCGAATGAGGAGGTGTGTTCGCTGGTGAAACACACCACCTCACAGCGGCCCACCGCAGGACGCTCGGGTTCGTCCAACGGTTGCGGGGTGACGCCCAGCGGACCGTCCTCCGTGTCGGCCGTACCCGCTCTATTCTCAATCGGCTCGGGAATTCCAGCGAAGGACGGGAACCGGTTCTCGAACACGACCACGTCGTAGCTGTCCGACGGGATCTCACTGGGGTTTCCTGGCGTACTGGGGCACAGCGGACACAGGTCGGCAGGGGGCAGGAAGATGCGGTCCTGCCGCTGCGCTGCGATCGCGACCCACTCGTCGAGAAGCGCGTCGTAACGCATGGTCGACCCGGCGGGGGTCGCGGGCAGCGGCCGGGTGTCCAATGCGGTGCGCGATGGGGCATCGGGTTCGTCGAAATAGATCAGCTCGCGACCGTCGGCCAGGTCCAGCACGGTGCGCCGCAAGGTCAGGACATCGGTCGACTGGACGCTGTGCAGATCGGTCATCAGGGTCGAGTTCCTCGGTTCCGCGGTGCTCGGATTCGGCGGGTGCGGTGCGGACTGGTGCCTCATGCGGCGTTCTCAGCCAGGATGAGCCGGCCCACCCGGGAGCTGAGGACATCTCGCGCAGCCTGGGGCAGCCCGGAGTCGCTGACCAAGACCTGCGCGGCCTCCAACCCGACGATGGTGCTCAGACCCACGACTCCCCACTTGGTGTGGTCGGCCACCACGATCAATTGCCGGGCGGCGTCCACCAGCGCCCGGTTCGTCTCGCTCTCCATCAGGTTCGGCGTGGTGAAACCGCCGGCCTCATCCATGCCGTGCACGCCGAGGAAGACCGCGTCCAGGTGCAGCGACCGCAACGCGTGGACGGCGACCGGGCCGACCAGTGCGTCGGAGGGCGTACGGATCCCCCCGGTGAGCACCACTGTCTGCCCAGGGGCCCGGCCCGGGGCCTGGCCCTGGGACTGCCAACCCAAGAAGACGTCGGCGATCCGCATGGAGTTCGTCACGATGGTCAGCGCCGGGACGTCGCGCAGCAGGTGCGCCAGCGTCCAGGTGGTGGTGCCGGCCGAGACCCCGACCGCCATGCCCGGATGAACCAGCGTGACCGCCGAACGCGCGATGCTCTCCTTCTCGCTCAACGCGCGCATGGACTTCACCTCGAAACCGGGTTCGTCCACGCTGCGGTCCTGCCGGGCCGCGGCCCCGCCGTGGACCTTGTCCAGCAAACCCTTGTCGGACAGCACGTCCAGGTCCCGCCGCACGGTCATGTCGGACACGTCCAGAAGTTCGACGAGTTCGCTGACCTTGACCGCCCCGCGGGTACGGACCTCCTCCAGGATCAGGTCCTGGCGTTGCCGGGCGAGCACGGTTAGTCCGCTCCCGCTTCACGGATCACGGCGACTCCACCAGCAGGTACGGACCCTGCACCGTCCCAGTCGACGCCCTCGACCAGGTCCACACCCCTGGCAGTGATGGTGGCGGTCTCATCGGTGTGGTTCAGGATGAACAGGTACGAACGCTGGGCTGAGCGCCGTCGCACCACCTCGACCCCCGCCGGGGCGACCGCCGTCGGCCGGATCCCGGCTTCGGATATCACTTGGGTTATCAATCGTTGCAGCGTGGCGTCGTCGGTGCGCGTTGCCAGATACCACGCGGTTCCGGTGCCGCGCCGGTGCCGGGTCACCGCCGGCCAGCCGGCCAGGTCGCCGTCGGTGTAACGCAGCACCGCCTCGGCCCCGCGCAGGTGCAGCGACTCGGTCCAGACATCGGCCCGCCCCCCGTCGTCCAGTCCCACGCTCACCCCGTGCTGCAGCGGCCAGAATTCGTCTACGCGCACGCCGAGCAGTTCCCGGTACGCACCGGGGTAGCCGCCCAGCAGGATGTGGTCGTTCACGTCGACGATTCCGGAGAAGTACGTCACCAGTGCGGTTCCGCCGGCGTCCACGAACTTCGTGACCTCAGCGGCTGCCCCGTCGCGGTCCAGATACAGGGTGGGCACGATGACCAGCCGATACCCGCTCAGGTCCGCACCGGGTGCGACGAAATCGACCCCAATCCCGGCCCGCCACAACGCCGCGTACAGCGCCCGGGCCCGGTCGGGGTAATGCACGTCGACGCTGGGGTGGGAGTCCAGCTCGACCCCCCACCACGCCTGCCAGTCCCAGACCATGGCCACGTTGGCGTCGACCGAGCTGCCCGCGACCTCACCGAGGCGTTCCAACAGCCCGCCCAGCTCGGTGACCTCGGTCCACGTCCGGGAGTCCGTCCCCGCATGCGGCACCAGCGCGGAGTGGAACTTCTCGGCCCCAGCCTTCGCCGCCCGCCACTGGAAGAAGCAGATTCCGTCGGCGCCGTGGGCGACGTGCTGCACCGCGTCGCGGCGCAGCCGGCCGGGCTTCTTGGGGGTGTTCCGCGGCTGCCAGTTCACCGCGCTGGTGGAGTTCTCCATCAGCAACCACGGCGCGCCGGCCGCAAGGCCTCGGGTGAGATCACCGCACAGGGCCAATTCCAGGTGGTTGTCCGGGTCCGCGGCATCGAGATAGTGGTCGGTGGACACCACGTCCACCTCCGCGGCCCAGGCCCAGTAGTCGAGCTGGTTGAACCGGGTCATCACCATGAAGTTCGTGGTGACCGGGACACCCGGGGACAACTCGCGCAGCAGGTCCCGCTCGGCGCGGTAGGCGTCCAGCAGCGTGTCGGAGGCGAACCGTCGGTAGTCCAGTTGCTGGGTCGGGTTCGCGAACGTCCCGTCCGGGGTGCGGCGCGGCGGCAGGACTTCGGCCCAGTCGGCATACCGCTGACTCCAGAACGCCGTGCCCCACGCCTCGTTCAGCTCGGCAACCCCGCCGTAGCGGTGTGCCAGCCAGGTACGGAACTCCGCTGCGCACATGTCGCAGTAGCACCGGGCGGTGTGGCAGCCGTATTCGTTGCCGACGTGCCACAGGGCCAGCGCCGGGTGTCCTGCGTACCTCCGGGCCAGGTTCTCGACCAGCGCCAGGCTGTGTTGCCGCCAGGCGACCGACGAGGGGCAGTACGCCTGCCGGGCCCCGGGCCAGCGCCGGATGCCGTCGCGATCCACCGGCAGCGATTCCGGGTGCAGGTGCGCCAACCAGGGTGGTGGGGAGGCGGTGGCCGTGGCCAGGTCCACCCGGACGCCACTGCTGTGCAGCAGGTCCAGCACCCGGTCCAGCCAGTCGAATTCGTAGCGGTCGTGTTCGGGCTGCAGATGTGCCCAGCTGAACACGCCCACCGTCGCCAGGGACACCCCGGCCGCGCGCATGAGTTCGGCATCCTCGGCCCAGACGGCCGCTGGCCACTGCTCGGGGTTGTAGTCGCCGCCGAACAGGATGCCGTGGCGTTCGGCAGCACCGTCGCGGGCAACATCGGCAGCAGTAGGGGCAGCAGTAGGGGCGGCAAGGATGCGTCGGCTCCAGGAGGCGCGGTCAACGCCATCGAGCGTCATGCTCCGAGGTTGGACCGATCTTCGTTGGAAGTCAACACAAACGCACAGACACCCACAGGAGATCTGCCGCCAGGGGAGGGGGGAAGTCGGCAGGAGCTGGCTTCCGCCGGCCGACCGATAGCGACCAGGTGCACCGGCTGGCTGATCGGGAGACCCTGCGATGTATCACGATTCGGTGACGGTGTGCCGTCCGCCAAAAGAAATCGTCACGAAACACTTCCGCTCGCGGGATGTTCGGTCCTACAGTCCGTTTCTGATCGGATCTGATCGTTTCCGTTCGTCTCGTGGAGGTCACATGTCCAGCCCGTCCCAACCCACTCCCATCGACGACCTCGGACTCCCGCCTGGCATCTCGGCGGTTTCCCGCCGTTCGGTGCTGCGCGCAATGGGCCTGGGAGCCGGCCTCGCCGCCTCGCTCCCCATCCTGTCCGCCTGTGGTTCCGACTCCGGCGGGTCGGGCGCGACCTCGGCCGCGGCGACCTCTGCGTCCGCCGGCGAGTCCAGCCCCGCCGCTGGCGGCAGCGTCACATTCGGTTCGAACGCATCCGACGCGGTTCCGCGTAAGGCTTTCGAGCAGGTGTTCGCCGGCTTCAAGAAGTCCTCCGGGATCGACGTGGCGGTCAACACCGTCGACCACAACACCTTCCAGGAGCAGATCAACTCCTACCTGCAGGGTGCACCCGACCAGGCTTTCACCTGGTTCGCGGGTTACCGGATGCGGTTCTTCGCCGCCCAGGGTCTCTCCCAGCCGATCACCGACGTATGGGCGAAGATCGGCACGTCGATCGGCGACTCGTTCAAGCAGGCGTCCACGGCCGATGACGGCGAGCAGTATTTCGTGCCGTTCTACTACTACCCATGGGCGCTCTTCTACCGCAAGAGCGTGTTCAAGAGCCTCGGCCTGGATGCATCCAAGATCACCACGATGGACGAGCTCAAGGCCGCCATGACGACCATGCAGAAAAAGGGCCTGATCCCGATCGCCTTCGGCGACAAGGACGGCTGGCCGGCCATGGGCACGTTCGACTACCTCAACGTGCGTACGAACGGCTACGACTTCCACATCTCGCTGATGGGCGGGAACGAGTCCTGGACCGACCCCAAGGTGAAGGCCGTCTTTACCAACTGGGCCGACCTGCTTCCCTATCACCAGGACGGCGCCCTGGGCCGTACCTGGCAGGACGCCGCCGGTGCGCTACTGCAGAAGAAGGCGGGTATGTACCTGCTCGGCATGTTCGTCGGCCAGCAGTTCCCCGAGGGCCCCGACCGTGACGACCTCGACTTCTTCCCGTTCCCGGCTATCGACCCGCAGTACGGCACCGACACGGTCGAGGCACCCATCGACGGATTCATGCTGAGCAAGGCAACGTCGAACGTGGATGGCGGCAAGGCGCTGCTGGAATACCTCGCGACCGCCGAGGCGCAGAACACCTACCTGGCCTCCGACCCCAACAACGTCGGTGTCAACAACGACGTGGACACCAGCAAGTACAACGCGTTGCAGAAGAAGGCCGCCGAATTGGTCGGCCAGGCGAAACACATCACCCAGTTCCTCGACCGCGACACCCGGCCGGACTTCGCCTCGACCGTGATGATTCCGTCCATCCAGAAGTTCCTATCTAACCCGAAGGACATCGACCCGCTGCTCGAGAGCATCGAGAAGCAGAAGCAAGCGATCTTCGCGTCCTGACCGAGCAAAGACCCAAAGGCAGGTCATGGCCACCTCCACGGCCGTAGTGCCGCCGTCGACGGACCCGCCGGTCCGCCGGCGGCGGCGCCGTCGTCGCCGCGCGTTCACCCGTACCGACCGGATCGTCCTGACCCTGTTGATCGGGATCCCGACGCTCTTCCACGTCTTCCTGGTCTGGATACCGACCGTCTCGTCGATCCTGCTGTCGTTCACGTCGTGGAATGGGATCGGTGGCCTGGGCAAGATCAAGTGGGTGGGATTTCGGAATTACGAGCAGATCTTCACGATCTACCCGCCGTTCTGGGTCGCGGTACGCAACAACCTCCTGTGGCTGGTCGTGCTCATCCTCATCGCCACGCCGCTGGGCATGCTGCTGGCCTACCTGCTGGACAAGGGGTTGCACGGCAGCGCCTTCTATCAATCGGCGTTCTTCCTGCCGGTGGTGCTGTCGCTGGCGGTCATCGGTCTGATCTGGCAATTGATTTACGCGCCCGAGGAAGGCCTCATCAACAACATCCTCGGGCGTACCGGGCAGAACGGCGACGGCCCGTTGATCGACTGGTTGGGCGACTCCAATCTCAATATCTGGGCGGCGATGGTGGCCGCCTCCTGGCGGCACGTCGGCTACATCATGATGATCTACCTGGCCGGGCTGAAGGGCGTGGACCCGACGCTGCGCGAGGCGGCCGCGATCGACGGTGCCAATGAATGGACTGCCTATCGACGGGTCATCTTCCCCTCGATGAAACCGGTCAACATCGTCATCCTGGTCATCACGATCATCGAGGCGTTGCGTGCCTTCGACCTGGTGTTCATCATCAACCGTGGCCGCAACGGCCTGGAACTGCTGTCCGTGCTCGTGTACGACAATATTCTGGGAGAGGCCAGCCGGGTCGGCTACGGCTCGGCGATCGGCGTGATCCTGCTGTTGATATCCCTCGGCCCGATCATCTACTACCTGACCAATGCCTTCCGCAAGGACGCACCGTGAGCGCCCACGCCAGTGCCGGGGCGCCACCGGTCGCCCGGGGCCGAACCGAGGCGGCGACCGTCGCACCGAATCGGCACAAGCGTCGGCACATCATCGCTTATGCGATCTTGTCAATCCTCTCGGTGCTGTGGCTGCTTCCGGTGCTGTGGGCGGTGTACACCTCGCTGCGGCCGTACGAGGACACCGCGCTGGCCGGCTACGTCAGTTGGCCGCAGCGCCTGAACTTCGATAACTACATCAAAGCGTGGCAGCAGGCCGACTTCGTTCGGTACGCGCTGAACTCGGCCATCATCACAATCCCGGCTGTGGTCATCACGTTGTTCCTGGCCACCCTGGTCGCGTTTGCGGTGACCCGCTTCTCGTTCAAGTTCAACCTGGCTCTGCTGGTGCTGTTCACGGCCGGCAACCTGCTGCCGCCGCAGATCATCCTGGTGCCGTTGTACCGGATGTATCTGTGGCTTCCGCTGCCGGGCTTCCTGAACGACAAGGGCATCTGGTACGACTCCTACTGGGGTGTGGTCGCCATCCACATCGCCTTCCAGATGGGGTTCGCGACCTTCGTACTGAGCAACTTTATGAAGGCCATCCCGCAGGAACTGACCGAGGCGGCGCAGGTCGACGGGGCATCGGTGTGGAAGCAGTACAGCCGCGTCATCCTGCCGTTGTGCCGTACGCCGCTGGCGGCCCTGGGTGTGCTCATGACCACCTGGATCTACAACGACTTCCTCTGGGCGCTGGTGCTGATGAGCACTGGCGAGAAACGTCCGATCACCGCCGCGTTGAACAATCTCAAGGGCCAGTTCTTCACCGACAACAACCTGCTCGCCGCCGGCTCGTTGATGGCCGCCGTCCCGACGATGCTGATCTTCTTCCTGCTGCGCAAGCAGTTCGTCGGCGGTCTGACGATGGGCGCCACCAAGGGCTGACGCCTGCGTGCAGATGGCCGGTCTCCACCGGAGCGAACTATGGAAGTCTCCACCGGAGCGAACTATGGAACGGTCGGCTCATCGGGTGCTATCCGGCGGGTTGGGCCAGTAGCGTGATGGCTGCCATTATCACGGCCAGCGTGCCGTAGCCGAACTTCCGGGCGAAGCCGGTGGTGGTGCGGAGCGCAATGATTGCTTCGATGGCGTAGTAGGCGGCGAACGCCCGTGAGGCAACCGCAACGATGGTGAACGTCGCGACGGTGGCGGCGAGCGCGATCGCTGCGACACCGCTGACCAGGTATGGCCGGGCGCCCTGCATCCAGTCGGACAGGCCGCGCAGGTTCCCGTCGGCGGCGACGGTGTCCGCGGTGGCGGCGCTGAATTGGCTCAGCACCGCGACGGTCACCAGCGGCAGGGCGAGCAGTGGAGCCACCCGACGGATGATCTCCAGCAGCGTCGTATCGGCGCCGGCGTCGCTGCCCAGACCCATGACCGGGGTGGCCACGGCCGCCAGCGCCAGGTAAACCAGAGTCGCTGCCAGCTGCGCGATCCGAGAGGCCCACACGCGGGTGCGGGCGTCGTACTGGTCACCTAGGTACCGCACTGTTTCGAAGCCCTGCACCGTGATGACGACGCCGCCCAGAATCAGCAAGGCCTGTCCTACGCCGATGGGCGGACCGGGAGGCAGCGACAAGTCGCCGGCTCTCCACGCCTGGACGTTGCCGACGAGCAGTACCACGATGAGCACGATGACGATCACGAGCACGGCAACCAACGCGACCCGTTCCAGCACGTCGAGACCATGGAAGCCGCGCCTGATGCCGATGCCGACGATCACAGCCACGATCAGGCAGGCGAGCACCCGCTCACCGACCGGCGAACCCTCCCCGACGAACCGAAACAGATACTGCGCCAGGATGCGCAGGTACAGCGCGACCGAGATGACGTAAGCCACCACGATGACCGCATCGGCGGCGCGATCCAGGCGCCGCGTGCCGGGGTCGAGGGTGCCCGCGTCGAGTAGCGGCTCCACCTCCCGTACGCAATGACGGGTCGCCGTGCCGGCGAACCAGGCCAGCGCGCACACCGCCGCGGCACCCAGCACGGACAGCGAACCAAGCGTGCGTTCGAGCACCGGAACAATGATGAGGAAGCCCGATCCGAAGATCGACGCCAGCGGCGTGACCGTGGCAACGAGGACACCTCGGCGACTGATCGGCCTCGACACGTCCGTCATTCCATCACCACCGAAGAGACTGGACATCGCTGACGGCAGGCGAACATCGCCGACGGCAGAGGCCGCGACTTCGAACGGCCGTCAGCGACCCCATGGGGCCGAACGGCCATAGGGTTTCGGCCGTGTTCAGCGTGGTGACGGCCAACGTCAATGGCATCCGGGCGGCGGGTCGGCGCGGGGGAGTGGCCTGGCTGGCCGACTGCGGCGCGGACGTGTGGTGCCTGCAGGAGGTCCGGGCCGACGACGCGGTGCTGGACGCCGAACTCGGGGCCGCGGACCGGGGTGACTCGCATGTCGCGCACACCGAAGGCGCGGTCGCCGGCCGAGCCGGGGTGGCCATCGTGTCGCGGTACCCATTGCGGGACGTCCGGATCGGTCCCGGGCCGGCGGAGTTCGTCGCGGATGGCCGGTGGGTGGAGGCGACCGTGGAGCTCCCCGCGGGCCCGGTCCGGATCGCGTCGGCGTACGCCCACACCGGGGAGGCCGGCACCGGCCGGCAGGCTCAGAAGATGCGCTTCCTCGATGCGGTCGAGGCCCGACTCGTCGACCTGGGTGCCGAAACGGCGGCGGGGGGAGGGCCGGCGCTGGTGTGCGGCGACCTCAACGTCGCGCATCGTGAGGTGGACATCAAAAATTGGCGCCCAAACCGGACCCGGGCGGGCTTCCTGCCCGTCGAACGCGCCTACCTTGACCGCTGGTTCGACGAGCACGGCTGGGTGGATCTGGGCCGTCGCCTCGGCGGCGATGGTCCGGGCCCGTACACCTGGTGGTCCTGGCGCGGCCGCGGCTTCGACACCGACGGCGGCTGGCGGATCGACTACCAGCTCGCTACCCCCGATCTGGCCGAGCGCGCCCGCAGTGCCGTGGTCGGCAAGGCGGCCACGTACGCCCAACGGTGGAGCGACCACGCCCCGCTCACGGTGACCTTCGACTGATCGGGCCCCTATCCTGTGCCGGTGGGCGAGCTGGGCACGATCGTGATCGTGATCCTCGTGTTCACTCTGATCGGCGGCTTCTTCGCCGCAACCGAGACGGCGTTGGTGTCGTTGCGGGACAGTCAGGTGAGCCGGCTGGCCGAGACCGCCGGGCGCCGGGGACAGCAGCTGCAGCAGCTGATGCGCGAGCCCAACCGGTTCCTGGCCGCGGCCCAGGTGGGCGTGACCCTGGCCGGATTCCTATCGGCGGGTTTCGGTGCCTCGCAGATCGTGCCGATCCTCTCGCCGCGGTTGACCGACCTCGGCTTCCCGGCCGGCGCCTCGGAGACGTTCACATTTGTCCTGGTCACGCTGATGATCGCCTACGTCTCGCTGGTCGCCGGCGAACTGGTGCCCAAGCGCCTCGCGCTGCAACGGGCGGAGGCCTTCGCGCTGTTCGTGGCAGGCTTCGTGGACCGCATCGCGTCGCTGTTCCGGCCGTTCATCTGGCTGCTGTCCAAATCCACCGATGTTCTCGTCCGGGTCTTCGGCGGCGACCCGACGGTCGGCCGCGAATCGATCAGCGGTGAGGAGCTGCGCGGGATGGTGGCCTCGCACGCCGAACTGTCCGACGAGGAGCGCGAACTCATCGACGACGTGTTCGAGGCCGGCGAGCGGCAATTGCGCGAGGTGATGGTGCCCCGTACGGAGGTCGAGTTCCTGGACGCGGAGACCCCGGTATTCCGGGCCGCCCGTACGGTCTCCGGACAACCGCACTCGCGCTACCCCGTCATCCGGGATTCCGCTGACGACGTCGTCGGGTTCGTCCACGTCCGGGACATTCTGGACCCCGCGGTGGTGGACCGTTCGATCCGGTTGGGTGACCTGGCCCGCGACGTGATCCTGCTGCCGGGCAGCAAGCAGGTGATCCCGGCGCTGAGCGAGATGCGGCGCACCGGGAACCACCTGGCCATCGTGGTCGACGAGTACGGCGGCACCGCCGGCATAGTGACGCTGGAGGATCTCGTCGAGGAACTCATCGGGGACATCCGCGACGAGTACGACGTCGAGGAGCCCGAGGCCCGGCGCACGCTGACCGGCGAGGTCGACGTCGACGGTCTGCTGAACCTGGAGGATTTCGCCGAGGAGATCGGCCTGGAGCTTCCCGACGGCCCGTACGAGACCGTCGCTGGGTATGTCGTGACCGCATTGGGAGACCTGCCCGCAATCGGCTCGGCGGTCGAGTACGACGGGTTCCAGATCAGCGTGACCGAGCTCGATGGTCGACGAATCTCCCGGCTGCGCGTACGCAAACTGCCCGAACCCGAGACCGGTTCGGGTGAAGACGCACCCGCGCCCCACCAGGCGTGAGCGACGCCGAGGCGCGCTGCGCTGGATGAGAGAATGCCGCCCATGCCCGACGGAACAGACACCCCGACCCGGCCCCGGGTCTTCTCCGGTATCCAGCCGACCGCCGAGTCCTTTCAACTCGGCAACTACCTGGGCGCCGTTCGGCACTGGGTCGACCTGCAGGCCACCCACGACGCGTTCTACTGCGTGGTCGACCTGCACGCCCTGATCGCCGAGCAGAACGCGGCGGCCCTGCGGTCCTACACTCGGGCGTCGTTCGCGCAGCTGCTGGCCGCCGGGCTCGATCTGAACCAGTGCACCGTGTTCGTGCAAAGCGACGTTGCGGAACATGCCCAACTCGCCTGGGTGCTTAATTGTGTCACCGCATATGGCGAAGCGGCCCGGATGACGCAGTTCAAGGACAAGTCCGCCCGAGCGGAGTCCGCCGGCAGCTCGATCTCGTTGGGACTGTTCACCTATCCGGTGCTGCAGGCCGCGGATATTCTGCTCTACCAGGCGCAGCAGGTGCCCGTCGGGGAGGACCAACGCCAACATCTGGAACTGAGCCGCGACCTGGCCCGCCGTTTCAACAGCCGTTACGGGACGACGTTTGTTGAGCCGCAGGCACACATCATTAAGGCCACCGGGAAGATTCTGGATTTGCAGGATCCGACCGCCAAAATGAGCAAGTCCGTGCCAGCCGGGAACGTGGCACTCATGGACCTGCCGAAGACGCTGGAGAAGCGCATCAAGAGCGCGGTCACCGATAGCCTCGGTCGGATCGCCGACGATCCGGTGAATCAGCCGGGCGTGACGAATCTGCTGACGATCCTGGCGGCCTTCACCGGCACTCCCGTCCCGGCCCTGGTCGGCTCGTACGACGGTCAGCTGTATGGCGCCTTGAAGAAGGACGTGGCCGAGGCGGTGCTCGCCTTCGTGGTCCCGTTCCAGGAGCGGACTCGCGCGCTGCTGGGCGACCCCGCCGAACTTGACCGGCTGATGGCACGCGGCGCAGAGCGCGCTCGGGAGGTCGCTGGCGAAACCCTGGCCGCCGTCCACTCGCGCATCGGGTTCCGCTGATACTGCCGCTGCTGTCAGGTCAGGATGTCGGGGCGTCGTTCCTGCCCAGCGCGGCCCCAAGCGCCTGGAGACCGTCTTGACGCCGGCGCGGGCGGCGTACGAACAGCAGCGCTCCACCGGCCACGACGACGGCGCCGCCGAGCCCGACGACCAGTGCCCCAACGGGCACCGATCCCCCGGTTGCCGCGTTCGGACCGCCGGCGACCACCCTAGGCGTCTCGTCCGGGCCGCCGCCGGCGTTGCCTTCGACATCCACCTGCCCGGTGAAAGGATCTGCAGCCGGGCCGGAAGCGTTTGACGCATCGGGGTCGACCGGGTCGACCAGGGTGCCCACCGGGCGCACCTTGGCGGCGTTGGCGAAACCCCAGGTGATGAGCTTCTCCGCGGCCGCCTCGGTGGGCTCCCCGATCCGCATCAGGGTGGCCACCAGGGTGGTGCCCCCTCGCGACACGGCCACCCAGAAGGTGCGCCGGGCCTGCGTGGTGTAACCGGTCTTGCCGGCGATCGTGCCCGCGAAGCCGTGCTTGAGCAGCCTGTTCTGGCCAAAGATCTTGAACGTCGGTCGCTTCTGGCCGGCCTTCGCCGGCATCTTCCCGGGGAAGTCGTAGCTCAACGACCCCGACACGGTCACAAACTCCGGCATCGCCAGCGTCTGCCGGGCAATCAATGCGAGGTCGTAGGCCGAGGACCACTGCCCGTCGGCATCCAGGCCGCTGGGGGTACGGGCCACGGTGTCGAAAGCTTGCAGCCGCAGCGCTTCGGCGTTCAACAGGGCGATCGTCTTGGGGAATCCGCCGTAGGCGTTTGCCAGCGCGCTGGCCGCGTCGTTGCCTGAGGGCAGCAGCAGGCCGTGCCACAGGTCGTTCACGGTGTAGCTCGCCCCGGGCACGATGCCCACGTGGCCGCCGTCGGCCCGGGCGTCCGCATCCGTTGCCCGATAAACCTTCGCCGGGTCCAGCCGCGGCATCAGCGACAACGCCGTGAGTGTCTTCAGCGTGGAGGCCGGGCGAAACCGGCCGTGTGGGTCCTTAGCGGCCAGGACCTGTCCGGTCCCCACATCGGCGACCAGCCAGGAGTCGGCGGCGACCGGCGGCGGTGTCACCCCCGCCGGCTGCAACGGATGCAGGATCACGCCGGTACGGGCCAGCAGCGGGCCGCCGACGGGCTCCTGGCCCGGGCGTGCCGGCGGTCCAGGAATCGTCTCAGCCGAGGCCCCAACAGGCGTGAGGGCCACTGCGGACGCCAGCAGGGCCGAGACTGCAGCGAGCACGACACGCCGACGACCGGGCGCAGGGGAAGGTGCGTTCATGGCCGCACCAGGGTAACCGGCGATACACCGAGATCCGGGCAACACGCACTCGCTGCGCTCGCTTGGGCGACGCCGAACCCTCGCCTCCTCGCTCAGACGCGCCTGAACAGCAACGCCCGCTTCACCTCGGCGATCGCCTTCGTGACCTCGATACCGCGGGGGCACGCCTCGGTGCAGTTGAAGGTCGTACGGCAGCGCCATACGCCCTCCTTGGCATTGAGGATCTCCAGGCGCTGCTCGGCACCGTCGTCGCGGCTGTCGAAGATGAACCGGTGCGCGTTGACGATCGCGGCCGGGCCGAAGTATTGGCCGTCCGTCCAGAACACCGGACAGGACGTCGTGCAGGCGGCGCACAGGATGCACTTGGTGGTGTCGTCGAAGATGGCCCGGTCCTCGGCGGACTGGATCCGCTCCTTGGTCGGCTCGTGGCCGGTGGTGATGAGGAACGGCATGACGTCGCGGAACGCCGCGAAGAACGGCTCCATGTCGACGACGAGGTCCTTCTGCAGGGGGAGACCCTTGATGGCCTCGATCAGGATTGGTTTCCCGGTGTCGAGATCCTTGATGAGGGTCTTGCAGGCCAACCGGTTACGACCGTTGATTCGGATCGCGTCCGAGCCGCAGATGCCGTGCCCGCAAGACCGGCGGAAGGTCAGCGTGCCGTCCTGCTCCCACTTGATCTTGTGCAGAGCGTCCAGGATCCGGTCGGTACGGAACACCGAGACCGCGAAATTCTCCCAGTGCGGCTCGATGTCGACGTCCGGGTCATAGCGCCGGATCCGGAACGTGACATCCAACGCCACCGGCGCCGGGGTGTCGGGGACGGCGGTGGCATCGACCGTGGTGCTGCTCATCAGTACTTGCGCTCCATCGGCTGGTAGCGGGTTATGGTCACCGGCTTGTAGTCCAGGCGTACGGATGTCTGCCCGTCGGCACTCTCGACGCGGTAAGCCATCGTGTGCCGCATGAAGTTCACGTCGTCGCGGGTCTGGTAGTCCTCGCGCGCGTGCCCGCCGCGGGACTCCTTGCGCTCCAACGCTCCGATGACCAGAACCTCGGCGAGATCAAGCAGGAAGCCGAGCTCAACCGCTTCGAGCAGATCGGTGTTGAAACGGCCGCTCTTGTCCTGGATGGACACGTTGCGAAAGCGCCGGCGCAACTCGGTGACGTCGCTGAGCGCCTGCTTCAACGTTGCTTCCGTGCGGTAGACCTGCGCGTTGTAGTCCATGGTCTCCTGCATCTCCCGACGCAGGGTGGCCACGCGTTCTCCGCCGGTGGACGAGCGCAGGCCCTCCACCATGGAGATGACCCGCCCGGCCGGATCCGCTGGCAGGTCGACGAACTCGGCGGTCTGGGCATATTCCGCGGCCGCGACGCCCGCACGGCGGCCGAAAACATTGATGTCCAGCAGCGAATTCGTGCCCAAGCGGTTGGCGCCGTGCACCGAGACGCACGCGCACTCCCCGGCTGCGTACAGACCTGGTACGACTGAGGTGTTGTCAGACAGAACCTCAGTATTGATATTGGTGGGGATACCGCCCATCGCGTAGTGCGCGGTGGGGAACACCGGCACCAGTTCGGTGATCGGGTCGACCCCGAGATAGGTGCGGGAGAACTCGGTGATGTCGGGGAGCTTCGCCTCGATCTGTGCGGCCGGCAGGTGGGTCAGGTCGAGATAGACGTAGTCCTTGTTCGGGCCGGCGCCCCGTCCCTCGCGCACCTCTTGGACCATCGCGCGGGCCACCATGTCCCGCGGTGCCAGGTCCTTGATGGTCGGCGCATAGCGCTCCATGAAGCGCTCGCCCGAGGCGTTGCGCAGGATGCCGCCCTCACCTCGAGCGCCCTCGGTGAGCAGCACGCCGAGACCGGCCAGGCCGGTCGGGTGGAACTGGTAAAACTCCATGTCCTCCAGCGGCAGCCCGGTCCGCCAGACGATGCTCATGCCGTCGCCGGTCAGCGTGTGCGCGTTGGACGTCGTCTTGTAGACCTTGCCGAAACCGCCGGTGGCAAAGACGATCGACTTGGCCTGAAAGACCTGCACCTCGCCGGTGGCCAGCTCCAGAGCCACCACACCGGAGGCCTTGCCGTCGGTGAGCAACAGGTCCAGGACGTAAAACTCGTTGAAGAACTCGATGCCGGCCTTGATGCAGTTCTGGTACAGCGTCTGCAGGATCATGTGGCCGGTACGGTCGGCCGCGTAGCACGCCCGGCGCACCGCTGCCTCACCGTGGTTACGAGTGTGGCCACCGAAACGCCGCTGGTCGATCCGGCCCTCGGGCGTCCGGTTGAAGGGCAGACCCATCTTCTCCAGGTCCAGCACCGCGTCTATGGCCTCCTTGCACATGACCTCGGCGGCGTCCTGGTCGACCAGGTAGTCACCACCCTTGATCGTGTCGAAGGTGTGCCACTCCCAGTTGTCGTCCTCAACGTTGGCCAACGCAGCGCACATACCGCCCTGCGCCGCACCGGTGTGCGAGCGGGTGGGATAGAGCTTGGTGAGGACCGCCGTACGGGCTCTGCTGCCGGACTCCAGCGCGGCGCGCATACCGGCGCCCCCGGCGCCGACGATGACGACGTCGTACTTGTGGATCTGCATGGTGTGGGCCACTCCTCAGCCGAGGTTGGGGTCGAACGTGAAGACGACCAGGGTCCCGAGGAGGACGGTGAACGCCGACGCGACGAACAGCAGGGTCTTCAGCCAGAAGCGGGTGGAGTCACGTTCGGCGTAGTCGTTGATGACCACGCGCAGGCCGTTGCTGCCGTGCAGCATCGCCAGCCAGAGCATCAGCAGGTCCCAGACCTGCCAGAACGGTGAGGACCAGCGGCCGGCAACAAAGGCGAAGTTGATGCGCTGCACGCCGCCGTCGAGGATGTTCTGGATCAACAGGTGACCCAAGACCAGGAACACCAGCACGATGCCGGAGATCCGCATGAACAGCCAGGAGTACAACTCGTAGTTGGTGCGCTGCCCCGACCGGGTGGGCGTGCGGGGTGCGGCCAGCTCGATTGAACCACCGTCACCGAAATCCTTGTCGACGATGCTCATCACGCGCTCCCGAACAATGCCGTCACGGTGTGCCGCAACATGAAGTACGTCCCCGGAATCATGATCACAAGCCAGACGCCAACGAGGGCCCAGAGCATCACGCGCTGGTATTTCGTGCCCTTGGCCCAGAAGTCGATGAGGATGACGCGCAGCCCGTTAAATGCGTGGAAGAGCACCGCGCCGACCAGGCCGACCTCCATGAGGTTGATGATCGGCGTCTTGTACGAGGCGATGACGCGGTCGTAGGCGTCCGGCGAAACCCGTACCAACGCGGTGTCGAGAACGTGCACGAGCAGGAAGAAGAAGACCGCCACACCCGTGATCCGGTGGGCGACCCAGGACCACATGCCTTCGCGGCCGCGGTAGAGAGTCCCGGCTGGAGCCGACGCCACGACTTGCCTCCGTGGAGGATTCGCCAGGCCGGCGTGCGCTCCCCATGTAACGGCGCGCCGGTCGGACGGGGCTGGTGCGCCCCGCACGGGACACAGCGTAATGGCGGCGTGACGGGGCCGCACGGAGGCCCCGACCCGGTACACCGGGTGCAGCGGGCAACGCGACGAGGGCGGGACGGGGACCACAGTCGTCGTGCAATCGCGACGCCCGGGGTCAGGCGCGGCTGCGGGGTTGGCGGCGATCGTTGCTGTGGCCGTTGGGTCGGCGCCTCTATGATCGGTTCGCGACTGGTCCAGTCCGCATACCTGCCAGCCGTTCGGCCCGTGACCGCGGACCGATAAATGCGACCTCGCGGGTGGGTCGATTCCGCGCCGGCGCCAGCCGTCTGTGCGTGCGTCCCTTCGTGCCCCGTCCAGGTCGTCCGGGTGCAGAGGAGTTCTGGCGTGGCTTCGGGTGACGGTAGGAATCCTTACCTCGGGTTGCAGCGGTCAGGTCAGCCTGTGCTGGCACTGACCCGGGTACGCACATGACGGCCGACACGCCGGCTCCGGACCTCGTCCTGGCCGGGGAGTTCCCCACGCCCAACCGCGCCGACTGGCAACGGCTTGTGGCCAAGGTCCTGCGCAGCGATGATCCGGAGGCGGCAACAGCTTCCCTGGTGACCCGAACGCTCGACGATATCGACATCGAGCCGCTGTACCTCGCCGCGGACACCGATCCGGACACCGGCTACCCCGGCCTTCCCCCGTTCATTCGGGGCGGCAGCGAGTCAGGAGTCCGCGGCGGGTGGGACGTCCGCCAGTGGCATGCCCATCCCGAACCGGCGGTAGCGCACGACAACGTTATGACGGACCTCCAGGGGGGAGTGACGTCGCTGTGGCTGGGTCTGGGTGAGGGCATGATCCCGGTGGACTCCCTGGCCGTCGTTCTCTCGCAGGTCCACCTCGACCTCGCCGCAGTGGCGCTCGATCCAGGTCGGGACTTCGCTGCGGCCGCCACGTCGTTTCTCGGCCTCGTTGCCGAACTCGACGTCGCGTCGACAGCGGTCCGAGCCAATCTCGGGGCTGATCCGCTGGGACTCGAGGCGCGCACTGGCGAACCGGGCGATCTGGATGCCGCGGTAGACCTTGCCCGCCAATGCGCAGACCAGTTCTCGCAGGTACGTGCGCTGGTGGTGGACGCGTTGCCGTACCACGAAAGCGGCGCCACGGACGCGGAGGAGATCGGCTGCACGCTGGCGGCGGGTGTGGCATATCTGCGGGCTTTGAACGCCGCGGGGCTGTCCGCGGAGGACGCCTTCGGCCAGCTCGAGTTCCGGTACGGCGCCACCGCGGACCAGTTCGCGACGATCGCTAAATTCCGCGCGGCGCGGCGGCTGTGGTCACGCATCGCCGACGAGTGTGGGGTCACCAGCCCGGCTGGTGGGCAGCGACAGCACGGCGTCAGTTCACGCACGATGTTGACCGTGCGCGACCCCTGGAACAACATCCTGCGTGGCACCATCGCCTGCTTCGCTGCGGGTGTCGGGGGTGCTGACGCGGTCACGGTGCTGCCGCTGGACGAACCCATCGGCCACAGCGACCGGCTGTCCCATCGCATCGCGCGCAATACCCACGCGGTGCTCGTGGAGGAGTCCCACGTCGCGGCAGTCATCGACCCGGCGGGTGGCTCCTGGTATGTCGAGTCGCTCACCGATCAGCTTGCCGATCGCGGCTGGCAGTGGTTCCGCGAGATCGAACGGGCTGGGGGTCTGCGGGATGCGCTACGCAGCGGTCTGGTCGCCCAACGGGTGGGCCGTAGTCGAGCGGCTCGCATTGATCGGCTGGCCCGGGGCGACGAGGTCATCACCGGGGTGAGCGTGTTCCCGCTGTTCGGTGAGAAGCTCCTGGAGCGCCCGCCCCGGGAGTCGCATGAGCCCGACGACACCGGTCTCCCGCGCGTGCGCTGGGCCCAGTGGCACGAGGCGTACCGCCTCGCTGCCGACGAGCACACGGCGCGAACCGGGTCGGCCCCGACGGTCTCGCTCGTCCGGCTCGGGGCGCCGGCGGCCAGTGCCGCCCGCGCCCGCGATCTCACCGCCCTGCTGGCCAGTGGTGGGGTCGCCAGTGCAGGGGCGGAAGCCAGCGACCTGACCGGCCTGCAGCCGGTGACCTTGGTGATCTCCGATGACGACACCGGTCCCGAGGAACTGCACGACGTGCTGGCGCGGATCCGGTCGGTTGGTGTCACCACCGTCATCGTGGCGGCACAGACCGATCCTGGCAGCCTGACCGCCGACCTGGTGGTCACCGGTCAGGCCGACGCATTCGCCATTCTCGACGTCGTGTTCACGGGACTGAGGACCGCATCATGACCAACGGATGGGTAGTACCCGACTTCACCCAATCCGAGCTATCCCGCATGGCTCCGGATCCCGGGTCGGGAGAAGCCTGGCGCGCGGCGTTCGCTGCCACCGGGGCAGAACCGACCTGGACGACGCCAGAGGGAATCGACGTTGCAAGCCTGTACGGCGCCGACGACCTGGACGGCATCGACTTCCTGCACACCCTTCCGGGCATCCCGCCGTACCTGCGCGGGCCGTACCCGACCATGTACGTGAACCAGCCGTGGACGGTTCGCCAGTACGCCGGGTTCTCCACCGCGCAAGAGTCCAACGCGTTCTACCGCAGAAACCTTGCCGCCGGGCAGAAGGGCCTGTCGGTCGCTTTCGACCTGCCGACCCACCGCGGTTATGACAGCGACCATCCCCGCGTTGCCGGGGACGTCGGCATGGCCGGTGTCGCGATCGACTCGATCTATGACATGCGGCAACTCTTCGACGGGATTCCGTTGGACCGGATGAGCGTGTCGATGACGATGAACGGCGCGGTACTGCCGGTGCTTGCGCTCTACGTCGTCGCCGCCGAGGAGCAGGGTGTGTCGCCGGAGAAACTGGCCGGCACCATCCAGAACGACATCCTCAAAGAATTCATGGTACGCAACACCTACATCTATCCGCCGGAACCGTCTATCCGCATCATTTCCGACATCTTCGGTTTCGCCTCACGCCACATGCCGAAGTTCAACTCGATCTCGATTTCGGGCTACCACATCCAGGAGGCTGGTGCGACCGCCGATCTCGAATTGGCCTACACGTTGGCGGACGGCGTGGAGTATATCCGGGCCGGCCTGGCCTCCGGCCTGGATGTCGACGCGTTCGCGCCGCGGCTGTCCTTCTTCTGGGCGATCGGCATGAACTTCTTCATGGAGGTCGCCAAGCTGCGTGCCGGGCGCCTGCTGTGGGCCAAACTCGTCAAACAGTTCGACCCGAAGAGTGTGAAGTCCCTGTCGCTGCGCACGCACTCCCAGACCTCCGGCTGGTCGTTGACGGCGCAGGACGTCTACAACAACGTGACCCGGACCTGCATCGAAGCGATGGCCGCCACCCAGGGGCACACCCAGTCGCTGCACACCAACGCCCTCGACGAGGCGCTGGCTCTCCCCACCGACTTCTCCGCGCGTATCGCCCGCAACACGCAGCTGCTCCTGCAACAGGAATCCGGTACCTGCCGGGTCATCGACCCGTGGGGGGGCAGCGCCTACGTCGAGCGGCTCACCTACGAGCTCGCCCGTCGTGCGTGGCAGCACATTCAGGAGGTCGAGGCGGCCGGAGGCATGGCCAAGGCGATCGAGGAGGGCATCCCGAAACTGCGCGTCGAGGAGGCCGCCGCGCGGACCCAGGCGAGGATCGACTCCGGCCGCCAGACCGTCATCGGGATCAACAAGTATCAGCTCGCCGACGAGGACGACATCGAGGTCCTGAAGGTCGACAACCGGGCGGTACGCGAGCAGCAGATCGCCAAACTGCAGAAACTCCGTGCGGAGCGCGACGAGGAAAAGTGCCAGGCGAGCCTGCGCCAGTTGACCGAGGCGGCGGCCAGGACCAGCCCGGTGGGTTCCGACGAGAATAACCTTCTCGCATTGTCCATTGAAGCGGCCCGGGCGATGGCCACCGTCGGGGAGATCTCCGACGCCATCGAGAAGGTGTTCGGCAGGTATACCGGAGCCATCCGTACCATCAGCGGGGTGTACCGCAGCGAGGCCGGGCCGACGGCGAGCATCAACAAGGTGCGCCAGGCCGCCGCGGACTTCGAGACCGCGCAGGGTCGGCGGCCACGCATCCTGGTTGCCAAGATGGGGCAGGACGGTCATGACCGTGGCCAGAAGGTGATCTCCAGCGCGTTCGCCGATCTCGGTTTTGACGTAGACGTGGGCCCGCTGTTCCAGACCCCCGAGGAGGTCGCGCGACAGGCCATCGAGGCAGACGTGCACATCGTCGGGGTTTCGTCGTTGGCCGCCGGCCACCTCACTCTCGTGCCCGCACTGAAGCAGGCCCTGACCGAGGCCGGGCGCGAGGACATCATGGTGGTCGTTGGCGGCGTGATCCCGCCGCAGGACTTCGCCGAACTCCGGGAGGCCGGAGCTGCGGCCATCTTCTCCCCGGGCACTGTGATCCCCGACGCTGCCTTCGAACTCATTACCTCCCTGGCCGGCCGCCACGAAACTCCGTCGTGACCGCGGCGGACGCGGATCTTTCCGAGGCGGATAGGTATGCCGACGGCGTCCGGGCTGGATCGCGCTCCGTCATCGCTCGTACGATCACACTCGTCGAGTCCACCCGATCCGATCATCAGCTGCTGGCACAGCTTGTTCTCGGCCGTCTGCTGCCGTACGCCGAGAATGCGATGCGGGTCGGCATCACTGGCGTGCCGGGGGTGGGCAAGTCGACGTTCATCGACGCCATCGGTGGTCAGCTGATCGATGCCGGGCACCGTGTCGCGGTGCTAGCCGTTGATCCTTCGTCGTCGCGGAGCGGCGGGAGCATCCTCGGCGATAAGACCCGGATGGCTCGGTTGGCCACTGATCCAGACGCTTTCGTCCGGCCGTCCCCGACCGCGGGGACGCTCGGCGGTGTCGCGAGGGCCACCCGCGAGTCGCTCGTGGTCATGGCGGCCGGGGGGTTCGACGTCGTGCTGGTGGAGACAGTCGGTGTGGGCCAGTCCGAGACCCTGGTCGCGGAGATGACCGACACATTCCTGCTGCTGGCGCTCGCCCGGACCGGTGACCAGTTGCAGGGCATCAAGAAGGGCATCCTGGAGCTCGCGGATGTCGTGGCCGTGAACAAGGCCGACGGGCCGCACGAGTTGGAGGCGCAAGCGGCCGCTCGCGAGCTTGCCGGTGCGTTGCGGCTGGTCGGCGCGGAGGAGGAGGACTGGCGCGTTCCAGTTCTCACCTGTAGCGCCGCGACCGGCGCGGGGCTCACGGAGGTATGGGAGCAGGTGGAACGTCACCAACGGATGCTGCGGGACGGCGGCGAACTGGACCGTCGTCGGCGCGAGCAGCGCGTGCGCTGGATGTGGGACCTGGTTCGGGACCGGATGCTGGATGCGCTGCGCGACGACGAGGCGGTCCGGGAGCTCGCCCCCGCCGTCGAGTCCGACGTCCGCACCGGGGATCTGACGCCGGCGCTGGCGGCTCAGCAGCTGCTCGATGCGTTCCTGCCCCAATCCGGGTAGGAAATGGGTCGCCGCGGCTGAGGGCTCGGATTGGTTGTCTGCCGCGCCTGGCATCCCGGTGCGCCGGACCCCACGACGGCGACCCCGCCCAGGTCACGCTTTTGCGACAGATCTGGAGACGGGACGCTTGACACTGGCGTCAGGGCGGGGTGGCCTGGTTAGGCTGCTTGACGGTCGTGCCGCGGTCCAGCGGTGCGCACGGAAGGAGACACCCTTGAACAGGGTCACAAGACTCGCCACGGTGCTCGCGGCCGGGGCGCTCGCCCTTGCCGCTTGCGGCAGTAGCAACAGCGGTTCCGATACGACGTCGCCCGCCGCATCCCCTAGCGGGTCGGCCGCCGAGACCAGCGCCTCCGCGCCGGCTACGGACGTCAAGGTCGGGCTTGCCTATGACATTGGCGGGCGCGGGGACATGTCGTTCAACGACGCCGCCGCGGCCGGCCTGGATAAGGCAAAGACGGAGTTCGGGCTGGACGTCAAGGAACTCGAGGCGGCCGCCGGAGAGACCGACGCGCAGAAGGAAGAGCGGCTGATCACGCTGGCCGATGCTGGTTACAACCCGATCATCGCCGTCGGCTTCGCCTACGCGACGGCACTGGGCAAGGTCGCGTCGCAGTTCCCGGACGTGAACTTCGCCATCATCGACGACGCCTCATTGAAGGACCCGAACGTCACCAGTTTGGTGTTCGCGGAGAACCAGGGCTCGTTCCTGGTCGGCGCCGTTGCCGCACAGGCGTCGAAGTCCGGCAATGTCGGTTTCATCGGTGGCGTCAACACGCCGCTGATCCAGAAGTTCCAGGCCGGGTATGAGGCCGGCGCCAAGGCCGTCAACCCGAAGATCGTCGTCCAGGTCAAGTACTTGACCGAGCCGCCGGACTTCACCGGTTTCGGTGACCCGGCCAAGGGCAAGGTCGCCGCGAACGGCATGCTGTCCAAGGGTGCCGACGTGGTTTACCACGCCGCGGGTGGTTCCGGTGGTGGCGTGTTCGAGGCAGCCAAGGCCGCCAAGAAGCTGGCCATCGGTGTCGACTCCGACCAATACCTCACCGCGCCCGAGGCGCTGAAGCCCGTCATTCTCACCTCGATGCTCAAGCGCGTCGACGTGGCCGTGTACGACATGACGAAGTCGGTTGTCGACGGCAGCCCGCTGAAGGGCGTGCAGACCTTCGACCTGGCCAAGGAGGGCGTCGGCTATTCCACGGCGAACCCGATCGTGAAGCCGTACGAGGAGAAGACGAACGAGTACGCCAAGCAGATCATCGACGGCACCATCACGGTGCCCGAGAAGCCGTAACCGCATACCTGGCATCGACATGACGGTCCCAGACTGATCGTCGGCGAGCAGCCCAAGACCCGGTCCGTACGTGTAGCGTGCGCGCCGGGTCTTGCGCTGTGCGCGCCCCGACGAGACAGACCAACGAGACAGCCCGACGAGACATTGCCGCTCGGACCTAGCCGCCGAGTGCCGTGTGCAGGGAGTGATCGGCCATCAGTACTGCTGCCGCCCCTGGAGCTCCGCCCGATCCGGGCGTCCCCCTGGCCGTCGAGCTGAGTCACATCACCAAGCGATTTCCCGGCGTCGTCGCGAACTCCGATGTCAACCTGCGGGTGGCCCGGTCCACCGTGCACGCGATCGTGGGGGAGAACGGCGCCGGCAAGTCGACGCTGATGAAGACGCTGTACGGCATGCACAAACCGGAGGAGGGCACCATCGCCATCGACGGGGAGGTGGTCAGCCTCGGCAGCCCGTCCGACGCCATCGATCGAGGTGTCGGCATGGTTCATCAGCATTTCCAACTCGCCGACAACCTCACGGTGCTGGAGAACGTCGTCCTGGGCAGTGAGCCGACCAAAGGCGGACGCCTCGACTTCGCCACGGCCAAGGCTCGCATCAGCGAGATCGGGGAGAAGTACGGCCTGGAGGTCGATCCCGACGTCTTGGTCGAAGAACTCGGGGTGGGCGAGCGGCAGCGGGTCGAAATCCTCAAGGTGCTCTACCGCGGTGCCCGTACGTTGATCCTGGACGAGCCCACCGCCGTCCTGGTGCCGCAGGAGGTCGACGAACTCTTCGATGCGTTGCGGGAGCTCAAGGACGAGGGCCTGGCCATCATCTTCATCTCGCACAAACTCGATGAGGTGCTCAGCGTCGCGGATGAGATCACTGTCATCCGGCGCGGCACCACCGTGGCCACTGTGCTCCCCGGCGACGTGACCTCCCACGAACTGGCCGAGTTAATGGTTGGTAGCGAACTGCCGACGCCGGACACCCACGAGTCCACCGTCACCGACGTGGTGGAACTGAGCGTAAGCGGGCTGGGGCTGGTCAACGCCGATGGTCGCGACCTGCTGCGCGATATCGACCTGACCATCCACCGCGGCGAGGTGCTGGGGATAGCCGGGGTGGAGGGCAATGGTCAGGCCGAACTCGTGGAGACCATCATGGGGATGCGCCGGGCGACCACCGGGCGGATTCAGTTGGGTGATGTCGACATCACCGACTGGACCACGCGCCGGCGACGTGAACACGGCATCGCCTACATCCCCGAGGACCGCAGCCGGCATGGGCTGCTGCTGGAGGCCTCGCTATGGGAGAACCGGATGCTCGGGCACCAGACCCAGCCGCCCAACAGCCGTGGGCCGCTGATCGACCGCAAGGGCGCGCGCAAGGACACCGAACGCATCGTGGCCGCCTACGACGTGCGTACTCCCTCGATCGATGTGCTGGCCTCAGCGCTGTCCGGTGGAAACCAGCAGAAACTCATCGTGGGTCGCGAGATGAGTGGTGAGCCCACCGTGCTCATTGCCTCACACCCGACGCGCGGTGTCGACGTCGGTGCCCAGGCGGCGATCTGGGAACTGTTGCGAACCGCGCGCTCCGCGGGCCTGGCCGTGCTCCTGATCTCCGCCGACCTCGACGAACTCATCGGACTGTCCGACACGATCAAGGTGATGCTGCGTGGCCGACTCGTGGCCGATGCCGACCCCGCCGTTGTCACCCCGCAGGAACTCGGTTCAGCGATGACCGGCGCCGACGCCGCCGGGACAGCTGCCACCGGGACGCCTGCCGCCGATCGAGAGGCGACTCGATGAGACTCGACTGGCGACGGGTGGGGCTCGGAATCGCAGCCCCGGTGCTGGCGCTGCTGGTGTCCTTCGCGATCGTCTCGGCGGTCCTGCTGGCGACCGGCAACAACCCGATCACGGCGTTCACCACGATGGCTGAACAACTCACCAAGCCACGCATCCAGGTGAACATTCTCAACAACGCCACCACCTATTATCTGTCGGCGGTCGCCGTCGCCATCGGGTTCAAGATGAACCTGTTCAACATCGGCGTCGACGGGCAATATCGACTGGCCGCCATGATTGCCGCCGCGGTCGGTGGCGCCGTGGTGCTCCCGCCGATCCTGCACATCGGGCTGATCCTCGCCGTGGCGATGTTGGTCGGCGCCTTCTGGGCCGGGATCGCGGCGGTGCTCAAGGCCACCCGCGGCGTCAGCGAGGTCATCTCCACAATTATGCTGAACGCGATCGCCACCGGGGTCGTCGCGTATCTGCTGACCCCGGGACGGCTGGCCGTCACCACCCAGGGCTCCAACAACATTGGGACCGAGCCGATTCCACCGTCCGGCCGGGTGCCTGGCCTGCCGATTATCCCGGGCACCCCCAATCCGGTGTTCGGGCTCATCATCCTGGCCGCGGTGGTCGGGGTCGCCTATTGGTACGTGCTCAACCGGACCCGTTTCGGTTTCGACCTGCGCACCACCGGGCTGTCAGAGACAGCCGCGGTCGCCAGCGGCATCAGCGTCAAACGCATGGTCATCTACTCGATGCTGCTCTCCGGTGCGGTGGCCGGGCTTGTTGGGATGCCGCAGTTGTTGGGATCGTCGTACTCGTACAGCCTCGACTTTCCGACCGGACTGGGCTTCACCGGGATTGCCATCGCCCTGCTGGGGCGGAACTCACCGATCGGAATCGCCTTCGGTGCCCTGTTGTGGTCGTTCCTGGACAACTCCTCCAACAGCCTCGAGTTCCAGGACGTACCCAAGCAGACCGTACAGATCATGCAGGGCATCATCGTGCTGTCCGTGGTCATCGCGTACGAACTCGTGCGCCGCTATCGCATCCGCATGGTCGCCAAGGACGTGGGTCGCCAACTGGGCGTCGACCAGCCCGAAACGACGCAGGCAGGGGTGGCCTCATGAGCGTGTCCGAGCAGACACCGGGCACCGACTCCGGGCTCGACGTCGGTCCGCAGCGTCGGTCGCCGCGGCTGAACACGGGCCTGCGGATCGTCTACATCGGCACCAGCATCCTGTTGCTGCTGTCGGTCGTCCGCATCATCACCGGCGCCAACGACCTCACCTCGCCCGGCACCATGGCTGCTGCCCTGGGCCTGGCCGTACCTATCGGGATGGCTGGCCTGGGCGGTCTGTGGTCGGAACGGTCCGGTGTGGTCAACATCGGCCTGGAGGGCATGCTGATCCTCGGCACTTTCGGGGCCGGTTGGGCGGGTTACCAGTGGGGGCCGTGGGCCGGAGTGCTTGCTGCGGTGGCCTTCGGGGCGTTGGGTGGCCTGCTGCACGCCATCGCCTGCGTCACCTTCGCGGTCGACCAGATCGTCGTCGGGGTCGCCATTAACATTCTGGCACTGGGCATCACCCAGTTCCTCGCTGCGGAGTGGTTCGCCGGGGTTCCCGGGGGCGGTTCGACCCAGTCGCCGCCGGTGTCGTCCCCTATGCCGAGCCTGACCATTCCCGGGGTGTCGTCGGCGGCGGAGTCGGTGGCGGACAGCAACGTATTCTTGGTTTCCGACATCGCCGGGGTGGTTGCCGGTGTGACCACGAACCTGTCGTATCTGACGATCATCGCGATCCTCATGCTGGTGCTGACCTGGTTTGTGCTGTGGCGCACCGCATTCGGCCTGCGCCTGCGCTCTTGCGGGGAGGCGCCGCACGCGGCCGCCACGCTGGGCGTCAATGTCATCAAGTACAAGTACATCGCCGTCGTCACCTCCGGCGCATTGGCCGGCTTGGGTGGCGCTTACTTGGCGATCGTGGCCGCCTCGATCTACCGCGAGGGGCAGACGGCCGGGCGTGGCTACATCGGCCTGGCAGCCATGATCTTCGGGAACTGGCGGCCGGGGGGGCTCGCCGCCGGTGCTGGCCTTTTCGGGTACACCGACGCCCTGCAACTGCGTGGCTCGTTCGCCGTGCACGCGCTGCTGCTGTTCGTCGCGATCCTGCTGCTGCTATACGCCGCCTACCTGATCTATCGGCGGCGCTGGGTCGGCATGGGGCTCTCGCTCGTCTTCGGCGTCGCCGTGCTCGCGTGGTACCTGTCCACCGAAGACCTGCCGCCGCAGATCCCGACCATGACTCCGTACATCGCCACCCTGCTGGTGCTGGCGCTGTCCTCGCAACGATTGCGAATGCCCGCCGCGGACGGCAAGCCCTATATCAAGGGCGAGGATTAGTGACCCCCGCCAACGCAGCCCCGGCACACGACTGGGCGGTGCTGACCGCCGCGGCCGTCGCGGCGATGGGTCATGCATACGCGCCGTACTCCCGCTTCCGGGTGGGGGCTGCAGGTCTGGTCGACGACGGCCGGATCGTGGTCGGCTGCAACGTCGAGAACGCCTCGTACGGCGTGGGACTGTGCGCCGAGTGCGGTCTGGTCAGCGCGCTGCACGCGACTGGCGGCGGCCGATTGGTCGCCGTGGCCTGTGTGGACCAGCACGGCAACGCTTTGATGCCGTGCGGACGCTGCCGACAGTTGCTGTACGAACAGGGCGGCCCGGACATGCTGCTGGCGACCGTGTCCGGTGTGCGGCCCATGCGCGAGGTGCTGCCCGATGCCTTCGGTCCGGCCGACCTGGTCACCCGCGCGGTCGACGCCGACGGCTGAGTCGTTGCGGCATCATCCGCCTATCGGCACCGACCGTCGGCGCAACATTCGTGAGCAGAAGGGCACCCATGACCTCCTCGACCGCCATCGTGTCGACGTCGACGGCCTCATCGCCGTCGGGAAACCCGGTCGCGCGCCAGGAGTTCGCCGCCGTCGACGTCATCCGTACCAAGCGGGACGGGCAGGAGTTGACCGACGCGCAGATCGACTGGGTGATCGACGCCTATACCGCCGGCGACGTGGCCGATGAGCAGATGTCGGCCCTGGCCATGGCGATCCTGCTCAACGGCATGGGTCGCCGCGAAATTGCTCGCTGGACCGACGCGATGATCCGCTCGGGCGAGCGGCTGAACTTCTCCTCGCTGAGCCGCACCACCGTGGACAAGCACTCCACCGGCGGCGTCGGCGACAAGATCACATTGCCACTCGCGCCCGTGGTTGCGGCCTGTGGCGTCGCCGTTCCGCAACTGTCCGGTCGCGGGCTCGGCCACACCGGCGGCACGCTGGACAAGTTGGAGTCCATCCCGGGCTGGCGGGCCGATTTGAGTAACGCGGCGATGTTCGAGGTGTTGGAGTCTGTCGGCGCGGTGATCTGCGCGGCCGGCGATGGCCTTGCACCGGCGGACCGCAAGTTGTACGCGCTGCGCGATGTCACCGGCACCGTCGAGGCCATCCCGTTGATCGCCTCCAGCATCATGAGCAAGAAGATCGCCGAGGGTGCCGGCGGCCTGGTGCTGGATGTCAAGGTCGGCAGCGGTGCGTTCATGAAGGACGTCACCCGGGCCCGGACGTTGGCCGAGACGATGGTCGCCTTGGGTACGGACGCAGGGGTACGGACCCGGGCTCTGCTGACGGCGATGGACACCCCGCTGGGGCGTACGGCTGGCAACGCCCTGGAGGTGGCCGAGTCGGTTGAGGTCCTGGCCGGCGGCGGACCTGCGGATGTCGTCGAACTGACCCTGCTGCTTGCCCGAGAGATGCTCGCCTTGGCGGGTGTCCAGCAGGTGGACCCGGCCGATGTGCTGGCCGATGGCCGGGCGATGGACGTCTGGCGGTCCATGATCCGGGCCCAGGGCGGCGACCCCGACGCCGCGCTGCCACAGGCGGCCGAGACGGACATCGTTACTGCGGCTTCCGACGGGGTGCTCACCCGGCTGGACGCCTATGCCGTCGGGGTCGCCGCCTGGCGATTGGGGGCCGGCCGGGCACGTAAGGAGGATGCCGTCCAGGCTGGCGCCGGGGTGACGATGCACGCCAAGCCCGGCGATCCGGTCCGCGCCGGGGAGCCGCTGCTCAGCCTGCACACCGATACGCCGGAGCGGTTCGCGGCGGCGCGCCAAGCGCTGGTCGACGGCATCGAGATCGGTCCGGCCGGTACCGACGTACACCGGCTGCCCCTGCTCCTGGAACGCGTCGGCTGATCGTCTGGGTGTCCCCGGGCTGCCGACTGACCACAGCGCCGTCCGGCGGCGGAGCCGATGGCCGATCAGGTCGTCACCGAGCCCGTGCGGGTCGATAGCGTGCCGGGGTGACCACACCCAGCCCGACTGCTTCGCCTGCTCCCCAAACCAGCCCAGCCGGCCCAGCCAGCTCAACCAGCTCAACCAGCCTGGCTGGCGTCTCCGTCGGTGTTCCGTTGGACGTCGATGTCGTACGCGCCGCCCCGAAGGTGCTGCTGCATGACCATTTGGACGGTGGCCTGCGGCCAGCGACCATCATCGAACAGGCCGAGCAGGACGGGTATGCAGGCCTGCCCAGCCACGACGCCGCCGAGCTGGGTCAGTGGTTCTACGACGCCTGCCATTCGGGCTCGCTGGAGCGCTATCTGGATACGTTCGTCCACACTGTGGGGGTCATGCAGACCCTGGACGGGCTGCACCGGGTCGCGGCGGAGTGCGCCGAGGATCTCGCCGCCGATGGCGTCGTTTATGCCGAGGTGCGGTTCGCTCCGGAGTTGCACGTCGAACGTGGACTGTCGTTGGAGGCCATCGTCGAGGCGGTGCTGGCTGGTTTCACCGCGGGCGAGGAGCGCGCCGCCGCGCGCGGGCATGCGATTCGGGTCCGGACGCTACTGACGGCGATGCGTACGGCGGCCCGGTCCATGCAGATCGCCGAACTGGTGGTGCGCTACCGCGACGCCGGTGTTGTCGGCTTCGACATCGCCGGTGCCGAGGCCGGGTTCCCCCCCACCCGGCACCTGGACGCCTTCGAATACCTGCGCCGGGAGAACGCCCACTTCACCATCCACGCTGGCGAGGCGTTCGGCCTGCCGTCCATTTGGGAGGCCATTCAATGGTGCGGTGCGGACCGATTGGGCCACGGGGTCCGCATCGTCGATGACATCGAGATCTTGGACGACGGAACGCCGCGGCTGGGCCGGTTGGCCGCCTATGTCCGCGATCAGCGCATCCCGCTTGAGATGTGCCCTACCTCCAACGTGCAGACGGGTGCCGCGGTCAGCATCGCCACCCACCCGATCGGGCTGCTCCGGGCGCTGAACTTCCGGGTGACGGTCAACACCGACAACCGGCTCATGTCGGCCACCTCCATGACCGCCGAGATGGCGCAATTGTCGGCCGCTTTCGGCTACGACCTCAGCGACCTGCAGTGGCTCACGGTCAACGCGATGAAGAGCGCCTTCGTCCCGTTCGACGAGCGGTTGGCACTGATCAATGGAGTGATCAAGCCGGGGTACGCCGCCGTGCGGGCCGGGTTCACTCCGCCGCCGGGGGTCACGGTGCACGCGGGAGGCGAGCACTGAGCGGGGCCCCGCGCGCTGCACGGCATCCGCGGGGCCCTCGCATGGCACCCCCGCAACGGGTGGGCTACCGAGCGCGGCAGTCGCTAACGGTAACTCTTTGACTACTTATTGCTAAGAGCGTCTCAAGGGGGCCGCTTCGGCCGTCGTCACGTCAGGGCAGAGACGAGTATCGCTGCGTGACACATCGCAACGTCTCCTGGGTTCGGCTGGTCGTGGCGTCCGTCGTCTCGGCACTCCTGATCGCCGGCGGTGTGCTGGTAAAGCCCGCCCAGGCCTATGTACGCACGGACACAGTCGCCACCACGGCCTTCGATGCGCGGCTGGTCGCCTTGATCAACGCGGCCCGGACCTCCCGCGGACTGCAACCGGTGACCGTCTCGGCCGGGCTCTGGCAAGCCGCCCAGGCCCGCTCGGCGGTCAACGCTGCTGGCCGTCAATTGGTCCACGACCCCGCCCTGGGCGCCAACGCCACGGCTGCCGGCTGCCGCTGGCGCATGATCGGTGAGGACATCGCCCTTGCCTCCGGAGCCAGCGCCACCGCGGACCGGGTCTTCGCGATGTATCGCAACTCCCCGCGGCACTGGGCAGTCATCCTGGAGCCGACCTTCACCGCCATTGGCTCGGGCACGGTCGACCGCTCCGGCAGCGGCAGCCGGGCCGTGTGGAACACCCTCAAGTTCGCCACCGGGTGCAGCACGGGCAACGTCCCGGCCGCCGTCTGGGGGCTGGCCGCAGAACGGGTCACGGTGCCGCGGGCCGGGTCGTACGCCCTGCTGGGTCGCGACGTGGCAGCAGACCCGCGCACCCAGTCCGTCGCCTGGGGTAGTGGGCTGCGCGCAGCCACCGGCCGGGGCGGTTTCGCCGTTTCAGCCAGCAGCACCGCGATCGGGAACGCCGGCCTGCTGGTGCGCCAGGGCCTGGACCTGCGCGCGGCCAGGTCGCTGCGGATGACCATCCGCGGCAGCGCCCCGGTGAAGCTCACCGTCCTGCTGTACGACGGCTGGTCCACCCGCCGTGCCGGGGTCCAGGTGGTGGCGGGCGCTAGCGCCCGCACGGTGACGCTGCCACTGCCCGCGGCGGCTCGCACTTTCGCCAACCACGTCAGTGTCACCGTGGACTCCGCCTCAATCCGGCGGCTAGGCGGTCGGGTCTCGGTGGCCGTCTCCGACGTACGGCTGCAGGGCTAGTTCGGCCGGTGCCCGATGGTGTAGCGCACCTGCTGGCCGACCGTGATGCTGCCGTCCGCGGCCCGGGCGGCGTGCAGCCGCCGCTCAGCCTCCGCCCGCACCTCCGCTCGTTGATCCGCGGGTATCCGGGCCCACATCGCCCGCTGACCGGTGGACATCGTCCACGCGTGCCACTGCGCGGCGTCGGCGAACTGCAGGCGCAGATCCCAGGTCCGCGTATGGACTCCGGTGAGGCCCGCCGCGGTCAGCAGACCCTCGACCCCGGCGTCGGAGCCGAACGGACCCCTTCTGCCACTGGTCCGGGCGTCGAGCATGTCGGCGGGCAGGAACGCCGTGAACACGTCGTCGAGGTGGTCCCAGGCAGCGTCCTGGGGGCCGAAGGTGCTGATGCCGAGTCGGCCACCCGGGCGCAGTAGCGCCTGCCACCCCCGCAGCGCCGCGACCGGGTCCGGCAGGAAGAACAGCACCAGACTGGAACCGACGGCGTCGAACGGACCACCGGACAACGGCGGCAACTCCTGCGCATCGCCGAGCACCAGATCGCCGTGCGAGATCCCGGCCGCGGCCAGCGCACTTCGGGACCGTTCCAGCATGCCGGCCGACGAATCCAGGCCCACGGCTCGACCTGCCGACGTCACCGCCCCGGCCGCCGGAAGCAGGAGGGCGCCGCTGCCGCATCCGACGTCGAGGAAACGCTCCCCTGGCGTCGGAGCCAGGTGCTCCAGCAGGCCTGCTGCGATCGGTCCGAAGAACTCCACGCCCACGCGGTCGTAGTCCGCCGAGATGGCGTCGAACAATGCCCTCTGGACAGCGCGGCGGTCCACACCCCCGTCGGTCGGCCCGGGGGTTTCGAGATGTGCGCCGTGGGTTGCCATGCCGGATCCTCGCGGCCGAGGAGGCGGCCCTGTCAAGGGGTGGACCCGATCAGTCGCCGATCGGATGCCAGACGGTCTTGATCTCCATGAGTTCGCGCATCCGGTCCAGCCCGGGCTCGGCAGTCCACTTGATCACCTCGACGGGCGGGCGGCGTACTCGGGTGACCGTCTCGGCCGCGGCGATCTCCATGTCGCGGGCCAGGACAGGGTCGTTCACGCCGGTCAGGTCAATGGCGTTGACGTCGGCGTGCGAGGCCAGCCAGGGCGCGATCTCGGCGACGCGGCCGGTCAGAAGGTTGACCACCCCGGGCGGAACGTCAGAGGTGGCCAGCACCTCACTGAGCGTCACCGCTGGCAGCGGTCGGTCCTCCGCCGCCAGCACCACGACGGTATTCCCGCCGACGAGGGCAGCAGCGCAGACGCTGACGAAACCGAGCAGCGAGGATTCCTGCGGAGCGACGACGGCAACCACTCCGGTGGGTTCCGGCACCGAAAAGTTGAAGAAAGGTCCGGACACCGGGTTACTGCTCCCGAGCACCTGGGCGAGTTTGTCGCACCAACCCGCATACCAGACCCAACGATCGATGGCGGCCTCGACCTGTTGCTCGGCCTTGCGCTGGGACAGCCCCTCCGCAGCGGCGACCTCGATGGCGAATTGATCGCGCCTGCCCTCCATGAGTTCCGCGACGCGATACAGCACCTGCCCGCGGTTGTACGCGGTTGCACCGCTCCACCCCCGAAAGGCCTTGCGGGCCGCGACAACTGCGTCGCGGGCGTCCTTCCTTGAGCCCAGCGCCGCATTGGCCAGGAACCGACCACGCGCGTCGATCACCTCGTACACTCGGCCGGATTCCGACCGGGGAAATGCACCCCCGATAAACAGTTTGTACGTTTTGCGTACGTCTAGGCGCGCAGGCATGTCAGTTCCCCTCGGACAGATAGGCGGCCAGGCCGTGCCGACCGCCTTCGCGGCCGTAGCCGGACTCCTTGTAGCCGCCGAAGGGGCTGCCCGGATCGAAGTGGTTGAACGTGTTGGCCCACACGACACCGGCGCGCAGACTCTGTGCCATCTTCAGGATGCGCGAACCCTTCTCGGTCCACACGCCGGCGGATAGCCCGTACGGGGTGTTGTTCGCCTTCTCGACGGCCTCAGCGGGAGTACGGAACGTCAGCACCGACAGCACCGGCCCGAAGATCTCCTCGCGGGCCACCCGATGCGCCTGGGTGACGCCTGTGAACAGGGTCGGCGGGAACCAAAAACCCCGTTCGGGCAGAACGCAGGGGGCGGACCATCGTTGTGCCCCCTCGGCGTCACCCGCGGCCGTCAGCTCGTGGATGCGCTCCAACTGCACGGCGGAGTTGATGGCCCCCAGATCGGTGTTCTTGTCCAGTGGGTCACCGATCCGCAGGGTCGCCAATCGCTGCTTGAGGGCGCTCAGGAACTCGCCCTCGATCGACTCCTGCACGAGGAGGCGCGACCCGGCGCAGCAGACGTGCCCCTGGTTGAAATAAATGCCGTTGACGATCACCTCGACCGCCTGGTCCAGCGGTGCGTCGTCGAAGACGACGTTCGCAGCCTTGCCGCCAAGTTCCAGGGTCAGTCGGGTACGGCTGCCGGCCAGGGTGCGCGCGATGCGCTTGCCCACCTCGGTCGACCCGGTGAAGGCCACTTTGTCGATGTCAGGATGCTCGACCAGGGCCTGGCCGGTCGCCCCAGCGCCGGTGACGATGTTGACGACGCCGGGGGGCAACTCGGCTTGGCGGCAGATGTCGGCGAACAGCAGCGCCGACAACGGTGTGGTCTCCGCGGGCTTGAGGACAACGGTGTTCCCGGCTGCCAGCGCGGGCGCGATCTTCCAGGCCAGCATCAGCAGCGGGAAATTCCACGGGATGATCTGCCCGACCACACCCAGGGCACGGGGCGTCGGTCCGAGCCCGGCATAGCCCAACTTGTCGGCCCAGCCCGCGTGGTAGAAGAAGTGCGCGGCCACCAACGGCACGTCGACGTCGCGGCTCTCCCGAATGGGCTTCCCGTTGTCCAGGGTTTCCAGGACGGCGAGTTCTCGGGCTCGCTCCTGGACCAGCCGGGCGATGCGGAAGAGATAACTGCCGCGTTCCTTGCCGGAAAGTTTCGACCACACCTTGGTGTACGCCTGTCGCGCCGCCTGTACGGCGCGGTCGACGTCAGCGGCATCTGCCTCGGCAACGTCGGCGAGGACTTCCTCGGTGGCGGGGTTGATCGTCTTGAAGTGGTTGCCCTGCAGCGGGTCGACGAACTCCCCGCCGATGAACAGGCCGTACGAAGACTGGATCTGGACGACGGACCGGGACTCGGGCGCGGGCGCATACTCGAATGTCATGACGTCCCTTTAGTCGATGGTCACGTAGTCGGGGCCGGAGTAGTGCCCGGTACGGAGTTTCTGGCGCTGCATCAACAGGTCGTTGAGCACCCCGGAGGCGCCCAGCCGCAGCAGGTCCGGGGTCAACCAGTCAGGCCCCACGGTCTCGTTGACCAGCACAAGATATTTGATGGCGTCCTTCGTCGTACGAATCCCACCGGCGGGTTTGACGCCGATACGTCTCCCGGTGGCGGCATACCAGTCGCGGACCGCTTGCAGCATCACCAGGGTGACCGGCAACGTCGCGGCCGGCTGCATCTTCCCGGTGGACGTCTTGATGAAGTCCGCGCCGGCCAGCATCGCCAGCCAGGATGCCCGCCGGACGTTGTCGTACGTCTGCAGCTCACCGGTCTCCAGGATGACCTTGAGGTGGGCGGGTCCGGTGGCGGCCCGGATCGCCTGGATCTCCTCGAAGACGGCCTGGTAGTTGCCGGCCAGGAAGGCACCCCGGTCAATGACCATGTCGATCTCGTCGGCGCCCTGCTCCACCGCGTCAGCGGTGTCGGCCAGTTTGACGTCGCGGCGCGCTCGGCCGGAAGGAAAGGCGGTCGCTACCGCGGCGACCTTCACGCTCGACCCCGAGAGCGCCCGCTTGGCGATACCGACCAGATCGTTGTAGACGCAGATCGCCGCGACGCTCGGCGTGCCCGGATCGGTGGGGTCCGGTCGCATCCCCTTCGCGCACAAGGCTCGGACCTTGCCCGGGGTGTCCATGCCCTCCAGCGTGGTGAGGTCGATCAGTGAGATGGCCAGGTCGATCGCGTACGCCTTGGAAGTGGTCTTGATCGAGCGCGTACCCAATGCTGCGACCCGCGCCTGGACACCGACCTGGTCGACGCCGGGCAGGCCATGCAGGAACCGACGCAGCGAGTCGTTGGAGGCGGTGATGTCTTCGGTGCGGTCGAGCAGCACATCGGGGGAGACGGTCACCCATCGATCCTAGGCGCGAGCACGCCTCCCGGGGCGGTTCGATCGGGTGCGTGCGATCATGTCGTCATGCCCGCGTCCGCCTCGTCACTCGAGGTGCACCGGCTGGGGGCCGGTCGAATGCTCGCCTTCGGGCTCGCGGTCCTCGCCGGTGTCGCTCTCGTCGATGCAGCCGTACGTGGCAGCGCAGGTGGTTCATCCCGACTCACCGCGGCACTGGTGGCGCTGGCGGTGCTTGGCGCCAGCTATTTGCTCGGTATCCGGCCGGCGGTGACTGAGTTGCCGGAGGTCGTCGTCGTCCGAAACCCGTTGCGCACGTGGACCATTCCGTGGACATCGGTGATCGAGGTCGATCGGGTGGATGTGGTGCGAGTGCACGTCGACGGCAGGTCGGTGCGCTGCTATGCGCTGCCGCGGCGCGGGCGCGCTCCTGGGCGGCGTTTCGCCACCCTCATGCAGGGCGTCCCCGGCGTCCTGCCCTCCCGCAACCCGCTGGATGTGGAGAAGAGCGCCGGCGACGTCGCGGAGACCCAGGATGTGGTGGAGCGACTACGGACATTGACGGCCTCGCTCGGCACGACCTCGGTTGGGACGACGGCTCCAGTTGTCGGCCACTGGGCACCGGACAGCCTGCTGGCGCTGGCTTCCGTCGTCGTGGGCAGTGTGGCGGCCCTCACCTTGGTGCTGGCGTGACATCGCGGGGCGTCGATCCATCCGCTGCCGACCGTCCGAAGCATGAGTTCGATGGTGCCGCCGACCCGGGCACGGTGGTCGCCCAGGGCGAAACCCACCGCGGGGTAGCGGTGGCCCTGCGCGCTCCGCTGCCGGACGAGTCTCGACCCTCGTTCTCGGATACGCCCTACAACGACTTCGGGCCACGTCTGCCCGTCGCGTACACCGCCGGTGTCGTTCATGACCTCTTCGTGGAGGTGGCGGGTCGCGTGTGCGGCAGTGTGTCGTGGCACTCCACGCACTACGGGCCGAACGCGGGGTCGTTGGCCTGGAACATCGGCATCGACCTCGCTCCGGACGTACGGGGCCAGGGGATCGGCAGCACCACGCAGCGGCTGCTGGCGGAGTATCTGCTGTCTGTGACGCCCCAGTTTCGGGTCGAGGCGTCCACGGACATTGCCAACACCGCCGAACAACGGGCGCTGGAACGAGCGGGATTCACTCGCGAGGGCATCCTGCGAGGCGCCCAGGAACGTACCGACGGCCGGCACGATCTGGTCTGCTACTCGCTGCTGCGCGACGATCTGACCGCCACGGTCAGTAGTCGCGACCCTTCCGCAGTCGCCGCGGCTTCGTCGCCTTAGCGATCGTGAACGAGCGCATCATGTCGTTGTCCTCGTGATCGAGGATGTGGCAGTGCCACATGTACGAGCCGTCGGCCGGATCGAACGGGTAGTGCCCGCCGGTCTCGTCCGCCCGGGTCTCGGTGGGCGCGAAGCGGACGGCGAACCGGGTGACCATTCCCGGGCGCACGAGCAAGGTGTCCTTCCAGCCGGCTGCGTGCGCCCAGGGCGGCAGAACCGGACCCCGCAGATAGGGCGCAACGTCCGGGTTTCCGCCCAGGGCACGGCGGTTTCCCTGGTAATAGCCCAGCGGTGGCCCGGCGCCCGGGCGGTAGTCGTGCCGGAATGCCTTCTCGTACACCTCCTCGTAGGCCTCCTTGTCGAAGGCCTGTGCGTTGAGCACCTGGAAGTTGGCGAGGTGGATGTGGATCGGATGGGCATCCTCGGTCAGGTTGACGATCTCCCAGATCTCGGTGCCGCCCTCGGCGGCGTGCTCGCTCACCTTGGCCATGAAGTGCGAGTTGTTTAGCAGCACTTCCAGCGGACCACCCTCACCCATCACCTCGTTCAGGGTGAGTTGGCGGGTGACCCGGGGTTTGACACCCGCCGCCAAGGCGCCGGTGGCCGGATCGGTCAGGCGCACGATGCGCTGATCGGCCGCCCGCAACGGCCCATCCGTCGTGGGGTCGTAACTGTTGTCGACGACGGCATCCCGCCCGACCATGAAGGTCATCACCCGGCCCGTGGTCGTGCCGAACACGGGATCGCCGCCCGGGTACGGGCTGCCTGCGGTGTTACGCAGGAGTAGTTTCCCGGAGAAGTTCGGGTTGCGGCGCAGGAAGTCAGGGTCACCGAAGTCGATGATGACCTCGTAGCGCTCGGCCGGCATGACCAGCAGCTCTTTCTCGTCCTTCGGCGAGCCGCCGGATCCCACCCGGACGGGAGCGTCCAAATATCCACCATCGTTTCCGATGACCCAGATCGGCGGACCGGCAGCTTTCGTCACCGGGTCGATCAGGGACAGTTCGAAAGAACGCGCATTGGAACCGTTGAGGATCATGAATCGGTAGCGCCGCCGCTCCACTTTGTGGAACGGCCACGTCTTACCGTTGACGATGATCGCGTCGCCGATAAACTCGGGAACCCAGGACGGGTGTTCGGGGTTCACTCCTTCGCTATTGAAGAACAGTTGCCCGTCCACGTCGAAACTTGCGTCCCGCAGGACCAGTGGGACCGCCTCGGCAGCCGAGGGTAGGTTCGGCGGCAAGGACATGCCGGGGTCTTCGAGCAGATACACGCCGAACAACCCCGCGTAGACATTGAGCCGGGTGATACCCAGGACGTGGTCGTGAAACCACAGCGGGGCGGCCTCCTGCACGTTCGGATAGCGGTAGGTGGCCTCGTTGCGTTGGTTGGCGCGGGTGGCCGTACCGGTCAGCGTGTGGTACTTCGGACCGTGATATCTGCCGTCACTGGTAAACCAGGCGTCCGGCCCGCCGTCGATCGAGGCGGGAACGATTCCGCCATGCAGATGCGGAACAGCGGGGATCGGACCGGCATAGTGCACGTCGCGACCCGGCAGCATGGCCGACGACGCCATGTGGTCCAGCGACTTTGGCCGCATCGCACGAGTGCCCAACGGGTCCGCCCAGTGGAAGGTGTCGTCGGTTGCCTCGGACCAAAAGCGCAGGTTCGTGCTGGCGGTGGAGCCGAGTCGGTTGATGTAGCGCACGCTGAGGGGCTGCCCGCGACGGGCGAGGATCACCGGCCCGCAGTGCGGACCAGCAGCGGTTCCGGTTCGCTCCTCCGGGCCACGGTATCCCCACATCCAGGTGCCCTGGTAGTCGCGGTTCGCACCGCGGAAACCCGTGGACAGCATGGGGGAGCGGAACTCGTCCATGGTGAGAGTGACGGCGGATCTGCCCCGGATCAGCGTGGGCAGCGGCAGCGGGTCCACGAACTGCGGAATCATCGAGCTGTGCAGATGCGGCTGCGGTTTCCCGGTATGCATGCTCGCGGGCATCCGCGGGCGGGGATCCGGCAAACCATGGGGCAATCCCGCTGCCGTCGCAGGGCGAGGCAGCAGAACTCCCCCGATTGTTGCCACGGTTCCGGATGCCAGGAACTTCCTACGTGAGATCACGACTGTGGCCCCCCTGGGCGCTCTCGTTTCTGATCTCCCGGGGAAGGCGAATAGCCGGCGCGCCCCAGTCAGGCGAGCCGAAGAATCATCGACGCTTGTCACCCCTGACAGCGCGACCCGAACCCCTCGGAGATGGTGCTATCGAGTGAGAGTGACGCGGTAAATGCGGCCGCCGCAGGGTCAGAAGTCCCGGACGCTGTGGCCAAAGGTAAGCGGCGCATGGCCAATGCCGTAAACGTCCACCGTCTGTATAACTCTGCCTACAGACGGCATCCCCAAGCTTGTCAGTGCTTGTCAGTGCTTGTCAGTGCTCGTTCGGGTCGTTCTCCGCATCGGCGTGCGTTGCGTGGATGGTGCCCGGCAGGTGATCCGGGGGTCCGTACAGGGCGTAGACCTTGAGGTCCACGTCGCCGGTATTCGTGACGTTGTGCCAGGTGCCCGCGGGGACGAGGATGGCCGATCCGTCGCGTACGGGCTCGTCGAAGGGTAGGTCGTCTCCGCTCGGCCCCATCTTGCAGCGGCCCGTACCGGCCTCGACCCGGAGGAACTGGTCGATCTCGGGATGCACCTCCAAACCGATGTCGTCACCAGGGCGGATGCTCATCACGGTCAACTGCAGATGCTCGCCCGTCCACAGCGTGGTCCGGAAGGTCTCGTTCTGCTCGGTGGTCGTTTCGATGTCGACGACGTACGGCTGACCGCCGTGATCACTCATGTGGACCTCCCGGTCATCCAGCGTGTTCGCAACTGGTGTGGAGCATCCCATGCGGGCAGCGTCAAGACCCGGGCAGGTTCAGGACGGCCGAGACCGCGGCACCGAGTTCGGTCAGCGCGGTTGCCGCGCTGCGGCGGGCGACTGCGACGTCGGCGGGGCCGGACAATGGGGACAGGCCGGTGAGTTCGACGGCACCGAGCGCTGGGTCCACGGGCACGACGACCTCGAGGTAGCACTTGAGTTTCGGCTCGGTGCCGCTGGGCCGGATGATGACCCGGGCGTCACCGGCTAGCCGCAGACGCACGCCGTCCGTGGGGGGCAGCGAGTCGCTGCCCTGTTCCAGGTCCTCGAACGAGACGACGTCCCGACCGGCCAGGGAGGTCGGGGGATCGGCGCGTAGCCGGGACATGGCGTCAGTGATGACAGCGATGTCGTCGACCCGTACGGACACCTGGTCGGTGGCATGGAGGCCGAATCGGCGGGCTAGGTCGCCCAGCACGTCGTCGACCGTACGGTCCTCGCCCTTCAGCGCGGCGACGAGTTCGGCCACCAGCAGGCCGGCGCTGACGCCGTCCTTATCGCTGACGGCGACGGCGTCCACGCAGTAGCCAAGCGCCTCCTCGTACCCGAACAGCAGGTCCGGGATGCGGCCGATCCACTTGAAACCGGTGAGGGTCTCCTCGTACGGCAGGCCGGCGTCGGCGGCGATGCGTCCCAGCAACGACGAGGAGACGATCGAGCAGGCCATTGTTCCGCTGACGGGGTGGCCCGCCCGCCGCGCCCGCTCCAGGATCCACCAGGCCAGCAGGGCGCCCACCTCGTCGCCGCGCAGCATTGACCAGGACGAGTCGTAGGGGTTCGGCAGAGCCACCGCACACCGGTCGGCGTCGGGATCGTTGGCGATGACGACGTCGGCGGCGGCCGACGTAGCGGCTGCCAGGGCGAGGTCAATGGCGCCCGGTTCCTCGGGATTGGGAAAGGCAACGGTCGGGAATTCTGGGTCCGGGTCGAACTGCTCAGTAACCAGCACCGGTGTCGGGAAACCGCTGCGCTGCAACGCATCGCGGAAGACCGTACCGCCAACTCCGTGCATCGCGGTGTAGACAACGCTGACGTCGCGAGGTCCGGGCGGCAGCAGCGACACCACCCGGGTCAGGTAGTTGTCGAGCAGTGTGTCGTCGAGGGTGTTCCACTCGGTGCCTAGCGGCAGCTCGGAAACGCGGCCGACGGCGTCGATGCAGTCGGCGATCTCGGTGTCGACCGGGGGGACGATCTGGGTGCCGTCGCCGAGATAGACCTTGTAGCCGTTGTCCTGCGGCGGGTTGTGGCTCGCGGTCACCATCACTCCGGCGATGCAGCCGAGTTGGCGGATCGCGTACGCCAGAACTGGGGTGGGTAGCGGCCGCGGTAGGACGAGAGCCGACAGACCTGCCCCCGTCATCACGGCGGCGGTGTCGCGGGCGAATACGTCGGAGTTATACCGCGCGTCGTAGCCGATGACGACAGCGCCACCGGCCGGGTGTTGCCTGCGCAGGAATGCGGCCAGCCCCGCTGCGGCGCGCATCACCACAACCCGGTTCATCCGATTGGAACCGGGCCCGAGAGCACCGCGCAGACCGGCGGTCCCGAACTGCAGGGAACCCGCGAAACTGTCTGCCAACAACGCACGCATCGACAAGTCGCCCGCCTCGGTGCCCTGGATCAACGTGGCCAGCCGGGCTCGGGTCGCCTCGTCGGGGTCCTCGACCAGCCAGTCACGCGCGCGGTCGAGGAGAGTCGGATCGGGAGTCAGGAGATCCGTCATCACGCGGCACCGCCCGTGGTTTCTTCGCTTCGGCTCAATTGGGCGAGGACTTGGCCGAGCAGGCGCCCCATGCGTTGCGCCGCAGCCGCTCCGGCCTCCAAGACCTCGGCGTGGTTCAGCGGCTCCCCGGTCATCCCGGCCGCCAGGTTGGTCACCAGCGACAGCCCCAGAACCTCCAACCCCGCCTCCCGGGCGGCGATGGCCTCCAAGGTCGTCGACATGCCGACCAGGCTCCCCCCGATCGCGCGGATCATGCGGATCTCGGCTGGGGTCTCGTACTGCGGACCGGTCAACTGCACGTAGACGCCTTCGGGCAGATCCGGCTCGATGGCTCGGCACAACTCGCGGAGCCGGGTCGAATACAGATCCGTCAGGTCGATGAAGGTTGCACCCCGCAGGGGGGTCTGCTGGGTCAGGTTGATGTGGTCGCTGATGAGGACCGGTGTCCCAGGCGTCCAGGACGGATCGAGTCCGCCGCAGCCATTGGTCAAAACGACGGTGTGACAGCCTGCCGCGGCGGCGGTGCGCACCGCGTGCACGACCGGGTCGACGCCCCGACCCTCGTACAGGTGGGTGCGGCCCAGGAACACCAGAGCGGGCCCGCCCGGTGTGTCGACGCTACGCAGCACTCCCGCGTGCCCGGCCACCGCGGGCGCCGCGAACCCGGTGACCTCGGTGACCACCACCTCCGCGACGGTGTCGCCGAGCAGGTCCGCCGCCGGAACCCACCCCGAGCCGAGGACCACAGCCACGCCGTGCCGGTCGACGCCGGTCAGGCGAGCGATGTCGTGGGCCGCGATGGCAGCCACTGCGTGCGGGTCACTGAAGTCTGGTTGCGTCTGCGTCACGAGGTGACGCTAACGCCCCAGGGTCCGCCATGGCGGGCAGGTCTTCGCGCGTGCCGCGTGACCCTGGAGCGGGCCACAATGCCCACCGTGACCTCAGTTGTGATCATCGGTGGTGGGCCCGGCGGGTACGAAGCGGCGCTGGTGGCCGCGCAGCTCGGGGCGGACGTGACGGTCGTGGATCGCGACGGTCTCGGCGGGTCGGCGGTGCTGACCGACTGCGTCCCCAGCAAGACGCTCATCGCAACCGCGGAGGTGATGACAGCCGCGGAGGAGTCCGGCGAGCTCGGCGTGCTGTTCGCCGGGGAGGTGGCCCGCCCAGGAGTCGTCGGGGTGGACCTCGGCCTCGTCAACGAGCGGGTCAAGCGGCTGGCCGCCGCTCAGAGCGACGACGTGCGCAAGCGGTTGACGCGCGATGGCGTCACCGTGCTCCCCGGGCTGGGCCGACTGGACGGGGCAGGTCGGGTCATCGCCACGGCGCCCGACGGTGCCGAGACGACGTTGACGGCCGATGTGGTCCTGGTCTCGACCGGAGCCCGGCCCCGGATCGTGCGGGGTGCCGAGCCGGATGGCGAACGCATCCTGACCTGGGAGCAGGTCTACGACCTGCCCGAACTGCCGCGCCGGCTCATCGTCGTCGGCTCGGGCGTGACCGGCGCCGAGTTCGCGTCGGCCTACACCGCGCTGGGTTCGGAGGTCGTCCTGGTGTCCAGCAGGGAGCGGGTCCTGCCCGGTGAGGATTCTGACGCCGCCGAGGTCCTGGAGAAGGTCTTTGCCCGCCGGGGCATGGAGGTCCTCGGGCGCAGCCGGGCGGAATCAGTGCGCCGTACCGACGACGGGGTCGAGGTGACGCTCGGCGACGGTAGGACGGTGGCCGGCTCGCACTGCCTGATGGCCGTCGGTTCGCTGCCCAACACCGACGGACTTGGCCTGGCCGAAGCCGGCGTGCACCTCGACGAGCGGGGTTTCGTGGTCGTGGACCGGGTGTCGCGTACCAGCGCGCGTGGGGTGTACGCCGCCGGCGACTGCACCGGAGTGCTCATGCTCGCCTCGGTCGCGGCGATGCAAGGGCGGATCGCGATGTGGCACGCGCTGGGCGATGCCGTGACGCCACTGGATCTGAAGACGGTATCCAGCAACGTCTTCACTGACCCGGAGATCGCCACGGTCGGGGTGACCCAGAGCGATGTCGACGAGGGTCGCATCAATGCCGACTCGGTGCTGCTGCCGTTGGCGACGAACGCCCGGGGGAAGATGCAAGAACTGCACGAGGGTTTCGTGAAACTGTTCTGCAGACGGGGTACGCGGATCGTGGTCGGCGGTGTCATCGTCGCACCGCGCGCCAGCGAGTTGGTCTATCCGATCACCATGGCCGTCGAGCACCGCCTGACCGTGGACCAGATGGCCTCCTCCTTCACCGTCTATCCGAGCCTGTCCGGATCGATCGCGGAGGCCGCCCGGCGCCTGCACCTGCCGGACTAGCCCACTCGCGCGGATCATGGTCGCCGGGCAGTGGCGCCCGGCCGAGGTCAGCCGAGCGAACCACGCCACCGACCATGCGGTGGGGGTGGCATGCTCAACGGGCAGGTGCGGCGGTCGTGCCGTACCCGATCGACGCTCGAAGGGTGAGGCGATGCGCTGGACGACCAGACGGGCCGGGACGTGGGCCGCGGGAACCGCGTTGGCGGTGGGGGCGAGCTTGGTGATGGCCGTGCCGCCTGCGGTGGCAGCTACCGACACGCAGATCCTGCTGCTGGGATTCAACGACTACCACGGACGGCTGGAGTCGCCGGGGAAGGTTGATGGCAAGGCCGCCGGTGGGGCCGCGCAGCTGGCGGGTGCCCTGACGAAACTGCAGAGCGAGTTCGCCGCGGCGAACCCGACAGGCGGTTCCGTAGTGGTGTCGGCCGGAGACAACATCGGCGCTTCGCCGTTCATCTCGGCGGTCCAGAAGGATGAGCCGACCCTAGCGGCGCTGAACGCCATGAATGTCGCCGTCTCGGCAGTCGGCAACCACGAGTTCGACCGTGGTTTCGCCGACCTGACCGACCGCGTCACCAAGAGCGCGGCGTTCCCCTACCTGGGCGCCAACGTCTATAAGGACGGCAAACCGGCGCTGCAGGAATATGCAGTGAAAACTATCGCCGGGGTCCGCATGGGGTTCATCGGCGCGGTCACCAAGCAGACCGCATCCCTGGTGTCACCCGGCGGAATCCAGGGGGTGGACTTCCGTGATCCGGTGGTCGAGACGAACCGGGTCGCTGCTCAACTGACCGATGGCAACGACGCCAACGGCGAGGCCGATGTCCTGGTGCTGCTCGTCCATGAGGGCGCCGACACCGAAACCTGCGCGAACATTCCGACGGACCCGGCCCTCGGCCCGATCGTCAACGGTGTGAGCAACAAGGTGAACGCGATCGTCACCGGCCACACTCACCAGAAGTATGCCTGCGCGTTCCCGGTGACCGGGCTGGGCTATGACCGCCCGGTGGTGCAGGCATTGTCGTACGGCGGCGCCCTCGACAAGATCACCTTCTCCTATGACAGCGCGGCCAAGAAGGTCACGGCCGCCAAGGCCGAGGTGCTCGACGTCGTCGGTTTCCCCGAGGACCCGGCAGTTGCCAAGATCGTCGCCGACGCGAAGGCTGCCTCCGCTGAGGTCGGCAAGGTTCAGGTCGGCACCATTACTGCGGACATTCGTCGCGCTTACGCGACCCCGGCGGCCGGTGGCACACCCACCGAGGACCGCGGTAAAGAGTCCTCACTCAGCAACTTGATCGCCACCGCGCAACTGTCCGCAACCGAGCCGGCGAGGTTGGGCGGCGCGCAGATCGCGTTCATGAATCCCGGTGGCGTACGGGCGGACTTGACGTACGACGCGAAGACTGATGTCCCCGGAGACGCTGCGGGCGTAGTCACCTATGCCGAGGCGAACACCACTCAGCCGTTCGCCAACGGTGTCATCACGATGACGCTGACCGGTGCGCAGATCAAGGCGGTGCTGGAGGAGCAGTGGCAGCCGGCGGGTTCGTCGCGGCCTTACCTGCAACTGGGCCTGTCGAAGGGTTTCCGCTACGTCTACGACGCAAGTCGTCCGCAGGGCCAACGCATTCTGGCCAACCGGATCACCCTGGATGGCAAGGTTCTGAGCCCGACTGCCGACTACCGCGTCACGGTCAACTCATTCCTGTCCACCGGCGGTGACAACTTCACCACGTTCACCAAGGGCACGAAGCGGCAGGACAACGGCTTCAACGACCTGAACGTGCTCGTCGACTACCTGACGGCCAACGCGCCGGTTTCGCCACCCCCGGCCAATCGCGCCGTGTCCGTGGCCGATTCCCCGATCGACGGCACCAGCGTGATCGTCACCTCGCCGGCAGCAACGGCCGTGACCTCCGCAGGTGCGCCGGTAACCATCCGCGGCATGGTGGCCGGGACCGCCCTGACGTTCCCGAACGTACGGGCCTTCCTGGTGCGCGATGGTCGGGCGACCGCGGTGACCGATGTCGCAGCAGACGGTTCGTTCACGATGGCGAACGTACGGATGCTGAGCGGCTCTTACGCGGTACGGCTGAACTCCGCCTCGACGGTGGTCGGCTGGAGCCAGACCCTTGGCCTGACGGTGAAGCCGTTCGGGATCGTGGACGAGGAGGTGGGCGCCGGTCAGCTGGATCTGACCATCGCCACCGGCAACTTCAGCTCGGGCACCCGCGTCCTGCTGACCCGCGACGGCATCGGTATCGCGGCGTTCCGGGTCGCGACTACCGGTGGCCCGATCATGGCCATGACGCCGAACAACGGCGGCGCGCTGCAGGTTGTGGTGGACACCCCCGCTGGTCGGATCTACGGGGACAGCATCAAGGGGTGACACTGTCGCCTCTCGGCTCCGGTTGTTAGGACCGGAACAACTCACGACGGCGGGGCCGTCCGCACCGAACATGGTGCGGGCGGCCCCGCGGTGTCGTTGCGCGGCAGCGCTATTCAGGAACCGGTCGGCCCCGTACGCCCCGATGCCACCCAGCGGGCAAACAGCGGATCGACAACCTGGTGTTGGCCTCCAGCGACAATGACGTCGCCACGGGCGATCAGGCTGGTCAGCGCAGTACGGACTGTGCCACCACGACTGCCACCCGTGCTGCCCACGCCGTACGGGGGCTCGTCGCGCGACACGGCCGAAAGGGCACGACGTTGCGACGCTGGCAGCGCCAACCAACTCACCCGGAACTCGGCATCGAGATCCGTCATCGTGGTGTCCAGGGCTGCGCGCAGAGTTTCCTCGTCGGCTCGCCTGCCGTGAGTGGTGCGGTTCCACACCGCGTGGGCCAGCATCATGGTGCGTTGCGGATGGCCGCCCGTGGCAGCGAGCAGTCCGGGTAGCGCGTCGCCGATGTCCCTGTGGGTCGCCTCAAATCGGTCTCCGACGAATTCGGCGCAATCCTCAACTGCCAGTGGCGGAAGATGTACCGGAATCGTCTGTGCGTAGAACGCGCGCCGAGGATCGCCGAACAACTCGTTCATCATGCCCGGATGCGACCCCGCGAACAGATAGCTCGCCGCCTCTCCGTGGTGCTGGATGCTCGCCCGCAGAACAGCGTCGAGGTTTCCCGCAGCGAGGACCTCCTGGAACTCGTCCCACACGACCAGGACCCGGCGACCGCTGCGCTCGTGGATGCGCAGCGGCAGGTCCAGTCGATCACTCAAGGCTGCCTGCCCGACTGACCTCCCGCCGGTTGGCGCGGCCGTGGCACTGGTCGGCCCGACCCGGGCCGACACGGGTCCCAAGGTGGCGCGTACTCCGGCGAACCAGCGGCTCATGGCGCCGGTCAGCGAGGCCGCGTACGCGCGGTCGATGCGGTCGGCGATATCGCCAATCGTCAGCACGCCGAAGAAGTCGACGTAGACACCGGTCCAGCCCTGCGCGCTGATCTCGCCAAGGACCCGACGGCAGAGTGAGGTCTTGCCGTAGCGTCGCGGCGCCACTAGGCGGCTGTTGTTCGCCTCCCGCGCGGTGGACAGCAGCAACTCGGACTCAGCGTCCCGATCGATCAGGTCATCCAGACCGACGGGGGCCGTGAAGCGAAAAGGGTTGATCTCCACCGACATGCTCTACAAAGTAGAGCAAACCTGTTCTACTTTGTAGAGCTTCGGGGTCCAGTCCGGAAGGGTTCCGGAACCGTCATCCCCAGCGCCTTCGTACGTCTGTACATGGCTGGGTTCCGAGTGGCACTCTCTGCGTCTGTGTAAAAAATATAAAGGAGTATAAAGCCGTGGCGCGTAACCCGTTCCGACCCACCGCGGGGGCCACCCCGCCCCTGCTGGTAGGTCGCGACCAAATCACGGAGGAGTTCGCGGAGGCCCTCGATGACGGCCCAGGCGCGCCAGGTCGCCTCGCGATCTTCACCGGGGCTCGGGGGGTAGGCAAGACGGTGATGCTCACCGAGGTCGGCGACCAGGCTCTCACCCGGGGTTGGATTACGGTGTCTGAGACCGCGACACCAGGGTTGGTCCAACGCCTCCAGCACGCGACCAGCCGGGCGCTGCGCGACCCGAACCACTCGACCAGTCTCGGTCGGACGATCACCGGTGTGCAACTACCCGTGATCGGTGGAGGAGTGACGCTGTCAGCCCCACCAGCCGCGGTCGTCGAGTGGCGCGAGCAGCTTGGTCTGCTCCTGGACACCTTGGAACCCCACGGCACAGGGCTGCTGATCACCGTGGACGAGGTCCACAAGGGCGCTCGCACCGACCTGCGCGATCTCGCCGCCACCGTCCAGCACCTGATCCGCGAAGACCGCGACATCGCGCTGGCGATGGCTGGACTGCCCTCTGCCGTTTCCGATCTGCTCAACGACGACGTACTGACGTTCCTTCGTCGCGCGACTCGTTTCGACCTTGCCGGCGTCCCCCTGGACAGGGTCAGCGACGCGCTGCGCACCACCGTCACCGCCGAGGGGCGCAGCATCGACGAGGCGGCGCTGCAGGAGGCCGCGAACGGCACCGGCGGGTACCCCTTCATGATTCAACTCGTCGGATATCACGTCTGGCGGAAAGCCATCGGTCTCAACATCGATTTAAATGCCGTACGGGCCGGAGTGCCCGCCGCGCGCAAGCGCCTGGGCTCCACCGTCCACGAGACCTCCCTCGCAGACCTGTCATACGTCGATCGCACCTATCTCATCGCCATGTCTCAAGATGACGGCGAGTCGTCCACCAGTGAGATCGCCCAGCGCCTCAGCGAGACGAACCACTACGCCAACGTGTACCGCGCCCGACTGATCGCGGCCGGAGTCATCGAGCCCACTCGGCACGGCTTCGTGGACTTCGCCATTCCCTACCTCCGCGAATATCTGCGTGAGCACGCGGCCCGCTACGAGATGGCTGCCCGTAATACCGCCGACCAGTAGCGGTCAGAAGTCCCCGCCCCCGCCCCCGCCGCCGAAACCGCCCCCGCCGCCCCCACCGAAGCCGCCGCCGCCACCCCCGAGCCAGCCACCACCACCGCCGCCGGAGTCGCCGCCGCCGCCGAACCAGCCGCCGCCACCCGAACTGCCCGAGGCGTCGGAGAAGCCGCCGCCAGAGCCCAGGTGCGGCCCGCTGAGCATGCTGCCCATCATCGTGCCGACCATGAACGCGGGCAGGACGTTCCCGTACGAGGAGTAGTAACCACCGGCATAGGGCGCGTACTGCCGCCCGCCCTGCCAGTACGGGACCGGCTGGCCGCCCACGCCGGGAACCGTGCGGGCAGCCGGGAGCAGACCGGCTCGCATGGTGTTCGCGCAGCTGGTGCACATCGGGACCGGTCGCGGGGCGCCGCCGTCCGGTGCCCACGAGATGTCTTCCACGCTAGGCCCGTGCCGCGGATCGATGAAGCACGGTGGCCGGCGCTCGGGCAGCGGCTGCCCGTTCAGCCGCGCGTCCACTCGGGCCAGCGCGAAGCGCCCGTCCTCCAGCGCGGTGGTGACGGCTGCCGCGTCCTGGTCAGACTTCATCGCATCGACCGCTTGCTTGGCCCGTTCGTAGGAATCCAGCGAGTTCTGCAGGTCGGCCCGGCCGACCTCATCCAAGCTCGGGTCGGTCATGTCGAAGGCTGCCAGCCGTTCGCCGTAGTCGGTAACGTCCTCGTCGACGACCTGCTTCACCTCCACCAGTCGTTTGGCGGCGAGTTTTCGCTGGGACCGGACGACAAAAAAGACCACAACGCCGACGCCGAGGAGTAGGACCCCGAGGACGGCCAGGGTCGCGCCACCCCCACCGCTGCTACGACTGCTGGATGAACCTGAACTGGAGCCGGAGGCAGCAGCGTTCGACACGGAGCCGATGAAGGCATCGAGGATCGCGTTGGCACCGCCAGCCCGGTTCTCCGCAACGGCCTGATCGGCCAGCGAGGCGACGTTGCCGACCTTGGAGTCGGCGTAGAACTGGCGACCGGCAACCACGGCGTAGGTGGCTCGGGCGCCCACGGCGTTGCCCAACTCGCGGGTCCAGGACGCGATGCTCGTGCCGCCGAGGGTGGCGGCCGGGACGACCGCGACATAGATCGGGGTGCCGGCGTTCTGCACCTCCCGAAGCAGCCGGTCGGTGTCGGCCTCGGTGATGCCCGCCTCGTTGTCCGGGTCTACGTAGACCGGCTCTAGGCGCAGCGCCGAGGCGACCGTCGACATCGACGAGCGGGCCTCGGCCGCCCCGGCCAGGCCAACGGTGGCGAGCAAGGCCAGCATCGGGACGAGCGCCAGCCACGCCAGCGCGCGGCGAGGGACAGCGCGGCGAGGGACAGCGCGGCGAGGGACCGCGCGGCGAGGGACAGCGAGGTGCGGGCGGCGGCTTTCGTACGCGGGAACGGTCACATTGACACGGTAGCCGGGGTGCGACGGTTTGGCCCGGGTGCCCCGACCGTACGTGTGGCGGTTTCCCTCAGTCCTTGATCTCCAGCAGGACTGTGCCGCTGGTAACCGTCTGGCCGACCTCGGCACTGAGCCCGGTGATGGTGCCGGCCCGGTGCGCGTTCAGCGGCTGTTCCATCTTCATGGCCTCCAGCACAATCACGAGCTCACCAGCCTCGACGTGCTGGCCCTCGATGACGCCGACCTTGACGATGGTGCCCTGCATGGGGGCGGTGACCGAGTCGCCGCTGGCCGCCGTCGCCGACTTCTTGCCCGCCCGGCGGGGGGTAGCGCCCTTGGCCGGGGTTGCCGCGCCGCCGACGGCCGCCAGCCCGCTCGGCAAGGTGACCTCCAAGCGCTTGCCGCCGACCTCGACGACTACGGACTCGCGGGACTCCGGCTCGACCAGATCACCGGCAGTTCCGGCGTACGGGGGAATGGTGTTGTTGAACTCGGTCTCGATCCAGCGGGTGTGCACCTTGAACGGCTCGTCGCCGGGGGGCGTGAAGTCCGGGTCGTCCATCACGGCGCGGTGGAAGGTCAGCGCGGTGGCGATGCCGTCGACCTCGAACTCGGCCAGCGCGCGACGGGCCCGCTCGACGGCCTGCTGCCGATCCCGGCCGGTGACGATCAGCTTGGCGAGCAGCGAGTCGAAGTTGCCGCCGATGACGTCGCCCTGTACGAAGCCGGCGTCCATCCGGACACCCGGACCGGTGGGGGGCTTCCACACACTCAACTGGCCGGGGCCGGGCAGAAAGCCACGGCCGGGGTCCTCGCCGTTGATGCGGAACTCGAAGGAGTGCCCACGCAGCGGCGGGTCATCGAAGCCGAGTTCCTCGCCGTCGGCGATGCGGAACTGCTCACGGACCAGGTCAATGCCGGAGACTTCCTCGGTGACCGGGTGCTCGACCTGCAGTCGAGTGTTGACCTCCAAGAAGGAGATGGTGCCGTCCTGGCCGACCAGGAACTCGCACGTCCCGGCGCCGTAGTAGCCGGCCTCCTTGATGATCGCCTTCGACGCGCGGTAGATCTGATCGATCTGAGCCTGCGACAGGTAGGGCGCGGGGGCTTCCTCGACCAGCTTCTGGTGGCGTCGTTGCAGGGAGCAGTCACGGGTGCTCACGACGACGACGTTGCCGTGCTTGTCCGCGAGCACCTGGGTTTCGACGTGTCGAGGGCGATCGAGATAACGCTCAACGAAACATTCCCCCCGGCCGAATGCTGCGACAGCCTCGCGTACGGCTGACTCGTACAGCTCAGGGATCTCCTCCAGGGTGCGGGCGACCTTGAGGCCGCGCCCACCACCACCGAAGGCGGCCTTGATCGCGACCGGCAGCCCGTGCTCCTTCGCGAACGCCACGATCTCGGACGACTCGGTGACCGGGTCGGGCGTGCCCTCGACCTGCGGGGCGCCGGCGCGCTGGGCGATATGCCGGGCGGAAACCTTGTCGCCCAAGGAGCGAATGGCGTCCGGCGGTGGGCCGATCCAGTTCAGCCCGGCGTCGATGACGGCCTGGGCGAACTCGGCGTTCTCGGACAGAAACCCGTAGCCGGGGTGCACCGCATCGGCGCCGCTGCGGCGGGCAACGTTGATCAGTTTGTCCATCACCAGGTAGGACTCGGCCGCGGTCGCACCGCCAAGGGCGTATGCCTCGTCTGCGGCCTTGACGTGCTCGGCGTCGCGGTCCGGATCGGCGTAGACGGCCACCGACTCAATGCCCGCATCCCGGCAAGCCCGGGCCACTCGGATGGCGATCTCGCCGCGGTTGGCGATGAGAACCTTGTGCACCGTCGATCTCCTCCCGCGGAGGGGCATGAGCGTCGCAGGAATGGCTCCCGCAGCGATTCGTCAGCGTATCGGTGTCGATGATCGCCGGTACGGCCACCGGTCATATGCGCTGGGGGTCCTCTGGCGCCCCGTCAGCGCCCCGTCAGCGCCACGAACGGCTCCCCGGGATCACCGATAGCTCACGCGGCGCTACTGGTGACTCACTCGGAGTGACCGAGTGCGCTTTGGCCTGGTCCGAATCAACCGTTCAGCTGAGGTCAAACGGGTGATCGATGGTCGCGGGTCACCTCCGGTGATCCCTAGGGTTATGCCTGGTTCTTTCTACCGGCCCAGAGGGGGTGCTGGGTGGAGGGGCCTGCCGCATCCAGCACACGACGTCGTCCGGGGACCCGGGCGGGGGGAGTGGAAGAACCATGATGAAGAGACTGACGAGCCGGGGCGCACGAGCCTCCGGCATTGCCGCCCTGGTGGCGGCCACTCTCGCCCTCGCACCTGTGGTCGCTAACGCGACCGAGAACGTCGCGCCGAGCGAGACGACGACCGTGGTGCAAACCGGCCAGACAACCAACGAGACCACTGAAACGGCTACGCCGACATCGACCGAGCCGAGTGAGCCGACATCGACCGAGCCGAGTGAGCCGACATCCACCGACACGGTTGAGCCGACACCCAGCGAGTCAGACGCGGCACCCAGCGAGTCGGACGCGGCACCCAGCGAGTCGGACGCGACGCCGAGCGAGTCGGACGCGGCAGAGCCGGATGCAGCGGGTAGGACGGCATCCTCGCCATCGACCACGCCCGAGACGTGCGTGGCTGCAAACTCCCAATACAAGAACAGCCAGGGGTACAACCCTCAGTGGTTCTCCTACACCTTTAACGGGTCGGCGGGCACGGCGACAGTCACGCTGACGATCCCCAGCGCCCAGCCGCAGAAGCTGTGCAGCGCGGTCACGGTGGGGCTCGCCTCTTACGACGCTGCCGGACCCGACTGGGGTAGCAGCATCCCGCAGACCCTGAACGATTCCAAAGAGGGGACCCTGCAGACGTCCGGCGCCAGCGTCGAATTGAAGGTGGCTGTGCCGAAGTGCTTCAAGCAGATCGACCTCTTCTTCGGCGACAAGATCCCCGCATTCAAGAAGAAGGTTGCTGACGCGGAGCAGGAGATCTACGGGAACCGGAAGCTGTCGTCGGCCGGCGCCACCGGAACCCCGAAGAACTCTTGGTACAACGGCGGGACCGGCTGTGCGACCGTGATCATCAACAAGAAGATCGCGGAGCCGGCCGCTGGAAGTGCGCCGGATGCGACGTTCAACTTCGCGGTGGCATCGTCCAGCGCTGAGCAGGCAGCGACCGCAAGCGCAAGCCAGGGCAAGAGCGGCACGGTCTCGGTCAGCACCGGGAGCACGAGCAACTCCACCACGTCGGTATTGGTGACCGAGGAGCTGACCGACGCGCAGCGGGCCGCGGGCTGGACGGCGACGTCGCTGACGTGCTCAATCGGTGAGTCCGCTGGCTCGGGCAATGAGGTCAGCGTCAAGCACGGCCAGACCGTGAATTGCACGGCGGTCAACACGTACGCCTTCCCGCAGAGCATGTTCGGTCTGACGTCCACGTGTCGACCGGACACGACCCATGGATCGTTCTTGATCCGTAACGGATCACCGGTGCAGCAGAACTACAGCTTGGTCAAGTACGGCGCGAACCCCGCGGTCAACGGTGAGTCACTGTTCACCGGCACGCTGTCAAAGAACTCCGAGGCTTCGATCACCGTCCCGTGGTCGTCCGCTTTGGACAAGTGGACCCTCTATATCGGGGGCAACACGTACGAAGAGATCGAAATTGGTAACAACCCGCAGTGCACGATCACGTACAAGTTGACGCTGGCCGCGCGGGTCTGCGGCTCCTGGGACGACGTACAGAAGAACAGTAACTCCTCGTTCCTGCTGCAGTCGTTCAATCAGCCGGGGCGCAGTTTCGACAGCGATTCCCGACCGATCCGGCCCGGTTTCGAAGACACGAAGAACAGCTGTGCTCCGCTGTCCGGCTGGACGTTCGCCCTTGGCACAGGCCACACCGGTGGCACCGAGCTCAACCCGTCGATCGTGACGGGTGATTTCGGCCAGCGGCCCCAGACCCTCGGCAGCACTCCGTTGCTGGACGACCAGGGCACCCCCGTTGGCACCGACCAGGTCGCCGGTGCCGTGACCATCGACCTCACCGACACCCAGGCGGACTTGGCCAAGCGCGGCAACCTCTGGGTGCAGGGTGGCAAGCCGATTCAGGGCAACGCCTACAGCTCTGGCGGCACGGGGATGCAGGTCAACCGGGATGACTTCCAGATCAATGGCGGCTCTGCCAAGTACGCGTTCGTGACGATGCGGTGTGTGGTCGACAACGTTAATGGCGACAATGTCGAGTACGTCAACTACGGCAAGAACGGCAAAATCAAGCACGGCTTCTGCTACGCCTACTACACCGCCAACCCGGACACCAGCACGATCACGATCACCAAGAAGACCCAGGGTGTGGCCGAGAACGACCAGACCGCATTCGGGTTTACTGGCAGCGTCCTCTACGGGTCGCCCCTGAGCCTCAAGAACGGCGAGACAAGCAAGGAGTATGTACGGGCGTCGACCGCCGCTGCGGACGACAAGATCTGGACCATCGACGAATCGGCCCCGACCGCGGACGGTTGGGCCTTCACCAAGGTGGACTGCACCACCACCAACAAGTCCTCGACATTCACGTACGAGGGCAGCCTGGCCATCATCACCCTTGGCAAGGGCGACAAGGTCAACTGCACCTACACCAACACCTACAAAGCGCCGCCGACTGTGGCGACGCCGGTGGAGCCAGTGGCCACGGATGCCGTGTGCACCCCCGATAAGCCCGGCGAGGTGACGTCCGGATTCATCACGATCCCGGACACAGCGGGCGTGCAGTACAAGATTGGCGACGTCAACGCGGACGTAGGCCCCAATGAGAAGGCCCCCGCCACGTACACGGTGACCGCGATCGCCAAGGATGGGTACCGCCTGGCTGAGGGAACCTGGTCGTGGACGCTCGAGATCAAGGCTGCCGAGTGCAGCGTCCTGGAGACGGTCGCCGTCCCCGCGCCAACCGTGACGGCACCGACCTGTGACGTCGACGGCACACTGATTATCCCGACCGCAACCGGTGTCGCCTACACCTACAAGTTCCAGGGCGGCGAGGGCACCCCCACGTCGACCGGACCGGGAACGTACGTCATCACCGCAACCCCGGCCGAGGGCTACAAGTTCGCCGACGAGGCCACGACGACCTGGACTCTGACGGTCGTGCCGCGGCTCACGGGGACGCAGTGCACCCCGCCGGTGGTGGACGTGACCACGTACACGGTCAACAAGCAGTGGATTATCGATGGGGACACCAAGGCGCTGAACGAGTTCCCGACTGGTTACGCGGCCACGATCCGGGTCAACGGCACGTCAACGACTCCGGGTTCGACGACGGCGACCAACGCCACGTCAATCTCGGTGACTGAGGATGGTGTGTCGATCCCGGCCCGCGACGGCTACTCCTGCCTCACATCCACCAGCGGTACCGGCGTGTTCGACCTGATTGCTGGGACCAACAAGTCGGTCACCGTCACCAACACGGTCGCGTGCGTCGCGACCGTGGTTGAGCAGCCCACGCTCGTGGTGAACAAGATGTGGAACATCGCTGGGCAGGAATACGCGAACGGCACCCAGTCAACGGACTACTCAGCCAACCTGTCGGTAAACGGAGTTCCCACGGTGTGGGGCGCCAGCACCAATGTGAGCGCTGGACAGGTCATCACCATCACCGAATCCAGCGTCGCGCCCGCCAATTGCTCGGTGACTCCCGTCGTCACCGGCAGCACCACCATGGTGGCCGGAGTTAACAAGGTCACGGTCACCAACTCGGTGTCCTGTACCGAGCCTGAGATCGTCGTTCCGCCGGTCACCCCGCCGGTCCCGCCGGTCGCTCCGCCGATCGATGGTGGCACCGACGAGAACACCGGTGGTAACACCGGTGGCGGTGGCACTGACGGCGGTGGCGTCGTGCCGGTGCCCGAGGTCTACCCGGTGCCTGCTCCGAACTACAACGCGGGTCGTCTTCCGCAGACCGGCGCCAATGGCACCGGGATCGCGGCCGGGCTGGGCGTCACCGCCCTGCTCGCGGGCCTGGTCTTGCTGGTCGTGGTGCGGCGGCGGCGGGACGAGGTCGCCTGACCACCGCCGACTGACGGGTCACCTCGTACGAGCTAGACCGTCGGTCACCTGAACGCCGAGGGCCGGGTTTCCATCTAGGAGCCCGGCCCTCGCGCATGTCCGCGGCAGTTCATGTCCTGGCCTGGCCCCGCGGGTGGGGTCTTTGGGCGGGCCGTGGCGGGTCGGCCGCCGGGGACGGGGCAGGATGGTGGCCAACGAGAGCCATCCGTTGATGCACGACAGTCGATAATGCACGTACGTGAGGGAGAGCCCATGAAGATCGTCATGATGCTGGCGGATGCTGCCCAGGTCGCCGACGGGAAGCTGTACATCCTCGGCGGCGGCTGGTCAGTCACCAGCACCCCGACCCCGCCGCTCGCGCTCGCGGTCAAGATCGACGTGCCGTGGGACCGGGCCGGGATCGAGCACACCTGGTCCTGCCAACTGCTGGACGCCGACGGCCGCGCGGTGCACACGGCCGAGGGGGAGCCGGTCGGCCTCGGCGGCGGCCTGCAGGTGACCCGGCCGGACGGGCTGCCGGCGGGCACGGCCATCGACTCCGCCATCGCGGTCAACATGGGTCCGCTGGGTCTGCCGCCGGGCCGCTTCGAGTGGCGCTTCGAGATCGACGGTGACGTCGAGTCCTGCAGCTTCTCGGTGCGTCCGGGGGAGTAGGCGAAGCGCACGTCGTCAGCCGTTTTCGGCCACGTTCGGGCGCCACAGCGCTGGCCAGGCGATGCCGAGGGATCGGATCAATCGACGCAGGGTGGGCAGCGACAGGCCAATGACGTTGGACGGGTCGCCGGCGATGGAGTCCACGAACGGGGCGCCGAGCCCGTCGAGGGTGAAGGCGCCGGCGACCCGCAGCGGTTCGCCGGTGCCCAGGTAGGCGCCCAGCTCGGCGTCGCTGATGTCCGCGAACCGTACGACGGTGGAGCAAACCGCCGCGGCGATCGAGCCATCAGCTGGTGCGTCGGCCGGGGGATCGACGGTCTGCAGGTGGACCTCAGCCGTTGCGTCGGCCGGCGGATCGGCGGTCAGCAGGTGGACGCAGTGGCCGGTACGCAGGACCCCGCTGCGGCCGCGCATCGACACCCAGCGGGCGCGAGCCTCGTCGGCGTCAGTGGGCTTTCCGTACACGCGTCCCTCGAACTCCAGCACCGAGTCGCAACCGACGACCAGCAGCGACCGGCCATCGACGGTCGCTGGCACCCTCACGTCCCCAGCCGCGGCGGCGGCAAGCTGCGCCACCACGTCGGCCGCCTTGGCCCGCGCGAGTACGTCGGCGACATGCTCGGCATCCCCGACCAGCGGGTCGCCCGCCAGCATCGCGTCCTCGTCCACGGCGCTGACGATCACCTGCGGATCGATGCCGGCATCGCGAAGCAGCCGCAACCGCGCCGGCGAGGCGGAAGCCAGGACCACCGGGACGCTCGATGACCCGGAGTGCCCGTAGGTACGCATCACCTACCGGGGCAGGCCGGAGGCTCGCCAGGACGCCCAGCCCGGAGCCGGGGCAGCGCCGATCAGGCGCTGCTTCGACGCCCACTCGGCCAGGCGGGGCGGCGGTGCAGCTGGACGCGATAGCCGCGAGACCGCTGCCAGAACCGTCACCAGCGCGGCGAGCTCAGCCGCATCCGGGTTTCCCCGGACGACGCGCAGCGGTGGCCGCGCGAGGGCGGCCTCGGGCTCGCTCGCCGGCGAAGCGGCCAGAGATTCGGCGTTCACAGCGGAATGTTTCCGTGCTTCTTCGGCGGCCGGGTCGCGCGCTTGTTGCGCAGCGCGCGCAGGGCGCGGATCACCATCATGCGAGTTTCGTGCGGGAAGATGACCCGGTCGACGTAGCCGCGTTCGGCGGCTGCATAGGGATTGGCGAGCTCGGTGTTGTATGCCTCGATCAGTTGCTTGCGCTCGCCCTCGGGGTCCTCCGAGGCGAGCAACTCCTTGCGGTACAGGATGTTTACCGCACCCTGCGCACCCATGACGGCAATCTGGGCGGTGGGCCAGGCGAGGTTGATGTCACCACCGAGGTGCTTGGAACCCATGACGTCGTACGCACCGCCGTAGGCTTTGCGGGTGATAACGGTGACCAGCGGGACCGTGGCCTCGCAATAGGCGTAGATGAGTTTTGCGCCGCGCCGGATGATGCCGTTCCACTCCTGATCGGTCCCTGGCAGGAACCCGGGAACGTCGACGAAGGTAAGAACCGGGACGTTGAAGGCATCGCAGGTTCGTACGAACCGAGCCGCCTTCTCGGAGGCGTCGATGTCGAGAGTCCCGGCGAACTGCATGGGCTGGTTGGCGACGATGCCCACCGATCGCCCGTCGACCCGGCCGTAACCGCAGATGATGTTCGGCGCCCACAGCGGCTGCACCTCGAGGAAGTCGCCCTCGTCGAGGATGTGCTCGATGACGGTGTGCATGTCATAGGGCTGGTTGACCGAGTCCGGGATGATCGTGTCGAGTTCGCGGTCCTCGTCGGTGATGTCGAGATCTGTGTCGACGTCGACGACCGGCGGCTCCTCCAGATTGTTGCTGGGCAGGAACGACAGCAGCGCCTTGACGTAGTCCAGTGCGTCGCTCTCGTCGGTGCCCATGTAGTGCGCGACACCGGACTTGGAGTTGTGCGTAAACGCCCCGCCGAGTTCCTCAAAGCCGACGTCCTCACCGGTGACCGTCTTGATGACGTCCGGCCCGGTGATGAACATGTGCGACGTCTTGTCGACCATGACGGTGAAGTCGGTGATGGCCGGGGAATACACCGCACCCCCGGCGCACGGGCCCATGATTAGGGAGATCTGCGGGACGACACCCGAGGCCAGGACGTTGCGGAAGAAGATCTCGCCGTACAGACCCAGCGAAACCACGCCCTCCTGGATGCGCGCACCACCAGAGTCGTTGATGCCGATGACCGGGCGACCGGTCTTCATCGCCAGGTCCATGACCTTCACGATCTTCTCGCCGAACACCTCGCCGAGGGAGCCGCCGAAGACCGTGAAATCCTGCGCGAAGACGCATACGCCTCGGCCATCGATCGTCCCGTAACCGGTGATGACGCCGTCGCCGTAGGGCCGGGTCTTCTCCAGTCCGAAGGCGTTCGAGCGATGCCGGGCCAACCCGTCAAGCTGCTGGAAGGTGCCTTCGTCGAGCAGTTGCTCGATCCGCTCCAGGGCGGTCTGCTTGCCCCGCGCATGCTGCTTGTCGACCGCGCTGCGGCGCCTGCTGACCGCCTCGGCCCGCCGGGCCTCCAGGTTGGCGATCTTGCCCAGCGTGGTTTGCGGATCGACGGGATTCGGGGCTTCGTTGACCACCGCGCTCATCGGCACCTCCCAGAGGGTTTCTCGTACCTTAGCGGCGTGACCTCGACGCCTTCGGCCGGTTCGCCCTACCCGCCCTTGCACCCCGCCCGGATCGCCGACCTGGTGCGCCGCAAGGGTGGCAGCTGGACTCAGCTGACCACCTCCGCCGCGACCGGCTCGACCAACCACGATCTCGCGATGGCCGTCGCCCTTGGCAGCGCTGGCAGCGTTGGCGGTGTTGGCGGTGTTGGCGGTGTTGGCGAAGGAACGGTGTACGCGACCGAGGAGCAGACCGCCGGGCGCGGGCGGCTCGACCGGGGCTGGGCCTCACCGCCGGGAGCCGGCCTGCTCTGGTCGGTGCTGCTCGACCCGGGTCCGGTGCCGCCGGAACGGCTCGGCTGGGTGCCGCTGCTGATGGGCCTGTCCGTGGCGGAGGCCGTGCGCGCGGTCACCGATGTCCCCGTACTCCTGAAATGGCCCAATGACCTGGTCGTCGACGGCCCGGACCGCGCGGGTGGTCCGGGTCCCCGCAAACTGGCCGGGATCCTGGTTGAACGGGTCGTCGGTACTCCGACCGCAGGTGTGGGCACTTCGGCGGCTCGCGCGCTGCTGGTCGCCGGCTGTGGCCTCAACGTGCTGACCGCCGCACAGGACCTGCCCGTCCCGGCGGCGACCTCAGTAGCCCTGGAGAGACTGGCCCTGGAGAGCCTGGCAGTGGAGAGCCTGGCAGTGGAGAGCCTGGCCGTGGACGTCTCGGCCCTGGACGTCGAGTCGCCGGGTGCGGCAGGCCGGCCGGTGGCCGTGGATCGTGACGACCTGCTCGCCGCGTGCCTGGTGCGATTGCAACGGCGCTTTGAGGTGTGGCGTTCGGCCGGTGGCGATGTCGTACGGACCGGCCTGCTCGACGACTACCGCGGGGCTTGCCTGACGCTGGGGCGAGACGTGCGGGTGCTCCTGCCCGACGGGGCCCACCTGGACGGCGTGGCCGTGGATATTGACGTCGAGGGACGGCTGCTGGTCGAGGAGGCCGGGCGGCGTACGGCCGTGGCGGCCGGCGACGTCGTGCACCTGCGGTAGCGCCACCGGTGCAGGCTGGGGACATCGGCGGCCGGCGGGGACGCATCTGTCACACCGACGTGCCACGATCAGGCCATGGGCTACCCGACGAAGCTGCTGGGTCAGGACGAGCGCATCGAGTTTCAGATGAAACCGCACTGGCGCGCGCTCATCCCACCAATGTTGTGGCTGCTCGGCGTCGTCTTCGTGGGGGTCTACGCGTTCGCGCGCTGGGGGGACTGGTTCACCAACGACGATGCCGTGCGGTCCGTGGGTCGATGGGTCGTCCTGCTGGGCTCACTGTTCGTGATCATCATCTTCAGCGCCCGGCCCCTCATCTACTGGCTCACCACCGACTACGTGTTCACCAACCGCCGAATCATCGTGCGTACTGGGTTCATCGCCCGGCAGGGGCGGGACATGCCCCTATCCAAGGTCAACAACGTGTCCTTCGACATCAGCGTCCTGGGCCGCCTGCTCAACTACGGGCAGTTGATGGTGGTCTCGGCCAGCGACGACCCGTTGGTCATCAACGACGTGCCCGGCGTCGAGTCGATCCAGCGTGAGATCAACCGCTTGCACGAGGAGGACGACCTTCGTCGCCGCAGCCACGGTGACCTGATCGACGGTTGAGCAGGCCATGAACCCGCCCCGGAGCGCCGCGAACGTTCGCGACCTCGTCCTGCAAGGACCCGCTCGCTACACCCGTGAGGAGTTGGCCCTGGCGGCCTCGATTTCGGTCGAGGAAGCGCGGCGCCTGTGGCGGGCCATGGGCTTCGCCGATGTGGGGTCGGCGCGCGCGTTCACCGATTCGGACCTCACCGCGCTGCTGCGGGTGCGCTCCCTGGTCGACACCGACGTTCTAGACCTGGACACGGCCGTCGAGGTGGCCCGGGCGTTGGGCTCGACCACCTCGCGACTGGCCGAGTGGCAGGTCGACACCCTCGGCCGTCGGCTGGCCGATCGCGGCCTGATCAGTTCTGGAGAGGGGTTGACCGCAGAGGATGTGGGCGTCGTGCACGCCACGACCGCCTCGGTTCTCCCCGTACTGGAACAGATCATGGTGCACGTGTGGCGACGGCAGCTCGCCGCCACGCTGATCCGGGTCCTGGTGACGGCTGACCCCGATTCCGCCGAGGGCGTCGCCACTGGGGCGGCGACCGTCGGTTTCGCCGACCTCGTCGGGTTCACCCGGTTGTCGCGGCAGCTGGAGGATGACGCCCTGGCGCGGTTGGTCGAGACCTTCGAGACGGTCAGCGGTGACGTGGTCGCCTCGACCGGCGCCCGGCTGGTCAAGACGCTTGGGGATGAGGTCATGTTCTTGGCCGACAGTGCGGAGCAGGGCGCCGCGACCGCGCTGAAGCTGCACCGGGTGCACGGCGCCGACGCCGAGATCCCGCAGCTGCGGGTCGGCATCGCCACCGGCGCCGTGCTCGGTCGGATGGGCGACATCTTCGGCCCGACCGTCAACCTGGCTAGCCGGCTCACCGCCATCGCGCGACCGGACAGCACCCTGGTCGACTCGGCCACCGCCGAGGCGCTGCAGCACCGCGGCTACACGCTGCGCCAAATCACCCCGCGGCCGGTGCGTGGGGTCGGTCTGGTCCGGGCATACGCCCTGAGCCGGCGCGACCACGACTGACGGTCGTCCGCGAAAGGGACCAACACCGCTCAAGGCAGGGCGGGGTCCTGCCGATATCGAGCGCGGTGTACCCGCTCGGCCTGCGGCACCGCTGGCCCGTCCCCGCGTACGCTGGAATCCCGCGCCGTTCGACCGTTGAGATCAGGGGCTGAGATGAGCACGGGTCGGCGGGACTCGACCGCCCCGTTCGCCGCGGCCGAGGAGCGAACCGCCGCTGGTCCACCCCAGGATGAGGAAGCCCTGGCGACTACTGCGGACCCGGCATCGGCCGAGATCCGGCTGCGGGCGCTGACCGAGTTGGCCAAGGTGGTGGCAGCGGCTCGGCGCTCCGACGACATCATTGCCCTGGTCGCGGTCGAGGCCCTGGCCGCTCTGGACGCAGACGGGGTGACCCTGTCCCGCTGGGATCGCGAGGCCGGGGTGCTGCGGGTCCTCGTTCACGAGGGTGTGCTGGGGAACGGCGAGCAGGCCCGCCCCTCGGATGAGGTGGTACGCCCGGATAGGTGGGACTACCTTCTGGAGCTTCTGCTGGAGGGAACCCCTGCGCTGCTTCGGGTGACCGCCCCGGATGCCAGCGACGTTGCTGAGCCGCCCGAGATCGAGGACCGACTGCGCCGCCGCGGCAACGGGTCCGCCATCGCCGTACCCGTCTGGCTGGAGGGCCGGGTCTGGGGTGAGTTGCTGGCGACCCGCAGCCCGAACCGGGCGGCCTTCGTACCCGCCGACCTCGGCTATGTCCGGGCGGTGGGCAGCCACGTCGCAGCGGGGATCGCGCAGGCCGAGCACCTGGCCCGGGTCGAGCGGCTCGCCTACTCCGATCCGTTGACCGGGCTGGCAAACCGGCGGGCGCTGGAGCGTCGGCTGGACGCCGTCCTCGATCAGCATCGTGTCGACGGATCCCCCGTCTCGCTGATGGTGTGCGATGTCAACCGACTCAAGCAGATCAACGACACCGACGGGCATGCCGCCGGCGACGCCGCCCTGATCCGGCTGGCCCGGACGATGCAGGAGGTTTGCGCCAGAGAGCAGGGGGCGATGGCGGCGCGCCTGGGCGGCGACGAGTTCTGCGTCCTGCTGGCCGGCCGGGCGCCCTCGTTGGCGGTGCGCATCGCTGAGACCGTGTGTCGGCGTGCGAGCGACGAACTACCCCATGGGGTTTCCTGCGGGGTGGCGTCCACGGACGACCTGAACGAAGCGCATCTGGATGCCGGCGCGTTGTTCCGGCTGGCGGACGCCGCGCAGTACCGCGCCAAGCGCGGGTACAGCACCGAGCCGGTCGTGGCCGGGAGCTATCTGACCCCGGGTGTCACTCCTGCGGTTACCCAGATCCGTGACCGTCGGCTGTTCCGCGGCAGGACGGTGGATGTGGCCAGCATCCTGAACGCAGCCACCGACGTCCTGGACACGTTGCTCCCCGGTCCGGGCACCGATGCGCACCGCGCGGATGCGACTCCAGGTGCAGGGGGTGCCGAGCGGATCGACGCAACGAGCCCGGGTAAACCCGATCCCGTGGCCATATTGGCTGCGGTGGCGGACACGCTGGCCCGATACGTCGACGCGGCCTCGTGGGCGGTATCGGTGCTGCCGGCCAACGGCGACCGGTTGCACACGGTGGACTCGTTGACGTTCCGCCTCCCGCAGGAACCGCCGGAGTCCGTGCCGGGGACCAGCGTCGAGGAGGAGCAGGACGGATACTCGATGGCCACGCTGCCGGCGACGGCGCGCGCCCTGGCGGGTCAGCCGGTCGTGGTCGAGGATGACGACCCCAGTGCCGACGCGACCGAGTTGTCCCTGTTGGGCGTCGACGGCTTCCGTGAGATGGCCATGGCAGGGGTACGAGACCGGGACGGCACCGGCTGGCTGGTGGAAGTGTTCGCCGACGAGTTGTCGGTGCCCGTCCGTACGTACTCCAACGTCCTGGCTGCCGTCGTGGCCATCAGCGTCGCCCGGATCGATGCGGCCATGCATAGCTGAGTGGTGCTTACGGTTCACCCGCGGTGTCGGCGCTCATCCGGCGAGTGTGCACCTGATTCCGCGACTGGTGGCCAGTCGCCGATTGGGTTCGTGAAAAGACAGCCACGGTCCACCACTCGAATGGATCCATATCGACTAGATCCGGGACTCCGGGCCGGTGGCGGCCATCGACTCCGAGGCCACCAGCGACTCCTCGGGGAAGACGAAGCGGCGGTAGGACCAGAAGCGGAACAGGGTCCCCAAGCCGAGGCCGATCACGTTTGCACTGATGTTGTCGGCCAGCGCGCTGGTCAGACCCAGGGCGTAGTGACTGACCCACAGACAGCCCAGCGCGATCAGCATGGCCAGGCCATTGAGAACGAAGAAGAGGACGTACTCGCGGGCGAAGCCCGTACGGCCACGATGGCGGAATGTCCAGTAGCGGTTGCCGAAGTAGGCCACGGTCGTGGCGACGGCGACGCTGATCACCTTGGCGGTCAGCGGACGGTCATAGAACGGGCCCTCGCCGCCGGAGAATCGAAGCAGGTTGAACAGACCAACGTCGACGACGAGTGCGACCAGGCCGACGGCGCCGAACTTGGCCGCCTCCCGCAGCAGACCCTCCAGCCGCGCATAGACACCCGCGAGGAGCGCGTTACGAGGGGGCATCACCAGGCGAGGATACCCGTGGGGTCGTGGTCGTGCCGTCGTGCAGGGGCGGTGAAGGCCATCACAAGGTCGTATCGGATCGGTCACAGTCGCGTCCGCCACCGCCGTTGGGTGCCGTGTGGGTCGGCACGGGGCAGTACGCCGTAGGGTCCCGGCTCGTGAGCCCGGTGACCGCGGAACCTCCCCATGAGCCGGCCATTGAGCTAGCCATTGAGCCGGCCATTGGTCACACGTTGCCCAGCCCGGCCGCTGTTGGACGCGCCGTGGCACCCGCCCCCGGCTACCCGACCGTGGCGATGATCGGTGGCGGTCAGTTGGCCCGGATGACTCACCCGGCGGCCATCGCTCTCGGCGTCGGCTTCCGGGTCCTGGCCCAGACTCCGACCGACAGTGCGGCTCAGGTGGTCGCGGACGTGCAACTCGGCCCGCACGACGACCTGGCCGCCTTGCAGCGGCTGGCGGTCGGCGTCGACGTCGTGACCTTCGACCACGAACACGTGCCGCCGGTGCACTTGAATAGCCTCGTCGCCGCCGGGGTGGCCGTTCGCCCGGGTCCCGCGGCGCTGGTCCACGCCCAAGACAAGATCATCATGCGGTCCCGGCTGACCGAACTGGGCATCCCGTGCCCACGCTGGCGGGGGCTGCCCGGGCAGGCCACGGCCGAGGCCGCCGCCGCGGTGGCGGTCGACTTCGCGGCCGAGGCGGGCTGGCCGATGGTCCTGAAGGTGTCCCGCGGGGGCTATGACGGGCGCGGGGTGTGGGTGGTGCGGTCCGTCGAGGAAGTACGCCAGGTCGTCACCTCGACGCCGCTGCCGCCCGGCGTCCACTGGCTGTTCGAGGAGCGCGTCGATTTCCTGCGCGAGTTGTCCGCGCAGGTCGCGCGTTCTCCGCACGGTCAGGCGGTGGCCTATCCGGTGGTGCGTACCTTGCAGACGGGTGGCATCTGCACCGAGGTCATCGCCCCATGCCCGGATCTATCCGACGAGCATGCCGTTGCAGCGCAACGCATTGCGCTCGACATCGCCAAGGAACTCGACGTCGTCGGCATGTTAGCCGTGGAGCTCTTCGACACTCCGTCCGGTGTTGTTGTGAACGAGCTCGCCATGCGGCCGCACAACTCCGGGCACTGGAGTATCGATGGGGCAGTCACCTCACAGTTCGAGAACCACCTGCGGGCCGTACTCGACCTGCCCCTGGGCGCGCCCACGGCGCTGGCCCGTTGGTCGGTCATGGTGAACGTGCTGGGCGGCGAGCATCCCGACTTGTATTCGGCCTACCTGCACTGCCTGGCCAGGGATCCCGGGCTGCACATTCATATGTACGGCAAGGACGTACGCCCAGGCCGGAAGATCGGGCATGTCACGGTGGTGGGCGACGACCTCGACGATCTGCTCGCGCGGGCGCACCACGCGGCCGATTTCCTGACCGGCACGATCGAGGAATGAGCAGTCACGGTCGTCGTGATGAGCACAACCGGCTGAACAGAGCGGAGCGTTGATGAGCGGGCAGCCTCAGGTCGGTGTCGTGATGGGCAGTGACTCCGACTGGCCGGTCATGCAGGCCGCGGCGCAGGCGCTGGCGGAGTTCGGTGTCCCGTACGAGGCGGACGTCGTCTCGGCGCATCGGATGCCGCACGCGATGATCGCGTACGGGGAGACCGCAGCCGACCGCGGTCTGCGCGTGATCATCGCCGGCGCGGGTGGGGCTGCCCACCTGCCCGGCATGCTGGCGGCGGTCACCGTCCTGCCCGTGATCGGTGTCCCCGTGCCGCTGCCGCACCTGGACGGCCTGGATTCGCTGCTGTCCATCGTGCAGATGCCTGCCGGGATCCCGGTGGCGACCGTGGCCATCGGAAACGCCCGCAACGCTGGATTGCTGGCGGTACGGATTCTCGGCGTCAACGATCCGGACCTGCGCGAACGCCTGCACCGTCACGCCATGGACCTGGAGGCCGCAGCCCGCACCAAGGGGTCCGTACTGCGGGAGCGGGCGGTCGAGCGGGGCTGACGCCCGAACCGCGGTGCGCTACCGCGGTCCCAACCGTGGCCATTCCTGTGCCGGGCAGCGGTCCATGACCATGGCGAGCCCGGCGTCGCGGACCCGTCCGGCGGCATCCTCGTCGATGACGTCGAGTTGAAACCACACCGCGTCAGCGCCCACCGCAATCGCGCGATCGGCAATGGATCCGGCAACCGCGGAGCGGACGAACACATCCACGACGTCAATGTGGCCGACCGCGGCAGCCGCGTCGGCCAGCGACGCATAGCCGGTTTCCCCGTGCACGGTTTCAGCCCGCGGGTGGACCGGGACGATGCGGCGGCCGTGGGCCTGCAGCATTTTGGCGACGCCGTAGGCAGCCCGCCGCGGGTTCGCCGCGAGCCCCACCACCGCCCATACCGGCTCGGAGAGCAGGCGGCGCACGGTGTCGTCGTCGCCGTACAGCCTCTGGTCCCGGCGCATCGTGGCCTCCTATTGGTCGGTGGGAAGACTACGAGTTCGGGCGCCCCAACCCACGGTACGTCCAACCCGCCGCTCGCCAGCGGACAACGTCGAGCCGGTTACGGGCGTCGATGATGACCTTGCGGGTTACCACCGTGCCCACCTCCGCCGGGTCGAGGGCGAGGAATTCGGGCCACTCGGTCAGGTGCAGGACGACGTCGGCTCCGGCGCAGGCGGCGAGGGCGGATTCGGCGAACTCGAGATTGGGGAATCGCTGACGGGCGTTCGGTATCGCCTTGGGGTCGTATACCCGGACGATGCCGCCCTCGGTGTGTATCGAGGCGGCCACGTGCAGGGCGGGGGAGTCCCGTACGTCATCGGAGTCCGGTTTGAAGGCCGCGCCGAGGACGGCCACGGTCCGCCCGGCGAACGAACCATCCAGACTCGCCCTGGCCAGATCCACGGTGCGATGGCGCTGCCGCTGATTGATCTCGTCGACCTCGCGCAGGAAGGTCAGTGCCTGGTCCGCGCCCAACTCGCCCGCCCGGGCCATGAACGCGCGGATGTCCTTCGGGAGGCAGCCCCCGCCAAAACCGAGCCCCGCCTGCAAGAAACGGTTCCCGATGCGCGGGTCGTGGCCCAACGCGGAGGCGAGCTGGACGACGTCGGCGCCGGACGCCTCGCACACCTCGGCCATCGCGTTGATGAACGAAATCTTGGTCGCCAGGAACGCGTTCGCAGCCACCTTGACCAATTCGGCGGTCGGGAAGTCGGTCACGATCAGCGGAACTCCGGCAGCCAGAATGGGTTCGTACACGGAACGCAGTTGCTCCTCGGCAGCCGTCGAGCGAACTCCGATCACCAAGCGGTCCGGGCGCAGCGTGTCCTGGACGGCGAACCCCTCACGCAGGAACTCAGGGTTCCAGGCGACCTCGGCGCCGGTCCCGATGGGGGCCAACTCGGCTACCCGCTGCGCCACCCGATCCGCAGTGCCTACCGGCACGGTCGACTTTCCGACCACCAGGCAGGGCGATCGAAGGTGCGGGGCCAGCGCCTCGATGGCGGCGTCGAGTTGGCTGAGGTCGGCCGCGTTCGAACCCTGCCGTTGCGGAGTTCCGACGCACACGAAGTGGACGTCGCCGAACTCGGCCGCCTGCTCGTATGAGGTCGTAAAGCGCAGCCGACCGGTGGCCAGCGTCTGCGCGAGCAGGTCGTCCAGGCCGGGCTCGAAGAACGGCGCTCGGCCGGCGGCCAGCATCGCGATCCGGTCGGCGTCGACATCGAGGCCGAGGACCTCGAACCCGAGGTGCGCCATGCAGGCGGCGTGGACGGCACCGAGATAGCCGGTACCGATGACAGTCAGGCGGGCGGGCACGCCGAAACCGTAGCGGCCGGTCCGGATCGACCGTACGGGGTGATCGTGCGGTGCTGCCTGCGCCACCGACAAGGGGCGGCGTCAGCCGCAGATGTCGTCCGCGGCGCTGCGGACCTTCGCCGGCACGGCGTTGCGGGACGTCGGGGTCGGCGCCGCGCTGGCGCTGGCCGCGGCGCTGAGCTGGACAGCCGTGGCCCCGGCCCAGCCGCTGCCGACGTCGATCTGGAAGGTACGACCCAACCCGTTGACGGCCGTGGCCTTGGCGCCGGGGATCGCCGCCAGCACCGTCCGCAGGGAGACGTCGTAGCCGGGGTCGTAGCGGACGGTGGTGGTCGTGGCGCCCGTGGTCGAGGCGTTCGTGGCCGGGCCGGCGATGGCGAAGCCGACCTTCGCCAGGTCATCCGTGGCGCGCTTGCCCAAGCCGGTGACACCGGCGGCATTGCGTACCCGGATACGGATCTTGCCCGGAGCCACCGTGGCGTCGGAGGACGTGCCGGGGGAGGCCGCTGGCGCCTTTGCGGGTGCCGAGCCGAGCGGACGGTCCTCGCGCAGGTCGGTGAACAATGCGGGCGCCTTCACCGGGTCCCACAGCACCGTCGATCCGAGCCCGGAGACGCGATGGTTGCCGTCCGCGACCGGGACGGTGAGGAACGAGATCTGTTTCATGTTCACCGTCGCAAGCCGACCGGCCAGCGTGATGAGGTCGTCCCGGTTGAACGTTTCGTCGGTCTTGACGCTGCTCAACAGTGAGTCCAGGAAGCTGTTGAGCCGCAACGGGTTGAGCAGCACTCCCTTGCTGGTCACCTGCTGCGCCATTGCGGCCAGGAACTTCTGCTGGCGGGCTGCCCGGCCGAAATCGGAATCCAGATAGCGCATGCGTACATACGCCAACGCTTGCGGGCCGGACACCGTCTGCCGACCGGCCGGCAGGTCAAGTCCCGATTTCGCTTCCTTGATCGCCTTGGGCAGGCAGACCTCCACACCACCCAGGGCATCGACCATGTCCAGGAAGCCCCGGAAGTTGACTTCGACGTAGTGGTCGAGGCGGATGCCAGTGGCCTTTTCAACCGTTGCGACGGTGAGCTTCGGGCCGCCCGCCCCGAAGGCTGAGTTGATCTTCGCCTGGCGGGCCGGCTGCGCGACGCCCTGGTCGTCGGTCCACGACGGGATCGTCACCAGCGAGTCACGCGGAATGCTGACGACGGACAGTTGGCCGGCGTCGGCCGAGATGTGCAGCAGCATGATCGTGTCGGTGTGCTGCCCGAAGTCCAGGTGCCCGGTGTGCAGGCGGGCCATGTCCTGTCGACTGAGCCCGGCCCGGTCGTCGGAGCCGACCAGGAGCAGGGTCAGCCCCGCCCCCTGTTCGGGCCGGTCGCCGCTCGCGCCGAAGGCGTCCACCCAGGTGATCTCACCCAGGTAGCGCTCCGAGGCCGCCCAGCCGACCAGGCTGGTGGACAGCACGGCCGCCGCCGCGATTCCGGCCGCAAGGCGCAGCCGGGCTCGGGGGCGGGGTCGGCGCGGATAGGTCACCGGCACGTTGGGGGCTCCTGACGGGATAGTGCGGGGGCCGGACGGACTCGCATGTCTGGCCCCGCGGGTCATGCGTACGAACTGTGCGAAGGCTGGGTGCTGGCTGCGGGCCGCGATTGCCCCCGCCCGGACGCCACCGAGGGTAAGCAACGAGCGGGCCGGCGACCGGGCAGGCGCGCCGGGGAGCACGGGGCTGCCCCGGACGGGTACGGTCGTTGCTGCCATGCCCAGGTCAGTCGAGGATCCAGCGACGTGGCCGGGCGTATCGGTGGTCATGCCGGTGCTGGACGAGGAACGGCACCTCGGGGATGCCGTCGCGCTGCTGCTCGGGCAGGACTATCCCGGCCCGTTGGAGGTCGTGCTCGCGCTCGGCCCGTCCCGGGACCGTACCGACGACGTGGCGGTAGCGTTGGCGGCCGCCGACCCCCGGGTGCGTACCGTCGCCAACCCGACCGGGCGGACCCCGGCCGGGCTGAACGCCGCCGTCGCCGCGGCGCGCCACGATGTGATCGTCCGCGTTGACGGGCATGCCCTCGTCCCGGACGACTACGTCCGGGTCGGGGTGGCGACGCTGCTGGCGACCGGCGCCGACAACGTCGGCGGAATCATGGGTGCGGAGGGTGTGACGGACTTTGAACAGGCCGTCGCCCGGGCCATGACGACGACACTGGGCGTCGGCGCCGCGTCGTTCCACGTCGGCGGCGAAGAAGGTCCGGCGCCCACCGTCTACCTCGGCTGTTTTCGGCGCGCGGCGTTGGCCCGGGTCGGCGGCTATGACGAGTCGTTCGTACGCGCGCAGGACTGGGAGATGAATCACCGCATCCGCGAAACCGGCGGTCTGGTGTGGTTCACCCCGGCGATGCACGTCACCTACCGGCCACGGCCGTCCGCACGGCGGCTGGCCCGGCAGTACTTCGAGTACGGCCGATGGCGTCGGCAGGTGATGCGGCGCCACCCTGAGACGGTCAGCCTGCGCTATCTGGCACCACCGGTTGCGGTGCTTGGCGTTGCTGCCGGAACGATCTCCGCGGCGGTGGGTGTCACGACCGGTCCCCGCTGGCTGCGCGTCGGGCTGCTGGCACCAGCCGGGTATGCGGGTCTGGTCCTGGTCGGGGCAGCGCTGAACGCGCGCGGGCTGCCGCGGGCAGCCGCGATAAGACTGCCGGGGGTGTACGTCACCATGCACGGAGCCTGGGGGCTGGGGTTCCTGACCAGTCCACGCGGGCTCGCGCAGGGATGAGTGGGATGCCCGCCGTGCGGCGGGCCCCCGGGGGAGTTCTGGCCGGTGTGCTACAGACGATCCGGCCGCGGCAGTGGACCAAGAATGTGCTTGTCGTCGCCGCGCCCCTGGCGGCCGGACGGCTGGGGGAGACCGGCGTCCTGGCCAGCACCCTGCTTGCCTTCGTCGTCTTCGTCCTGGGTTCCTCGGCTGTGTATCTGCTCAACGACGTCCTCGACGCCGGTGCCGACCGGGCGCACCCGGTCAAGCGCAACCGCCCGGTCGCTGCGGGCGTCGTACCCGTACCGCTGGCGCTGGGCGTCTCCAGTGTTCTGGCGCTGCTCGCGGTGGGATTGCCGCTGGCGTTCGACCGGGTCGGGCTGTTCGTCACCGTCGGGAGTTACCTGGTCGTACAGATCCTGTACGTCGGGTGGCTCAAGCATGAGCCCGTCCTCGATATGGCCTGTGTAGCTTCGGGTTTCCTGCTGCGGGCCATCGCTGGTGGTGCAGCCGCCAACCTGACCATCTCCCGCCCCTTCCTGGTCGTGGCGGGTTTCGCAGCGCTGTTCGTGGTCGCAGGCAAGCGGTATTCCGAACTCACCACCGTGGGGACCGCAGCAGCGACCCGACGAGCCCTGCTGAAATACACCCCGGGATACCTGCGGTTCGTGTGGAGCGTCTCGGCGGCCGTCACGCTGGTGGCCTATACGCAGTGGGCGTTCGAGTTATCCGGAGCGACGACCAGCGGCACTCCCTGGGCGGAGATCTCGGTCGTGCCGTTTACCCTGGCCCTGTTGCGGTATGCCCGGGACATAGACGGTGGGGTGGCGGAAGCACCGGAAGACGTCATCCTCCGGGATCTTGTGCTGCTGGCGATCGGCTTGGTGTGGTTGGTTCTGTTCTCCGCGCAGGTGGTGCTGTGAACGCCGCGAAGCCGTTCTTCCTGACCGGGCAGGAACCCCAGCGACGACTGCTGACTGGTTGGGGCGGAACGGCTCCGACCGCGGCGACGGTGGTCGAACCCGAGTCGCCGGGCGAGCTCGAACGGCTGGTGCGGAGTCTCGCGGATGGGCGCTCTGGTGCCTCGCCCGCCCTGTTGCCCCGGGGCTTGGGCCGCTCGTACGGCGACGCCGCCCAGATGGCCGGCGGAGTCGTCGTCGACCTGACCCGACTGGACCGCATCCTGGGATTCGATCCGGTGACCGGTGTCGTCGACGTCGAGGCGGGAGTCAGTCTGGACCGCCTGCTGCGGGTGTTCGTGCCGCAGGGTTGGTTCGTTCCGGTGACGCCAGGCACCAGGTTCGTCACCGTCGGGGGCGCGATCGCCTGCGATATCCACGGCAAGAACCACCACGTCAGCGGCGCGTTCGGGCAGCACGTGCACTCGCTGGAGTTGTTGACCGCGTCCGGAGAGATCCGCACCCTGACGCCGGACGCAACCCCGGCGGAGTTCTGGGCGACGGTGTCGGGGATGGGGCTGACCGGCATAGTCCTGCGGGCGTGCTTGCAACTCGTCCCGATCGAGACGTCGGTGGTACGGGTCGACACGCTGCGACTGCCCGATCTGGACACCCTGCTGGAGGTGCTGCGGACCACCGATAACCAGTATCAGTATTCCGTTGCCTGGGTCGACATGCTCGCCACGGGCGCGGCGCTGGGTCGTTCGGTGGTGACCCGTGGGGACCACGCTTCGGTCGAGCACCTCGGCGATCGGGCGGATGATCCGCTCGCCTACGACCCCCGGGCCCGGCTTGGGGCGCCTGGCTGGATCCCGCCCGGATTGCTGAACCGGCTGAGCGTACGGGCGTTCAACGAACTGTGGTTCCGCAAGGCGCCGCGGCAGCGTTCGGGCGAGTTGCAGTCGATCGCGGCCTTCTTCCATCCCCTGGACGGGGTCCGCAACTGGAACCGGATCTATGGACGGCCGGGTTTCGTACAGTGGCAGTGCGCCGTGCCGGATGGTTCGGAGCAGGCGCTACGGGGGGTGTTCGCACGATGCGCGGCCGCCGGGACCGCATCGTTCCTGGCCGTGCTGAAGCGTTTCGGCGCGGCCGATCCGGCGCCGCTGTCGTTCCCCACGACAGGGTGGACGCTGGCCCTGGACATCCCGACCGGGTTGCACGGGCTCGGCGAACTCCTCGACGGACTCGACCGGCTTGTGGTGGATGTTGGCGGTCGGTTGTATCTGACGAAGGACGCGCGTACCCGCGCCGATTTGGTTCCGCTGATGTATCCGCGGCTCGACGAATGGCGCGAGGTGCGTGAACGACTGGACCCTCAGCGGCGCTTCGACTCCGATCTGGCCCGGCGGCTGGCGCTGTGAGGATGTCGCTTGGTTCAGCTCGCAGCGGGCCTTGCGTGAAGGAGATGCCATGAGGGATGCCCTGGGTGCGGTGCAGTCGGTGCTGCTGGTCGGCGGGACGTCCGAGATCGGGCTGGCGATCGTCCGGCGGCTCGGTCGTGACGGCCGGCTGCGGCGAGTGGTGCTCGCCGGGCGGCCTGGCGAGCGACTGGACCAAGCGGCACAGAGTCTGGGTGCGGAACTGCCCGGGTGTTCGGTCACGGCCGTTGCGTACGACGCCCTATGCGAGAGCTCCTACGCCGCCGCGGTGGACGCCGGGTTCGCAGGTGAACCGCTGGATGTGGCGATCCTCGCCGTCGGTCGCCTCGGTGACCCTGACCCGTTGACGACCACCCTTGAGTCCGTACGCGAACTCGCTCGGATCAACTATCTGTCGGCGGTCGAGACGGGCACGCTGGTCGTGCATCGGCTGCTGCAGCAGGGCAGCGGGGCGTTGGTGGTGCTGTCGTCGGTCGCCGCTGAACGGTCCCGCGCGGACAATTTTGGGTACGCCTCGACCAAGGCGGGTCTGGACGCGTGGGCACTCGGCCTGGCCGATGCTGTTCTCGGGTCCGGGGTCCAGGTGCTGGTCGTGCGGCCGGGATTCGTACGGACGCGGATGACCGCAGGGCTGCCGGAGGCGCCGCTGAGCACGAGCGTCGACGTGGTCGCCGACGCGGTCGCGGACGGTCTGCGCCGCGGTTCGACCCTGATATGGGCGCCTGTCGCGGTGCGCTACCTCATGTCCGGCCTGCGGCACCTGCCCCGTCCGGTCTTTCGCGCCGTCGCCGCCCGGCGTTAGGTAATGCTGGCGACCGGTGGGCCGTGGCGGTCTTTCCCTGATCAAGAACCACCACGCGCTACCACTGGCTCGGGGTCACGTGCCGGTGCGGCGCGGGATCAGCGCGCGGCGGCCCAGGACTCCAGGAGGCGGACGAAGGCGGGGCCGTCGGTGTTCCAGTCGTGGTCGCGCAGGGCAGCCGCCCGGCCGCCGGCCGCGCACGCCGTACGGAACTCGGGGTCGTCGCGCAGTGTGCGTACGGCGGCTGCCGCGGCGATAACGGTGCCGCCAGCCGCCTGGTCGGGGTGTTCGGCGACGAACGGCACCACGGTCCCACAACCGGCGGATTCGACCAGCGCGACTGCTGGCGGGGTGGGGGTGGTGATGACCGGGACGCCGCGGGCCATGTATTCGATGATCTTCGTGGGACGTGAGTGGCGGTAGTTGGGCTCGTCGTGGAGCAGGGACAGACCGGCCAGGGCGCCCTCGACCCGCTGCAGTGCACTGTCATTGGGGAGGTAACCCAGCCAACGCACAGCACCGGTGTCGTCGGCCGCCCGGAGGAGTTCTGCGGTCGGGCCGTCGGCATGTCCGATGAGTTCGACGTCGACGTTGTCGGGGCGTAGTTCCCGGCCGAGTTCGACGAGTTCCCGTGCGCCGCGGGCTGCCGACAAATGCCCGATATAGACGCAGCGCAGTAGCCCGGTCTCCGGGTCCGGCTGACCGGGCGGTGCCACCCCGATGGGGACCGGGGTCGAGTTCGGGACGACCGGGTGTTCGCTGCCGAAGCGTGAGCGGTAGCCGTCCTCGGCCAGCAGCAGGCGCACCCGTCGCTCGGCGATGCGCTCGGCAGCGCGTACGACGGTGGCCGTGGGACGGCGCAGGAACCCAGGCAGCCAGGCCTTCAGAGTCAATGCTGCCGCGGTGTCCTCGTGCACGTCCCACACCACCACCGGGCCGTCCGGGACGGCATCCGCAGCCAGCAGCAACTCCGGGTCGTGCAGCAGGACGACGTCCGCCATTGCGGCCGAGCGCAACAGTCGGCGGGCGGCTCGGATCGCCGTCACCCGGCGGCGGCCAGCCGCGCGAGGCAGGTCGATGCAGCGCAGACCCACCGGCAGCGGGGTGTCCCAACCGGTGAACGGGGCCGCATACACGACCTCGTGTCCCGCTTTGCGCAATGCCGCGATCTGCCGGTGGAGAATCCGCGCGTCGTCCGGGCGGTGCACGATTGTGACGACCAGGACCCGCATACCCCCGACCTATTTCACCGAGGCGACGTAGGCGTCCAGCACCTCGTGCACCTCGCCGTCGGCCACGATGCGCCCAGCATCCAGCCAGATCGCGCGGTTGCAGGTCTGGCGTACGACACCGAGGGAATGGCTGACCAGATAGACAGTGCCCGCCTCGCCGCGCAGTTCCTTGATGCGCTCCTCGCTGCGGCGCTGGAACTCCGCGTCGCCGGTGGCCAGTGCCTCATCGATCAGCATGACGTCATGGGTCACCGCGGAGGCGATGGCGAACCGCAGCCGCGCCGCCATGCCCGAGGAGTACGTGCTCATCGGCAACGATACGAAGTCGCCAATGCCCGCAAATTCCACGATCGACTCGAACTTTGCATCCACCTCGGCCGGTGTCAGGCCCATCGCCAGGCAACCGAGCACGATGTTGCGCTCGCCGGTGAGGCCCTGCATGAGTGCGGCGTTGACGCCCAACAGCGACGGCTGGGAATCGGTGTAGACGGTGCCGGAGTTGGCCGGCAACAGCCCCGCGATGGCGCGCAGCAACGTCGACTTGCCCGAGCCGTTGCGGCCGACCAGACCGATCGCATCGCCACGGTAGGACGTAAAGGACACGCCCCGGATTGCGTGGACCTCACGTCGGACCGGAGACGACTCCCGCTTGGCGATGCGGCGCAGCGCGTCTACCGGACTGTTGCCGCCCTGCCGGGGTGCAGCCCCCCAGACCCGGTAGACGACATTCAGGTCGTCGACGATGACGGTCGGAACCGGATCAGCCACGGCCGTAGGTCTCCTCGGCCCGCCAGAAGTAGTACAGGCCGAAACTGGAGAACAGCAGCGCCCAAGCGGCCCCGATCGCCCACGCCCACGGAGGCGAGGTGTAGCTGTCCAGCAGCAGATCGCGGACCAACTCGATGTAGACGGCCGCCGGATTCGCGTACAGCAGCACCTGGAACCAATCGGGAAAGCGGGCCGCGAACACCTGCATGCTGTAGAAGACCCCGGACAGATAGAGCCAGGTACGGATCGCGAACGGGAGCAGCTGACCGACATCGAGGACCCGGGCGGTCAGGCGGGCGATGATCAGTGCCATCCCGGCGTTGAACAGGGTCTGCAACGCCAGCGCGAACGGGAGTAGCAGCCACCACCACGTCGGAAACTCTCCGGTGGCCATCACGATGATGGCCAACACGCCCATCGAGATACCCAGCTGGAGGAGTTCCTGCAACGTCGCGGCCAGCGGCAGGACCGCTCGCGGGAAGTGCAGTGCCCGGATCAGCCCGAGGTTGCCAGCAATCGATTTCGACCCGGAGATCAGCGACTTCTGCGTGTAGGTGAAGATGAAGACACCGGTCACCAAGAAAGCTATGTAGTTGTCGACGCCCTTGCGGGTCTGCAGCAACACCCCGAACACGAAGAAGAACACCAGGGCGTTCAGCAGCGGATTCAGCACCTGCCAGAACTGGCCGAGCCGGGTCTGACTGTTGCCGGCGTCGACCTGCGCCCGCGCGAACGTCCAGATGAAGTAGCGGCGTTGCCACAACTGCTGCAGATAAGGCACGAACGCCGGCCGTACGCCCATGGGGCGCAGGCCGAAGCGTTCGGCGTCCCGCGCGGGTGTGGTCGCCACGGTCCCGCTCAGAGCCGGGTCACCGCGGCATCGTCGACCGCGCCCTTGGTGTCGAACAACCGCTGCGCGGTCGAGGCCAGGTGCGCCAGGTCGTAGGACGAATGGTTCTGCAGCAGGACCGTCACTGCGCTGTCCCGCAGCGCTGCGTCCAGGTCGCTGACCCGTTCGATCGACTGCCCATTAACCTGCCACTGCGCCACGTGCGGGTCGTGGTAGACGACGTGTGCACCGCTGGCCAGGAAGCCGGCCGCGATCGGTTTCGCCGGGGATTCGCGCTGGTCGGCGATGTCCGGCTTGTATGTGACGCCCAGCAGCAGCACGGTCGAACCGCGCAGCGGCAGCGCGGCGTCGTTGAGGATGTCCTGGGTTCGCCGCACGATGTACGTCGGCATACCCGCATTGATCTCCTGGGCCAGCTCGACGAACCGGAACGGGTAGCCCAGATTGGCGCGCACCTTGTAGGACAGGTAGTTGGGGTCGATCGGGATGCAGTGACCGCCGACCCCGGGGCCGGGGTAGAAAGCCTGGAACCCGAACGGCTTGGTCTTGGCGCAGCGGATGACGTCCCACAGGTCGATGCCGAGTTCGTGGCAGAACTTCGCCATCTCGTTGACCAGGGCGATGTTGATGTGTCGGTAGGTGTTCTCCAGCAGTTTGGCCATCTCGGCCTCCCGCGTGCCTCGCGCCTCCACGACCGTGTCGACGAATCGGCCGTAGAAGGCCGCCGCGGCCTTCGTGCACGCCGGGGTCTGGCCGCCGACGACCTTGGGCGTGTTGCGCATCCCGTACGTCGGATTGCCCGGGTCGATGCGTTCGGGCGAGAAGGCCAGATGGAAGTCGGTGCCCGCTATCAGCCCGCCGGCCTCCAGGGTGGGTCGCATCTCCTCGTCCGTAGTCCCCGGATATGTCGTGGACTCCAGCACGACGAGCATGCCCGGATGCAGGTGCTCGGCGACCGCCGCGACCGCCGACCGGACGGCCCCAAGATCAGGCCCGCCGTCGGGGGACAACGGCGTGGGGACGCAGATGACAGTGGCGTCGGCATCGGCCAGCACCGACGGATCGGTGGTCGCCCGGAAGCCAGCGGCCTGCATGCTGGCGATATCGGCGTCGGTCAGGTCGTCCACGTGCGACGTCCCGGCACGAAGACCGTCCACGACCCGGCTGGACAGGTCCAGGCCGACGACGCTCAAACCGGCCCGGCAGGCCTCCTGGGCCAGGGGCAGGCCCACGTAGCCCAACCCGATGACGACGAGATCGACCGACACTTCGCACTCCTCGACCAGACACCGCGGGCGTGGCCCACGGACTTAACGACGTGCCCCGGACGGTTGCCCCGGGGCTGGTGATGCCTCGGGCACCGCCCGCGGCCGGACGGAATCCTCTCACCCGCTCCCGGCGGACTGTGCATCCGTGACCGCGCGGGTCCCGCCGCGGATGTCGTACGCCCGCCGCAACAGCAGCCGTCGACGCTCCCGGTAGGCCATCGAACTGCTCGGCAGCAGGTGCTCGACCGGCGTGCTGCCACGGACCAGTTCCCCGGTCAGTCGCTCGGTCAGGACGACGGTCGCTGGCGCAGCGGCCGGAGCGGCCGGAGCGGCGGGAGCGGCGGGAGCGGCGGGAGCGGCGGAGCCTGCCCCGGCGGCTTCCTCGACCATCCGTACGACCAACCGCCGCTTCGGCCCGGACGGCGGGGTGCGGCCCAGGCCCTTGCGTACCCAGGCCGTGGCGGTGGGTCCCAGGCCACGCATCGCGACTGCTCGCAGCGACAGGTTTGCCGTGCGCAGCCGCTCGCCGGCGTCCGGCCGGTGCCCGGTGAATCCGTCGGCGAGGTCGAGGATGGCCTGGGCCACTTGGGCGGCACCGGTCGCGGTGCTGCCCGCCTGCAGTCGTCCGGCGACCTTCCCGGCACCCGCACGCAGGGCATCCCGTACAGCCGGATCGTCCAGGCGACGGACTGCCTCGGTGACGGCCGTCGGGCTGTCGCTACGGGCCACCAGGGCGAGCCCGGACTCGCCGACGGCGCTGGCCCGGCGTACCTGGTCATCGGTGGTGGTTGCCGGGTTGGGCACCAGGACGGTCGGGATCCCGGCCGGGACAAGTTCGTGGACCGAGTTGTAGCCGGCCGCCGAGACCGCGGCATCGAAGGCGGCCAGGTAGCGCGCCAGCGGGTAGACCCCGCGCAGCACGTGAACCCGGTCCAGGCCGGCCACGGCCAGCTCCGAGGTGGAGATGTCCGTACGGGTCACCGCGACCTGCCACCCGGTCGTGGAGGACAGCAGGGCAGTGACCGCCGCGAGTCCCGGCGTCACCGTGTCCCCGAGCCGACCCGCTCCCAGGGTCACCAGCGCCGCCGGGCGCGTCGGGTCCAGGCCGAGTGCCTGTGCCGCCTGCTCGCGCGGCAGGGCTGCCACCTGGCCGACCAGGGTCACCGGGGCGACCCGTACGGCGTCCGTACGGTGCGCGGTGGCTCCGCAATCGGCGCCGGCGCCCAGGTCGCCGGGCTCCACGATCAGGTCGAAGAAGGGTGCGGCGGCCAGCGAACGGGTGTTGCGACCCGGCCGCCACAGGCCGCGGCGAACCCAGACGAACGCGGTGTCCGGCAGCGCGGCCCGGGCCAGCAGCAAGCCGAGATAGGGCGCCACCCCGTCGAAGACGAACACCCGCGCCCGGGTCTCCTGGACCAGCGCCACGATGCGGTCGCGCAGGTAGGAGTGCCACATCACGTGCGGCAGCCAGCCGCGGTCGTGGCTGGGGCAATATTCCCCGCGCAGGCCCCGCCCCGCGAAGGCCTCCCCGGTGACGACCGGCAGCGCCGTGGACAGCGAGAACAAGATCGGCTCGACCCGGTCACCCAGAGCCAGCGCGACCGCCAGTGCCCGGGTGAGGTGGCCCATGCCGGTCCCGTTGCTGGTCGCCAGGATCACCCGCGGGCGGCCGTCGTCGGACCGGACGGCGTTCGGGTTTGCGCTGCTGACCGGCGTGTTCACGCCCGATCGGCGGGCTCGGCGGTGCTCTCGGCGCGGGCGGTCAGCCAGGCCACGATCACCGCCGCGATGCGCGGGCCTGCGTGGCCGTCCCACAGCGGCGGCGTGGACCAGCTGGTGAGGGGGCCGCGGTCGCGGACGGCCTGGGCCGCCGCGACCAGCGTGGCGGTGGTGACCAGCCGGTTGGTGCCGTGGGTGATGGTGACGGGGCGCTCGGTGTTGGGCCGCAGAGTCAGGCACGGGACCCCGAGCACCGTGGTCTCCTCCTGGACCCCGCCGGAGTCGGTGATGACCGCCGCGGCGCCGCGGACCAGCGACATGAACTCCACATAGCCCAGCGGGTCCACGACGTGGATGTCGGGATGGTCGCCGAGGCCGGCTTTCATCAGCCGTTCCCGCCCGCGCGGATGCAACGGCACAACGATCGCGAACAGGTCCGCGACCCCGTGCAGGGCCTGGACGAGTTCGGTGGCCTGGTCGTCGTCGTCGACGTTGGCCGGGCGGTGCAGGGTCGCGACGGCATAGGCCTTGGGCAGGCCATGAGCGGTACGCGCCTGCTCCGAGTCGAGGCGGTCCACGGTCGCGAGCAGGGTGTCAATCATGGGGTTTCCGACGAAATGGATGCGCTCGTCGCCAGCGCCCTCGCGGGCCAGATGCCCGATCGCATCGGGGCTGGTCACCAGCAGCAGATCCGACAATTGGTCGGTCAACCGCCGGTTCACCTCCTCCGGCATCGTCATGTCGAAACTCCGCAACCCGGCCTCGACGTGGGCCACCGGGATGTGCAGTTTCGCGGCGACCAGGGCCGCGGCGACGGTGGAGTTCACGTCGCCGTAGACGATCACTAGATCCGGGTGTTCTCGTACGAACAACTCCTCCAGGCCAACCATCACCGCGGCGGTCTGCACGGCATGGCTGCCCGAACCCACCCCGAGATTGACGTCGGGCCGGGGGAGTTTCAGTTCTCGGAAGAAAACTTCGGACATGGCGTCGTCGTAGTGCTGCCCGGTGTGCACAAGTAGCTGCGGAACCCCACGCGCTGCCAGTGCGGCGATGACGGGCGCAGCCTTGGGGAAGTTGGGCCGAGCACCGGTGATGTGGATGACGGTCATGCCGGCACCTGCGTCGGATCGGCGGGGGTCATCCTGGCCACCTGGGCCTTCTCGGCGAGCTCAGCGGCGCGTTCGGCAGTATCGCGCTGGCGCACCTGCTCCAAGACGTCGGGCGGGACGGTGGTGTCGTACATCGGGATCACCCCGCCGTCCAGCCAGGTCCGCATGTGCCCGGCGAATTGGTCGGCCGCCCGGCTGCGCTCGAACCGATCTCCTGCAGCGACTGCCGCGGCCCGGGCTTCGGGCGTGGCCAGCCGGGCGGATTCCCGCAGCGCGTCCACGAGGCCGTTCGGGTCGTTCTCGTCGTAGACGACGGCGCAGTCGTGATCGACCAGCGGCGTCCCGCCGGACGCCGACGGCACCACGACCGGCACACCGAACGTCAGCGCCAACGTGAGCGCCGAGGAGTTCAGTGATCTGCGGTAGGGCACCATCGCCACATCCGCGGCGTGGAACAGCAGTTGGACGTCGTCATTGGGAATCTTGCGCGGATAGACGTAGACGGCCGGGTGGACGCGGGCGCGGTCCAGGAACGCCAGCGTCTCGGCATTGCGGTCCGGAACCCCGGCCACCACCAGGGCCACCTCGCCGGGGCGCTCGCGGGACACGACATCCACGGCGTGCATCAACTCGGTGAGCCCCTTATACGGCTTGATCGCGCCCATCAGCATCCATACCAGTGCATCCGGCGGCAGACCGAGCTCACGCCGGGCATCAGCCGGTGCGATCCAGCGTGGATAAACACCCTGGTAGCCGGGCAGCGGCGACTGGTAGGTCCGGTCCGGCGGCAGCGCGAACCACGGGGCGACGAGTTCGGCGCTGCGGGTGCTCATCACATGGACCAGGTCCGCCGAGGCGATGACCTGTTCGCGCAGTTCGACCTCGAGTTCCTCGATCAGGGTGTCGTGCGGCAGGACGTTGTGCAGCGTCCAGACAATCTTGATGCCGGAGTCGCGCAGCCGAGAGATCTTCACCAGGAACTCGTCCATGAGGCGGCGGCCGGTGGGGATCGTTCCCGCCTTCGACATCACGACATTCAGCCAGTGCAGATGCAGCACCCGATCCATCTCGGCGGGCAGCGAGGTCAGCATCCCCGCGGCGGTGCCGATGTCGTAACCGGGGGTCGCCAGGATGTTGTGCCGCAGCATCGATCCATACAGCACCGCTTGGTATGGGTTTCCCCGCGACACCGGCGAGAAGGCCCACACCGCCGGACGGTGATCGGGGTCGTCCCAGCGAAGATGCCGCAATCCCGGCCAGGTCTCGTTGGAGACCTGTTTGGGGTCGCGACCGGTGAAGGTGACCAGCATGGAAGTCCCTTTCCTCGGGTCAGCGGCCGGTGCCGGCGTCGGACGCCTGGACCGTTGTCGGGACGGGGTCGTACAGTTCTGTGGCGGCCGCCGCCGGGGGAGTTCCCGTACGGGCCGAATAGTTGGCCGCGGCTGCTGCGTACGCCGTAGCGAAAGCGGTGCCGTTGGCTGCCCAGGTCCGGTCAGTGGCGACCCAGGCGGCGGCTCGTTCGGCCATGGCCGACATCCGCTCGGGATGGGCCAGTAACTCACCGGCGACCGCGGCCAGCGAATCCGGTTCGCCCGCGCGGAACGTCGCGGCATAGTGCCCGCCGCCGGAGATCTCCACCAGCGCGGGCAGGTCGCTGACCACGACCGGGACGCGCATCGCCATGGCCTCGAAGGGTTTCATCGGAGACACCAGCCGGCCGGCTCGCTCGTTGATCCGGGGGACGACGAACAAATCGATCTGGGCGTAATACTGCGCCACCTTCGCGAACGGCACACTGCCGGTAAAGACCGCATACCGCCCGAGGCCGAGCTCGCCCGCCAGCCGCTCCAACTCGGGTTTACGCCGACCCGTACCGACCAGTAGGCAGGCCGCCGGAACGCCGCGCTCCCGCAGTCGGGCGGTCGCCCGCAGCAGCACCTCCTGCGCCTCGCGGTGATGGTCGAGGTTGGAGATGTAGCCGAGCACCTGCAGCCCGTCCAGGCCGAGTTTCGCGCGCAGTTCCGGGTTGCGGTCCTCCGGGGTGAACCGTTCGATGTCGACCGCGTTGGGGATGACGTGCACCCGGTCGGCGGGAACTCCGTGGCCGTTGATGATCTCCTCGCGCATCGGACCGGACAGCGTGACGATGAGATCGGCGGCCCGCATCGCGGCGGTCTCCGCGTCGAAGCGGCGCTGGAAATACGACGAGGACTCCATGTAACGCTCGTCGTCGGTCCAGGTGGTCTCGAAGAACGAGCGGACCTCGTACAGCCAGGGCAGCCCGGCCCACGCACTGAGCGCCCGGCCGAGCAGCGGGTATTCATACCCACGGTGACCGCTACCGATGTGCAGCATCCCCGGCCGGCTGCGGGCAACCTCGCGGGCCAGCAGGTCCGCGGACAGCTGCAGATACGTGTCGTAGGGCAGTGCGGACAGGTTCGCCGAGCCCGGCAGCAGGTGGTGGTAGGGAATGCCCTCCACGACGGACTCGGCCTCGGCACTCTCGATCCCGACCGTGGCCGGGAAGCCCGGCTGGGTGACCGCGATCGGGTCGTAACCCGCGGACCGCACCGCCTTCAGCGTCTCGTGACTGCGCGTGCAATAACCGTTGCTGTGGAAGGGCAGTGACTCCTTGGCCAGGTAGAGGACCCGGTTGGGCAGGGTCTGCGTCGGCGGGGTGACCCGGCCCACCGTCGGCAGGAAGGCCGGGTCGGTCTCGACGAGGCGCCCGGTGAGGTTCCGGGCCCGGGCGCGGTGCTCCGGCCGGTTGGACAACTCGGCCAGCCGCCCGGCCAGCATGGTGGCCCGGTCGAAGTCGCCCTGCTTGACCAGCACCTGGCTGGCCAGACCGAGCGCCGGCTTGGTGCCCGGCGCCTTCGCCAGCAGCGCGTCCAGCAGCGTCATCGCCCGGTCGTAGTCCTTGGCGTCCATCGCCTGTTGCGCACGGGTCACGACGACCGCCGCCCGCGCCAGCTTCACGCCCTTGCGGGCCTGCCCGGGCAGCTTCCGTATCCGCGGGCGGGCCATCGCGGTGGCCTTGGTGACGATCGTCGGCGGGGTCAGCTTCTTTCGGCGGAACGCAGGCATGCGGGCATCTCTCGGCCGGGCACAGGGGGTCGCGTGATGTTATCCCGCGGGGGTGTCACGACCGTCCACTCGCGGCCATCACAGGCCCTACGTCAGGATCGTCGGCCCCGTCGCCGCCTGGACCTGCTCGGGGGTGACGCCAGGGGCGGTCTCGACCAGCCGCAGGCCCTGCTCGGTCACGTCGAGCACGGCGAGGTCGGTGATGATCCGCTGGACGACTGCCTTGCCGGTCAGGGGCAGGGTGCACTCGTCGACGATCTTGTGGCTGCCGTCCCTGGCGGTGTGCTCCATCATGACGATCACCCGCTTGGCGCCGTGCACGAGGTCCATCGCGCCGCCCATGCCCTTGACCATCTTGCCGGGGATCATCCAGTTGGCCAGGTCACCGTTGGCCGAGACCTGCATGGCGCCGAGGATCGCTGCATCGATGTGGCCGCCGCGGATCATCGAGAAGCTACTGGCGGAGTCGAAGAACGAGGCGCCGGGCAGAATCGTCACGGTCTCCTTGCCGGCGTTGATCAGGTCCGGGTCGACCTCGTCCTCGGTCGGGTACGGGCCGGTGCCGAGGATGCCGTTCTCGCTCTGCAACAGCACGTGTACGCCGGGGGGCAGATGGTTGGGCACCAGGGTCGGCAGTCCGATCCCGAGGTTGACGTATTCGCCGTCGTGGAGTTCCTGGGCCACCCGCGCGGCCAGTTCGGTACGGGTCAGGGTCATCGCTCAGCCCTCCACGGGTGCGGTCGGGCGGACGGTACGACGTTCGATCCGCTTCTCCGCGGCCTGCTCGGGAGTCAGGGCCACGACGCGCTGGACGAAGATGCCGGGGGTGTGGATCTGGTCGGGGGGGATCTCGCCGGGCTCGACCAGCCGCTCGACCTCGGCGATGGTGATCGCACCGGCGGCCGCGGCGAGCGGGTTGAAGTTGCGGGTGCTGAGGTCGAAGACCAGGTTGCCGTGCCGGTCGCCGAGGCTGGCCCGGACCAGGGCGTACTCGGTGCGGATGCCGTGCTCCAGAACGTAGTCCTGACCGTCGAAGTCGCGGGTCTCCTTGCGGTGGCTCACGACCGCCACCGTGCCGTCGCTGTGATAGCGCCACGGCATCCCACCGTCAGCGACCTGGGTGCCGACCCCGGCAGGGGTGTAGAACGCCGGGATGCCGGCGCCGCCGGCGCGCAGCCGTTCGGCCAGGGTGCCTTGCGGGATCAGCTCCACCTCGAGTTCGCCGTGCAGATATTGCCGTTCGAACTCCTTGTTCTCCCCGACGTAGGACGAGGTCATCCGGGCGATCCGCTTGTCCGCCAACAGGATGCCCAGGCCCCAGCCATCGACGCCGCAGTTGTTGCTGACCACCCGCAGATCGTCGACCCCTGCGTCGTGCAGTGCCTGGATCAGCACGCTGGGTATTCCGCACAGCCCGAAACCGCCGACTGCCAGCGACGCCCCAGCCGGGATGTCAGCCACCGCCTGCGCCGCCGACGCGACCACCTTGTCCATCGTCACCGCGTACCTCCTGAGCGGACCGAGCCAGCTGCGAGCCCTACGACTCGGCCAGACCCTAGTGGCGGCGCCCCGGGAGTGTGGGAGGGAGCGACGACGGCGTCCAGTGGCCGGAACGGCGTTGGAGGTACGTCAAGGTGGCTCAGCCGGAGCAGGTGGCCTCGTCCGCACTGGTCGGGTTCGGGTCGGAGGCGTCTCCAGCGGGTCCCGACGGGGTCGACGTGGTGAGCACGACCGGGCGCAGGGCGACGTCGGCGGTCCCCACGATCAGCGTGAGCGTGCTGCTGCCGTTCGCCTGTTCCTTGGTGGTGGAACCCGTCACCGCCCAGGACAGCGTCTTGGCCGACTCGTCCCGGCTGGGGTCGAACAGCACGACTGCCTTGGTGTAATCGCTGGTGTCCGCATTGCCCACTTCGACGACCTGGAAGCCGGCCTTGGCGAGCAGGTCACCGGCGGCCTTCGCCCGGCCGGGGACGCCGCTGCCGTTGAGCACCCGAATCTTGATGTCCTTGGGCGCCGTCTGCAGGACCGGCTGGTCCGGGTCGGCCTTGGGCGGCGGCGGCGGCCACGGGGTGTCGTTCTTGATCGCATCCCACAGCGGCTGCGCCTTGGCGTCGTTGATCAGCACGTTGGCGTTGTCGCCCTTAGGCACCCACGGCACCGTGACGAACTTGATCTGCTTAGCCTGCATCCCGGACAGGCTCTGCGCGAGCTGCCGCAGGGAGTCCAGGCTGGCCAGCCCTGGATCGGTGGCCAGCGACTTGGTTGCCGCATCCAGGATCCCGTACAGATCGGCCGGGTTGCTCAACAGACTGGTCGACTCCGCCTTGCGGATCAGCGAGGACAAAAAAGCCTGCTGGCGCTGGATCCGGGAGAGGTCGGAGCCGTCGCCGAGGGTCTTGCGGGCCCGGACGAACGCCAACGCCTGGTCGCCGGTGACCGTGGAGGTTCCGGCGGGCAGCTTCAGGTGGCTCTTGACGTCGTCGACCGGGTTCTTCAGGCAGACGTCGACGCCGCCCATGGCATCGATCAGCCGCTTGAAGCCGCCGAAGTCGACGACCATCACGTGGTCCACCGTCAGGCCGCTGAGCTGTTCAACCAGCTTGACGGTGCAGGACGCGCCCCCGGTCTCGAAGGCGACGTTGAACTTGTTCTCCCGCGGGTCACTCGTCCCGCCGCCGCGCCTGGTGCAGGCCGGGATCTCGACCCAGGTGTCACGCGGGATGCTGACGGCCAGGGCGCTCTTCCGGTCGGCGGCCAGATGTAACAGGATCGCGGTGTCGGAGCGCTCGCCGCCGTAGACGTCGGCCTGGCCGTAGCCTGCGTTGTCCGCACCCTGCCGGGAGTCGCTGCCCATCAACAGGATGTTCATGGCGCTGTAGTTGCCCTGCTCGTCCACGACCGCCTGCCGAGTCGGCCCGGGTCCGGTGGTGCCGTGCTGGTCATCGATCGCGATCTGCCGCAGATTGCCTTCGAGGTTGTCGTAGACCCGGGCAAATCCCGCGCCGGCGACCGCGCCCACGAGTACCGCGCCTGAGGCGATTCCGGCCACGATCCGCGGCCACCGGCGACGCCGGGGTGTCGTGGTGCTGTGCAGGGTCACGATGCTCCTTGAGACGGTGCTCCTTGAGAAGGACGGACGCGTACGGGTCGCCCGGTGGTGCGGCGACCCAGCGGGGCGACAGTTGCGTTGCGACGCCGCGGTAGCACGCCGCCGGCCTGCCCAGATCCGCCCTGCGGCGAACTGAGCGGAAGAATACGCCGTGAAGATCGGCCTGCTGTCCGGGTCGCAGCGCTGCCCCGCGAGGAGTAGACGCTCCTCGCCGCGGGCCGGTTCCGTGCCGCGGCCCACACCAGTGGCCGTTGCGCCGGGACAACTTCCGCAGCAGGCGGACGAAGGTCCGCTGGCGTCCCGGCGCACCGCCCCGGCAGTCTGGTGATCTGTCGACGGAAGTGACGCCCGGTAACCGGACATTTACGCCCGGTATGTCCGGTTCGGCGGTCAAGGCCTGGCACACTCGCGCCGACGTTCAAACATCACAGATTCAACACAAAACGAGCAGAGCAGGAACCAGGGCTCGGCAGCCGCCGCTGACGTCGGCTGCGCGGGTACGCAGCGGTGCCGGATCAGCCGTCGCCTTCTGGGACCTGTCCCGACGTGGAGGTCGTGCCGTGCCCCGCTGGACCCACCGGACCCATCGCAGTTCCGTCCGATCGGTGAGCGGAGGTAAAGCCGGCGGCTTGGTCATCCTGACCGCGGCTGCACTGACCGTCGGCGTGGTGCCGGCGTCGGCCGTCGGCGCTGGGGTGGCGCCGACGGCTGCGTCCGAGACCGCGACCCGGGCCCCGGTGTCCAGCACGCTGGTGCGGTTGCCCCTGGCCGGGGTCGACGGGGCCGCACTGGCGGGGAGCTCATCGCCTGCCACCCGGGCCGCGCTGCAGGCCGGCAGCCTGAAGCCGGCCGTGGTGACCGCACCCACGGCGACCAAGCTGTTCGCAGTGGTGGGGGTCAGCGCCCCCGAGCCGCTGCCCGCGGGCAGCAGAGTGGTCGTCCGGGTACGCGAGGCCAGCGGCTGGGGTGCCTGGACCGCGCTCGACCTCGACGACCACGCCCCCGACCCCGGCAGCGCCGAGGCGGTCACGGCCCGGGTCGGCACCGATCCGTTGGTGACCTCGGGCGCCACGGGCGTCCAGGTGCGCATCGACACCACGAGCGGAACGGTCCCGACGGGGACCACTGTCGACCTGTTGGACAGCCCGCAGGTGGCCGCCGACGCCAACTTGGTGGCCACCCGGCCGCGGGCCAGCCTGAACAACCTCGGCGGCGCGCCGATGCCGCCGATCATCCTGCGGTCCGGCTGGGGCGCCAACGAGTCGATGCGCGGGCACGCGCCGGAATACTCCTCGACGATCAAGGTCGGTTTCGTCCACCACACCGCGTCGACCAGCAACTACTCCCAGAGCCAGGCGGCGGCACAGATGCGCAGCCTGTATGCCTGGTACACCCAGGGCCTGCACTATTCCGACCTCGCGTACAACTTCCTGGTGGACCGGTTCGGTCGGCTGTACGAGGGCCGGGCGGGCGGTCTGGACCGGCCCGTCGTGGGTGGGCACACCGCCGGTTTCAACCAGAACACCTTTGCCATCTCCGCCATTGGGAACTTTGACACGTTCAATCCATCGGCCAGCGACGCCAGCGCGATCACGTCCAGCATCTCGGCGCTGCTCGCCTGGAAGCTCGGGCTCTATCACCGCGATCCGATGGGGACCACGACGCTGGTGTCGAACTCCGGCGCCGGGACCTCGAAGTACAAGCCGGGCCAGACCGCCCGCACCAACGTGATCGAGGGTCACGGCGAGATCGGCTCGACCGCCTGCCCCGGGCGCTACCTGCGCCAATACCTGCCGCAGATCCGGCAGCAGGCGCGAGCCCTGCTCGGTCCGGCGATCATGAACCCGGTCGCGTCGCCGAAGTCGCTTGGCTACGGCAACGCCGGCAGCACCGTCACCATCAGCGCCGCGACGAGTGAAGCGGTGTCCTGGCGGGCGACGATCTCTTCCTGCCAGGCCACCGTACGAACCCTGACCGGTACACAGAACGCCAAGGGCCCGCTGTCGTTGAGCTGGGACCTGCGCGGGGCGGACGGTAATCCCGTACCGCCGGGGACCTATCGGGTGGACCTGACCGGGACCGCCGCGAACGGCAAGGCGGTCTATCCGGCGAGCGTGTCGGTGGTCGTCACCGCGACGAACACCTCGCCGCCATCACCATGCGGCGCGTCGGGCACCTTCACCGTCGCGGGCGCCGGCTGGGGTCACGGAGTCGGCCTGTCGCAGTACGGCGCGCTGGGGATGGCCAAGGAGGGCAGCACCGCCGAGCAGATCGTCACGCACTACTACACCGGCACCCAGGTCGCACCGGTCCCCGACGACGTGGACATCCGCGTCGGCCTGCTGGCCCAGGTGTCCAGCGCGCAGCTGCGTACCGAGCCGTTGGGGGCGGGCGGTGGCGGGCTCGAGGTCCAGGTCGGCGCCAACCCGGCCGTCCTCGGTAGCGCCGTTGACGCCTACACCCTGGGCGTATCCGGCTCGAACGTCACCGTGACCAAGGCGGACGGGACCTCGCTGGGTGCGGCGTCGAACGTCGCCGTGCGCTGGTCGGGCACCCGGGTCCCGGGTGCTGCCGGATCGGTGCCGACGCTGCTCAACGTCGCCGGGCCCGGGGAGTCGTTCGTATCCGCCGGTCACCGCTACCGCTACGGCTGGCTGGACGTCTCGACCGTCAAGGTCGGCAACGCGTACAAGCTCAACGTCGTCAACCCGGTACGGCTGCACGACGAATACCTGCTGGGCATCGCCGAGGTGCAGTCCTCGTGGCCGGCCGCGGCACTGCAGGCGCAGGTGCTCGCCTCGCGGTCGTACGGCCTGGCCAAGCTGGCCGGCGGTGTGCGCTCCTCCTGCAATTGCCACGTCGACGACGGCGGCGGCCCGAACTATGACCAGACCTTCGCCGGCTGGACCGCGCAGACCCGGGCGCAGGGCCAGAACTGGATTGATGCCGTGGCGGCCACCGCCGCGGGTCCCTCGACCGGCCTGGCGATCCTGTCGGCCGGGGTCCCGATCACCGCGTTCTACGGCTCGTCGACCGGCGGCCGGACCGAGAGCAGCGCCGATGTATGGGGCGGTTCGCTGCCGTACGCGGTGAGCGTGGACGACCACTGGAGCCTGACCGCGGACAACCCCAACCGGGCGTGGACCAGGACGGTCACGCAGTCGGCGATGGCCGCGGCCTTTGGGTTGGGCGACGTGGCCAGCGTGAGCATCACCGCGCACACCAACGGCGGTGCCATCCGTACGGTGGTCGCAACCGCCAGCAACGGCACGACGAAGTCACTGTCCGGCACGGCTTTACGGTCCAAGTTGGGCCTACCGTCGACCGCTGTCTCGGCGATCACAGGTGGCGCGGGCAATGCCCCGGCGCCGCCCGTCGTTACGACACCTCCCGTGGTGGTGCCGCCGGTGGCGCCGAAGCCGACCGTGCAGGCCAGCCTGGCGCTGCGCTCACCGGCCGTGGCCGCGCCCATCTCCGGGGGTGGTCGGTTCGCGATCCGGGCGACCACGACCGGTCTGCAGGTCGGCGATCGGGTGGTCCTGACCCTGAACGGGCGTGCTGTCGCTGCAGCCAAGGTCGGCTCCGGCGGATCCGTCGACATCGAGGGTGTCCCTGCCTTCGAGGGTGCCTACCGGCTGCGCTGGGGGGCACCGGGTGCGTACCACTACACCGTTGTCACCTTGAAGGTGCACCCCTTCGGCGTCTCGGCGTTCAGTGAGGGCGGCCGGCGCGACCGGTTCGTCGTCGCGACCGGCAACTGGTCGCGCGGCACGGTCATCTCGTTGACTCGTTATGGGCGGGCGGTCGCCAAGGCCCGGGTCACCTCGGTCGGCAGCCCGGTCGCCTTCGTGGTGACCGCGCAGCAGGGCACTTACCAGGCCCGCGTCGGGTCCTCCCGCTCGACCTACGTGTACGGGACGATGGCCAAGCGCGTCTGAGGTCGACTGCGCATCGGTGCGTGGTCGAGGGCGGCCCCGATCGTCAGGTGGTCGCCTGCGCGGTGATGCGTTCGGCGGTCGACCGCTGCAAGCGGCGGCGTTCGTCCTCGTGCCGGATCAGGACTACCGAACCGCTCACGGCGAGCGGCACCGCGAGGCAGGCGAGCAGACCCGTCACCGTCGTCGGCGGTAGGGCGCTCAGCAACCGGCCGCCGGGAGCGAGTCCCCACGTGTCGGCCAGTTGGCGCGCCCGAAGCGCTACGTCGTGGTGGGTGAGTTCAACCGACTGGTCGGCGTTGATGGGTTCGTCGGTGGTGACGGTTGCGCTGATGCGTACGGCCAGCGCCGTGGGTAAAACGGGGTCGGCACCGAACTCGTCGCCGTAGGCACGGACCTCGACGGAGTGATCGAGGACTCCGGGTGAGCGCGTACCCGGCTCGGGCAAACCGAACGGACGCAACGAGACCGCGACCGTCTCGGCGGCGCCGGTGGGCTCGATGTCCGGGCCGCCGACCGCGACGAGCGCCTCCGCAGCGGCGGCTGGTCCGACGTGCACGGCCGCGCCGACCGCGGCGGCCGCGCCCAGCCACACCGGGAGCTGCCAGTGCAGCGGCAGATCCAGGGCGATGGCGTCGCCGGGCTGGACGTCCAGGCCGTCGCGCAAGAAGTTCGCCGTCTTGGCCACAGCGTTGGCGAAGGTGGCGACCGACAGTTCCATCCGCTCACCGCTGGCGTCGTCGTAGTAGGTGATCAGCGGCCGGCTGCCATCGCGGGCGAGGTCGGCCAGCAGCAGGTCGTACACCGTGGCGGCACTCGGGGGGAGGGGGCTCACGCCGCGGAGCGTACGAGGGGGTGTGCCCGGCGTCGCGTCCGGCGGACGGCAGTGGCAGGGAATTGTCGGACCCATGTGGCACCGTGAGCCCCGTGACCGAAGCCGTGCTGCTCGTTGGGGGCCAGGGCACCCGCCTGCGCCCACTCACCGTCCACACGCCCAAGCCGATGCTGCCCGTGGCGGGGGTGCCATTCACGACCCACCAGATCGCCCGCGCCCGGGAGGCTGGGGTGACGCGGGTCGTCCTCGGCACGTCGTATAAGGCGGAGGTGTTCCGTGAGCACTTCGGCGACGGCCGCGATCTCGGCGTGGAGTTGGTCTACGTCACCGAGGAGCATCCGCTGGGTACGGGAGGTGCCATCCGGCATGTCGCCGACCACCTGATCAGCGGTCCGGACGAACCGGTCCTCATCTTCAACGGGGACGTGCTGTCGGGGGTGGACCTGACCCGGCTGCTGAAGCGGCACGACGAGTCGCAGGCCGAGGTGACGCTCTACCTCGCCCGGGTCGACGACCCCAGGGCGTTCGGCCTGGTGCCTACGGACGCAGACGACCGGGTGACCGCCTTCCTGGAGAAGCCGCAGACCCCGCAGGAGATCGTCACCGACCAGATCAACGCCGGCTGCTACGTGTTCCAGCGCTCGGTGATCGACGCGATCCCGTCCGGTCGCCCGGTCTCCGTCGAGCGGGAGATCTTCCCGGCCCTGTTGCGCCGAGGGTCGCGGGTGACCGGGGTCGTCGACGACGGCTACTGGCTGGACCTGGGTACGCCGCTGGCCTTCGTCCAGGGGTCGGCCGACCTGGTGCTCGGGGTGGCTCCCTCGCCTGCCATTCCTGGGCCGACGGGGCAGTTCCTGGTGCTTCCGGGGGCCGAGGTGTCCGGCGACGCGCACCTGTCCGGCGGGACCTGCGTAGGGGCAGGGGCGACTGTTGGCTCAGGGGCCGTCGTCGAGGCGTCGGTGTTGTTCGACGAGGCGGTGGTCGCCGCCGGTGCGGTCGTGCGACGCTCGATCATCGGTAGGGGTGCGATCGTCGGGCCCGGCTCGATCGTCGACGGCGTCGTGGTGGGGGACCGAGCGGTCATCGGTGCCGGCAACGAGTTGGTCGAGGGGGCTCGGGTGTGGCCTGGGGTCGTCCTTGGCGACACCGCCGTGCGGTTCTCCTCCGACCGCTGATCAGGTTGCGGCGCGATGGCTGCCGATCCAGCCATGACCGGCTTCGGCGCGGTCGAGCGAGACTGGCGCCCGGGCCGGCCGGTCCATCTGCGAGCCACGCTCGGGCCGTTCCTGCGCGGGCCGAAGGCACCAACTGCGCGGCTGGATGCTGCCGGCGCGTTCTGGCTGGCGGCGCGGACGCCGGACGGCGCCGGCACCCTGCGGATCGCCCTGGATGTACCCGCAGCGACCGTCGCGGCGGCCGCCTGGGGCCCGGGGGCGCCATGGCTGCTCGATCGGGTGCCCCGGCTGCTGGGGGACGCCGATGACGTCGCCGACTTCGACCCCGGCCCGTACCCGCTGGTGGTGCAGGGCTGGCGACGCTATGGCGACGGCTGGCGGGTGCCGGCCAGCGGTCTGGTGCTGGACGTGCTGATCCACGCGGTCATCGAGCAGAAGGTGACCGGGTTGGAGGCGGCGCGGGTGTGGGGCTGGCTGCTGCGTCAGCATGGCGATCCCGCGCCCGGCCCCGCTCCCGAGGGGATGTACGTGCTGCCGTCTCCGGCAGCGGTACGCCTGATCCCGTCCTGGGAGTGGCACCGGGCCGGCTTCGACGGCGCCCGGCTGCATACCGTCCTGCGCTGCTTTGAGGTAGCCGGGCGGCTGAACGCATGCGCCGACCTGTCCTGGGAGCAGGCCCGCCGACGACTGATGGCCGTACCCGGCGTCGGTGCCTGGACGGCCGCGGAGGTCGCTCAGCGAGCACTGGGGGATCCGGATGCGGTGTCGTTCGGGGACGCGCACGTCGCGCAGGAGGTCGTGTACGCGCTGACCGGCGACCGGGACGGCGATGACGCGGCCATGGCCGAGCTGCTCACCCCGTACGCCGGGCACCGATACCGCGCCGTGCGGATGGTTGAGCTGTCGGGCGTGCGTCGACCGCGCCGCGGGCCGAGAGCGACCATCCGCGAGTTCCGGAGCCTGTGACTCAGCGCCAATTCAGGAACTCGTGCGGGTCGCGGAGATCGCGCTCGGGCGGGGTTGCCGCCGGGTGTCCCACGGCCACCGCGCCCAGCGGCTGCCAGGAACTCGGCAGGTCGAGTTCGGCCCGCACCACCGTCGGGGCGAACATGGTCGAGGAGATCCAGGCAGCCCCCAAGCCTTCGGAAGCCAGTGCTACCAACAGGTTCTGCACCGCTGCGCCGCCGGCAACAAGGAAGAGGTCCCGCTCGAAACTCCGGCGCCCGGCGTCGGGATAGTTGTGTGCCGCCCCATCGAGTTCGAGAAACGGCAGCACGATGACCGGGGCGCGCCGCAGCACGTCGCCGCGCCGGAGCCGGCGCTCGATGGATTCGGGTGGAAATCCGTCCAGTCGTGCCAGGTCGGCGGCCCAGGCGGCGCTCATGGCGTCCAGCAGCCGGGTGCGGATCGGTGAGTCGAGGCTGCAGGCGATGAATTGCCAGGGCTGGGTGTGGTGCGGAGCCGGTGCGGTGACGGCGGCGGCGACCGCGCGGGAGACCGCCGCAGGATCGACGGGTTCGGGGGTGAAGTCGCGCACCGTACGGCGGTGGTGGACTGCGCGGGCGCGTCCCTCGGTCAGGCCAGCAGCGAGCCCCGCAACATGCCCGGCGGCGGTCGCCTCGGCCGTGCCGAGCCGGAACAGGTCCGCCTCAGCAGGCCTGATCAGTGCCGCGGCGCCGGGACCGTCCGCGTCCAGGACGTAGCCGGCCAGCCCGCGTACGACGGCCACCGGAATCCCCGTTGCCTTGCCCTTGACCAAGTCCGCCGCTGCCGCGGCCTCATCGGCCACCGCGACGACGGTCATCTCCAGGGTGTGACCATGGCTGTCCCGCCGACCCCGGTGATCGTCCAACGGCTGGATGCCGGATGCCCCGATGGCGGCATCCGTCAGCCCCTCGCGCCACGCCCGGCCGAGCGTGTCGGTGATGAGTACCCCCACGGCCACACCGAGAGATGCGCGCAGAGCCCGACGCAACCGGCCGGCCGAGGTGTCGGGGTCCACCGGCAGCAACAGGACGGTGCCCGGTGGGGTGTTGCTCGCGTCCACCCCGGCTGCTGCCAGGACCAGACCGTGGCGGGTCTGGACGATCCGGGTGGCGCCCCGTTGCGCTACCAATCGGACGGTCTCGGCGTCGATGGCCGCCTCTCGATCGAGAGCCTCGACGACCTGACCCTCCGCCTTGCTAATGATCTTGCTGGTCACGGCGAGTACGTCGCCGTCCCGCAGCCCGACCGAACCATCCGGCCAGCGGGCCTGCCCCGCCGCCGCGGTGATCAGGGCGTCCAGATCCGCCCCCGGCCCGATCTCCGGCAGGCCATACAGCCCCACCACCTGCAGCCCCACCACCTGCACGCCCATCACCTGCGCAGGCGGGTGCGGCGCGATGCTGCCGGTGCTGCCGGTGCTGCCGTCAGGGTCAAACGGGAACACGCTCACGTGCGGGTCTCGGCCGCACTCCGGGTCGGCAGTCCGGTGGCCAGCGCCAGCGCGGCCGCGGCCAACTCGGCGGTTGCCTGGGGATCACGCATCAGCAGCGGTACGGCGCGGCAGGCGATCCCGGCGGCCTCGACGTCAGGCACCGCGCCTTCGTCAGCCGAGTCGATCAGCCAGCCATCCAGGATGCCGTCGGCGCTGCGCGCGCCGTAATGCAGCGCGACGGCCTTGGCCGCGGTCGCGACACCGATCGCGGACAAGCAGGCATCGGCCATACCGCGTACGGGAGCACCACTGATCACCGGGGAGACACCGACCACGGGGGCCGCGGTGGATCGGACCGCCTCGCGGATGCCCGGGATGGCCAGGATCGTGCCGATGGACACAACCGGATTGGACGGGGGCACCAGCACGACGTCGGCCTCGGTGATCGCCGCAACTACGCCCGGCGCGGGGCTCGCGTCGTCCACCCCCACCAGTGCGAAGGACTCCGCCGGCAGGGCCGCCCGGTGCCGGATCCACCACTCCTGGAAGTGGATCGCCCGCCGTTCGGGCTCGGTGACCACCACATGGGTCTCGACCCGGTCATCACTCATCGGCAGCAGCCGGACGCCGGGCTGCCAGCGGGTACACAGGGCGGCGGTCACGTCGGACAGCCGGTAGCCGGCGTCCTGCATCTGGGTGCGCACCAGGTGCGTTGCCAGGTCGCGGTCACCCAGGCCGAACCAGGCCGGGCCCACGCCATACGCGGCGAGCTCGTCGCGGACGGTGAACGTCTCTCCCTCCCGACCCCAACCGCGCTCGGCGCTGATCCCGCCGCCGAGGGTGTACATGATCGTGTCCAGGTCGGGGCACACCTGCAGCCCGTGCAGCCTGATGTCGTCCCCGGTGTTGCCGATCACGGTGACCTCGGCGGTCGTGCCGCCGTCGCCGTCCGGGTAGGCCGTACGCAGGTGCTGCAGCAAGCCCACCAGGAAACGCGCCCCGCCGATGCCGCCTGCCAATGCCGTGATCCGCATACCCGCGATCCTCTCAGGCCCACTCAGACCCGCTCAGTTCGCGTCTTGCCGACTCTGCCGCGACTCTGCCGCGACTGTGCCGCGCGAGGCCTGCCGGGTGCGTCCCGAGGGGCGGACCGTCGTGCGGCCTGCTGGGACCCAGCGGTGCCCGGATTGTCGGTGCGGCTCCGTACAGTGCGGGTATGCCGGGCTCGCCCATCGACACCCCCTCAGTGCACACGACACCTGTTCCGCCGACGCCGGCGCAGGTGCGCCGCGCCCTGGCTCGGGCGGAGCGCGGGGTGTCCCTGGACCGCGCGGAGGCGGCCGCCCTGATGGCCGTCCGGGGTGCCGACCTGGACCGCCTCCTGGTGGTGGCCTCCCGGGTGCGCGACCAGGGGCTGCAGGCAGTCGATCGGCCCGGGGTCATCACGTACTCCCGCAAGGTTTTCATTCCGCTGACCCGGCTGTGCCGCGACCGCTGCCATTACTGCACCTTCGCCACCGACCCGGCCGACCTGCGGCGCTCCGGACACGCGACCTACCTGAGCGCGGAGGAGGTCCTCGACATCGCCCGGGCAGGGGCGGCGCTGGGCTGCAAGGAGGCGTTGTTCACCCTGGGCGACCGGCCCGAGGACAGGTGGCCGCAGGCCGCGGATTGGCTGGCCGAGGCGGGCTACGACAACACGCTGTCCTATCTGCGGGCGATGGCCGTACGAGTGCTGGAGGAGACCGGCCTGCTGCCCCACCTGAACCCCGGGGTGCTGTCCTGGCAGGAGATCCAGCGGCTGAAGCCGGTGGCGCCGAGCATGGGCATGATGCTGGAAACCACCGCTGAGCGGTTGTGGTCGCAGCCGGACGGGCCGCACCACAACTCACCGGACAAGGAACCCGCCGTGCGGCTGCGGGTCCTGGAGGACGCCGGCCGCTGCACCGTCCCGTTCACCACCGGCGTCCTGGTGGGGATCGGCGAGACGCCGGCCGAACGAGTCGATGCCCTGCTGGCGATCCGCGCCGCGCACCGGCGGCACGGGCACGTCCAGGAAGTCATCGTGCAGAACTTCCGGGCCAAGCCGGACACCGCGATGCGCCATGACGACGACCTGCCGCTGGACGACTATGTCGCCACCCTCGCCGTCGCTCGCATCCTGCTCGGCCCGGGGATGCGCCTGCAGGCGCCGCCCAATCTCAGCGAGCCGGAGTCCCTCGGGCTGCTTGTGCGCGCCGGTATCGACGACTGGGGTGGGGTCAGCCCGCTGACCCCGGACCACGTCAATCCCGAACGGCCGTGGCCGCAGATCGACACCCTGGCCGAGCTGACCTCGACCGCCGGGTTCGAGTTGCGGGAGCGGCTGACGGTTCATCCCGGCTACGTCGCCCACCCGGACCCGTGGCTGGAGCCACGGATCCGCCCGCACGTGGCGGCGCTGGCCGGTGCCGACGGGCTGGCCGTCACCGGTCAGACCCCTATCGGGCTCGCGTGGCAGGAGCCGGACGACGCTGCTCTGCAGTCGACGTACGCGGCTTTCGCGGCCCGCAACGCCGGGGGCCGTACGGACCTGCACACCAGCATCGACACCAGCGGGCGCACAGCGGACCGGCGCGGTGACTTCGATGAGGTCTATGGGGACTGGCAGGAACTGCGCGACCGAGTCGGCGCCACCGACCGAGCGGGCAGCCCCGCCCAGGTGCGAAAGCCGCAAGTGGACGGCACGATCGACCCGCAGGTGCTGGCCGGGTTACGGCTGGCCGCTGACGACCCGGCCGCCCTCGCTCGTGTCGAGAACCGTGACCCAGCGGTCGCGCTGATGTCCTGTGACGGTCCCGCACTGGACGCACTGGCCCAACTGGCCGACGACGTACGCCGGGACACCGTGGGCGACGTGGTCACCTACGTGGTCAACCGGAATCTAAATTTCACCAACGTCTGCTACACCGGCTGCCGTTTCTGCGCCTTCGCCCAACGGCGGACCGATGCCGACGCGTTCACCCTCAGTCTGGACGAGGTGCGCGAGCGGGTCGTCGAAGCGTGGGCGGTGGGCGCCACCGAGATCTGCATGCAGGGCGGCATTCACCCCGACCTGCCGGGCACTGCGTACGCCGACCTCGCCCGAGCGGTCAAACAGGCGGCTCCGCAGATTCACCTGCACGCATTCAGCCCGATGGAGATCGTCAGCGGCGCTGCCAAAGCCGGCGTGCCGGTCCGGGACTGGCTGGTCGACGTGCACGCGGCCGGGCTGGACAGCATCCCCGGGACGGCAGCGGAGATCCTCGACGACGACATCCGCTGGATCCTCACCAAGGGCAAATTGCCCACGAGTGCCTGGCTGGATGTGGTCGGCACCGCGCACGAGGTGGGACTTCGTTCCAGCGCCACCATGATGTACGGCCACGTCGACACCCCCGCCCACTGGGTGGCGCACCTGAGCGTGTTGCGGGACCTGCAGTCCCGTACGGGCGGATTCACCGAGTTCGTCGCCCTGCCGTTCGTGCACTACAACGCGCCGGTCTATCTGGCCGGGGTCGCCCGGCCAGGACCGACCCCGCGGGACAACCGGGCGGTGCATGCGATGGCGCGGTTGATGCTGCACGGCTCGATCGACCACATCCAGTGCTCCTGGGTGAAACTCGGCGACGACGGCGTGCGGGCCATGCTGTCCGCGGGTTGTGACGACCTCGGCGGCACGCTCATGGAGGAGACCATCAGCCGGATGGCCGGCTCCGAGAACGGGTCGCGCAAGGGCATCGCCGAGTTGACCGAGCTGGCCGCCTCGGCGGGTCGACCCGTACGCCAGCGCAGCACCGACTACGGGACCGTGCCGGTCGAGCGGCAACGAACGGCCCAGCTCGCGGAGGAGTTGGCGGTGCTGCCCGTTTGAAATCATGGTCAGGTGCCAGGGCATCGTCGGCCGAGGACCCCATCCCCGGACTGGCGCAAAATGGGTCCGCAGGTGCGATATCAGATATTCGTCGCAGTGGGGACTTGACGCGCCGATAACGACACCCATGTAATTACCCCCGTTCCCAGGTACTCGGGGAGGTACGCAGTGGGTGACAGCGATGGGTGACAGCAATGGGTGACATGGTCCTGCTCGGTCTGCCCAACGCGGACGACTTCGACGGCACACCAGAGTGGACGGCCCGGGCCCTGTGCGCGCAGACCGATCCCGAGGCATTTTTCCCGGAAAAGGGCGGGAGCACCCGCGAGGCTAAGCGGGTCTGCCTGTCCTGCGAGGTCCGGGCGCCATGCCTGGAGTACGCGCTGGGCCATGACGAGCGTTTCGGGATCTGGGGTGGCCTGTCTGAGCGCGAACGGCGCCGGCTCAAGCGGTCCTACGGCTGAGAAAATCCGCGGACCCCGTCCGAGTGCGTCATGCCGGGTCCCGGCGCGACGTAGGGTGACACGCCCGCCAACGGGCATCGCCGACCATGACCCAGACACCCTTCCTCCTCCCCGAAGACGGGCCCGTCGAGGATGACGAGACCGGGCTGCCGAGCCGCCACCATCACGTCACCGCGATCGTCGTAACGCACAACGGTGCCCGGTGGTTGCCGATCGTCTTGGCGACGCTGGCGGGGCAGACCCGGCTGCCCGACTTATCCATCGGCGTGGACACCGGATCCACGGACTCCTCGCCCGACTTGCTGTCCGCCGCACTGGGCGCCGAGCAGACCGTGCGCCTGGGCCCGACGATCGGGTTCGGTACGGCCATCCGACGCGGCCTGGATCTGGCCGACCGGCTGGACCCGCCCGTATCCAAGCCATCGTCCAGGCCACCCGCCCCAAAGCAACCCGCGACACCCACGCCGGCTGCACCGACCCCACCTGACGAGCCGATCCGGTGGGTATGGCTGCTGCACGACGACGCCGCGGCGGCATCCGACGCGCTGACGGCGTTGCTCGCGACGGCCGACCGCCACCTGGACGTGGCCGTCCTCGGGCCAAAGGTGCGAAGTTGGCAGGACCGGCGGGTGCTGATCGAGGCAGGCGTCACCATCGCCGGGTCCGGGCGCCGGGAGACCGGGCTGGAACGGCGTGAATACGACCAAGGCCAACAGGACGGCGACCGTGACGTCCTCGCCGTCGGCAGTGCGGGCATGCTCGTCCGCCGAGACGTCTGGGACCGCCTGCGCGGGTTCGACCCGGCGCTGCCGCTGTTTCGCGATGACCTCGAGTTCGGTTGGCGTGCATGGCTTTCGGGTGAGCGGGTCATGGTTGCGACCGATGCGGTCTTCCACCATGTGCAAGCGGCCGCGCACGGTCGACGGGCGATCGCGGCCGGCCCGGCCGACCCCCGGCGGCAGGACCGGGCCGCCACCTTGCACGTCCTGCTCGTCTACAGCCCAGCCTGGCGGCAGCCCTTCACCGTGCTGCGACTGGTCCTCGGCACCCTGCTCACCGCTGCGGGACTACTGCTGGCCAAGGCGCCCAGTCAGGCACGTGCCCACCTCGGGGCGTTGTTCGACGTGCTGACCCGGCCCCGCCGGGTCATGGCAGCGCGTCGGCGGGTCGCGGCCACTGCAGTCCGGCCGAGGCTCTCCACGCGGCAGCTGCGGCCCGGGCTGTCGCACTCGGTACGGCACACTTTCGATGGGTTCGGCCTGGCCTGGGCTGCGGTGCGGCCGCACCGGTCCGGCCGGCCGGACCCGCGCCAGGTCACCGGATCCGCGGGCAGCGCACCCCTGGACACCGGACCCGTCGGAGACGACGCCGCCTACCTGGAGGACCCCGGCGGGGGGGCGATGCGCCGGGTGCTGACCCGGCCGGGGGTGCTGTTCGGCTTGGTGCTCCTTGTCCTGGCCGTCCTGACGACCCGCGGCCTGTGGTGGGGCGAGGGTCGGCTCTCGGGTGGTGCCCTGCTGCCGGCGCCGGACGGGGCCGGGGACCTGTGGCTCACCTACGCGGACGCATGGCACGTGGTGGGCACGGGTACGTCGACGGCGGCCCCTGCGTACCTCGCGGTGCTGGCCACGGTCGCGACCGTTCTGCTGGGCAAGGCGCCGCTGGCCGTCCAGTTGTTGCTGCTGTTGGCGGTGCCCCTGGCCGCCGTGTCGGCCTATGTAGGCCTGCGGGGGCTGGTCGGTTCCCGGACCGTACGGATGTGGGCGGCGGTGACGTATGCGCTGCTGCCCGCCGTGCCGGCCGCCACTGCCACCGGCCGGGTGGGTACGGCAGTGGTCGCCGTGCTGCTGCCCACCCTGTCCCGCCTCCTGCTGGCCACCGTCCGCCAGGGCGCCGCCCCACGGGAGACCGTGCAACCGCCGAGCGCCGAGCGGGAACCGGCAGGAGACCGACCGGCCGGCGGGGGCTGGTGGCTCCCCGCACTTGCCGCGCTGCTGCTCGCCTTGGTGACTGCCTTCGTCCCCGCGGTCTGGCTGGTTGCGGCCGTAGCGATGCTGGCCGGCACCGCAGCCTTGGTCGCTTTCCCCGCCGCGAGGCCCGCTTGGTCGCCCCGAGGTACCGCAAGGGCCGCCGGGCGCACCCTGTTCGTCCTGGCCGCGTCGCTGCTGCTGTTGACCCCGTGGTCGTTCCTGCTGCTCGAACAGCCCGGTCGCTGGCTGCTCGAGCCGGGACTGGCCGGGCCAGGACTCACCGACTCCCGGCTTAACGCGGTCCATGTCCTGCTGGTGCATCCCGGCGGGCCGGGCATGACGCCGGTGTGGTTCACCGCCGGGGTCCTGGTCGCCGGGGTCCTCGCGGTGCTCCGTAGGGGCCGTGCTCGTGCGATTGTGACGGCCTGGGGGATCGCCCTGCTCGGTCTGCTGCTCGGGGTCGCGCAACTGCTGGCGCAGGTGGACGACCCGGCAGGTGGTCCACCGCTACAGCCGTGGCCCGGTACGGCGACACTGATTCTCGGCGGTGGCCTGATCTGGGCGGCGGCGCTGGCGGCGGACGGCGTACAGGCCCGACTGGCCGGCGCAACCTTCAGCTGGCGGCAGCCGGCGCTGGCCGTCGTGACCGTGACAGCCGTGGTGGCACCGCTGCTCGCCGCCGGGCACTGGCTGCTCAGCGGGGTTAGCGGGCCCATCGAGCACGCCCCGGCCAGTGCGCTGCCGGCGTTCGTGGTGGCCGATGCCGGCGGTCCGGCCCGGCCACGCACGCTCGTGCTGCGCAGCGGCCCGGGTCCCGGCCTGCGGTACGCCCTGACCGAAGGCGCGGGCTCCCGGCTGGGGGACGCCGACCTAGCGGCCCCGCTGCCGGCCGGTTTCCAGCCGCTGGTAGCCGCCCTGGCATCAGGCCGGGGCGGCGGGGAGGCCGCCGGATTGGCCACGTACGCCGTGCGCTATGTCCTGCTGGTTGGTCGGACGGACGGTGCGCTGGTACGCACCCTGGACTCCCAACCCGGCCTGCGCCGGATCTCCACGTCCGCCGGGGACGCTCTGTGGCGGGTCGATGGCATCACATCGAGGGCTCGGCTGCGCGGGCCCGCCGCTGGTGCGTCCGCAGCGGTGCCGATCGACGGCTCCGCGCGGGCGTATTCCGTGGCCCTACCGGGCGGTCCGGCCGGCCGCAACCTCGTCGTCGCTGACAGCGCCGATCCCGGCTGGTCGGCCGAAGGCCTGGCTGGTGCGCTGCCGGTCGAGACGTCCGCGGCTCCGGGCAGCGGGTGGTCCCAGGCGTTCCAGGCGCCTGACGGCGGGGGTCGGGTCGAGGTGAGTTACGACCAGACGTCGCGGACGCGATGGTTGTGGGCGCAACTCGTGCTGCTGGTGGTCCTGCTCGTTCTGGCCCTGCCCGGCCGCACTCGTACGGAGGAGATCGACGAGGACGACGCGGCCGCCCCGGTCGCCGCAGCCGCACCCGACTTCCGGGAGATCACCCATGACTAGCACCAGCGGCTCGCTGCGCGGCCGGATCATCGCCGCCGCCACCCTGTCCGCTGCTGCAGTTGTCGTCGTCGCCGGTACCTGGCTGGCGCCCGAGCGTGGCAGCGCGGCCACCGGCGGCCCCAGGATCGAGCCGGTGGACTCCGCGGTCCTGGTCTGCCCGGATTCCTCGGGCACCAAGGACGTCGGAGTACGGGTCAGCGCTGCCGTTGTCCCCGACCAGCCGGGCCAGGACCGCCCGGGTGCGGCCACCCTGCGCAGCCTGCCCGGAGCGAACCCGCTGACCGCAACGATCGATGCCTCGGGTGGCCAGGCCCAGGTCGTGTCCGGGGCCCTGCCGCACCCGCCTGTCGTTGTACGGGCGCGCGGTGGGTTGGCGCCGGGGCTGGTGGCCGACCAGACGGCCCGCGGTCGTTCGGGTGCTGGTTGGGGGCGGGCCTCGGCGGCCTGCGTCGCGCCGGCAGCCGAATGGTGGTTCGTCGGCGGTGGCGGCGGCGCGGGTCGGCGTACCCGCCTCGTGCTGACCAACCCCGAGAGCACGCCCGCGCAGGTGGATGTCACGGTTTACGCAGGCGACGGCCCCGTTGACACCCCCGGCGGGCAGGGCGTCGCGGTGCCTGCCGCTGGGCGGACCGTGCTGCGGGTGGATGCCTTAGCGCCGGAGAATTTCACCACCGCCATCCACGTCCAGGGCCGGATCGGCCGGGTCGCTGCTGCGCTGTCCGACAGCGAGGTCGCGGGGCTGGCGGCCCGTGGTGTCGACTGGGTCCCGCCGGCGGCCACCCCGGCCCGCAGCGGTCTGGTGCCGGGGGTGCCCAGCGGGGTTGGGCCGCGCGAACTGCTGGTGCTGAACCCGTCCGAGCGGGCGGCCGAGGTGTCCATACGCCTGATCACGCCGGATGCAACGTTCGCACCGGCCGGGGTGGACCGCCTCGAGGTACCGGCCGGGGCAGTCGCCACCGTCGAGCTGACCGAGGCGCTGGCCGAGCAGCCGGCCGCGGTGGTGTTCAGCAGCGACGTCCCCGTCACCGCCGGCGTCCGGTCTCGGATCCCTGGGCCCGACCGCCGGGTGGAACAGTCCTGGACCGCCGCTGCCGGCGCATTGACCGGTCCGGGCGCGGTCTCCGGGCTGCCTGTGTCGGCGCGTACGGAAACCGCTCTGCTCCTCACTGCGCCGCGCGCGGCGGGCCGGGTGACGGTGGACCTGCTGCCCTACGCCGAGCCCGGTGCGCCCGCTCGACCCGTACGCCGGCTGCCCGCGATCTCGGTCCCGGCGGGTCGCACGGTCCAGGTGCCCCTGCCAGGCGTGACCGATGCGCCCTGGTTCACCGCAGTCGTGACGCCCGACCTCGACCTGGGACCGGTGTATGCCGCCCACGTCACCGCTGAGGATGCGGGTGCGGGCGTGCTCTTCACCGGCTATCCGATGGCGCTGCTGCGCGTCACGGTCGGCGTCCCGGCCGTGCAGCCGGATCTGGCGGTCACCGTCGGCCGGTGACGCGTATCGAGGCGGTCGACCTGGGCCTCACGGGGACCAGATGACCCGTGAGGCTGAGTTGGGATGGCTGAGTCGAGATGGCGCACATCGACCGCGAGGCCCGGACGATCAACGTCCTGCGAGTGGAACACCGCGTGGACGCGTACCGGACTCGCTGACCCCGGTCGCCATTGCAGACAGGCGACTTTCGTACCTGCCCCGATCACAAGCCGAAGTCGGGATCGACGTCCTCCGGGTCCAGGCCCAGCAAGGTGGCCACCAGCGCGGTGAGCACATCGGCCAACAGTGGCTTGAGTTGCCCGGATTCCTCGGCCCGGAGTTCTACGGGGCGGCGGTGCACCACGATCCGGTCGGGCAAGCCGTCCGCGGCGGCGATGACACGACCCAGCGGCACCGGGTCCGCCGGGTCCAGACCGACGACGGCGGGATCCGGTGGCAGGTCGTCGACGGCGACCTGCACCCCGTCGAGTTCCGGAAGTGCCTCGGTGAGCCGGCCGAACGTCTCGGCCACCAGCGCATCGAAACGCTCCCCCCGACTGCGGGCGGCCGGGTGCTCGGCGGGGACCAGCGGGCCACGCAGACCACGGTCGTGCCGGTCCCGCGAGCTCCGCCGGCGGGCATCCCGGCCCGGCGTGACCGTCGGACGCTGCATGGACAGCAGGGTAGTCAGCACGTCGACCGGCGACACGACTCGCAGTCCCAGGCGCGGTGCGGGGCAGGAAAGGTGTCGCGGGGGGTACGGTCACGCCCCGTGAGCCGTCCGCGTCGCTGTTCCAAGCCGTCCTGCGCCCGTCCCGCAGTCGCCACGCTGACGTATGTCTACGCCGACTCCACCGCTGTGCTGGGCCCGCTGGCCACGTATGCCGAACCACACTGCTACGACCTGTGCCAGCAGCACAGCGAGCGGATGACGGCCCCGCGCGGCTGGGAGATCGTCCGGCTGGAGCCCGACCCCGACGCGTTGAAGCCCTCCCGGGACGATCTGGAGGCGCTCGCCGATGCGGTCCGGGAGGCCGCCCGCAGCAGGCCGGCAGGCGACGTCGCGCCCCCTGGGACCGTCGAGGTGGGCCGCCGCGGACACCTGCGGGTCCTGCGTACCACCGACACCTGAGCCGGCGACCGGTCCCGAGAGCGGGGCGAGAAGCGACTAGAGTCCCGGGCGTGCGCGACCTCGACTCGATCATCAAGGCCTATGACGTCCGTGGCGTCTTCCCCGACCAGCTGGACGCCGACCTGGCCAGGGACGTGGGCGCGGCCTTCGTCCGGGTGGTGGGCGTGGCGACGCGCGACGGCGGCCCGGGTGCAGTCGTCATCGGGCACGACATGCGGCCGTCAGGGCCAGAACTGGTCGCAGCGTTCACCGATGGGGTGACCAGCCAGGGCTGCGACGTGATCCTGATCGGTCTGGCCAGCACCGACCAGCTCTACTTCGCCTCCGGCCACCTCGGCCTGCCGGGTGCCATGTTCACTGCGAGCCACAACCCGGCGAAGTACAACGGCATCAAGCTGTGCAAGGTCGGGGCCGCACCCGTCGGGCAGGACAGCGGCCTGCGTGAGATCCGCGACCTGATCGAGCAGGGCATCCCGGCCTACGACGGCCAGGCCGGCACGGCGACCGAACAGGACCTGCTCGAGGAGTACGGCGCCTACCTGCGCGGACTGGTCGACCTGTCCGGCAGCCGCCCGCTGCGGGTCACGATCGACGCCGGAAACGGGATGGGCGGCCACACTGTCCCCGCCGTCCTGGCGGACCTGCCGCTGACGATCGACCCGCTCTATTTCGAGCTCGACGGCTCGTTCCCCAACCACGAGGCGAACCCCATCGAGGCGGCCAACCTGGTCGACCTGCAGGCCCGGGTCCTGGAGTTCGGCGCCGATCTAGGCCTGGCGTTCGACGGCGACGCCGACCGCTGCTTCGTCATCGACGAGCGCGGCGAGGTGGTCAGCCCGTCGACGCTGACCGCGCTGATCGCCGCCCGCGAGCTGGAGCGGCACCCCGGTTCCACGATCATCCACAACCTGATCACCTCCCGGGCCGTGCCGGAGGTCGTCCGCGAGCACGGGGGCATCCCGGTGCGCACCCGGGTCGGGCATTCGTTCATCAAGGGCACCATGGCCGAGACCGGCGCGGTGTTCGGGGGCGAGCACTCGGGGCACTTCTACTTCCGCGACTTCTGGCGGGCCGACTCCGGCATGCTCGCCGCCCTGCACGTGATGGCCGCGCTGGGCCAGACTCCCGCGGGCACGACGCTGTCCAGCCTGCTGTCCTCCTATGACCGCTACGCCGCCAGCGGCGAGATCAACACCGTCGTGGCGGACCAGGCCGCGGTCGCTGCCGCCGTCCAGCAGGCGTACGCGGACCGCCCGGGTGTCGAGATTGACGAGCTGGACGGCCTGACCGTCCACGCGGCCGACTGGTGGTTCAACCTGCGCGCCAGCAACACTGAGCCGCTGCTGCGGCTGAACGTCGAGGCCGCTGACGAGGCGATGATGGGACAGGTGCGTGACGAGGTGCTGGCGCTGGTGCGTGGGCAGTGAGCACCCCGCTGGGACTCGACCCCCTGCTGCTGGAGATCCTGGCCTGCCCGTGTGAGCGGCACGCGCCGTTGCGGGAGGCGGCGCAGTCGCACTCGCTGGTCTGCACCATCTGCGCGACCAGTTTCGCCGTTCAGGACGGCGTACCCGTCCTGCTGCTGGACGAGGCGGTGCCTGGCCCAGCGGGCATCGGGGTGCGCGATGCCGCTGTTGATGCTGCCGATGCCGAATCCGATGATGCTGCCGGCGGGCCGGACGGGGAGGCCTGACATGCTTGTGGACGATCTCGTCCTCGACGATCTTGAAGCCTTGACCGACGGCGACCCGGGGCAAATGCTGCGGGCCACCGCTACCGCCGGTGCGCAGGTGCGGCTGGGCGCCGCCTCCATCGATCGGGATGTGCTGGGGCGCATCGCCGCCGACGGACGCCCGCGCGCCATCGTCGTGGTCGGGATGGGCGGCTCGGGCATCTCCGCCGACGTGCTGTCCTCGATCGTGGGAGCCGGCTGTCCGGTCCCCGTATGGGCGGTCCGCGGCTACGTCCTGCCCGGATGGGTCGGACCGCTGGACCTGGTGCTGGCGGTGTCCTGCTCGGGGTCCACCGAGGAGACCAACATCGTCGCGGAGGAGGCGCTGCGGCGTGGCTGCCGGGTGGTCGCTGTCGCCACCAGCGGATCCCCGTTGCACCGGCTGGTCGACGGCGCCCGGGCCGAGTTCCTGGCGGTGGAGGCCGGCGGCCGGATGCCCCGGGCCAATCTGTGGACCATGTCCACGCCGCTGCTGCTGATTGCGGACGCCCTGGGCCTGGTCGAGATCCCACCGAGCGTCCTGGCGCACACCGCCGACCTGCTGGACATCCTCGCCGCCCGCTTCGGCCCGTCGGTCGCGACGGGGGAGAACCAGGCCAAGACGCTGGGCTTGGAGATCGCTGGGTCCCTGCCGATGGTGTGGGGCACGGCCGAGGTCGGCGCGGTAGCGGCCTACCGGTTCGCCTGCCAACTGAACGAGAACGCGAAACTCCCGGCGGTCTATGGCGCTATCCCGGAGTCCAACCACAATCAGATCGTGGCGGTGGATGGGCCGCTGGCGGCCTGGGGAAATGAGCGCGACACCTTTCGCGATCGCGTCGACGAGCCCGACGAGCAGGTTCGGTTGCGGCTGATCCTGCTGCGCGACCTGGCCGATGAGCACCCGCAGGTGTCCCGCCGTGCGGAGGTTTCCCGACAGGTGGCGGAGCGCCGAGGCGTTCCGGTGACCGTGCTGTACGCCGAGGGGGAGCATGCCGTGGTCCGGTTCGCCTCCATCGTCGCCCCGCTGGACTTCGCCAGCGTCTACGCGGCGTTGGCGCTGGGCGTCGACCCCAGCCCGATCCCTCCCATTGACGAACTCAAGACCCGCATCGCCCGGTGAGTCCGGTGGATCTGCGTAGCACCCGGGCCCGCGGGAGTGGCCGATGAGCACCGAGGGCGGCACCAAGGCGGTGGTGGCGGCGCTGGCTGCCAACGTCGGCATCGCGATCAGCAAGTTCGTCGCGTTCGGCGTGACCGGCTCGTCGTCGATGCTGTCCGAGGCGATCCACTCGGTGGCCGATTCTGGCAACCAGGTCCTGCTCCTGATCGGTGGCCGGCGGTCCCGGCGGGTGCCCGATGTCATGCACCAGTTCGGCTACGGCCGTTCCCGCTACGTGTATGCGTTCATCGTCGCGATCGTGCTGTTCCTGGTCGGCGGCGTCTTCGCGGTCTACGAGGGCGTGCACAAGATCCAGCACCCGGACGAACTGAGTTCCCCCCTGATCGCGTACATCGTGCTGTTCGTTGCGATCGGCCTGGAGGGCTACTCGTTCCGTACGGCCCTGCGGGAGAGCAACAAGTCGCGCGGGGCCACCTCGCTGTTCCAGTTCGTCCGCGACGCCCGCCAACCCGAGTTGCCCGTCGTGCTGCTGGAGGACAGCGGTGCCCTGGTCGGTTTGGTGCTCGCGTTGGTTGGCATCACCCTCGCCACAATCACCGGTAACGGCGCGTGGGACGGCATCGGGTCGATGTCGATCGGCGTCCTACTGATCATCATCGCGGTCTTCCTGGCCTTCGAGATGTCCAGCCTGCTGGTCGGGGAATCCGTGCTGCCCGAGCAGGAGGCCGCGATCCGGGCGGCCCTGGAGGGCGAGCCCCTGATCGCCCGGGTCATCCACCTGCGCACCATTCACATTGGACCCGACGACGTCGTGGTCGCGGCCAAGGTCGCGGTGGGAGCCTCGGACACCGGCGCCCAGATCGCCCGGGCAATCGACGCGGCCGAGCAGCGCATCCGATCGGTGCTGCCCAGCGCGTCGTACATCTTCATCGAACCGGACCTGGACCGGGAACGCGCCACCGGCCACTGACCGCGCAGCAGGTGCTTCGGCGGCCCCGGTCGTTCGTTCATGGTCCACGCTGAGGCTGACCGCGCAAACACCCCCGTACCGGTGCGAGAATGAGGGTCCCGCGTCGCAGACGGGACCGCTCCCAGGGTCCCGCGAGTCGCCCGGTGACCATCTCGCCGCGAACCATCGAAGCCTCGTGCCGTTCGTGCGCCCCGTTCCCCGCAGTCAAGGAGACCGCGCATGACGCTGTCCGACGTCCCCACCGGCGACTTCAAGGTCGCCGACCTGTCCCTGGCCGAGTTCGGCCGCAAGGAGATCCGCCTCGCCGAACACGAGATGCCCGGCCTGCTGGCGATGCGCGCCGAATACGGCGACAGCAAGCCGCTAACCGGCGCCCGCATCACCGGGTCGCTACACATGACCGTGCAGACCGCGGTGCTCATCGAGACCCTCGTGGAGCTCGGCGCACAGGTCCGTTGGGCCTCCTGCAACATCTTCTCCACCCAGGACCACGCCGCCGCCGCAGTTGCGGTCGGTCCGCACGGCACCCCCGAGCAGCCCGCCGGCATCCCGGTCTTCGCCTGGAAGGGCGAGACCCTCACCGAGTATTGGTGGTGCACCGAGCAGGTGCTCCGCTGGCCCGACGGGGCCGGCCCGAACATGATCCTCGACGACGGCGGCGACGCCACGATGCTGGTCCACAAGGGCGTCGAGTTCGAGAAGGCCGGGGTCGTCCCGAGCACCACCGAGGACGATTCGCAGGAGTACGGGGTCGTCCTGGACGCCCTGCGTCGCTCGCTGCGCGAGGACGCCACCCGCTGGACAACCATTGCTGCGGGAATCCGCGGCGTCACCGAGGAAACCACTACGGGAGTCCATCGCCTCTACGAGATGATGCGGGCGGGCACGCTGCTGTTCCCGGCGATCAATGTCAACGACTCCGTCACCAAGTCCAAGTTCGACAACAAGTACGGCTGCCGGCACAGCCTGGTCGACGGCATCAACCGGGCCACCGACGTGCTGATCGGTGGCAAGGTCGCGGTCGTCTGCGGCTACGGCGACGTGGGCAAGGGCTGCGCGGAATCCCTGCGTGGGCAGGGTGCCCGCGTGATCATCACTGAGATCGACCCGATCTGCGCGCTGCAGGCCGCCATGGACGGGTACGAGGTGACCACCCTCGACGATGTCGTCGGCCGCGCCGACCTGGTGATCACAGCGACCGGTTGCTACGACGTGGTGACCGCCGGGCACATGGCCGCGATGAAGCACCAGGCGATCGTCGGCAACATCGGTCACTTCGACAACGAGATCGACATGGCCGGCCTGGCCCGTACGCCTGGCATCGCGCGTACGACGATCAAGCCGCAGGTGGACGAGTGGACGTTCTCGGACGGCCACAGCGTGCTGGTGCTGTCCGAGGGTCGACTGCTCAACCTGGGCAACGCGACCGGACACCCGTCGTTCGTCATGTCCAACTCGTTCACCAACCAGGTGTTGGCGCAGATCGAGCTATTCACCAAGAATGACGACTACCCGCTGGGCGTGCACACCTTGCCGAAGTATCTGGACGAATTGGTGGCCCGGCTGCACTTGGCTGCGCTCGGCGTCCGGCTCACCGAGTTGACAAAGATTCAGGCGGAATACCTCGGTGTGGACGTCGCTGGACCCTACAAGTCCGATCTGTACCGCTACTGAGCCTGACCTAGGCGCGCGACGCGACCGACCCGGACAGAGTTGCGGCCCCGTCTCCCGGAATGGGAGGCGGGGCCGCGGTGCGTGGCAACGATCAGGTCGGCGTGACGACCACGGCGTAGCTGCCCACGCCGACCAGCCGGTCACCGGCCACCTCGGCCGTGTCCAGTAGCAGCGCCCGTACGGAACCGGCCTCCGGGTCGAAGTCGACGTCGACCAGCGTGCCCAGTTCGTCGCCGGCGGCGGACAGGACGCGCTTGCCGATGAGTCGGTGGTCCTTGGACATCAGCGCGGCGACGTCCTCGTCCGATTCGCTGACCGCACCCGAGCTGGTCACGGTCACCGCGTCCACCCCGAAGGCGGTGATCTCGTTCCAGGGCAGTGCGTCGCCGCCGCTGGCCGCCTTCTTGACCTGGACAGCCACAACGCTGTGGCGCTTAGGGTCCACGATCAGGTTGTCGACCGTACCCACGGTCTCCGCGCTCGACGTGCTGACGATCTTCCGACCGATTGTCTCCGAGATGCGCATCAGCGGGTCCCTCCCAGTTGGGCGCGGAAGTCGTCGACGGCGGCACCGAAACCGGCTAGGTCCTCGCGTACGAAGTCCTGTGCACTGGCCGGCACCATCAGGTGCCCGCCGGACGCCGCGAGGGTGTCCGGTAGGGGGATGAGCAGCCGCTTGTGGTTGCTACCCATCGCCGCCGACGGTTCGATCTCGTAACCGATCACGTCGCAATGGGCCGAGCCGGGGTCCACCTCGATGATCACGTCGACCACGGTGCCCAGGGCCACGCCGCTATCGGTGAGAACCTCTGACCGCAGCACGTCGCCGCCTCCGCTAGTGCCCCCGGCCCACGCCGCGTCGCTGTCGGCCGGCATCCGCAGCCGGTCCCGGCTGTCCACCATCACGGCGTCGTTGCCCAGTCCCGCGACGTCCGACCAGGCGAGCACCTCTTTCATCGGTCCGGCGAACAGGCCGCGACCGGCCAGGGTGAACCCCGCGACCGCCCCGCCGTCGGACTCGTATACCACGTCCTTGACCTGCGCGACGTCCTCGCCGTCGAGCGTGACGACCGGGCGCTTGTGGATCTCGCTGGTGCGCATCAGCCGGCTCACGAGCTGGACCTCCGTCCGGTGCCCGCGTTTCCCGGCGTGGTGGGGTCGATGATGACCCCGCCGCGACGACGACGCGCCTGTACGGCCAGTACGGCAGCGACCGTGGCGACAACTACGACCACGGCGATGATCATCCATCCCCACCAGGGCATATCGGCCTCCTTCGAGCCTAGAATTCACCGCTCCAGCTCGCCGTGAAACGCCTGGGTTGCATCCCGGGCCGCCGGAGACATCGCAGGTGATCTGCCCAGCGCTGCGCCGGGCGAACCCCACCAACGGGATTCACGTAGCGCGCAGTTCCGGGAAATCCTCGTCCCGCCACTCCTGCGGATGGGCGGCGTCTGGGTGTGCGGCATCAGCAGCTGCGGCCTCGGCCCTGCGCAGTTCGACCCGACGGATCTTCCCCGACATCGTCTTGGGCAGGGGACCGAACTCCAGCCGGCGGATCCGCTGATAGGGAGCGAGGTGCTCGCGGGCGTGTCGAAGGATCGCGTACGCGGTCTCGCGGTTCGGCTCCCAGCCCGGCGCCAGGACGACAAACGCCTTCGGAACGGCCAGCCGCAACGCGTCGGCCGCCGGGACGACGGCCGCCTCGGCGACGGCCGGGTGTTCGATGAGGACGCTCTCCAGTTCGAACGGACTGATCTTGTAGTCGGAGGCCTTGAACACGTCATCGGTGCGACCGACGAAGAAGATGTACCCGTCGGCGTCCCGGGTGGCCAGGTCGCCGGTCCGGTAGTAGTCCTCGGTGCCATCTGCGCCATCATCGGCGGAAAGGATCACGCCGTCGTCGTCGAGGTAGCCGGCCATCAGGTTGGTCGGACGCCCCTGCCTCAGGTCGATACAGATCTCGCCCTCGTCGCCCTGTCGCCCGGTTACCGGGTCGACCAATGCGATCCGTACACCGGGGACCGGCCGGCCCATCGACCCAGGCTTGACCGGTGAGCCGGGCGTGTTGGCGATCAGCGCGGTGGTCTCCGTCTGGCCGTACCCATCGCGGATCGTCAGCCCCCACGCGTGTTCCACCTGCGAGATGACTTCCGCATTCAGGGGTTCACCGGCGCCGATTGCTTCTCGCAGGCCGCCGGCGCCACCGGACAGATCCGACTGGATCAACATCCGCCACACCGTCGGCGGCGCGCAGAACGTGGTCACGCCGGCGCTGCGGATTTGCGCCAGCAGTGCCGCCGCGTCGAACCGCGAATAGTTGTATACGAAGATTGTGGCCCCGGCATTCCACGGTCCGAAGAAACAACTCCAGGCGTGCTTCGCCCAACCCGGCGAACTGATGTTCAGGTGGATGTCTCCGGGCCGGACCCCGAGGAAATACATCGTGGACAGGTGCCCGACCGGGTAGGAAACCTGGGTGTGCTGAACGAGTTTCGGCCGGGACGTAGTGCCGGAGGTGAAGTAACGCAGCAACGGGTCGTCAGCCGCTGTCGCCGTTCGGAATGGTTGCGCGGGCCGGTCGTAGGCCGGGGCGTACGGTTGCCAGCCGGCAGCGTCCGAGGTGCCGACACGCAGGACCTCCTTGGGCACCTCCTCAAACTTTCCAACGTCTGCTGCGTTTGCGATCACCGCCCGCGCGTGGCCACGGGTGATGCGGTCGGCCAGTTCTTCTCCGCCGATCGCCGTCGTGGTGGGCATGATCACCGCGCCGAGTTTCATCACGGCGAGCATCGACTCCCACAGTTCCACCTGATTGCCGAGCATGAGCAGTACGCCGTCACCGCGCTGGACGCCGAGATCGGCGAGGTGACCGGCGACCTGGTCCGAACGGCGCGCCATTTCGGCGAAACTGATCCGGGTCTGGCGACCGTCCTCCTCGCTGATCCACAGCGCAGTGCGGTCATTGCCGGCCGCCATCGCGTCGAAGTGGTCGATCGCCCAATTGAACGTGTCACCCACGTCCGGCCACTCGAAGGCACGGCTCGCCGCCTCGAGGTCATCGGAATTCGCCAGCAGCAGGTCACGGGCGCGACGGAACGCCGCGGTGGCTTGGTGGTCGGTCATGAGAATTCCTCACCGTCGACACAGTGGGCAGGCAGTCATCATGGCGGCCGGTGTAACGGTGGCGCGGCGGTTTGCGTCATTGGCCGAGCGGTCGGCCGACACGTCGAGGACTGGAGCGACGGTGGGCTGCGTACGGTCAGCCCGCGCCGGATTCCGGCGTACGAGGACCGCGCGGGGGCGCCGGGCCGGGTACGGTCGGCGGCGCCATGAGCGATCCAGCGCGTACCGCCGACCATTTCGAAGGCGGTCAGATCGCCTACCCGGACTGCCCTGGGCCGCTGGCCGCGGCCGCCGCGCAGGGCCGACCGCTGGTGGTCCCGGGCTGGGGCCTGGGCGACGCCGTGCTCGCGATCGTGGGCGCATTCGTGTTCGCGGTCGCCGTGGCACTCGGCATCGAGGCCGTCTATCCCGGTGGAGCGTCTCCGTTGGGGCCGACCGTGATTCTCGGTACGACGGTGCCGTGGCTGGCGCTAGCCGGCTGGCCGCTGCTGATCACTGGACTGCGGGGCAACGGTCCGCGTCTGGACTTGGGCCTACAGCTTGGCTGGGCGGACCTGCGGTGGGGACTGGCCGCCGGTGTCGCGGCCTTCGTGTTCGGCAGTATCGCCGCCACGATCACCCAGGCGGTGTTCGGCGACTTCTCCTCCGCGGCAGGGAACGTCGGGCAGGAGATCGCGGACAGCGGTCAACTCGTGTGGCTGGTCGGGTTCGCTCTACTGATCGCCGTCGGCGCGCCGATCGCGGAGGAGATCGCCTTCCGCGGCCTGCTCTGGGCCTCGCTGGTCAAGCGTGGCGCCCGGCCCTGGTTCGCCCTGACGGTGACGACCGTGGTGTTCGCGCTATTCCACTTTGAGTTCCAGCGACTGCTCGTCCTGCTCGTCATCGGCGCCTGCCTGGGTGCCGCGCGATGGCGATCTGCAGGCCTGGGCGCCTCGATGTTCGCCCATGCCCTGAACAACATCCCCGGGGCCATCGCCCTGCTGCTCCTGACCCGCTGACCATCGAATCGCTGACGGCCATGATTGTTTCGGCGAGTCCCAGCCGTTCCTATCGTGGCGCGGTGAACCCCGGATTCGGCGGTTCCTGGGTGGGCGGCGCCGCGTTCGGTGGAGCTGGCCTGAGCGGACTCTTGGCCGCAGATTGTCCCGGCGGCGTCGCAATCGCTGACGGTGCCGGGGGCGGATATGTCGGACCGGAGCCCATCATCGGCCACCCGCCTGGCCCGGTCGGAGGCTGACCACCGAGCGCCTGCTGTGACTGCGCCCACCATGCCCGCCGGGTGCGCTCGGCGATGACAGCGGCCAGGTAGGCCTCCGGCGGAGTCCCCGGCGGCGGTGGCGGTCCGATTCGACCGGACACCTGTCCGGCGAGTTGCTGGGCGAGTGCCTGCCGGGCGGGAGCGGCCAACGAAGGAGCCCGCAGCACGAATTGGCGTGCGGCCAGAGCAAGATCGTCAGGCAGCCCGGCCAGATCCGCCGTGGCGGCCCAGCCGGCCAACGGTGCCGGCATCGTCACGGCGGCGTACGCCCGCGACGCCGTGGCAACACGTTCGCGTACAACGACCGTCCCGGCGAACTGGTCGCCCACCCGCTTGCCCTGCCGGGACACCAAGCTGCTGATCAGCCCGACCGTGCCGGAGGTCACCCACAGGTCCACGAACACCAGGAACAGCGCCCGTACCAACGCATGTCGGAAGCGCACCGGGCCGCCGTCGTCGCGGACGACCCGCAGCCCGAAGGCGAGTTTGCCCAGCGAACGCCCGTGGCTCCACGTCTCGATCCCGGCTGGCATGCCCACCAGCACCAGCACCAGCAACGTGATCGAGACGGCCGCAGCGGCCGCGCTGTCCAGTCCCGTACCGAACTGCACAAGAGCCGCGAATCCCAGGCCGAGCACGATGAGTTGGACCGTGATGTCGATGGTCAACGCCAGCATCCGTGACGGAAGCCGGGCGGGGGCCAGATCCAGCGTCACGGCCTCGCCGGTGACCAGCCCGCCATTCATCGACGCCACGCTGCCATGCTGCCGCACTGTCGGGGTCGAGTGGAACGGGTGAGTGTCCGTGGACGGACTGCGGTAGGAATGTGCTCTCCTGCGGCGCTCACCGGAGGATGGACCAGCGGGCGCCGAGCGGCGCGACGATCGCGAGGAGGTGGCCGATGGACCTCGACTCGTTCGTGGCCATGCACCGGCCCGTTTGGGACCGCCTCGATGAACTCACCAGGCGCCGCGGCTTGACCGGCGCCGAGGTGGACGAGCTGGTCGACCTCTACCAGCGGTCGGCGACCCACCTGTCCCAGGTCCGCAGCGCCTCGCCGGACGCCCAACTCCTGGCCCGGCTGACCCAGACCGTGGCCCGGGCGAGGTCGACGGTGACGGCAGCGCACACCCCCGTGTGGCGGGACCTGGCTCGCTTGGCCACGGTGTCCTTCCCGGCGGCGGTGTATCGCGCCCGCTGGTGGTGGCTATCGGCCGGTGCGGGTTTCGTGACCTTCGCCGTGATCGTGGGTGCCTGGGTGGCCGCGAATGCAGATGTCCAGGCCGCCCTGCTGCCCGCAGGGGCGGCGCGCCAACTCGTGGAGCAGGACTTCGCCGACTACTACACGGCCAGTCCGGCGTCCTCGTTCGCCGCCCAGGTGTGGACGAACAACGTGTGGGCCGCTGCCGCCGCCTTGATCTTCGGCGCTGCCGCGATCCTGCCGGCGATCTGGGTGCTCGCTCAGAACGCGCTGAATGTGGCGGTCATCGGCGGAATCATGATCGCGTACGGGCGCGGGGATGTCTTCTTCGGCCTGTTAACCCCGCACGGCCTGCTGGAACTGACGGCGGTCTTCGTGGCCGCCGGCGTCGGTATGCGGGTGGGCTGGTCGCTGATCGACCCCGGCCCTCGACCCCGGGCCGTCGCCTGGGCGAGCGAGGGAAGGGCCGCGATCACCGTGGCACTGGGCCTGATCGTGGTCCTGGCCGTGTCCGGTGTAGTCGAGGCGTTCGTGACTCCGTCCGGCCTGCCCACTCTGATCCGGATCGCCATCGGCGTGGTCGTCTGGGTCGCCTTCCTAGCCTACGTATTCATCCTCGGTCGCCGTGCCGTCGAGGCCGGGGAGACAGGCGACGTCTCCGGTTCGGCCGCGCAGACCGAACTGACCCCGTACGCGGGATAGCGCCCACAAACACACCGAAGCGTCATGGCTTGACGACGGTGTTTCCGTGGTGGCGACGACCGGGCCAGGTGGGGTCTTCTCAGTCCATCGGGCCCGTCAAGATGCTCAGACTGCCATCGGTTTCCAGGACGATGGCGCTGACGCGATCCAGGCTTGCGTGACCCTGGGCGCGGGCGGCGTGACGCAACTCGTCCTCGGTCACGCGTTCGCGACGCATCGCGGCCCGCAGGAACTCACCGCAGTAGAGCAGCGTCGGCTCCGATTTGACCAGGCTCTCGACGCGCTGACTGCGTACCGACGCCCAGGCGACCACGAACTGCAGACCGATCAGCAGACTAAACGCTGTGACCCCCTCGAGCAGGGCAACGTCGGAGGACAGCAGGATCGTGGCCAGGATCGACCCGAGCGCCACCGTGACAACGAAGTCGAAGGCGTTGAGCTTGGCCAGGGTGCGTTTGCCCGAAACGCGCAACAACATGACGAGGGCCAGATAGGCCAGGGTGCCGACCAGCAGCACCCGGCCCAACCCGCTCCACGAGTCGAAGATGACCGGATTCATCGCCTGGCCGCCCGGTTACGGGCGTCGCCCTAACAGATCGAGCAGCCGGGCCTGCAGCGGCGCATCCGGCCCGACGTCTCCGCTAGGACCCTCGCCGAACGTGCCAGACTTCGCCAGCATGTCGGCGCGTGACTGCGTCAACGCCCAGGAGAACTCCACCAGGACCGGGTCGAGATCCTCGTCGGCGCCGATTGCCCGAGCCAGGTCCCAGGTGTGCACCAGCACGTCACTGATGCGGAATTCGAGCATCGCCGCGCCAGGCATGGTCATTCGCGGGTGCTCCACCATCCGCTCCAGCGCACCGGGCTCGGTCACCATCGCGCGGACGGCCGCCGCGGTCTGCTCGTAGGTTGGCCGCGGATCATCCAGTCCCTCAGTATCGCGGCCGGCAGGCATGGCGTCCGCCCGGGGCGCCCCGCTGAACGCCGCGACGGTCATCCGGTTGCCGCCGATCACATGCCCGACCAGGTCACGACAGGTCCAGCCCTCGCAGGGCGTGGCGGCATCCCACTGGTCGGGTCGCACCTGCGCAACCCGGGAGGCGAACCCGGCGTCGCATCGGTCGAGGAGGTCGATCATGTCCGGCGGGCCGGCGGGCGTCGATGTGGTCATGGCGGTCACTGTAAGAGGCACCCCCGACAGTTCGTTCCCGAGCTACGAGAGTCTGTCCACACCGGTGGTCGCGATCCGGCGCCACGACGCATCACCCCCGATCGAGACGGCGCGTTGGTTGCCGGTCGAAAAGGTGCGACTCAGGCGAGCGACTCCATGACGGCGGCGAGGTCACCGGCGTACCACGCGTGCAGATGCGCCTCGAGGTCCAGTCCGACGCCGGCGGAGCGGGCCGGCGCGCGGTGGAACGCGCTGTGGTGAGCGTGCGCCTGGATCGCGGCACCGAGGTCCCCGGCGTACCAAGCGGACATCCGGACCTCGACCGAGCGGGTGATCTCGATGCCGTGGTCGGGGGTGTCGTCCTCCGCGGCCTCGGCGAGGAACTCGGCGATGGCCAGGTCGCTGACGACCGGTGCGTGCGCGAGGTCGTCGTGGCTGGTGTCGTGCCGCGCCAGGACCCGCTCGCAGGCGGGCACCTGCCACGGAGTGGTGTCGTCGTCGCACCACACGAGCAGTTCGTTGTCGCCGCTGGTGATCGCCACGACGCGCCCCCAGCCGCCGCGGCCGTCGGCCAGGTGCCAGACCTGATCGCCGGTGGCCAACTCGGCCGGGTAGAACAAGTGGGTTTCTACGGTGGTACTCACGGTCTGCGGGTTCCCTCATCCGACGTTGGGTGGACTGCCGATGACATCAACGTCATCCGGTCGCCTCCCACCTTGAATTCTCGTCGGCACCCAAGCAAGGGCCCTTCAGTCGAGCGGACCGTGATCGCTGTCACGCGGCTGCTGTGATTCCTGCAGGGGCGCCGAAAGTGACTGTGCCGCGGGTGATCTGTATCACCAGGAATGTGCACCGTCCGGATCCTGTTGACTGCTGACATGCACGTGGAGATTTGGTCCGATGTGGTCTGCCCGTGGTGCTACGTAGGCAAGCGGCGGTTCGAGGCCGCCCTGGCCGAGTTTGCGCACCGGGAATCCGTCGAGGTGCACTGGCGCAGTTTCGAGCTCGACACGACGGCGACCTCCGCGGTCCCCGGGGACGGCGACAGCTACGCCGACCGGTTGGGTCGCAAATATGGGTTACCGACGGCGGAGTCCCACCGGATGCTCGACGGCATGACCGAGACCGGCGCATCGGTGGGCCTGCGGTTCGACTTCACGGCTGCCGTTCCCGCGAACACCTTCGACGCGCATCAACTCCTGCATTTGGCCGCGGAGCATGGCCTGCAGTCGCAGGTGAAGGAGCGTCTGTTGGCCGCCCACTTCACCCAGGGCCGACCGGTCGGTGACCGCGCGACCCTGGTCGAACTGGGTGCCGAGTCAGGCCTGCCGGGTGATCTGGTCCACACCGCGCTCAGTGATCAGCGGTACGCCGCTGCAGTGCGCGCCGACCAGGCAGCCGCCGCCGACCTGGGCATCAGCGGCGTCCCGTTCTTCGTCATCGATGCCCGCTACGGGGTCTCCGGCGCACAACCGTCCGATCTGCTGCTGCGGGCGCTGACTCAGGCATGGGAGGAGTCGACCGAGCAGGTCCCGGTAGTCGTACCTGGCACGTCGGACACTGAGCCAGTTGAGGTCTGCGGCCCGGACGGCTGCCCGATCTGACCCGGAAACACCGGCGGCACGGATCACTCCAGACCGGGCATCCCGTCGATGCTGACCGAGTTCTTCGCCGCTCGGTAGGCCGCCATCCCGGACTCACCCTTCTTGGCCGCACCGCGGTCGAGGATGGTCCGGTCCGCCTCGTACGTCATGGTCGGAACGCCGTACCCGCAGGAGTCCGACACCCGTGTCACGTCGATGCGGATGATCGAGCGAATGCCCGGGTGCTCGCTGAACCGTGCCAATAGCGCGGTGAACTCCGCCTCCTCGGCCAGCACCACCCGACCGCGCCCGTGTAAGCGAATGATGCGCGGCCGGCCCTCGAAGGCGCAGAACATCGCCACGATGCGACCGTTCTCCCGTAAGTGCGCCACCGTCTCGATGCCGCTGCCGGTCAGGTCGAGGTAGGCCACCGTACGATCGTCGAGGACCGCGAAGGTCCCGGCCAGCCCCTTGGGCGAGCAATTCACCAGCCCGTCGTTACCGCGCGGTGCCGTAGCGACGAAGAACATCGGCTGGGCCAGCAGCCAGGCCCGCAGCTCGGCGTCGATGCCGTCGTAGACCGTGCCCATGCTTGCGAGGGTAACGGTTCGCCCGGCAGTAGGTTTTGCCCGGCAGCAGGTGCGGCGCCGCGTACCGTCTGAAGGCATGTGCCGCAGCATCAAGACCCTCCGCCCGCCCTACCTCGAGGACGTTACTGACGAGGACATGCGAGCTGCCGCACTTCAGTACGTACGCAAGGTTAGCGGGTTCCGGGCCCCATCGGCGCGCAACGCGGCCGCATTCGACGAGGCTGTCGGTGCGGTCGAGGAAGCCACCCGCACGCTGCTGGCCGCCCTGCGCTCAGACCGCTACGGCCGCTTGTAACGCTTGCGGCCGAACAGCACGCCGCCGAGGAAACCGAGGATGGCGGCGACGACCAGAGCCACCCACAGGGGAGTCTGGGCGGTGAAGAAGATGAACGAGACCTCGGTCTGGCTCCGGTTGATGATGATGAAGATAATGAGGATGACACCCACGACGCCGCCGATGACCAGGCGCGGGGTGATCCCGGATGGTTCCGCGGGGGCCGGGGTCTTCTCGTTGTTCATCGGTCACTCCTCGCGTGCAGATCGTCGGGACCGAGTCGATCCCACCGGGCCAGCCTCCCACGTGGCGGCCGTGTGGCTCGTGAGCGCGCTCCGGTCGTGAGCGCCACTCCCACCGTTACCCTTCGGCTTTGCGCACCGACTGGCCAGGCACAGGCCTTTCGGTGGATCCGGGTGTGCAGGTAACGAAGTCGTCGCGACCCGCCGTCAGTACCAGCGTCCGCCGACGCGACCTGAGTCTCATCTGATTCACTGCGCGTATCCGGCGCCAGCCGTCCTGCGCTCCGCCCCAGACCCCGCGCGAGGTTCCTGTGACCGTCGACGTCGGCACCCAGACCGCTCCCGCACCGAAGCCGCGCAAACGGCATCGCTGGTTGCGGGTGCTGCTGATCCTGCTGCTCGTCCTGGTCCTCGTGATCGTCGGCTTCGCGCTCGCCGTGCGCTACTGGTTCCCCGGCCGGTCGTTCCCGCAGACAGCAGGCTCGATCCAGGTGCCCGGTCTGAGCGCGCCCGTGGACGTTCTGCGCGATGAGTTCGGGGTGCCCCAGATCTATGCCGACACCCCGAGCGACCTGTTCATGGGACAGGGGTATGTCAGTGCGCAGGACCGATTCTTCGAAATGGACTTCCGCCGGCACATCACTGCCGGGCGGATCTCGGAGATGGTCGGCAGCGGTCAGTTGAAGACTGACAAGTTCTTGCGCACCATGGGTTGGCGAGCAACCGCACAACTGGAGTACGACAGCCTGCCCGCTCGCTACCAGGTGGTGGTCGACGCCTACACCGCCGGGGTCAACGCGTGGATCTCCGAGCACGGGGGCACCTCGGCGAGCTTGGAATACCTGGTGATCGGTGCGCTCACCCGCGGCTACACCATCGAGCCGTGGACCCCCGCGGACTCGCTGGCCTGGTTGAAGGCGCTGGCCTATGACCTGCGCGAGAACATGGACACCGAGGCCCTGCGTACGGTCCTCGCGAAAACCCTGAGCCCGGCTCAGATCAAGCAGTTGTACCCGCCGTATCCGTATGACCGTAACGCCACCATTCAGCGTGCTGCAGGGGTGCAGGACCCCACCTCGGGTGCCCAGGCGGCGCCGTTGCCCGATGGGCAGTTGGTACGTCCCGCATCGGCGTACGTGTTGCCAGCGGGCGCGAGCGAACCGGTCCAGTCGGCCGGCTCCGCAGCGACCAATAGTTCCGCCAGGCTCGGCGGCCAGTCTTCCGTCGGAATCGGATCCGAGAACGGCACAGTCCTGGATTCGGATGCCCTGGACAGCATGCTCGCCCTGCTGGGTACGCATAGCGCCGAGATGGGGTCCAATAACTGGGTCATCGGTGGCGATCTGGTCGATACCGGCCGGTCCCTGGTGGCTAACGATCCGCACCTTGGACCGGCCATGCCGTCGCTGTGGTCGCAGGTCGGGCTGCACTGCCGGACCGTCGACGACGCCTGCCCGTACGACGTGGCCGGGTTCGCCCTGGCGGGCGTCCCCGGCATCATCATCGGGCACAACGCCGCTGCGGCCTGGGCGGTGACGAACACGGGTGCGGATACGACCGACTTGTTCCTGGAGAAGGTCGAGGGCGACACCTACCTGGTGGACGGCAAGCCGCGACCGCTGCAGACCCGGACTGAGGAGATCCGCTATCCGGGCGGCAGCCAGACCATCACGGTGCGCGCCACCGAGCACGGCCCGCTGCTGTCCGATCTGCCCGATACCGATTTCCCCGCGGTCGGCCAGGATGCTGCCGTGCCCGCCGGCTCCCCGCCCCGCGGCGACGGCTATGGCGTGGCGCTGAACTGGACGGCGTTGCGCCCGGGAACGTCGTTCCAGGCACTCGTCGACATCTGGACGGCAGCGAACTGGGCGGACTTCCGCAAGGCCGGTGCCCGCTTCGATGCACTCCCGCAGAATCTGGTGTTCGCTGACACCCAGGGGAACATCGGCTTCCAGATCCCCGGCCTTATTCCGATCCGGTCGGGTTTCGACGGCAACTCACCCGCGCCCGGCTGGGACAGCAAGGTCAGGTGGACGGGCTACATCCCCGCCGACCGATTGCCGAGTTTCTACAACCCGCCGAACAAGTGGGTCATCACCGCCAACCAGGTCCTCGTTCAGCCGGGCTATCCGTACAAGATCGGTGCCGGTTACAACTACGGTTACCGCGCCCAGCGCATCCTCGATCTGGTCCGCGAGAAGACCGCGAACGGTTCGAAGTCGCTGAGTCTGGCGGACAGCCAAGCCATCCAGAGCGACACCCAGATGCCCTTCGCGCCGTTCCTGGTCCCCTACCTGTTGGACGTCAAGGCTGGCGCGGACGTGCAACAGGCGGTCGATTTACTCCGGACGTGGGACTTCAGGCAACCGGTCGATTCCCCGGAGGCGGCCTATTTCAACGCCGTATGGTTGCACCTGCTGCAGCGTACCTTCGGCGATCAACTCACCGGTTCCACCGCTGCGAACAGCGGCGATCGCTGGTTTGAGGTGGTCCGCGACCTGATGTCCAAACCCAACGATCCGTTCTGGGACGACGTCAGCACGCCTGAAACCGAGACTCGCGACACCATTTTGGTCGCTGCCATGACCGATGCCTTCACCGAGTTGAAGAACCGGTTGGGCGAGGACTCCGCCCGCTGGAAGTGGGGCGACATCCACACCCTGAAGCTGGTTGCGACGCCATTGGGCGAGTCAGGCATCGGACCCATCGAGGGCTTGTTCAACCGCGGGCCCTTCCCGGTCGCCGGTGGCTACCAGTCGGTGGCAGTGAACTCCTACGACGCGAGTAAGGGTTATGAGGTCGACCATGTCGCCTCGATGCGGATGACCGTTGACGTCGGCGGCTGGGACTCCTCGGTGTGGGTCAACCTCACCGGCGCGTCGGGGCACGCTTACAGCTCGCATTACCTCGACCAGTTTCCGTTGTGGCAGACAGCGCAGAACCCGCCGTGGTCGTTCACGCCTGACGCGGTAGACAAGGCAACCCAGGAGCGGCTGACACTGACCCCGTGAACGGAACCCTCACGGTCACGCCCGGCCGCACCGCTCACAGTGGATACCAGAACCGGCAGCATCGGAGCCAACCGCTTGCCCGCCGGAGCCCGCAGCACCGCCCAGCACGTGACCAGCGCGACCATGATCCGAGTCAACGCGGGCGCTTCACGGCGTCGCTTGCAAGGTGCTAGCGTGGAGCGATGACGACGCTCTATATCCGTGACGTCTCCGAGGAAGTTGCCGAGACGCTCAAGGAACGCGCGGGGGCCGAGGGCAAGTCCCTGTCGGCATATGTCGGCGCCGAACTAACGAAGATCGCTGCCAGACCTACAAACGCGCAGATCGCCGCCAGGCTCCGGGAGCGTGAACGCTCGACCGGGCCCAGCTCGCAGGAGATCGTCCAGGTACTCCTGGCCGGTCGCCGGTGATTGTGATCGACGCCTCGGCGATGGTCGAGGCTCTGGTCGGTCGAGATGTCGCCCCTGAGTTGCTCGATGTCCTGGCCGGTGAGGTCGCCGTCCCCCACCTGTTGGACGTTGAAGTGATGTCGGTGCTGCGAGGGCTTGCGCTCGGAGGAAAGCTTGACCTACCGACGGCGGACCAAGCCCGGCGTGACCACTTCGCCTTCGTTATCACCCGCTACGAGGTCGAGCCATTCGTTGCTCGCATCTGGGACCTTCGCCATCAGTACACGAGTTATGACGCCTGCTATCTGGCCTTGGCCGAGGCGCTCGAGGCTCCGCTAAACACCTGCGATGCCAAACTCATCGGCCAGCGTCACGACGCTGAGGTCCGAATGGTCTCCCGAACGCACTGACACCAAGTTCCTCCCGCGAGTGCGATCAACCCTTCGGGGCTGGGCTCAGGGGCGCGCTGGTTGCGGGTCTGGGGTCTCGGTCGGGCTTGGCGATGTGGGCACCGGCGTAAGGGTCGCGGTCGGGATAGGAGTCGGCGGTGCCGGCGGAGTGGGTTTCGGGGGAGGGTTGGGTTTCGGCGGGACCATCGGGTGCGGAGTCAGGGCGACGGCCGTACGCAGCAACGCAGCTGTCGTCCGGCGCTGCATCGCCGGGCTGACCCGACGGGGGAGTTCCACGGTGAGCGCCCAACCCGGGTATCGGGCGTTGAACCAACTCGTCATGGTCCCCGCGCACTTGCCCCGGCAGGAAACCCGAGTGACCGGCAGGCCGATCTGCTTGGCGATGCTGCGGGCCCAGCGGGCGGTCTTGGGGTTGGAGTCGTCGACCGCGTTGAACGCCTGATGGAACGAGACGATGGCATCCGGTTTCACCCGGGCGACCAGCGCGATGAACGCCCGGGTCTCGGGTTCGCTGGCGGCGTACTGACCCGGGTAGTACAGCCGGGAGCTGAAGTCCGAGCGCCAGCCATACGGGAAGTTGCGGTTCAGGTCGACCGCGCGTGCGTTGCGCCGGGTGTTCGCCACCGAACCGTCTGGGTTGAGGGTCGACACGAGCCAGATCTGCACGCCGGTGGGCACCCGGGCGCTCCGCATGGCCGTGACGATGTACCGGCCGGCCGGTTCGTTGCCATGCATCTGGCCCAGGACCAGCAGGGTACGGGTCGCCCGCGGGTCCCCGATCCGGACCGCCGTCAGCCCGCGGCCGCGCACCGATGCGCCGATGATCGAGGTCGCCACTACCGGTTGACGAACAGTGGCCACCTTCTCGGTGGCCGCCACGGGCACCTCCACCATTCCGGCGCCGAGTGCGGCGAGTGCCGTCCCGGCGACCAGCACCCGAGCCGCTGCACTCAACCGTCGGCCGGCCGGCTGTTCCGTACGCCCGAGGCGGTGTCTGTCCGAAGAAGTCATGCCTGATCCCTTGCCTGCTGCGCGAACCGGCACCCATGCGGGCAAGCGGTTGCGGCAGTGTGGCGTACGACGAGGCGCCTGCGATAGCGCTGCCTTCGGGGCGTTCGGGCATTCGGACGTCCGCGCGGTCGACCGCCGAGCAGCCCCTGCCCCAACCCGGATGCTTGAGCCATGACTCGTCGGCGACCGGGCTGACAGCGGCTGGACAGGCAGGGCCTGAGCACGTTCCATCGGCCGGTGAGATTGAGCCGGGATCGCCGGTACGTTGCCGCCCATGAACGCATACCGGACGGGGGATCTGCTCGTTGAGGTGACGCGGGGCGAAACCGTCGAATCCGTGCACACCGGGCACGCTGTCGTCATGGCGCCCGATGGGCGGGTGCTGCGGCGGTTCGGCGAGCCAGCGCGTTGCTTCCTGCCCCGGTCCGCGCTGAAACCGCTGCAGGCAGTGGGATTGCTGCGGGTCGGTTGGTTGCCGGACTCAACAGAGTTGGCGCTGGCGTGCTCTTCGCACACCGGTTCCTCGCTGCACCGCGAGCTGGCTCTGCAGATGTTGTCGGGGGGCGGGCTGGCGGAGGCGGATCTGGGCTGCCCGGCAGATCTGCCGCGGGGCGAATCCGAGCGGCGTGACTATCTGGCCGCTGGACTGCCGGCGTCGCGGCTGGCGATGACCTGTTCGGGCAAACACGCTGCCATGTTGCGGACCGCGCAAGTCAACGGTTGGCGGATCGACGAATACCTCGAAAGAGCTCATCCGCTGCAGGTGCACTTGGCCGAGACCGTCGCTGACCTGACCGGCGACCAACTGGGTCCAACCCAGATCGACGGGTGCGGCGCCCCCGCCTTCGCGGTCAGCCTCACCGGTCTGGCGCGCGCCTACGCCCGCATCGCCATCACCCCCGAGGGTCCCGAGCGGCTGGTCGCCCAGGCGATGCGCAGCCGACCCGACCTGGTCGAAGGCCCAGACCAAGCGGCGACGGTGCTGATGGCCGGCATCCCCGGGCTGCTCGCCAAGCACGGCGCCGAGGGCGTCTTCGCCGCGGTCCTGCCCAATGGCGCCAGCCTGGCCGTCAAGATTGACGACGGGGCGGCTCGCGCGGCGACGTGCGTGAGCGTGGCGCTGCTGGATGGCCTCGGGGTCCGCGCCCACGCGTTGGATGTGTTGCGCGCGGTGCCCGTGCTCGGCGGTGCGATATCGGTCGGTGTTGTGCGGGCATCCCCAGCGCTGGGCGGCTGAGGCTGCGGGACGCCCTAGTCAGGCATGCCAAAGCCGCCCGTAGCAGTCGACAGCGCCTGCAGGAGCCCCGGAAGCGTGGCCCGCCAACGGCGATACGTCGCGACCGCGTCGGCATCGGGGTCGCTGCGTTCCATGGCTAGTTCGACCGGGGCGAGCCGGCGTACGGAGTCCGCTAGATCATGGGCCAGTCCCATCCCCAGCAGACCCAGCGCGGCGGCACCCCGGGCGGTGCCGGCGACGTCCCCGCTGTTGATCAGCGGCCGGTCAACCATGTCCGCAACAACCTGGCGCCACAAGCCAGACCGGAACGCCCCGCCGGTCACGTGCAAGGTGGTCACCGCAGCGATCGCATCGACCCGCTCGACGATCTCGGCCAACTGCCGGGCCACGCCTTCGATGGCCGCCCGGACCAGGTGCCCGCGGGTGTGCGCGGCACGCAATCCCACGAACGCGCCATGCAGGTTCAGATCGAATAGCGGAACCCGCTCCGGCAGCAGGAAGGGCAGCATGACCACGCCTTCGCTGCCGGGCGGCACCCGGGCGGCTTCGGCCAGTAGTCGAACCACGGTGGCCGCATCGTCTCCGTTCTGCTCGTCTGTGTCGTTGTGCGGTTTCAGATTGAGATCTGAAGCCAGCGCCCGCCCCGCCCACCCAATGACGTTGCCGCCGTTGCTGATCGCGCCTCCGACGACCCAGGCGGATTCGGTGAGGGCATAGCAGAACAAGGTGCCGCCGTCGTCAGTACGGGGTTCCGGTACGACAACTCGGACCGCCCCGCTCGTGCCGAGGGAAACCCCGGCGATGCCTGGGGAGATGGCTCCCGTACCAAGATTTCCGAGGGGGCCGTCAGCGGCACCGAGCACCACCGGGGTTCCAGCGCGCACGCCGATTGCCAAGGCGACAGATTCGGATAAGGGCAGCTGGGCGGTGGGGGAGAGGACCGCAGGAAGCCGCGTGGCGGAGATCCCCGCAATGGCGAGCGCGTCGGAATCCCACTGACGGGTCGAGGAGTTGAGCAGGCCCGTTGCCGATGCAGACGATAGTTCGGTCACCAATTGCCCGGTCAGGTGGTGTAGGACGAGTTCCTTCAGCCCGATCCACCACCGGACGCGCGCGCACAGTTCCGGCTCGTGCCGTTGAAACCAGATGAGTTTGGTCAGCGGTGACATGGGGTGTACGGGAGTCCCCGTACGACACTGCAAGGCCACGGCCTGACCGGATCTGTGCAGTTCCAGCGATTCATCGACGGCTCGGGAGTCGGCCCAGGTGAGTACCGGTGTCAGGGGGCGCTGATGGTCGTCCAGCCCGATCAATGCGTGCATCGCCGTGCTCACCGACAGCGCGAGCACCTCGGTCTGCGTTCCGGCCGCCGTGGCTCGCGAGACGCATTCGGCCAGGGATTCCCGTACCGCGGTCAGCACCTCGTCCGGATCCTGCACCTGCTGACCCGGCTCGGGTTGGCGCAGCACGTACTCCCGCAGGGCGAGGTGACGGCGGCCGGTGCCGAGTTCGAAGGCGACGGCCTTGACCGCCGTCGTCCCGACATCCAGGCCGATCACGACCTGGCGGGACGATGCTGGGCAACTGACGCTCGCAGGCATCCGGTGATTGTGCTGGGTGCCGGGGTCCCGGCGTGCGATGAACCCCGTTGAGCGGGTTAGGCCAGGTGGCCGGCGGCTCAGCCGGCTGACGCGATGTGCTCCGTCCAGGTCCGCCCGTCGAAGTAGCGCAGTCCGGTGCCCGCGGGATTCGGGTACCAACCCGCCGGAGCAGTCAGCGCCGCAACCGGAGAGCCGGTCGACGGGGTGTGTCCATCCGTCGCCCACGGCGGCGGTCCAGGAGGGGGCGCGGTCGCTTCGAGGTAGGGGCCGATCTGCGCCGCGTTATATCCGACGCTGCCGCCCAGCAGGCCGATGATCGCGACGGCGGCCCAGCCGGGTACGGAGGCCGCACTCGCGCTGGACAGGCCCGGCTCGGCCGCGCCCACCGCGAGGGCCGTGCCCCACAGACCACCGGTGATGCCGCTGGAGATGATCGCTTTGTTCACCCAGGTGCGGGTACGCAGTTGCACCGCTGCCCGGACCGCGGGCACGAAACCCAACAGCCCCAGAGTGAACGCCGGCCAGGTCAGCCACAGTCGACGCGCCGCGAGCAGCTCCTCGGCTCCAGGTTGCCCCCGACCAGCGGCCCACTGCGCGACCGGACGGGAACTGTCCTCGCGCCGGCACCGCACCGCGACGCCACCAGCGCTCCAGTCGATGGCATGGTTGGGCGTACGGCCTCCGCAGAACGGGCACGGCGTACGCCGCAGCGTCGTGAGCACCCCCACAGTGTCGACAACAGCGTTGGGCACGTTCGGGGCGTCGCTGCCCACGGCGGTGACCGCCCCGGTGACGACCGCCAGCTCGTCCGGAGTCAGCCCGTCAGCGCGCCTGGCCACCTCGTCGACCGGGTCGGTGTCGATCGGCGCGCGGGGGACCGGTTTGGCTGGCCCTTCGGTCATCGGTTCCGCCTCTCTCGCTCGCATCCGCTCGCCCTGTGGGGTCCAGGCGCTTGTGCGCCTGCTTGCTGGCGATGCTGGTCGACCGTACGACGCCCCTTCGACCTTGGGCATCGGCAGGTAGGCCCGACGAATGGAGCCAGCAGCGCTGGCGTGCCGGAGGGTAGGGCTCACCAGATACGGTGCAGTCCGCGCCCTCGTAGCTCAGGGGATAGAGCAACGGTTTCCTAAACCGTGTGTCGCAGGTTCGAATCCTGCCGGGGGCACCCATGTGGGGGGAGAAAATCCCTTCGTACACAACGGATCCACGCACTTCGGGTCGCGATCCCGACTGACTCCTACGCACCCCAAAACACCCATGATCGCCACTGCTTAGGGCACGTATAGGGCACGACAGGGGCACGAAGCGGGCGTACCGTGGCGACATGACCAAGCCGGCGGGCGGCCGAGGCAACACCCAGCGTGCAGGGTGGGGAACGACTCGACGGCTGCCTTCCGGGCGTTGGCAGGCGCGCTTCCAAGAGCCCGACAGGCAGGTCCGTTCCGCGGCCCCGGAGACATTCGCGACCAAGGGCGAGGCGGTCCGCTGGCTGGCTCACCGACGTTCGGACCTGGACCGCGGCGTGTTCGCCGACGACGTCAGCGCCTCACGACCGGTGTCGGCGTGGTGGCCGGCCTACCGGGCGGGTGTCGGCGCGCGGCTGCGGCCGACCACCCTGGCCTTGTACGACACGGCATGGACGGTGCGCATTGAGCCGGAGTTCGGTGACACCCGGGTGGCCCGACTGAAACCCAGCGCCATCGATGCCTGGGTGGCCGAGATGATCGCCGCTGGACTGTCGCCGTCGAAAGTCCGCGAAACCTACGGGGTGCTGCGACGGCTGCTTGCTTGCGCGGTGCGTGACGGTGCCATCTCGCACAACCCTTGTGACCAGCGGGCACGCAGCATGCCGCGATCCGTCCCGGTGGAACACCCGGTGCTGACGCCCGACGAGGTCGAAACCTTCGCCCAGTTCTTCACCCGCCGGGAGCGGGACCGGGTGCTGGTCCTGTTGCTGGCGTACGGCGGCCTGCGCATCGGTGAGGCACTGGCATTGCGCGCCAGCGACCTGCGGCTGGACACTGACCAACTGCTGGTGCGGCGTTCGTGGTCGCCGACCAACGGCGAAACCACCACCAAGACTCACGCGGCGCGCTGCATCACCCTGCCGCACACCCTTGTGCAGGAGATCCGGGCAATTTCCGAATCACAACTGCCTGGCGGTGACGTGTTGCTGTTCGGTGGGCGGGGCGGCAAACACCGCAGCTACCACTCGTTCCGCCGCGACGCCTGGGACCCGGCCTTGCAGCTGTGGAACCTGCAACGGCAGGCAGCCGGGCAACCAGCGCTGTCCATCACCCCGCACGACCTGCGGGCCGTCTGCGCCTCTCTGCTGGTCGACGCCGGCGCCTCGATCAAGGATGTGCAAGCGCATCTGGGGCACGCTGACGTGACGACCACCATGACGCTGTACGCGCGGGTACATCCCGACCGCCACATCGACCTCGCCCAACGCGCCGACGGCATGAT